>NZ_QYLP01000099.1 GCF_003614925.1 Arthrobacter celericrescens
CCCGGCCCCCGACCCCAAAGCCCCCGGCCTCAGAACAACCCGAACTCAGAACAACCCGACCGCATTCCCGTCCGCGTCCACGTCCATCCGCATCGCCGCAGGCTCCTTCGGCAGGCCCGGCATCGTCATCACCGCGCCGGTCAGGGCCACTATGAATCCGGCCCCGGTCTTCGGGATGAGGTCCCGGACGCGGATCGTGAACC
This sequence comes from Arthrobacter celericrescens, assembly GCF_003614925.1. Classification (GTDB taxonomy): domain Bacteria; phylum Actinomycetota; class Actinomycetes; order Actinomycetales; family Micrococcaceae; genus Arthrobacter; species Arthrobacter celericrescens. The sequence continues at coordinate 204 of NZ_QYLP01000099.1, forward strand.
CCTTGGGCGCGCCAAGGACGCTGGCGTCGTCCGTGAAGGAGTACTGGGTCTTCGCCATGCACACGGGCAGGCCCGCCCAGCCGTTCTTCCGGATGTCCGCCAGTCGCTTCTGTGCAGGAACAGAAAACTCGACCCCGTCGGCCCCATAGATTTCCTGCGCGATCGTGCGGATCTTGTCCTCCACGGACAGTTCCAGCGGGTACAGGTGCCGGAACGACGACGGCGCCGCGATCGCGGCGGCGACCTTCGCCGCGAGCTCATCACCGCCGTCGCCCCCGCCGCCGCGACCCCAAACATCGGCGACGGCGGCCTGGACGCCTTCGCGGGCACACCAGTCCAGGAGCCACCCAAGTTCCCCGGCGGTGTCCGTGCCGAAGCGGTTGATTGACACCACGGGCGTGATCCCGAACTTTTCCACGTTGTGCAGGTGCCTGCGCAGGTTCTCGACGCCGGCCGCGAGGGCCTCGGGGTTGGGCTCCGTGAGCCGCTCCTTGGGGACGCCGCCGTGCATCTTCAGCGCCCGGATGGTCGCCACCACCACGACGGCGGACGGCGCCACATCGCCGATCCGCGCCTTGATGTCCATGAACTTCTCCGCGCCGAGATCTGCGCCGAAGCCAGCCTCGGTGACCACGATGTCGGCGAGCTCGCGGGCGGTTTCGGTGGCGATGAGCGAATTGCAGCCGTGGGCGATGTTCGCGAACGGCCCGCCGTGCACCAGGGCTGGTGTCCCGGCGATGGTCTGCACCAGGTTCGGCTTGATGGCGTCCTTGAGCAGCAGGGCCAAGGCGCCCTGGACGCCGAGGTCCGCCACCGTGACGGGCGAGCGGTCGAACCGGTAGCCGAAGGTGATCCGGCCCAGCCTTTCGCGCAAGTCGGCCAGGTCCCGGGCCAGGCAGAACACGGCCATGATCTCGGAGGCCACGGTGATGTCGAAGCCGTCTTGCCGGGGCACGCCCTGCACTGGCCCGCCGAGCCCGATCACTACCTCACGCAGGGAACGGTCGTTCATGTCCATGACCCGCTTGAAGGTCATCCGCCGGGGGTCGATGCCCAGTTCATTGCCCTGGAAGATGTGGTTGTCCACCAGCGCCATGAGGGCGTTGTTCGCCGAGGTGATGGCGTGGAAGTCACCGGTGAAATGCAGGTTGATTTCGTCCATCGGCAGCACCTGCGAATAGCCGCCCCCGGTGGCGCCGCCCTTCATGCCCAGCACCGGGCCGAGGGACGGTTCGCGCAGGGCGATCATCACCTTGTGTCCGGCCCGGGCCAGCGAATCCGCCAGGCCCACGGTGGTGGTGGACTTTCCTTCGCCGGCCGGGGTGGGGGACATCGCCGAAACCAGCACCACCTTGCCTGGGGCCTTGCCGGGCTGCGGAATGAGTTTCGCGGGATTGATCTTGGCCTTGTAGGGGCCGTAGAGTTCCAGGGCTTCGGGCGGAATTCCGGCGTCCGCGGCGATCTCCCCGATCGGCCGGAGCGTCGCGTTGAGCGCGATCTCGAGATCGCTCATGCTGCCAGGAGCCTTGCTTTCAGACATCGTTGTCCTTCCGGTCCGGAACGGCCTGCTTTCCAGCTATGCCTGGAATCTACCAGCCGGTACTGACGGCGCCGCCGAAGCCGCGCAGCCACACTCACGCCCCCGGCAGCACCAGCCCGCCCACAGCCGCCTGGTAGCTGTCCAGGCTGCGCAGCGCCGTCCGCTGCCAGCCGAAGTCCTCGGCGTGGACCGCGGCGGCGCGGCCCATGTCCTGCCGGGTCTGCGGGTCGTCGTAAAGGGCCTCGAGGGCGTCGGCCCAGTCCGCAGGGTCGTGCCCTTTGACCAGCAGGCCCGTCCGCCCGTGCTGCACCGCCCGGCTCAGTCCACCCACCTGCGTCGCCACCACCGGGGTGCCGCACGCCTGTGCTTCCAAGGCCACCAGGCCGAAGGATTCGCTGTACGACGGCATCACCACCACATCGGCCGAACGGAACCAGCCCGCCAGCTCCGGTGCGTCCACCGGCGGCCGGTGCGTGACGACGTCGTCCAGTCCCGCTTCACTGATGATGGACCGCAGGTTGAAGTCCTTCGCCCCGCTCAGGGCGCCCAGGACGGTGAGTTCGAGGTCGATGTCCGGGCGGCGCTTGCGCAGCAGCGCGACGGCGGCCAGGAACACCTGGGGGCCCTTCAGCCGCTGGATCCGCCCGGCGAAGAGCAGATGGAAGCTCCCGGGCCGCACTCCCAGATCGCGCCGGGAGCGGCTCCGGAACGCGGGGGTGAAGACGGACAGGTCCACACCCGGCGGGGCAACGTCGATCCGGTCGAAGTCGGCGCCGTAGTGGGACACCAGTTCCTCGGCCTCGGCTGTGGTGTTGGCCACCAGCCGGGCGGCGCCGTCGACGATCTGCTGCTCGCCTTCCTCGCGGCGCCGGGGCTCCGGGCGCTCGCCGGAGTCCAGGACCAGGTTCTTCACCTTCGCCATCGTGTGCATCGTGTGCACCAGCGGAACACCCCACATGCGGGACAGCTCCAGCCCTGCCACGCCGGACACCCAGTAGTGCGAGTGGACGAGGTCGTAGCGCCCGTGCGGCTGCTGCTGCCGGATCCGTTCGACCTGGACCACCATGTCGTGCAGCAGTTCGGGCAGGTGCTCCTTCGGCAGCTTCCGGGCGGGCCCGGCGATCACGTTGTGCACACATACGCCCGGCGCCGGGTGCTCGACGGCGGGTTGGCCCTCCAGGGTCGAGCGGGTGAAGATTTCCACCTCCACGCCCTCGTCCGCGAGGGCCGCGGCCAGGTTCCGGATGTAGACGTTCATTCCGCCGGCGTCGCCGCTTCCGGGCTGTTCCATGGGGGAGGTGTGCAGGGAAAGGAAGGCCACACGGCGGATCAGTGACACGCCACACCTCCTGCACCAAACACGTTCTGCCGCAGCCGGCGAACCACACTCGCCCGACTAAACACCTGCGGAGAAAACACTACTCCTGCCTCCCGCGGCGGCGTAGTCTGCCGTGCATGGAGGCACCGGTAGGACACAAGGACCGGGAACACTACGGCCGGGAACGTTTCGATCCGCTCGCCGCCGTGCGTCCCGCCAGTCCAGGCCCGGGCGCAGCGGACGACGGCGGCTGCGACCTGCTGCTGAGCGGCACCGTCTTCCAGGACATCATTTTCACGGGGCTGGGTCAGCGCCCCGAGCCGGGCACCGAGGTGTGGAGCCAGGGGATGGGCAGCTGCCCGGGCGGGATTGCGAACCAGGCGATCGCCGCGGCCAGGCTCGGCCTGCACACGAGCCTCGCGGCCGCGTTCGGCGACGACGGCTACGGCGAGCTGAACTGGAAGATCCTCGAAAGCCAGGAAGAAGTGGACCTTTCGCTGTCCCGGCGCTTCGAAGGCTGGCCGTCGCCGGTCACGGTATCCCTGTGCGTCGAGCAGGACCGCTCGATGGTCACCCACGGCCTGCCCGCGCCGTTGAGCGGCTCCGAACTGATCGGCACCCCGCCCCCGGCGCTTGCCGCCGTCGCCGACCTGGCCGAGGAAGCCGAACCGTGGGTGCTGGCCGCGCACCGGGCCGGGGTGAAGGTCTTCGGCGACGCCGGCTGGGACCCGAGCGGTGCGTGGTCCGGGAGGCGGCTGGAGCAGTTGGGCTACTTCCATGCCTTCATGCCCAACCAGCGCGAGGCCATGGCCTTCACCGGAACGGACAACCCGTGGTCCGCGCTGTACATGCTGGCGGAGCGGGTCCCGGTGGCGGTGGTGACCTTGGGCGCCCAGGGTGCCATGGCGGTGGATTCCGAAACCGGCGAGGAGGAGTGGGTGCCCGCGCTTCCCGTGACGGCCCACGATCCCACCGGGGCCGGGGACTGCTTCGGGGCCGCGTTCATCGTGGGCTGCCTGGCCGGCTGGCCGCTGGGGGACCGGCTGCGCTTCGCCAACCTCTGCGCCTCGCTCTCGGTGCAGGAACTGGGCGGTTCCTTCTCCGCCCCGGGCTGGGGGGACATCTCCGACTGGTGGCACCGGGCCAACGCCCGGCCCGAGCGCCAGTCCAGCCAGTGGCTGAGGCGCTTCGCCTTCCTCGAAGGCATCGTCAGCAGGGTTCCCGAGGGGGCGCTGCGCCGGTCCTCGCTGCGTCCGCCGTCAAGCGCGCTCCCGGGCCAGCATTAGAATCGATGGGTGAGCTACGAAGCATTCGGACGCCCCGACTTTCCCACCCCCTCCGTCTCGGAACGATCCGCCGTCATCGATCTTGAGGCCATCAGGCACAACGTCCGGCAGTTCGTGGCCATCGCGTCCCCGGCCAACGTCATGGCCGTCGTCAAGGCCGACGCCTACGGCCACGGCGCCATCCAGGTGGCCCGCGCGGCCCTCGACGCCGGTGCCCGCTGGCTCGGCGTCGCCCACATCTCTGAAGCCCTGGCGCTGCGTGCCGCCGGCATCGACGCGCCGCTGCTGGCCTGGCTGCACACCCGGGAAAGCAACTTCGCCGCGGCCGTGGCCGCCGGCATCGACATCGGGGTGTCCGGCTGGGAACTGGACGCCGTGGTGGCCGCAGCCCGCGAGCAGGAACGCCCGGCCCGCATCCACCTGAAGGTCGACACCGGCCTGGGCCGCAACGGCTGCACCATCGAGGACTGGGACAAGCTGCTCGGCACGGCGATGGAGCACCAGGACAACGGCCTGCTGCGCGTGGTGGGGATCTTCTCGCACCTGGCCGTGGCGGATGAGCCGCACCGCCCCGAAACCGACGAGCAGCTCAAAGTCTTCCGCGAGGCGATCGCCATGGCCGAGGACTCCGGCGTGGACCCCGAGGTCCGGCACATCGCCAACACGCCGGCCGCGCTGTCCCGGCCGGACTCGCACTTCGACCTCGTCCGGGTGGGCCTGGGCCTGTACGGGCTCTCGCCGTTCGAGGGCCAGCCCTCGTCCGAGCTTGGCCTGCGCCCCGCCATGACCGTGCGCACCCTGCTCTCCAACTGCAAGCGCGTCCCGGACGGCCAGGGCGTCTCCTACGGACTGCATTACCGCACTACAGGCAAGAGCACTCTGGGCCTGGTTCCCCTCGGCTACGCCGACGGTGTTCCCCGGGTGGCCACCGGCGGTCCGGTGCGCATCGGCGGCAACAGCTACCCGGTGGTTGGGCGGATCGCGATGGACCAGATGGTGGTGGACTTCGGCGACGTCGACCCGGAGCAGGCCGCCGCGCTGCCAGGCACCGAAGTGGTCATGTTCGGCGACGGCGCCGATGGCGGCCCGACGGCGGACGACTGGGCCGCGGCGGCCGGCACCATCAACTACGAGATCGTCACCCGTATCAGCCCGCGCGTTCCGCGCAGCTATGTCAACGAGCTCGTCCCGGCCGAAGGGGCCGCGCTGTGAGCCTGGATAACCCGCTTGACCCGGACAGCGGGGCGCTCTGGGAACGCTCGCTCGGGATCCCGACGGCGGACGGCACCCACGCGCTCGGCGCGGCCCTGGGCCGTGTGTTGGAGGCCGGGGACCTGCTGGTGCTCACCGGTGAACTCGGTGCGGGGAAAACCACATTCACCCAGGGCCTCGCCGAAGGCCTGGGCGTGCGGGCCGGGGTCATCTCGCCCACGTTCGTGCTGGTGCGGATCCACCCGAACCTGGCCGACGGTCCGCGGCCGGGCGGGCCGGACCTGGTGCACGTGGATGCGTACCGCCTGGAATCTGCGGCTGAAATCGACGACATCGACCTCGAGAACACCATGGACACCTCCGTGACGGTTGTGGAGTGGGGCCGCGGCCGGGTGGAACACCTCGCCGAAAGCCGCCTCGACGTCGAACTCCACCGGCCCGTCGGCGGCTCGCTCGCTGGCGGAACCGCCGCTGCCGGGCAGCCAGGTGCGGCCCCCACGGATTCAGCAGATGACGCCGTCCTGGACTTCGACACCGACGAGGACGACGAACCCCGCACCATCGTGTTCCGCGGCTTCGGCCCCCGCTGGGCCACCGTGCCCGATGTCCTCGCGCCCGCCCTTGATGGGGCGCCCGCCCTTCACGAGGCCCCAGCTCTTCCGGAGGAGAACAACTGATGCTGATCCTGGCCATCGACACCTCTGCCGTGGCAAGTGCCGCCCTCATCTCCGACGACGCCATGGAAGGCGTGGTGGACTCCTTCGCCACCGAGGACACCCGCAGCCACGCGGAGGTCCTGGCCCCGGGCATCGAAGAACTGCTCGCTGGTGCGGGCGTCAGCAGTGCGGACATAGACCTGATCGTCACCGGCGTCGGCCCCGGCCCGTTCACCGGGCTGCGCTCCGGCATCGCCACCGCACGCACCCTCGCCTTTGCCTGGAACAAGCCTCTGCGCGGACTCATGAGCCTTGATGCGATCGCCCTGGAAGTGGCCGAGTCCACCGGGGCTCCCGCCGAATTCCTCGTGGCCACCGACGCCCGCCGCAAGGAGGTCTACTGGGCCCGGTACACCCTGCGCGGCGGTCAGCTCCCCGAACTGGCGGACGGCCCGCACGTCGGTTTCGCCGCCGACCTGCCGGAGCTTCCGGTGTATGGGGCCGGCGCCGGAATCTATGCCGAGGTTGTCAAGGCCGACGAGGATTTCAAAGACACCCAGCCCAACGCGGCCTCCCTGGGCCAGTTCGCCCTCGCGCTGCTGGCCGCCGGCCGCGAACTGCCGGACTCCACCCCGCTCTACCTGCGCGAATCCGACGCCCAGGTGCCCGGCCCCAGGAAGCGTGCGCTGTGACAGTCCCCGAGGAGTTCCTGAACACCGTGGCCATGCCCGACGGCGTGGTGCTGCGGGACATGAACGACGGCGACCTGGCCGCCGTCGCACAGCTGGAACGGCGCCTGTTCCCGGTGGACGCTTGGCCCCTGCAGATGTTCGTCGACGAGCTCTCCCAGCCGGAGACCCGCCGCTACGTGGTGGCCGAAGCCGACGGCGGGATCGTGGCCTATGCCGGGCTGATGTGTGTCCAGCCCATCGCCGACATCCAGACCATCGCCGTGGTCCCCGAGTTCGAGGGCCGCGGCATCGGTTCCGCCGTGCTTGCCGAACTGATCGCCGAGGCCCGGCGCCGCGGGGCCGACGACGTGCTGCTGGAAGTCCGGGCAGACAACCCGCGGGCCCAGCAGCTCTACCTGCGCTTCGGCTTCGAGCAGATCCACATCCGGGCCCGCTATTACCGCGACGGCACCGACGCCCTCATCATGAGGCTGCCGCTGGTTGACGGCCTCGCCACCGACGGCCTCGCCGCAGAAGGACCCACCACAGAAGGACCCACCGCGTGAACCCCGCACCCGCCAGCGAACCCCTCGTCCTCGGCATCGAATCCTCCTGCGATGAGACCGGCGTCGGCATCGTCCGCGGCACCACCCTGCTGAGCAACACGGTGTCCTCCTCCATGGACGAGCACGTGCGCTTCGGCGGGGTCATCCCGGAAATCGCCTCCCGAGCCCACCTGGATGCCTTCGTGCCCACCCTGCAGGAATCCCTTCGCACCGCCGGCGTCACCCTGGACGACATCGACGCGATCGCCGTGACCTCCGGCCCGGGACTCGCCGGCGCCCTCATGGTGGGGGTCTGCGCCGCCAAGGCGCTCGCCCTGGCCAGCGGGAAACCGCTGTACGCGATCAACCACTTGGTGGCGCACGTGGGCGTCGGGCTGCTGGACATGTCCGGAAACCGCATGTCCGGAAACCGCCTGCCGGACAATCTCGGCGCCCTGCTGGTCTCCGGCGGACACACGGAGATCCTGCGGATCCGGAGCATCACCGACGACGTCGAGCTTCTGGGTTCGACGATCGACGACGCCGCCGGGGAAGCCTACGACAAGGTCGCCCGGCTGCTCGGGCTCGGCTACCCGGGCGGGCCCGCCATCGACAAGATGGCCAGGACCGGAAACCCCAAGGCGATCCGCTTCCCGCGCGGGCTGAGCCAGCCCAAGTACATGGGCACCGCCGAGGAACCCGGCCCGCACCGCTACGACTGGTCGTTCAGCGGACTCAAGACCGCCGTCGCCCGCTGCGTGGAACAGTTCGAAGCGCGCGGCGAGGAAATCCCGGTAGCGGACATCGCCGCCGCCTTCCAGGAAGCGGTGGTGGACATCATCACGTCCAAGGCCGTGCTGGCCTGCCGGGAGAACGGGATCACGGAACTGCTGCTGGGCGGGGGAGTGGCTGCGAACTCGCGGCTCCGGGAACTGACCGGGCAGCGCTGCCGTTCCGCCGGCATCACGCTCCACGTTCCGCCCCTGCAGCTGTGCACGGACAACGGCGCCATGGTGGCCGCCCTCGGCGCCCAGCTGGTGATGGCCGGGATCGGGCCGAGCGGCGTCGCGTTCGCCCCCGATTCCTCGCTGCCCGTCACCACCGTTTCGGTCTGATACTGACTGCTCAGGCAAGCGAGGCCGCCACCGAGGCGATCCAGGCACGCTGGCCCCGGGTCTCGACGGCGCGCGGGTGGTAGTTCGTGCGGACCCAGTCGATGGCCTCGTCGGCCGGGATTCCGCCCATGATGGCCAGGACCGCGATTGCTGTTCCGGTCCGTCCGATCCCGGCGCCGCAGGCGATCTCGACCCGTTCGACGGCGGCCCGCGTGTGTGCCTCCCGTAGCGCGTCGACGGCGTCCTCCGCCGAGTCCGGCAGGCGGAAGTCCCGCCAGCGGACCCAACGGTTGGGCCATTGGGTCACGTGCGGATCGCGGCCCAGCAGGTAGACGGCGAAGTCGGGAGCCGGCGCCTGGCTGCGGGGCCGCCGGATCCCGGTGCCGCGGATGATGCGGCCGTCAGGGAGCCGCACCACCCCTGGTTCCGTGCCCCAGCCATCCATGCATCAACCGTACGTCGCTACTGGCTGAACCGCGGTACTAGCTGATTTTGCGCCGGTACGCGGCCATCGCGAAGGCGTAGGCCAGGACCAGGAGTCCCAGGCACCAGGCCAGGGCGATCCAGAGTTCGTTGCCCACCGGCTGCTGCGCGAACAGGGCCCGGATGGAGTTCACGATCGAGGTCACCGGCTGGTTCTCGGCGAACCAGGCCACGGGTCCGGGCATCGTGCCGGTCGGCACGAACGCGGAACTGATGAACGGCAGGAAGATCAGCGGGTAGCTGAACGCGCTCGCGCCGTCGACTGTTTTCGCGGAAAGCCCGGCGATCACGGCCAGCCAGGTCAGGGCCAATGTGAACAGGACCAGGATGCCGGTGACCGCCAGCCAGGCGCCCAGCGAAGCCCCGGTGCGGAACCCCATGAGGAGTGCAACGCCGACCACCACCGCCACCGAAGTGAGGTTGGCGACCAGCGAGGTCAGCACATGCGCCCAGAGCACGCTCGACCGGGCGATCGGCATGGACTGGAAACGCTCGAAGATGCCGCCCTGCATGTCGAGGAACAGGCGGTAGGCCGTGTAGGCGATGCCGGAAGCGATCGTGATCAGCAGGATCCCGGGGAGCATGTAGTTGATGTACGAGCCGCCGGAACCGGTGCTGATCGCACCGCCGAGCACGTAGACGAACAACAGCATCAGCGCGACCGGCGTGACCGCGGTGGTGATGATGGTGTCCGGGCTGCGGAGGATGTGGCGCAGTGAGCGGCCGGTGAGGACGCCGGTGTCGCCAAGGACGTGGGTGGTCATCGGGAGGCCTCCTTTTCTTCAGCTTCTTCAGCGCGTTCCCCGACGAGCGCCAGGAAGACGTCTTCGAGGGAGGGCTGTTTCTCGACGTACTCGATTTCGGCCGGCGGCAGCAGCCGCTTCAGCTCCTCGAGCGTGCCGTTCTGGATGATCGTGCCCTTGTGCAGGATCGCGATCCGGTCGGCGAGGTGCTCGGCCTCGTCGAGGTACTGCGTGGTGAGGAGCACCGTGGTGCCGTTCCTGGCGAGCTCCTTGACGGTCTGCCACACCTCGATGCGTGCCTGCGGGTCGAGCCCGGTGGTCGGCTCGTCGAGGAAGATGACCGGCGGGTTCCCGATCAGGCTCATCGCGATGTCGAGCCGCCGCCGCATGCCGCCCGAGTACCCGGCCGCCTTGCGGCCGCCGGCCTCGGTGAGCGAGAAGCGTTCGAGCAGCCCGTCGGCCACCGCCCCCGGGTCCGCCAGGTGCCGGAGCTTCGCGACCAGCATGAGGTTCTCCCGGCCCGTGAGCACTTCGTCGACGGCGGCGAACTGCCCCGTGAGGCTGATCGAGCCGCGCACTTCGGCGGCCTCCGCGCCGACGTCGAAACCGTGGACGCTCGCGGTTCCGGCGTCGGCTTTCAGCAGTGTCGAGAGGATGCGGACCAGGGTGGTCTTTCCTGCCCCGTTCGAACCGAGGAGGGCGAAGATGCTGCCCCGCTCCACCTCGAAGTCGACGCCGCGCAGCACGTTCAGTTCCTTGTAGGACTTCTCCAGGCCACGGACCCGGATGGCGGCCTCAGTCATGGCCGGCCTCCTTCCTTTTCGCGTTCTCGACCGCCTCGATGAGGCGGGCGCGTTCCTTGTCGATCCAGCGCTTGCCGCCGTACGCCTGGGCGAAGGCCTCGGCGAATTCGACGGGATCCTCGCCGACGATGTCCACGACAGGCGTGTGGTCGACGGCGGCGCGCTCCCAGAGATCTGCGAAGTCGGCGAACATCTGGACGATGGTGTCGCCGTCGGTGACGCCGCCGTAGTACATGAGGTAGCGGTTGAAGGCGCTCGCGGCGCCGAGGTAGGGCTCCGGCAGCGCATCCAGGCGCGCCTTGGCCTGCTTGTACTGCTTCTTCTGTTCGAGCGGGCCGGTGAGCGCTTCGATCCATTTGGCAGCCATGGCTACTTTTCTCCTTCGATTCGGTCGGTGCTGTGGAGCTGTTCGATACGTTCTGCGAGGAAGCTCCACGTCCTCCAGAACTCTTCGAGTTCCTGCGTGCCTTGAGTGTTGAGCGAGTACACCTTCCTCGGCGGACCTTTCTCGGACGGGCGCTTCTCGACGTCGACGAGACCCTTTTGCTCGATCCGCACCAGGAGCGCATATACGGTGCCCTCGGCGATGTCGGTGAAGCCCTGGTCCCGCAACAGGGTGGTGATCTCGTAGCCGTAGGCCGGTTTCCCGGTCAGCAGGGCGAGGACAATGCCCTCCAGCGTGCCCTTGAGCATCTCGGTAATCTGCTTGCCCATGCGGCCACCTCCTAACTACTTGGTAAGACTATGTACCAGTACTAAGTGTTACTGACTACTGGTACATAGTATCGCTGAGTAGTGAAAGTGCAATAGCCCTATTGTGGATGTTTTCGACACGGAAAAGCCCTGGCGCCACGGGAATTCCCGTAGCGCCAGGGCTTGTGTGCAGCGGATGTCGCCTGGAGTGTCGTCAGCTTTCGACGGCGGCCCTCTCGTCCGGGCGGATGTCGGAGGTGATCAGGGCGCGGTCATAGTTGACCAGGGCGTAGTTCTCCAGGATTTCCTTGCTGTCGATGATGTTTCCGGTGCGTTTGTCGCGGGTAAGCCGGATGATCCTGTTGTGCCGGTAGACCTGGCTGCCGGCTTCCTGGAAATAGGCATCCTCTTCCCGGATGTGGAATTTGGATGACGAGGGCCGTTCTGCACGCAATTCACCGCAGAGGTGTTCCTCCGTGGTGTGGACCAGGAACTGGAAGCTCTGGTCCGTATCGTTGCGGACGCGGTAGTCCAAGTAGTTGTAGACAATCGACGTGCCCGTTCCGAAGGGAATCTGCCGGTTGAAGTCCGGGAACAGGTCCAGTTCGCCGTGGTGGTGGTGTTCCACGATGGTCAGCTCACTGTGCAGCACCATCCAATGCAGGAGGTTGGTGAACTGGCAGAGTCCGCCGCCCACGCCGGATTCCGCGCGGCCGTTGTTGATGGTCAGGCCAACACGGTATCCCTTGGCCGGCGTACAGCGCCCCACAAGCTGCCAGAAGGAGAAGGTCTCGCCGGGGCGGATGACCACCTGGTCCACCAAGGGCGCTGCAATTCCCAGGCTGATGGCTTTGTTCTCCTGCAGGTGCAGGTCAACGTTGCCGAGCTTCCGCCGGATCAGTGAGTTGTGCCGGTAGATGACTTCCGGCAGGGCCCTGTTCGCTGCGTTTCCTGGGAAAGGCGGTCCCGGACAGGAAATCGCGGACCTTACGGGCCAGGATCATCTTCCGGACGGAAAGCCAGTACGTCAGCGGTAATAGTTCACAGAAGAGCCTGCGGCCCAATTTTTCCCCCAGTATGTGTTTTTGTCTTGCCCGCAGAGAAAGGCGTCAGCCGGCCCGCATCTGCTGCACGAGGTCCAGGACCACGGCCTGCAGGTCGCCGTCGTGCTCTGCCGCAACCCGGCGCTGGCGCTGGTAGCCGGCACCGCGGGCGATGATCTTCGCGACGTCGGCCAGTTCCTCCTCGCAGCCGAGCGTCGCCGCGACCGGGGCCAGGCGGTGCAGGGTTTCCTTGAGGTGCTCCGTGACCAGCTGCTCGTTGCCTTCGGCGTCGAGGATGATGATGGCATCCATGCCGTAGCGCGCGGCCCGCCACTTGTTTTCCTGCACGTGCCACGGCGGCATGGTGGGGATGGTGCCGCCGTTGTCCAGGATGGTGGAGAACTCGTGCACCAGGCACTGGGTCAGCGCGGCGATGGCCCCGACTTCCTCGAGGCTGGCCAGGCCGTCGCAGATGCGCATCTCGATAGTGCCGAGGTTCGGGACGGGCCGGATGTCCCAGCGGATCTCGGACAGGGTGTCGATCACCCCGGTGGTGAACATGTCCTGGACGTAGGACTCGTATTCGGACCAGGCCGGGAACTGGAAGGGCAGGCCCGCGGTGGGCAGCTGCTGGAACATGAGGGCGCGCTGGGAGGCGTAGCCGGTGTCTTCGCCGCCCCAGAACGGGCTCGAGGCGGACAGGGCCTGGAAGTGCGGGAAGTAATTGACCAGCCCGTCGAGGACGGGGAGGACCTTGTCCCGGCGGTCCAGGCCGACGTGGACGTGCACACCGTAAATCACCATCTGCCGGCCCCACCACTGGGTGCGGTCGATCAGCTTGGCGTAGCGTTCCTTGTCCGTGACGGGCTGGAGCTGCGGCGGGCTGAAGGGGTGGCTGCCGGCACAGAACAGTTCTACACCCATGGGGTCGGTGATTTCCCGGACGGCTTTCAGCGAGCGGGCCAGGTCGTCCTTGGCTTCCCGGACCGTGGTGCAGATTCCGGTGACGAGTTCCACCGTGTTCAGCAGCAGTTCGCGCTTGATGTGGGGGTGCTCGTCGTCTTCGTTCAATTCGGGGTGCTGGGCCGCGACGCCACGAAGTACCTCATTGGCCACCGAGACCAGTTCCCCGGTGCGGGCGTTGACGAGCGCAAGTTCCCATTCCACTCCCAGGGTCGACTGCCTGGATGAAGCGAAATCAATCTGCACGGAGGTCCCCTCTAGTGTGTCCAAGTCCCTGGGCGATGCCCACTGCGGGACCCCTCAGCGGATGCCCCAAGTCTAGTGCAGCACGGGGATTCTTCCGCCGTCGCGAGTAATACGGCCGTACCTCCGATCATTGCTAATGAGAATGATTTTCATATAGGCTTGAGCAATGCATCTTTCCGTTGTCAGTTCCCTGGACAGCCGCTGCCGTGAAGCCGCAGCGGGTCGGCTTGACCAGGGACATCCCGATTCCGTCACCGTCTTCCATGACCTTCTGGACGATTCCGTCGTCCTCCGCCGAGTCCTCTCCGGCGGGCGCGTGCTCGAACAGGCCGAGACAGTCCTGGAACACGGCTGCCTCAGCTGCACGGTCCGGCTGGACGTGGTTCCCACCGTCGAGCGGCTCGCCGGCCTCGGCTACGGGCATGCCGTGTTGGCCCTGCCGCCGGGGGTGTCCGTGGAGATGGCCGTGGCGGAGCTGGGACGGGGTCTGAGCCGGGACGCCGTCATCGACTACGCGGTCCTGGCCATCGATCCCGCCGATCTGGAAGACCACATCTGGGACAAGCACACATTGTTCGAATCCGGATTCACGGCCATGCCGGAGGATGGCCGGACCAGCGGGGAATTCCTTGTCGGCGAGCTAGCCCACGCGGATACTGTCCTGGCCTATCCGGGCCTCGGAGCCGCGCTCGCCGGCCTTGAGCGCGAAGGGAGCGAGCCCTGGCGGCAGGGCACCGAACTGCTGGCACAACTGGCCCCGCACGCCGCCGTCGTCGAGCCTTCCGGGACGTTCCGTGCCGGCTGCTATGACGGCCGCGAGGCCGCCGCCCGGGCCCGGCGAGGCTCGGTGCGCGTGCCGCTGGCTACCGAATCCGGCTGCTTCCTCACTGTCCTCCACAAGGTGGAGCGACCGCTGCACCCGGGGCGGTTCCGGCAGGCCCTGCCGCAGTTGGCGGCCGGATCGCACTGGCTGCGCGGCCGGCTGTGGATCGCCTCCGCCGCCCGGACCCGGATCGCCGTCCAGGGCGTCGGGCCCCGGGTCTGGCTGGAAAGCACCGGCCAATGGCAGGCGGACCAGGCCGGACAGGCCGACGGGAACGGCGGGGGAGTGTCCGACGTCGACGCCGCCCTCGGCTGGCATCCGCGCTTCGGCGACCGCGGGACGGTGCTTGCCTTCACCGGACGCGGGGAAGACGTGGATGCCGCGGAAATCCGCGAGCTGCTGGACGGCTGCGCCCTCAGCGAAGAGGAAATGCTGCGGGACTTCCGGGAGCTGGAGGACCCGTTCGAGCTCGAAGCCACCCTGTAACAAACGCCACCTGTAACAACAGCAATCGAAGGAGAAACATGAAGGTCAGGAATTCGCTGCGCGCATTGAAGAAGATCCCGGGCGCCCAGGTGGTGCGCCGCCGCGGGAAAACCTTTGTCATCAACAAACTGAACCCGCGCTTCAAGGCCCGCCAAGGCTAGCGCCCGGCGGCATGGGGGACGGCCGGGGCTCCGTTCGCGGAGCGCCTGCCGTGGGGCGCGGCTTACGCTAGGTCTACAGCCCCGCGATCCGAAGGAAGCCCCATGCCGATCCTCAACAAGGACATGACCCTCTGCATCTCGCTCTCGGCCCGGCCGAGCAACAACGGGACGCGCTTCCACAACTTCCTGTACGAGGAACTCGGCCTGAACTGGATCTACAAGGCCTTCGCCCCCACGGACCTCGGCAACGCCATCGCCGGCGTGCGGGGCCTGGGCATCCGCGGCTGCGCCGTGTCCATGCCGTACAAGGAAGACGTCATCGCCCTCGTGGACAAAATGGACGCCTCGGCCTCGGCCATCGATTCCGTCAACACGATCGTGAACGATTCCGGCGTGCTGACCGCCTACAACACCGACTACACCGCCATCGCCCAGCTGATCGGACGCAACGCCATCAGCCCGGACTGCTCGGTGCTCCTGCGCGGCGCCGGCGGCATGGCGAAGGCCACCGCCGCGGCGTTCCGCGACGCCGGATTCACCAAGGTCGCCGTCGTGGCCCGCAAGGAAGAGGCCGGCCGTGCGCTCGCGGATCTCTACGGTTTCGCCTGGCAGGCCGAACCGGGCGACAGCACCGCAGACGTCATCGTCAACGTCACCCCGATCGGCATGGCGGGCGGACCCGAGGCGGACGCACTGTCCTTCCCGGAGGCGGCCGTCGCCGCCGCGCAGGTGGTGTTCGACGTCGTCGCACTCCCCGCCGAAACGCCGCTCATCAAGGCCGGCCGCGCCGCCGGCAAGACGGTGATCAGCGGCGCGGAAGTCGCCACCATCCAGGCCCTCGAGCAGTTCGTCCTGTACACCGGCATCACGCCGACCGCCGGTCAGGTGGCCGCCGCCGAAGCGTTCGTGCGCGAGCAGTAGCTTTCCGGCTCAGACCGGTTCGACGACGACGGCGGTCCGTTCGTCCCCGATCCGCGTCAGGACCAGCGTGGCGGCTTTGCCCGCCTTGCCTTTCGCTTTTGACTTCGCGGAACCGCCGGGCAGCAGTTGCTTCCGGAGCTCCTCGGGGGTGATGGAGACGCCGCGCTTCTTGATGTCCAGGGTGGTGATGCCCTGCGCCTTGACCCAGGCCTTGAGTGCCTTGATGTTCAGCGGCATGGTCTCGACCACCTTGTAGGGGCGGGCGAAGGGCGTGTCCACCAGCTCCGGGGCGCAGATGTAGGCAATGTGTTCGTCCAACAGGTGCCCGCCCAGGCGGAGCGCGACGTCGGCCACCAGCCCCGCGCGGATCACCGCGCCGTCCGGCTCGTAGAGGTAGCCTTCCACGGGCCCGACGGCGGGGACCGGGCCGCCGTCGAAATCCTCGCCGCTGGTGATCTCCGCGGCTCCGCGCGGGCCGAGCAGCAGGGCGGCGCGGCGGATGCCGGGCCGGGCCACCTTGTTGAACCACAGGGTCACCTCGGTGACGTCGCCGGCCACCGAAACCCACTGCGCCTCGCAGCCCGCGGGAACCAGCTCGTGGGGCATGCCCGGGCCCATCTTGACGCCCACTGACTTCCCGGACGCGGCCAGCGATTCCACGAAGGACAGCGGCGGGGAGAATTCCTCGGGGTCCCAGATCCGGGTGGTGCCCGACGTCGAGGTGGTGCGCCGGGCAGGATCCAGCCACACGCCGTCGATCCCGTCCAGCGGCACCGAGGTGGCGTCCGCGTGGACCACCGAGGCGTGCGGGAACGGCATGAGGTTGATCGTGGCGCAGGCGGCCGTGGCTTCGTCCATTTCGACGGCCGTGACCGCGATGTCCAGGGACGCCAGCGCCATGGAATCGGCGCCGAGCCCGCAGCCGAGGTCTGCCACCTGGGAGGTCCCGGCGGCGGCGAAGCGTTCGGCATGGCGGGCAGCCACAGTGAGGCGCGTCGCCTGCTCCAGGCCTGCCTGGGTGAAGAGCATCTGCCGGGCGAACTCACCGAACTTCGCCTCCGCCCGGGTCCGCAGCCGCGACTGGGTGAGGACGGCGGAGACCAGTTCGGGGGAGTGCCCGGCCTTGCGGAGGGCCGTGTTCAGGGCAAGGGACTCGCTCTCGCGGTACGGGCCCAGCGAGGCCAGCAGCTCCCAGCCTTCCGTGGTCAGCAAGGGGGCTATCTGGTCGGCAATCCGGCCATGGGGGGCCGCGGCGTCCGGCGCCTGGGAGCTGTGGGGCATGCCTTCCAGCCTACTTGCCACGCTGCCTGGCGCGGGCGCCGGCGCAGCCGGACGGATAGGGTTGATTGCATGGAAGACAGCATGAGCCGCCAGTCCGAAGACCCCACACCGATCCCCAAGCCGGGCAGCAGGATCCCTGCCCGGCTCGCCGTCTACGCCCGTCCCGCCTTGATCGCCGGCATCGCCGTCGCGGTCGTCTGCATCGTCCTGCTGGTCATTGTCTTCTTCCTTGATTCCTTCAACGCCGCCGCCTATTCCATGACCGGCAAGAGCGTCCAGGACGCCACGCAGGAGGCCCAGGACATCCGCGAAAGCTACACGGGGGTCCGGATCGGTTCGCTCGTGGTGCTGGTGGTTTCCGCCCTCGCCGCCGTGGCCGGCGGCGTGGTGCTGTACCTGAACCGCGGTGCCGCTCAGGGCGACGACGAGGACAACGGCGAAGACGTGGACTTCGAGGACCTCGCCGGCTAGCGGGCAATTCTGGCACTCACCTTGACCGAGTGCTAACGCTTGCATAGAGTCTGAGTTAGCACTCTCCCATGGAGGGTGCTAATCGTGCCGCAGGCACTTGCCGGCACCGCGACGACGGCAAGCCCGCCAAGGCACCCCTGGTTTGATAGTCCATGTACTACCTCACGTAAAGGAGAGATCCGAGTGTCGGTCTCCATTAAGCCTCTCGAGGATCGCATCGTTGTCCGCCCGCTCGAAGCCGAGCAGACCACCGCTTCCGGCCTGGTCATCCCGGACTCCGCCCAGGAAAAGCCGCAGGAAGGCGAAGTTGTCGCAGTAGGCCCCGGCCGCTTCGATGACAACGGCAACCGCGTGCCGGTCGACGTCGCAGTCGGCGACGTCGTCATCTACTCCAAGTACGGCGGAACCGAAGTCAAGACCGGTGGCTCCGAGTACCTCGTGCTGTCCGCCCGCGACGTCCTCGCGATCGTCGTCAAGTAATTCCCTGGACCCCGCACCGCAGGCCGGACCGGATTTCCGGCCGCCCGCGGTGCGGGTTTTCCGTCTTGAAAGGACACAACCATGGCAAAGCAGCTTGCGTTCAATGACGCTGCCCGCCGCTCGCTCGAAGCCGGCATCGACAAGCTCGCCAACACCGTCAAGGTGACCCTTGGTCCGCGCGGCCGCAATGTCGTGCTGGACAAGAAGTGGGGCGCCCCCACCATCACCAACGACGGCGTCACCATCGCCCGCGAAGTCGAACTGGACGACCCCTACGAAAACCTTGGCGCACAGCTGGCCAAGGAAGTCGCCACCAAGACCAACGACGTCGCCGGTGACGGCACCACCACCGCCACCGTGCTCGCACAGGCACTCGTCAAGGAAGGCCTGCGCAACGTTGCCGCCGGCGCCGCCCCGGGCGAGATCAAGCGCGGCATCGAGGTTGCGGTTGAAGCCGTCGCCGCCCGCCTGCTGGCCAACGCCCGCGAAGTCGAAGGCACCCAGGTGGCCAACGTCGCCGCCATCTCCGCCCAGAGCGAAGAGGTCGGTGAGCTCCTGGCCGAGGCCTTCGGCAAGGTCGGCAAGGATGGCGTCATCACCATCGAGGAATCCTCCACCACCCAGACCGAGCTGGTCCTCACCGAGGGCATGCAGTTCGACAAGGGCTACCTGTCCCCTTACTTCGTCACCGACGCAGAGCGCCAGGAAGCGGTCCTCGAAGACGCCCTCATCCTGATCAACCAGGGCAAGATTTCCTCGCTGCAGGAATTCCTGCCGCTGCTGGAGAAGGCCCTTCAGGCCGCCAAGCCGCTCTTCATCATCGCCGAAGACATCGACGGCGAGGCCCTGTCCACGCTGATCGTGAACCGCATCCGCGGCACCCTGAACGTCGTGGCCGTCAAGGCTCCCGGCTTCGGTGACCGCCGCAAGGCCATGCTGCAGGACATCGCCACCCTCACCGGCGCCCAGGTCGTCTCCCCGGAGCTTGGCCTGAGCCTGGACCAGGTGGGCCTCGAGGTTCTCGGCACCGCACGCCGCATCACGGTCACCAAGGACAACACCACCATCGTTGACGGCGCAGGCTCTGCCGAAGACGTGGCCGGCCGTGTTGCCCAGCTGCGTGCCGAGCTGGCCCGCACCGACTCGGACTGGGACCGCGAGAAGCTGCAGGAACGCCTGGCCAAGCTGGCCGGCGGCATCGGCGTCATCAAGGTCGGCGCTGCCACCGAGGTCGAACTCAAGGAAAAGAAGCACCGTATCGAGGACGCCGTGTCCTCCACCCGTGCTGCCCTTGAAGAAGGCATCGTTTCCGGCGGTGGCTCGGCCCTCATCCACGCCCTCAAGGCTCTGGATGACGACCGCCAGGTCAACAAGCTGGAAGGTGACGCTGCTGCTGCCGTCGGCATCGTCCGCCGTGCGCTGACCCAGCCGCTGCGCTGGATCGCCCAGAATGCCGGCTACGACGGCTACGTCGTCGTCGCCAAGGTGTCCGAGCAGGCCGAGAACCACGGCTTCAACGCGAAGTCCGGTGAGTACGAGGACCTGATCGCCGCCGGCGTGATCGACCCCGTCAAGGTCACCCGCTCCGCACTCCGCAACGCCGCTTCCATCGCCGCCCTGGTTCTCACCACCGAGACCCTGGTGGCCGAGAAGCCGGCTGCCGAAGAGGACGCCCACGCAGGCCACAGCCACTAGCGTTTCCGCGTGACAGAAGGCCCGGTTCCCCATGCGGGGAGCCGGGTCTTCTGCTGTCTACTTGCTGCTCACGGTTGGAGCCGGGCTCGCCTTGCCTGCCGGTGTCGGGGCCTTGGGAGAAGCCGACGACGACGGCGCCGCGCTTCCGCTTTCCGTGTCCGACGGGTTCGAGGCGGGGGAGCTTGGGGTCGGCTCTGTGCCCGTGGCTTCCTGGCCGTAGGGATCCATAAGGCCGGGCCCGAACGGCTCGCCCGGCTGAGCCGCGGCGGGGAGTTGCTGGGGCGCAGCCAAGCCGTCGGGCAACGGCATGTCGAGCGGGCTGCCGTCCTGGTCGTAGAACCGGACATCCCGCAGGAGCTTTCCGTCCTTGTCGTAGACGAAGACGTGGTCGACGCCGGCGCCGTTCACACTGAGCGGCGGGATGTAGTTGTAGCTGGCAGAGGAGGAATTGTAAGAGCTGTTCAGCGCGTGCGAGAGGATCGCCGGCGTCATGATGGCAATGAACAGGATGCTGATGGCGTTTGCCGTCGTGAACGCGCGCCGCATCCATATCCTGCGGGGCGTGGGCCTGCTGCCCATCCGGACACTGAGCACGACGAGCACCGCGAGGAACGCCCAGGCGGTCAGGCCGCGAGGGATTAAGACATAGTTGCCCGTGTAAAGAGGGGTGACGATGATCTGGAAGATTGCCCACGCCCGCAGCAGCCACCACACCGGGCGCAGCCTAATGAGGAACTCGAGCACCGCATTGGACACCGGATTCGCCCGGACGCGCCCCAGGAAATCGGCGCCCGCTTTCAGGAAGCTGTCCCGAAGGCCCGGTCCTTTGCTTGCCGCTGCGGACGTCGTGCGTTCGGGCAGGCCCGCGGAACTGCGGAGTTCGGCGGCGTACGCGGCAGGGGAGAGATCCGGAACCGCGCCGGAGTCCTCGAACTGCTCCATGAGGTCGGCTTCGAGGCCTTCGGTGAGGTCATCGACGTCGGCTGCTGCGAGGTCGTCCAGTTCGCGGCGCACAGACTCCGCATAGGCAGCGACCACAACCGGAACGGTCTGTGAGCTGGTCATTTCTTGTCCTCCAGAGTGTCGTGGCCGGCGGTGGCCGGAAGGTTGAGGGCGGGGAGCGGTTCGTTGGACAACAGCCGGTCCATGCTGCGGGCGAAGTCCTGCCAGCCCTTGCTTTGGATATCCAAGATGGACTTGCCGTGCTCGTTGATCCCGTAGTACTTGCGGTGCGGACCGCCTTCGGAGGGCACCACATAGCTGGTCAGGGCGCCGTTGGCGTAGAGGCGCCGCAAGGTGCCGTAAACGGAGGCGTCCCCGACGTCTTCGAGGCCTGCCGCACGGAGCCGCCGGACGACGTCGTACCCGTATCCGTCTTCCCGGTTCAACACCGCGAGCACTGCCACGTCCAGGACCCCCTTGAGAAGTTGCGTCGAATCCATGGTTTCTCCAGTCGCTTTGCTTGCTATGGATCAGACACTACTACGCAATGCGCAATAGTGTGCATCGTGAAGTACGACGCGCCGGAGGTTTCTGGCGGGGACCAGATTGGCTCAGCGCCGGGGTGGGCGCGGGGCTCCGGGCCTTGCCCGGGCGGCCGGAGTCTTGCTGAGGGCGCGCTTTGCTTCGCCGCGCCGTTGCGCGAACTTGAGGAACAGGAGCACCGCGGCTGCGGCCACCACAATGCCAAGCAGATTCAGGAAAAGCTGCACTGCGGAGCCTGCAGCCTTTCCTGCCTCGCCCAGGACAAGTGCGACGCCGATGTATCCGGCGGCCGGGACGGTGGTCACCGAAATGAAGACGCCGATCAGGGCGGACGAGCGGTGGCTGGTCATCGAGAGCATGCCGGCGGCGCCGGCAAGGGCGGCAACGATCAACGAATACGGTCCCGGATGATAGATGAATTCGACGGCCTGGCCGTGGTCAAGGACGTCACGCGGGTAGAGCCCGAGCGGGATCGAGATCCAGGCCGCGGCAGCCGTCACGAGCATGGCAACGGGGAATCCCACCGCCAGCGCAACCGCCGCTGCGCGCACCATGGCCCATTTGCGCTCCACCAAACCGAGGGCCAGTGCCGCCAAGGGACCGAACTCCGGCCCCACCACCATGGCGCCGACTATCGCGATGGCCGAATTGGTGACGATGCCGATGCCGGCCAACTGGGTCGCGATCACCAGGAACGCCAGGTAGCTCCAGGTCAGTCTTGAGTCTTCGCCCGTCTGGCGCGAAACCTCATCCCAGATGACGGCGTCCGACCCTTCTCCGGGAACCTCCTTGGATGCCTTGTCCGCCCGCTCGGACAGCACGAGCTCGGGCGTGCTGGCCGAGACCGAGCCAAGTTCCGGAACCCTCAGCCCGTGGAGTTCCTCCATGAGGCCTTCCACGGATTCCCGGGCCAGCTGCACCGTGATGACGTCGCCGGCCGGAACCACCGAGGAGCCCCTGAAAACCGCGATTTCGGCGCTGCCGGCATGCCCCATGCACAGGTCCACGACGGTGCCGGACAACGCTGCCGGGACGCAGATGCGAAGCTGGACAATCATCCTGGCCCCCTGTCGGTAGGTGCGCGATCCCTGCCCCCAGCCTAATTACGGAACGCTCCGGCCGAGGCGATTCAGGATCCTCAGTTTGCTTGTGATTCGCCCCCACAGGTAACGGATTGGTAACATGGAGGGTCAGGGTTACGAACGTTGAGGAATCTGCACAGGTCATGACTATGGGAAACACGGCGCCGCAGGCTGCCTCGAAACAGGGTGGCACGGGGGCGAAAGGCAACTTCCGCCCCGAGGTCCAAGGATTGCGTGCGTTGGCGGTCCTCATGGTCGCCAGCTACCACATCTGGCTCGGCAGGGTTTCCGGCGGCGTCGATGTGTTCCTCCTGGTCTCCGCGTTCTTCCTCACCCTCTCCTTCACGAGGAAGCTGGAAGAGGGGCGCGAATTGCGGCTCCTTGGCCACTGGCTCCACGTCTTCAAGCGCCTGCTGCCGGCGGTGGTGGTCGTGATCCTCGGCGTGCTCGCTGGAATGTGGGTACTCGTTCCGCAGACGCGGTGGGGCGGCCTGCTCGATGAAGCCTGGGCCACGCTTTTCTACCGCCAGAACTGGCAGTTGGCCGATGCCGCCGTCGACTACTACGCGCAGAACCATTCCGGCGCGAGCCCGCTGCAGCATTTCTGGTCGCTGTCCATCCAGGGCCAGGTCTTCGTCCTCTGGCCGCTCGTCTTCGCCGCCGTGGGCTTCGCCGTTCCGCTCCTCCGGAAGGTCCCCTTCCGCGGACCGTTCGCATCCCTCGGACGGCTGGGCCACCGCGGCCTGCTGGCCATCGTGTTCGCTGCGGTATTCGCAGTGTCCCTGGCCTACTCGGTGGAACAGACCGCGAGCAACCAGGCCTACGCCTATTTCGACACCCGCGCCCGGCTCTGGGAATTCGCGCTGGGTTCGCTCCTGGCGCTGGGCCTGCCCTATGTGAAACCGCGCCGCTGGTTGCGGGTGGTCCTGGGGTGGACGGGCCTTGCAGCGATGCTGTCCTGCGGCCTGCTCCTCACGGTGGACCGCTCCTTCCCGGGCTTCGTCGCCCTGTGGCCCACGCTGGCCGCGGCCGCCATCATCGTCGCCGGGCAGAGCGGGAGCCGCGCCGGAGCGGACCGATTCCTCGGTTCCAAGCCGCTGGTGTGGCTGGGCGGCCATTCCTACGCGCTCTACCTCTGGCACTGGCCCCTCCTGGTCTTCACCCTCCTGGCCACCGGCCTTGCCGCCCCCGATCTGTGGCTGGGCCTGGGCATCCTGACGGCCTCCCTGCTCCTGGCCGTCGGAACGAGCCGCTACGTCGAAGCTCCGCTGCGCGAGTGGAAGTGGCCGAAACTGCGCACCTGGCGCACCGCCGTCGTGATCGCCGCATGCGGCACCATGCTCGCCCTGCCGCTGAGCGCCTGGCAGGGCATGATCGCCGCGGACAACGCGGCCATTGCCGCCCAGCCCAAGGAACTGACGCCCGGCGCTGCCGCCCTGACGCCGGAGAACGCCGGCAAGCCCACGCCGGAGGCCCGGATCATCCCCGGCCCCTCGGCGATGGATGACGAATGGGCCCATGTGGACGGGCTGTGCACCGGCGCCAACGTGCCCACCGATCCCTTGCTCCAGGGCTGCCTGCAGATCAGCCCGGCGTCTAAACCCGTCAAGCACATCGTGGCGCTGGGCGATTCGCACGCCCAGCAGTACATGGCCGCACTCGGGCCGATCGCCAAGAAGCACGGCTGGGAAATCGTCACTCTGTTCAAGGGCAACTGCCGCTTCGGCGCCGAATTCCCGGACCGCCCGCAGGACTGCAACGACTTCAACAAGGCCAGCGCAACCTACGTGTTGGAGCACAAACCGGATGCCGTGTTCACGGTGGCGTCCCTGACCCATGTCGAGGCGCCGTTCGAGACGGAGGTCCCCGGCTACCTCGAAGGCATCAAGCCTTTCGCCGACGCCGGCATCGACATCGTGGGCATCCGGGATAACCCGCGCTTCGCCATCAACATGCCCGAATGCGTGCAGAAGAAGGGCCCGGATTCGCCGGACTGCAACACCCCGTTGGAGCAGTCCCTGGCCGCGTCCTCCCCGCTGGACGACTACCGCGGCAAGGTGAAGGGCCTCTACCTGATGGACATGAGCGACTTTATCTGCGCCGAGGGCGTTTGCCCCGCCGTGGTCGGCAACGTGTACGTCTACAAGGACGAAAACCACCTCACCCGCACCTACGTGGAGACCATGATCCCCATGTTCGAGCGGCGGCTGCTGGCCGCCACCAAGTGGAAATAACCGAGCGGACAGCCCGACGGCGGCAGGCGGCCTGGTGTGCTTGCTCACATTGCCG
Organism: Arthrobacter celericrescens; assembly: GCF_003614925.1. Classification (GTDB taxonomy): domain Bacteria; phylum Actinomycetota; class Actinomycetes; order Actinomycetales; family Micrococcaceae; genus Arthrobacter; species Arthrobacter celericrescens. Next base: position 24,695 of record NZ_QYLP01000099.1, read on the forward strand.
CCGTGGAATATGGGGATCGTCCGCGAGGTTCTAATATTTACTCAATACCTGCCCCACCTCCTGCACAGGCCAGTCCCGTAATGACGGGTTGGTCATCTGCTGCAACCCCTACCCTTTAGACCCCACGAAACACGGTAAGAGGCGCACTCATGACCCAGCCCGAACACGATCCCTTTGGCTTCGTAGGCCTGACCTACGACGACGTCCTGCTCCTTCCGGGCCACACGGACGTCATCCCGTCCGACGCCGACACGTCCTCCCGGATCTCCAAGCGGATCGTGGTCCAGACCCCGCTGCTTTCGGCCGCGATGGACACCGTCACGGAGTCCCGCATGGCCATCGCCATGGCCCGCCAGGGCGGCCTCGGCGTGATCCACCGCAACCTCTCCATCGCAGACCAGGCCGACCACGTGGACCGCGTGAAGCGCTCAGAGTCCGGCATGATCACCAACCCGCTGGTCATCGGCCCCGAAGCCACCCTGCAGGAACTGGACCAGTTGTGTGCCCGCTACCGGGTTTCCGGCCTGCCGGTCGTCGACGCCGAAAACCGCCTGTTGGGCATCATCACCAACCGAGACACCCGCTTCGTTCCGGAGAGCGAGTACCCGTCGCGCCTGGTCAGCGAAGTCATGACCAAGATGCCGCTGGTCACGGGCCGCGTGGGCATCAGCCGCGAAGAAGCGTCCGACCTACTCGCGAAGAACAAGATCGAAAAACTCCCTCTCGTCGACGAGCAGGGCCGCCTGCAGGGCCTCATCACCACCAAGGACTTCACCAAGGCGGAGCAGTACCCGCTGGCCACCAAGGACGAGGAAGGCCGCCTGCGTGTCGGCGCCGCCATCGGCTTCTTCGGTGACGGCTGGGAGCGCGCCATGACCCTGATCGACGCCGGCGTGGACGCACTCTTCGTGGACACCGCCAACGGCCACTCGCAGGGCGTGCTGGACATGATCGCCCGCCTGAAGGGCGACAAGGCCGCCGCGCACGTGGACATCATCGGCGGCCAGGCCGCTACCCGCGAAGGCGCCCAGGCACTGATCGACGCCGGTGCGGACGGCATCAAGGTGGGCGTGGGCCCCGGCTCCATCTGCACCACCCGCGTGGTTGCCGGCGTCGGCGTCCCGCAGATCACCGCCATCTACGAATCCGCGAAAGCCGCCATCCCGGCAGGCGTCCCGCTGATCGCCGATGGCGGCCTGCAGTACTCGGGCGACATCGGCAAGGCCCTCGTGGCCGGCGCCGACACCGTGATGCTCGGCTCCCTGCTGGCCGGCTGCGACGAGTCCCCGGGCGACCTCATCTTCGTCAACGGCAAGCAGTACAAGAGCTACCGCGGCATGGGCTCCCTCGGCGCCATGCAGTCCCGCGGCAAGAACACGTCCTACTCCAAGGACCGCTACTTCCAGGCCGACGTCTCCGGTGACGACAAGCTCATCCCCGAAGGCATCGAAGGCCGGGTCGCCTACCGCGGCCCGCTGTCCTCCGTGGCCTACCAGCTGGTCGGCGGCCTGCGCCAGACCATGTTCTACACCGGTGCGCCGACCATCCCCGAGCTCAAGGCCCGCGGCAAGTTCGTCCGCATCACGGCCGCCGGCCTGAAGGAATCGCACCCGCACGACATCCAGATGACCGTCGAAGCGCCGAACTACGGTTCCCGGTAGTAGCCGGCCCTGTTACCAGGTGTTCCCCGTGGAGGAATCCGCGGGGAACAGCCGTTTAAGCGCGCGTTAAGCTTGGGGCATGTCTGAAACGCCCGCGGAACCGCGGCACCCGGCCTCGGTCCGGCTCAGCAAGGACCCGCCCCGCAGGCTCGCACTCCGGCCTTACGCCCGCGCCGTCGGGCAGGTGCTCAAGGTGAGCTTCCAGGCCTCGCCCGCCGCAGTGATCATGAAGGTGGCCGGTTCGCTCATTTCGGCGTTGCTGCCGCTGGTCACCACCTACTTCGCCTCGCTCACCACCACGGCGCTGGCCGCCGGTTATGCGGGGGATCCCGACGCCGGCCCGCGGGCGGTCCTGTACGTCATCGTCACCGCGGCGCTGGGCTTGTTCTGGGGCACCTTCAGCAGCCTGGACCGTTACATCCAGCAGCTGATGAGCTTCAAAGTGGGCGCCATCGTGGGCGACCAGATGTACGAGCGCTTCCTGGCCCTCGAGTTCTGGCGCTACGACGACAAGGAGACAGTGGATCTCTACGACCGGGCCAAACGCTTCTCCGACTCCTACGCGCGGGTGCTGGACCGGATCGCCGCCATTTTCACCCAGTTCGTCTCCGTGGTGCTGGCCGTCGGGGCTTTGCTGCTGGTCAGCTGGTGGATCGCGGTGATCGTTCTGGTGGCGATCGTGCCCAGCGTGTACCTGCAGTTCAAACTGTCCCGCGAACAGATCGCCCACTGGAACACCCAGGTGGATTCCCGCAGGCAGCGGCGGATGATCGAAACCAACCTGATCCGCCCGCAGCACATCGCCGAGATGCGCCTGTACGGGATCGTCGGGTTCCTCATGGAACTGCGTTCCCGGCTGCGTGATGCCGATGAGCGCAGGCGCCTGGAATTCCAGAAACGCTACATCCCCAAGCAACTGGCCGCGGACGCCCTGCAGTACGGTGCGGAAGTCGTGTCCCTGATCTGGGTGGTGGGGCAGATCATCGCCCGGGCCCAGCCGGTGGGGCAGTTCCTCTACGTGCAGCAGATCGTCAGCCGGGCGCTGTCCACGGCCAACAACCTGGTCTCGGCGCTGAGTTCCATTGACGAGGACCTCGCCAACCTCAAGGACTACGAGCTCTTCATGGCGCTTCCGGTGCCCACCGGCCACGCTCCGGCGTTGGCTGACGTGCCGCGGACGGTGGAGCTGCGGGACATCCGCTTCAGCTACACCGGGAGCGACATCGAGGTCATCAAGGGCGTTTCCCTCACCATAGAACAGGGACAGCACATTGCCATCGCGGGGGAGAACGGCGCCGGAAAGTCGACCCTGATCCGGATCCTGGCCGGGCTGTACAGCCCCGACTCGGGGCAGGTCCTGCTCGACGGCGTCGACCTCGCCACCGTCGACGTCAAGAGCTGGCACCGCCACCTCGCCGTCCTCAGCCAGGAGTTCCTCAAGTACGAATTCGCCACGGCCGCAGACAACATCTATTACGGCGACGTCGACGAAGCCCGGGACGATGCCCGGGTCCGCCGGGCCGCGCACGACGCCGAAGCCCTGGACTTCATCAACAAGCTGCCCCACGGCCTGGACAACCACGTGAGCAACTGGATGGAGGATCCCCGGGGACGCAAGGGCAGCGGCCTGTCCGGCGGCCAGTGGCAGCGGCTCGCCATGGCCCGGAACTTCTACCGCCGGGCCGCGTTCATGGTCATGGACGAACCCACCTCCGCGATCGACGCCCTCGCCGAACACCGCATCTTCACAAGGCTTTTCGCTGACCGGAGCAGCACGATCATCGCCATCAGCCACCGCCTGGCCACGATCGAAAAGGCCGACATCGTCTACATGCTCGAAGATGGCCGGATCGTGGAGCAGGGGACCCACAAGGAACTCGTGGCCCTGCGCGGACGCTACTTCCGGATGTTCGAATCCCAGCTCAGCCTGGACGGGAGCATCCAGGACGACTCCTGAGGAACTGTCAGGAACGCACGACGGCGGTGCCCCCGTGAGGTGGGGACACCGCCGTCGCGCTTTTGGCCAGCGGGCGTCAGCTCAGTGAGCGGTCAGGAGACCGCCACCGAGGTGTCGTCCAGCTGGAAGATGGTGGAGTACGAGTAGTCCTCGGTGCCGAGGAAGCGCACGGTCACGGCCTTGCCCTTGTAGGCGGACATGTCCAGCGTGCGCTGCACGTAGCTGCTTCCCTTGTCCTTGTTGGAGTAGGTGGCCAGCGTTGTGGTGGTGGCGCCGTCGATGACCTGGACCTTCAGGGTGTCGTAGGCGGTGGTGGTGCCTTCGTTGCTGAGGACACGCAGGTAGAAGGACAGGGAACCGGCGCCGCTGCCGGTGGGCACGGTCACCTTCTGGTCGAGCGTGTAGCTGGTGGCCTGGCCCCAGCCGTTCAGGGCCGCGTAGCCGGTGCCCGTGCGGGCGGAAGTGCCGCTCTCGAACGTGTCGGTCTTGTTGGACGTCCAGGAGGCGCCGCCGGATTCGAAGCCAGGGTTGAGTAGGACATTGCCCGACGGCGGCGGGGTGGTGCCGCCGAGCAGCGCCAGGGTGGCCGTGGCGTCGGAGAGCCCGGCGCCGCAGCCGGGAGTGCAGCCGGCCGGCATGGGACGGGTGCCCTGCTTGAGGGTCGATTCGACCTGGGCCGGGGTGAGTGAGGGGTTCGCGGCCTTCATCAGGGCCACGAGGCCGGCGACGTGCGGGGTGGCCATGGAGGTGCCCTGGTACCAGGCGTAGCCGGCAGCGGCCGGCGTGGTGGTGCCGGTGTTCAGGGTGGAGAGGATGCCGCCTCCGGTCTGGCGCACGTCGCCGCCGGGGGCGGTGAGGTCCACCGCGCTGCCGTAGTTCGAGTAGTAGGACAGTCCGCCGCTGTTGTTGCTGGCCGCGACGGTCACCACGTTGCCGCAGTTTGCCGGCTGGGACGTGGAGGCGTTGGCGGCTTCGTTGCCTGCTGCCACCACCACGGTGGTGCCCCGGCCCACGGCGCTGTTGATGGCGTTCTGGTAGGTGGAGGAGCAGTTGCCCGAGCCGCCGAGGCTCATGTTGATCACCTTGGCCGGGTTGGCGTTGGCCGGGACGCCCGTGACGGTGCCGCCGGAGGCCCAGACGATCGCGTCGGCGATGTCCGAAAGCATCCCGCCGCACTTGCCGAGCACGCGGACGGGGACGACCTTCGCATCAGGGGCGACGCCGGCCACCCCGGTCGCGTTGCCGGTCACCGCGGCGACCGTGCCGGCCACGTGGGTGCCGTGCCAGGAGGAGTTGGAGCTGCTGCTGTCGCCGCATTCCCCGCTGGCGTACCAGTCGCCCTGGTCCTGCGGGTTGGCGTCGCGGCCGTTGCCGTCGCGGGCGGCGGCGGAGTCGGCGATGAAGTCGTAGCCGGGGAGGACGTTGGAGTCGAGGTCGGGGTGGGCGGTGATGCCGGTATCGATCACGGCCACCACCGATCCGGAACCGGTGGAGGTGTTCCAGGCGCCCGGGATCCGCATGCCGTTGGTGCCGGTGAAGTCCCACTGTTCGCCGTAGCGGGGATCGTTCGGGGTCAGGCTTGCGCGCATCCGTGCGTCCGGTTCCACGTATTCCACGGCGCCGGAAGCCGCGATCCCTGCCATGAACTCCTGGGACTGCCGGGCGTCCAGCGGCCTGGAACTGGCCACCAGCGTGGCCCCGGTGGCCAGGCCACGGACTTCATGGGGCGTGATGCCAAGATCCTTGGCGGCCTTGCCCCAGGCGTTGGCCCGGGCCGCTGCCGTGGCGCCCTGCGCCCCGGCCTTGTACTGCACGATGAACTGCGAATACTGCTCGCCATGCTGGACGTTCCCGACGGCGGCCGTTCCCGTCGCGGGGTCGGCGGTGCCTGGCGTGGTGGCACCGGCGGGCGCCGTGCCGAAGGACATGAGGCCCGCCAGTACGGCGGCCGATAATGCTAGGCCGCTGTACTTCCGGCGGCTCGAAAGGGTGTTCTCCATGGTGTTCCTGTCTCCGGGCGCGTGTGGTCCCGGGCGATGAAAATAAGGAGGCCGGCGCAGAGGGTTTCCGCAACCGAGAGAAATCTATTGGTCGTGTCAATATTTGTAAATAGTTCTTTCACATTTTGTGAAGCCTTTACTTCAATGGTCGAATCGGTTCCGTGAAAGGGGTCCAGTAAAGTAGAGCCCGTGACTTATGAGATTGAGATTGGCCGTGGCAAGCGTGGGCGTCGTGCCTACTCCCTGGACGACATTGCGATCGTCCCCAACCGCAGGACCCGCGACCCCAAGGACGTCTCCGTCTCGTGGCAGATTGACGCCTACAAGTTCGAAATGCCGGTGATCGCGGCCCCGATGGATTCGGCCATGTCGCCGGAAACCGCCATCGCGCTGGGCCGCCTCGGCGGCTTGGGCGTGCTGGACCTCGAAGGCCTGTGGACCCGTTACGAGGACCCGCAGTCTGTCCTGGATGAAATCGCCGCGCTCGCCGACGAAACCGCCAGCCCGGCGGTCACCCGGCGGATGCAGGAGCTCTACAAGGCGCCCATCCAGCCCGAGCTGATCACCAGCCGTCTTGCCGAGATCCGCGCCTCCGGCGTCACGGTGGCCGGCTCCCTGACGCCGCAGCGCACCCAGGAGCACTACAAGACCGTGGTGGCTGCCGGCGTCGACATCTTCGTCATCCGCGGTACCACCGTGTCCGCGGAGCACGTCTCCAAGAACCACGAGCCGCTGAACCTCAAGAAGTTCATCTACGAACTCGACGTTCCGGTCATCGTGGGCGGTGCGGCCGGCTACACTCCGGCCCTGCACCTCATGCGCACCGGTGCAGCCGGGGTGCTGGTCGGCTTCGGCGGCGGCGCAACCACCACCACCCGGCGCGCGCTGGGCATCCACTCCCCGCTCGCCTCGGCCATCAGCGACGTCGCCGCGGCCCGCCGCGACTACCTCGACGAGTCCGGCGGACGCTACGTGCACGTCATCGCCGACGGCGGCATGGGCTCCTCCGGCGACATCGTCAAGGCCATCGCGATGGGCGCCGACGCCGTCATGCTCGGCAGTGCCCTGGCCCGCGCCGAAGAAGCACCCGGCAAGGGCTGGCACTGGGGCCAGGAGGCCCACCACCTCGAACTGCCGCGCGGCGACCGCGTCAACGTCGGCACCGTGGGCCCGCTCGAGGAAGTGCTCTTCGGCCCGGGCCACCACACCAACGGCACCTCCAACCTCATCGGTGCGCTGCGCCGCTCGATGGCGACCACCGGCTATTCGGACCTGAAGGAATTCCAGCGGGTCGACGTCGTCGTTTCTCCCTACCTCGGCTAGCCGGCGCTGCCGCCCTGCCCAAGCCCGTACTCAGCAAGTAGTCTGGGGGGATTGACGGCTGAACGCGCGATCGGAGGCGTCCAATGGGCAGGGCAGCAGGGGCTTCGGGGCCATCCAACTCACCGGACGGTGCACTGAGCCCGCAGGCGAGGGCCGAATCCATTGAGGTCCTCAAAGGCACCGCCGAGGCCGGCCGGGAACTGGACATCCTGATCGTCGGCGGCGGCGTGGTTGGCGCGGGCGCCGCCTTGGACGCTGTGACCCGCGGCCTCTCGGTGGGCATCGTGGAGGCCCGGGACTGGGCCTCCGGCACCTCGTCCCGTTCCTCGAAGCTGATCCACGGCGGCCTGCGCTACCTCGAGATGCTCGACTTCGCGCTGGTGCAGGAAGCCTTGCAGGAACGCGGCCTGCTCATCCAGCAGATCGCCCCGCACCTGGTCCGCCCCGTTCCGTTCCTGTACCCGCTGACACGGCGCTTCTGGGAACGGCCCTACGTGGGTGCCGGCATCTTCCTGTACGACACCCTGGGCCTGACCTCCGGTCACAGTCGCGGCGTCCCCATGCACAAGCACTTCTTCCGCCGCGGCACCCTCCGCGCCGCGCCGAGCCTGAAGAACGATGCCTTCGTCGGGTCCATCCGCTACTACGACGCGCAGGTGGATGACGCCCGGCTGGTGGTCAACCTCGTCCGGACGGCGGCCCGCTACGGTGCGCACGCCGTGAACCGGATGCGCGTGGTCTCCTTCCTCCGCGAAGGCGAGCGGGTGGTCGGGGCGAAGGTGGAGAACCAGGAAGACGGCAGCACCTTCGAAATCCGCGCCAAGCAGGTAGTGAACGCCACCGGCGTCTGGACGGACGAAACGCAGGCCATGGTCACCGACCGCGGCCAGCTCAAGGTCCGTGCCTCCAAGGGCATCCACCTCGTGGTTCCGCGGGACCGCTTCCAGTCCACCGTGGGCCTGATCCTGCGGACCGAGAAATCCGTGCTCTTCGTCATCCCCTGGGGCCGGCACTGGATCATCGGCACCACGGATACCGACTGGAAGCTGGACAAGGCGCATCCCGCGGCGTCGTCGAAGGACATCGACTACGTGCTCGAACACGTCAACAGGGTGCTGAAGCGGCCCCTGACCAGGGAAGACGTCGAAGGCGTCTACGCAGGCCTGCGTCCCCTGCTGGCGGGCGAGAGCGATTCCACGGCCAAGCTTTCCCGCGAGCACGTTGTGGCGCACCCGGTGCCGGGCCTGGTGGTGGTGGCCGGCGGAAAATTCACCACCTACCGCGTCATGGCCAAGGACGCCGTGGACGAAGCCACCCGCGCCATGGACGAGCGCGTCCCCGCCAGCTGCACCGAAACCATTCCGCTGCTCGGAGCCGAAGGATTCAAGGCCGCCTGGAACCGCAGGTCCCGGATGGCGGAGGAATCCGGGGTGCACGTGGCGCGCGTGGAGCACTTGCTGAACCGCTACGGCTCAATGGCAACCGACGTCCTGGCCCTGATCCGGGAACTGCCGGAGCTCGCGGAGCCCCTCCCCGGCGCCGACGATTACCTGGCCGCCGAGGTCGTCTACGCCACCACCCACGAAGGCGCCCGGCACGTCCACGACGTCCTGACCCGCCGGACCCGCATTTCGATCGAGGCCTGGGACAGGGGCGTGTCCGCGGTGCCCGTAGTCGCTAAGCTGATGGGAGAAATCCTCGGCTGGAGCGATGCGCAGCGGGAAGGCGAAATCAAGCACTACCTTGCCCGCGTCGAAGCGGAACGGCTCAGCCAGGAGCAGCCCGACGACGAGTCGGCCGACGCTGCCCGCATGGGGGTGGATGACATCGTTCCCTTGCGCTGAGCCCGGCGCGGGGACGGCCACGCCCGGGGGAGACGAACACTGAAGGGAAACACTTTGGCGGAAACACTTGACCCGTATGACGCGGACCTGACCACACCGGACCTGGTCATCCTTGAACTGGAAGCCGCGGACAAGGGTGACGCCGCCGCGCAGCTTGCCGAGCGCCTCCACGCCCATGGCCGCATCACGGACCTCGAGGGCTTCCTGGGCCAGGTCAACGCCCGCGAACACCAGATGGCCACCGGCCTGCCCGGAGGCATCGGGCTGCCGCACGCCCGCAGCGAATTCGTGTCCCGGATCTCCATCGCCGTGGGCGTCACCAAGTTCGGGCACGCCCTCGACTTCGGCGCCGCGGACGGGCCGGCCACCCTGGTCCTGCTGATCGCCACCCCGCCCAGCTCCTTCTCCGACCACCTCGAAGTCCTGGCCACCATGGCCCGCTCGCTGTCCAAGGAATCCTTCCGGGAATCCCTGCGGCGCGCCCACGACCCCGAAGTCATCGCCGAACTGATCAACTCCAGCCTGGTGTTCTTCGACCACTAAAGAGTGGGGCAGGCCCGGCCGTTTAGCTGTTCTACAGCCTGACGAAGTACGGTTAAGGGGTGTTGAAAACCGCTCTGAAACCCCGCTGGATCGCAGGGCTCGTCTTTGCGCTCCTGCTTTCCGGGGTGTTCGTGCTGCTGAGCCAGTGGCAGTTCGGACGGTCCACCCAGAGCGAAGTCCCGGTCTCCCCGCAGACCGAGGAAACCAAGGCCCTCACCGCGGTCCTGCAGCCCGGCACCTTCTTCCCCGGCGCCGTCGCCGATCAGATGGTCAGCGCCACCGGCAGCTACGACCCCGCCAAGCAGGTCCTCGTCGAGGACCGCCTGAAGGACGGCAAGAAGGGGTACTGGATCGTTTCGGCGTTCGCCGTCGACGGCGCACCCGCGCTCAGCGGTGCCGGCGCCTCGGCGAAGACCTGGATCCCGGTGGCCCGCGCGTGGGTTGCGGAACCCGGCCAGGCCGGCCCGCCGCCGTCGGGCACCATTGAGCTGACCGGACGCCTGCTTCCTTCGGAAGCCCCTCTGCCGAACGTCGACGCCGGCGCGGGGCGGGCCTCCGCGGTCTCGGTCGCCGAACTGATCAACCGCTGGGAGGTGTCCAGCTATCCGGGGTTCGTTGCGGCCAGCGCCGAAAGCAGCGGCGGCAAGGCCGTAGACCTGCCCCCGGACATGAAGGCCCTCAACATCCCGGCCCAGCCGCCGGCACAGCAGGTCAACTGGCTGAACCTCTTCTACTCCGTGGAGTGGGTGGTCTTCGCCGGTTTCGCGCTCTACATCTGGTGGCGGCTGGTGGCCGATGACTACCGCCGCGACCTTGAAGAGGACGTCCCGGACGATGAGCCCGGGGACGATGAAACACCGACAGCAAGCGATCCAGAACAAAAGGTACAGCCATGATTGACCCGAAACCGGCAGTCCCGTCCAACGAATCGGACACGTCGCAGTCCGGCACCTCCGCCGCTCGCCCCGCCGGCAAGAAGCGCCGCTTCGGCGGGACCGAAGCGCAGATCCGCTCGGCTCTGAAGTTCTACAAGCTGATGGCATACCTCACTGGCATCATGCTCCTGTTGCTGTGCGTCGAACTGATCGCGCGCTACGGCTTCGGGGTTTCGCTCTACGCCGGCGGCACCGACGCTCTGACCGGCCGGCCCTTCGGGTTCGGCCTGGCCGACTCCGAGCCCAAGGGTGTCATCGGCGGCGTGAACCTGTCGGTGATGGTGCTGATCGTCCACGGCTGGATGTACGTGGTGTACCTGATCTCGGACTTCCGGCTGTGGTCCCTCATGCGCTGGCCGTTCACCAAGTTCATCCTGCTCGCCTTGGGCGGCGTGGTGCCCCTGATGTCCTTCATCGTGGAGAAGAAGTTCCACGCTGAGGTCGAGGCCGAACTGGCCGCCAACCCCCAGGCCTCGAAGCGCTACTGAGCTTCGGCAGGGCGCTGCCGGAAGCCCTTGCGGGGCAACCGAGCCCCGCGCGGTGTGAGATTGCTGACGTCCGACCCGTTTTGGGCGGCCGTCGGCGGGGCCGGAGATGCACCGGGGTAGCCGGGCAAAGTAGGCTGTTCTGGTGACTACTCCCACCGCGCCCCAGACTTCCCAGAAGCCGGTGCTGGTTGTTGACTACGGTGCCCAGTACGCGCAGCTGATTGCCCGCCGCGTCCGTGAAGCAAACGTGTATTCGGAAATCGTTCCGCACACCTTCACCACCGAGCAGCTCCTGGCCAAGAACCCGGCAGCGATCATCCTTTCCGGCGGCCCCTCCAGCGTTTACGCCGAGGGTGCTCCGAGCGTTGGAGCCGACCTGTTCGAAGCCGGCGTTCCGGTTTTCGGCATCTGCTACGGCTTCCAGGCCATGGCCAACGCGCTGGGCGGCAAGGTAGCCCAGACCGGCCTGCGCGAATACGGTGCCACCGAAGCCACCACCGTGGGCGCTGCACGCTCCATCCTCGAGGGCACCCCCGAGTCCCAGAACACCTGGATGAGCCACGGCGACTCCGTGCACGAGGCGCCCGCCGGCTTCGAGGTCCTCGCCACCACCGCCGGCGCTCCCGTGGCGGCGTTCGCCAACGAGGAAAAGGGCCTTTACGGCGTGCAGTGGCACCCCGAGGTGAAGCACTCCACCAACGGCCAGCAGGTCATGGAGAACTTCCTCTTCAAGGGCGCCAAGCTCGAGCCTAACTGGACCACCGGCAACATTGTCGAAGAGCAGGTCGAGCGGATCCGCCAGCAGATCGGCGACTCCAAGGTCATCTGCGGCCTGTCCGGCGGCGTCGACTCCGCTGTTGCCGCCGCGCTGGTGCAGCGCGCCGTCGGCGACCAGCTCACCTGCGTGTTCGTGGACCACGGTCTGCTGCGCGAGGGCGAGGCCGAGCAGGTCGAGCGCGACTTCGTGGCAGCCACCGGCGTAAACCTCTACGTGGCCAACGAGCAGGAACGCTTCCTGAACGCCCTGGCCGGCGTGAGCGACCCCGAAACCAAGCGCAAGATCATCGGCCGCGAATTCATCCGCGCCTTTGAGGAAGCCGAGCGGGCCATCATCGCCCAGGCCGCTTCCGAGGGCGAAAGCATCAAGTTCCTCGTCCAGGGCACCCTGTACCCGGACGTCGTCGAATCCGGCGGCGGCGAAGGCGCGGCGAACATCAAGAGCCACCACAACGTGGGCGGTCTTCCCGAGGACCTGCAGTTCGAACTCGTCGAACCGCTCCGCGCCCTGTTCAAGGACGAGGTCCGCGCCGTGGGCGCCCAGCTCGGCCTGCCCCAGGAAATCGTCGGCCGCCAGCCCTTCCCGGGCCCGGGCCTCGGCATCCGCATCGTCGGTGAGGTCACCAAGGAACGCCTGGACCTGCTGCGCAAGGCTGACGCCATCGCCCGTGCGGAACTGACCGCCGCCGGCCTCGACAACGAGGTGTGGCAGATGCCGGTCGTGCTGCTGGCCGATGTCCGCAGCGTGGGCGTCCAGGGTGACGGCCGTACCTACGGCCACCCGATCGTGCTGCGCCCGGTGTCCTCCGAAGACGCCATGACCGCAGACTGGTCGCGCCTGCCCTACGAGTTGCTGGCCCGGATTTCGAACCGGATCACCAACGAGGTCGACGGCGTCAACCGCGTGGTGCTCGACGTCACCAGCAAGCCGCCGGGAACCATCGAGTGGGAATAAGGTCCTGAAGTGGCCGGCCTCTTCGCAGAGGCCGGCCACTTGCTTTTTCCGGCGGAACCACGGGGAAAATGGCCGGCGGCCAGTGTTGCGGACCCTCAGGCCCGGCCGTTTCCGGCTACCCTCGAAAGTATGCCGATTTGGTCCAAGTCGTCTCAAGCCAGTATAGAAAAGAAGGCAGCGGTGTCTGTAGGTCATAGCCAGGAGGAGAGCTCCGCGGAGCTCAGGAAGTGGCTCTCCGGGCTGAAATCGGTAACCGGCGCAGACACCATGCTGCGCTTCGTGAAAACCCCCGAAGGATCGATCGACCTCAGCAGCGGCCATCCCTCCGGGCTTGCCCAGCTGCTGGCCGGACGCCGTACCCGGCTCTCCACGCTGATCCGCGACCGCCAGCAGTACATCGTCGCCGCACGGGCGGCACGCAACCTGCGTTCGAAGATCTTCGAGCTCTCCAATGACCGCGGCGTCGACGCCGGCTACCTTTCCTGCGGAACCGTCGTCTGGACCTCCGCCGTCGGCGGGAAACCGCAGCGTGTTTCCGCCCCCGTCATGCTTGCCGGCATTTCCCTGACCGCACGCCCCGGCGAAGACGACTATGAACTCCAGCTCACGGAGCAGGCCACCATCAACCCCGCCCTGGTCCGGCACCTGAAGACCGTCCACGGCATCGTGTTCGACTCCGCAGCGGTCGGCCGCATGGCGTACAGCACGGCCCGGCTGGACCCGCTGCCCGTCCTGGACCGGATCGGCACGCTCGTCAAGCCGATCCACGGCGCGGAAGTCTCCCCGAACCTCCTCGTGACCACCCTCGCGGACCTCTCCGGCAACCTGGACGATCCGTGGATCAACGAAGGCAACGCGATCGTTGCCTCGCTCTCGGAACGAGCCAACGGCGGGGACGTCGTGCCTGTTCCCGCGCAGGCCGGGCGCTTCCCGGGCCTGGATGAACGCGAACCCGCCGACGAGCTGCTCCTTCTCGACGCAGATACCGACCAGCAGTACGTCGTCGACGCCGCCCGCGCCGGGGACTCCCTGGTGGTGAGCACGCCTCCCGGCAGCGGCCAGACCCAGACCGCGATCAACACCATCGGCGCCCTGGTTGGCGAAGGCAAGTCCGTCCTGGTGGTGGGGGAGCGGCGCACCAGCCTCAACGCGCTCGCCAGCGGCATGGAGGCCCTGGGCCTCGAGTCCCTGCTTTTCCGGCCCGGATACGGGGTTCCCGCGCAGCAGCTCAAGACCCAGCTGGTCAGCGCCATCATCCGCAATGAAAAGTCCCTCGAACCTCAGCTCGACAACCTGCACGAAACCCTCGTCGAGCACCGGCACGCACTCATGGACCACGTCGCCTCGCTTCACAACGTCCGCGAACGGTGGGGGTGCTCTCCGTACCAGGCGATGCAGTCCCTGGCGGAGCTGACCTCCATCCACCCCGCCCCGGCCACCACGGTCCGCCTGAAGCGCAGCGTCCTGGACAGCATCAAGGACCGTGAAGAACTGGCCGGGCGCCTGCGCCGTGCCGCCGAGCTGGGCAGCTTCAGCAGCGCCGCCGTCAACAGCCCCTGGTATGGTGCCCGGCTGGTCACCCGCAAGGAGACCGAAGAAGCCCAGCAGCTGGTGCGGGCCGCCCACGAGCAGCTGCCGGTCCTCCGGGAACGCATGGTGGCACTCGCGGACCACTCCGAGATCAGGCTGGGAGCCACCTTCGCCGAATGGGGCGGCCAGCTGGAGCTGTTGATGGCCGTCCGGGAAAGCCTGGACAAGTTCACCCCGGACATCTTCGACCGGCCTGTCCACGACCTCATCTCCGCCACGGCCTCTTCGGCATGGCGGAAGGAACGCGGCCTGGAAATGCCGTCCATGCAGCGATCCCGCCTGCGCCGCGTGGCCAAGGAGTACGTCCGGCCCGGCGTGCACATCGCCGACCTGCACAGCTCCCTCGTCCTCGTCCAGGAACAGCGCAGCCTCTGGGCCAACTATGCGACGAGCCAGCGCCATCCGTCGGTTCCGTCCGGGCTCGCGGAGCTCGGAAGCGCGTACCGGGATCTTGACCGCGAACTGGTCCGCCTGGCCGCGTGCCTCAAGCACACCCGCGACGGCGGCAAGCTCCACGAGACCCCGTACGCCGAGCTCATGGCCCGCCTGGAGTCCCTCGTGGCGGACACCGAGACGCTGGAAACACTCCCCGAACGCACGCTGCTCATCGAGAACATGCGCGAGCACGGCCTCGGCGAACTGCTCGCCGACCTTGCCGCCCGTGAAGTAGGCCCGGAGTCCGTCGCGGCGGAACTCGATCTGGCCTGGTGGCAGTCCGCGCTCGAGGCGATGATCAGCGGCGACGACTACCTGGCCATGTCCGACGGTGAGTCGCTGCGGAAACTCGAGGCGGAGTACCGCCTGGCGGACCAGGCCCACGTGGCCAGCGGCGCCGCCCGGCTGCGCTGGCAGCTTGCCGAGCGGTGGCGTGCGGGCATCGCTGCACAGCCGCGCCAGGCCGAACTCCTCAGGAACCTCATCAAGGACGGCCGGATCACCCTGCAGGCGCTGAGCGCACAGGCACCCGATCTGGTGCCGCTGCTGGTGCCCGTCTGGTCGCTGAGCCCCCACCTGCTGACGGGCCTGCTGCCCGTGGCACAGTCCTTCGACGCCGTCGTGATCCTGGACGCTGCGTCGACCTCGCTGCAGGCGGCACTCCCCGCGATCGGCCGCGCCAAGCAGGTCATCGCGTTCGGCGACCCGAAGACGGCCGTCGCACGCAGCTTCAGCGTGGCCGTGGAACCGAGGATTTCCGGCACCACGGGCCAGGAGACCGTGGACAGTGCCTTCGGTGCGCTGGCCGGGGTCCTGCCCACGTGGCAGCTGAACTGGATCTACCGTGCGGTGGACGAGGACCTCGTTCTGCAGTTGAGCAAGAACCACTACGACGGCGGCCTGCGCCGGCTGCCCGACGGCCAGTCGGTCACCGGGCTCGACCGGTCCGTGCTGGTGGAATACATCCCCGACGGCACCGGGCTGCCCAGTTCCGACCACGAAGGGGTCGAATCCGTGGCGGCCGAAGTCAACCGTGTGGTCGACCTCGTCTTCGAACATGCCAGCCAACGGCCCAGGACGTCGCTGGCCGTAGTGACGGCAAGCCTGCGGCACGCCGCCAGGATCGGCGAAGCCATCCGGCTCCAGCTGCCGAACCACCCGCTCCTGGCCGGTTTCTTCAGTGCCGGTCCGGAATCGTTCCGCGTAGTGGACCTCGAACGCGCACAAGGCCTGGTCCGGGACCACGTGATCTTCTCGCTCGGGTACGGCCGCACCCCGCACGGACGCGCCCTGCACAGCTTCGGTCCGCTGTCCGTGGAAGGCGGCCGGGGCAAGTTTGCCCTTGCCATGACCCGGGCACGGAGGTCCCTGCATGTGCTGAGCTGCTTCCGTCCGGAGGACCTCGACCTCGACAGGCTCTCCCACGGCGCAGTGGATTTCTACGAACTGCTGGACCGCGAGGTCTCGGGCAACACCACGCTCGGGACACCGGAGATCAGGGCTGCCGCCAGTGAGCGGGCCCTTGGCGAGGATCCCCTCGTTGCTGACCTGGGGGAGCGCCTGCGTGCCCGCGGCGCCCGCGTCTGGCATCACTACGACGGTGCCCTCGACATCGCTGCCGCAGCGGATCCGGTGCTTACCATCGGACGGGATGACAGCGACCTGCCCACTCCCGTGGCCATCGAATCCGACGGTACGGAACGTTACCGGCGCATGAGCGTCAGGGAGCGCAGCCGGCTCCGCCCGCAGCTGCTCGAACGCATGGGCTGGCGCTACATGTCCCTGTGGACCATCGAAGTCTTCACGGATCCGTCCTCGTGCGCCGACCGGATCGGCTCCTACCTTGGCCTGGAGACGACCGCGAGGCCCTACACGGAGGCAGAGCAAGGCTTCCTGGACCTCCAGCACGATCCGGACAACGATGACAGCCCGGACACCGGTGACGGGGACGCGGGTGACCCCAATGGCGGACAATTGGAACCGGACCACGGAGGATCCCCAGGTGCCGATGCGGAAGCGCAGGCAGGCCCGGAAAAGCAACAAGAAGCGGAGTAGTGCAGCATGGACGCCGAAGCCCGGGACGACAAGCAGGCCCAAGGCAGCCACGAATGTCCGCACACCGGGAAATCCGGTGAACGGCAGAAGCCCGCTAAGCGGCGGAAACCCTCGCCCGAAGGCGTCTTGCCCAAGGTTGCGTCGGAAGATGAGCCGCGCAGCTGGGGCGATGACGGCGGGTACGACCACGACGCGTGGCTGAAGGAGCAGCGGCCTCCGCATTGGGGCTGAACATCGCACCGAGGCCGAACCACCGGGCCCGCTGTTCACGATCCCGCTTGTCCCGCCGGACGGGGCGCCGACGGGACCAGGACGAAGAACAGCTTTCCGCGGGTCGAGGCGCCGGCGAGTTTCCCGGCCTGTGCAGGATTGGCTGCGACCACCATGAGGCCATCCGTGTCCGGTGTGCCCAGCCAGTCACCGGTCTTGCCGCCCTGGGCCGAGGTCCAAAGCACCGGCACGCCCGCGGCCAGCGTCTCGGGTTTCCCGCCAGTGCTTCCCAGCCCGTCCGAAACGGTGAGCACGATGTTGACCAGCTGCCCGGCAGAGACCAACTGGATCGAGGAAGGATCGGCGAGCCGGACAGGCACGGCGGCTGCTCCCGCTCCGGCTCCGGTGAGGAGTCCGGGGCCGAGCAGTTGCGCGTCCGTAGGGATCTGGCCGCTGCTGAGCGGAGCGGCAAGCTGGCGGCCCTGGACGTCCTGCCAGTCGCTCAGTGCGCCGGCGGGGACGACGTCGGGCGGAACGGCCCGCGCAACCAGGTCTGTTTTCCCGACGGCCAGTCCGGCCGGAAGGTCCCTGGCCGCGACCAGGACCTGGATCTTGTGCTCGGAGGCCGGCGTCAGCTGATGGACGGCTATCCCGGCGGCGAGGCACAGCAGCAGGGCGACGGTCAGGCGGCGGTTGCGCAGCAGCCATGCTCCCGCCCGTGCAGGAAGCGTCCGCCGGGCAGCAAACGTGCGGGAGGGGGGCGGACGCCGGGCGGTAGTGGAACGGGTGGGCGCATTGCCGGGGCGTCGGCGACGGAATCTCGAGGCTGGGGTGGCTGGCATGAAGCCACGCTAACCAGCACGCCCGGCCGGTGGAACGGCCAAGTCACGCTATGTGGACAAAACCGCTATGTGGACAAAACCCGGGGAAGAAACCCCGGGAAAGGAACGGCCTAGCTGGCGGCGGCAGCAGCAGCCGGAGCCGGGGCTGCGGCGGGTGCTGCCGGGGCGGAAGGTGCCGCGGAAACGGTGCTGCCCTTGGAATCACGAGAGTCGGTGCGGTAGAAGCCCGAACCCTTGAAGACGACGCCGACGCTGTTGAACTTCTTGCGCAGGGCACCCTGGCACTCCGGGCACTCGCTCAGCGAGTTGTCCGAGAAAGCCTGGACGATGTCAAAGGCGTGGCCGCAGTCCTTGCAGGCGTAGGCGTAAGTGGGCACTGGTGATCCTCCTCAGGGACAAACAACAGGTCCTGTCCGCGTCCGCAACCTTCGTGGTTCCTTAGCAGTCCCAGGGCCTGAGTGCCAATTCTATCATCGAGGGCGGCGCCGCCCGCCAGTGCTTGTGGCGCGGACAACACTGGCGGCCGCGGAACCCGCCGGAGACCCCGGCAGCTTCAGGACCCGGCGAACGGTATCTCGCCGTCGGGCGTCAGTGCGCCGGCCACCGGCTTGTCGAAAGGCTCGGCCGGAATGGTCCCGGCCGGCAGGACCTCCGCGGAGTAGACGACGGCGACGGCGGGAGGGCGCTGCCCGGCGGCGTCCAGCCGCTCCAGGAGGCGGTCGTAGTAGCCGCCGCCCTGGCCGATGCGGCTGCCGCTGCCGTCCACCGCGGTTGCCGGCAGGAAAATCCCGTCAGCTCCCGCCACCGCGGAACTGTCCATCCGTTCGCCGTCGGGTTCGTCGATCGGAGCGAAACGGGAACGGTGGAAGGCCGTGTTCGGGGTCCACTCGACCCAGCTCAGCTGGCGGTCGTCCTCGCACACGGGGAGAATCACCCGGTGCCCGGCCTCGTGGAGCGCTTCCAGCAGAGGCTTGGTGGGCGGCTCCTTGCCCACGCCGAGGTAGACCGCGAACGTCTTGGAGTCCCCTCCGGGCAAGGCGGCAGCCCATGCCAGCCCATGCCGGGCGATGCCAAGTCCCGCAGCCTCGATCTGCGCGGTGCCCAGGGCCCTGCGCCGCGCGCGGTGTCCGGCACGGATTTCGTCTTTCAAAGTCATTGCTGAACCAATCCCTGCTGGTGGATTTCGGTGGCAAACTATGCAGCCTGCCACCGATTATTGCGCACCGGCGAACCGCATCTGTTGTCCATTGTGCGACGCATTCCGTTAGATTAGAGCGGTGACTTCCAATAACTGCACCGTCCGCAAGGCCGTCATCCCCGTTGCCGGGCTCGGCACCAGGTTCCTGCCCGCCACCAAGGCGATGCCCAAGGAAATGCTGCCGGTTGTCGACAAGCCGGCAATCCAGTACGTCGTCGAAGAAGCCGTGAACGTCGGCCTCCACGACGTCCTGATGATCACCGGGCGCAACAAGCGCGCCCTTGAGGATCATTTCGACAGAGTGCCGGCACTGGAAGCCACGCTTGAGGCCAAGGGCGACACCGCCAAGCTGGAATCCATCCAAGTGGCCACCAACCTCGGCGACATCCACTACGTCCGCCAGGGCGACCCCAAGGGCCTCGGCCACGCAGTGCTGCGTGCCAAGCAGCACGTGGGCGACGAACCCTTCGCCGTCCTCCTCGGCGATGACCTCATCAACGCCCAGGACACCCTGCTGAGCGACATGATCGACCTGCAGGCCCGCACCGGCGGATCGGTCGTGGCGCTGATCGAGGTGGAACCCGAGCAGATCAGCTCCTACGGCTGCGCCGACGTCGAACCCTTCGGCGATGACGGCTTTGTCCGGGTCAAAGGCCTCGTTGAGAAGCCTGCCGTGGCCGACGCACCCTCCAACCTGGCCGTGATCGGCCGCTACGTGCTGCACCCCGCCGTCTTCGAAGTGCTCGAAAAGACCGAGCCCGGCCGCGGCGGCGAAATCCAGCTGACGGACGCCCTCCAGGTCCTCGCTGAAGGCGACGGCGAAGGCAGCGGTGTCTACGGCGTCGTATTCCGCGGCCGCCGCTACGACACCGGCGACAAGCTGAGCTACCTCAAGGCCTGCGTCGAACTGGCCTGCGACAGTGAAGACCTTGGCCCCGGACTGCGCGACTGGCTTCCGGGATTTGCCTCCCGGTTCGACAAGTAACCTCCCGTGTGGGGTTCGGCCATCTGGCCGGTGACCTTGGAAAGCGGCGACCTTCTGCTTCGCCCCATCCGGTACCGGGACAAGCAGGAATGGACCGAGGTCCGGTCCCGGAACAGCGAGTGGCTGGCACCTTGGGAAGCGTCGAACCCGGCGCCCGGGGGAGCCCTTCCGAATTACCGCCAGATGGTGGCGTCCTTGAACGCCCAGGCCCACCAGGCCACAGCGCTGCCCTTCGTCATCGCCGAACGCATCCCCGGGTTCCGGGAACCCCGGATCGTGGGACAGCTGACCGTCTCCTCGATCACCTGGGGCTCGGCCATGATGGCAACCCTCGGCTACTGGGTGGACCAGGACCGTGCGGGCCGCGGAATCGCCCCCACCGCCGTCGCGATGGCAACCGACCACTGCTTCCGGCAACTGGGCCTGCACAGGATGGAAATCAACATCCGGCCGGAAAACCGGCCCAGCCTGCGGGTAGTGGAAAAGCTTGGTTTCCGCGATGAGGGGTACCGGCAACGGTATCTCCACATCAACGGCAGTTGGGCTGACCACCGCAGCTTTGCCCTGACCTCCGAGGAAGTTCCGGAGGGTCTGCTCAGCACCTGGTTGCGCAGCCGGCACGGCTGACGGAGCGCTAGTCCATTCATTTGATGCAAGTGGTGCGACACACCGCCGCTAATGTGGCGGCGCCCCGGTGTTTCCTTCTACGGTTTTGACTGTGGACTTCCCTCTCAGCAGCTCAGTGATCCTTGTTGTCACTGTTGCCCTGTGGATTGTTTGGGTTGCTCCATACGTACTGCGGAACCGCCGCGCGCAGCTTGTTCCCGCTGCCGTGGTTCCCATGGACGAAGAGGCCGCAGAAACGCCCCGGCTGCAAGCCGTGACGGGCGCGAAAGCGGTCCCCCAGCAGGAGAAAGCGATGGAGACGATGCAGAGCACCGCACCCGCACCAAGCACCGGAACCGGCAGCGCCGGGCACCTGGGCGCTGCCGTACGGGAACCGGCGTTCAAGCTCAGATACGGGCGCTGCGCCTTGGCCCTGGCCGGCCTGCTCTTCCTGCTGACGGCTGTTGTATCCGGAGTCCTCCGCCTTTTCGCGCTGGCCCCGTCGTGGCTCCCGGTGGTCTCCCTGCTCTCGGTCGCCGGCATTGTCCTGTGGTTGCGCCGCCTGGCCGTCCGGGACCGCCGGGCAAAGATGGAGGCGGCATTCCGTTCGGCGATGTCCCCAGCGCGGACTGAAGCCCCGGCAAGCGTCCCGGTGGAGCCACGCGAGACCGCCGTTTTCGACGCCGAGGCCCACAACCGTGAGGCCGCCCGGCTGACCGCCGTCGAACTGCGCCAGGCCGCCCTGAAGGTGGCTGAGGCCGCCGGCGACACCAAGGCACCTGGCGCGGCCGTGGATGTCAGCTGGCAGCCCGTGGAGGTTCCCAAGCCGGTGTACGTCGACGCGGCGAAAGCCAGCCGCCCGGCACCTGAGCCACTCGACCTTCCCGCCCAGCCGAAGCCGGTGGGCAAACCGATCCTGAAGAACGCCGGATCCGCCCCGGCCCTGCCTGCCGCGCAGACGCCGTTCGGCAAGGGCCAGACTGCCGGGAAGGCCAACGCCCTGGGCAACCTGGACGACGTCCTCCAGCGTCGCCGCGCCTGACACACCCGGCTTACATGACAACACTGTGCATCGCGGGCGGCACCGGCCAGATCGGCCGGTTGGCCGCCCGCCTTGCCGTTGAGCAGGGCCATGAGGTCACCGTCTTCAGCCGCAATCCGCCCTTAGGCGCGGCAGACTCCGCAGCAGCGGACGACGGCGTGCGGTACCTCCGTGCGGACGCCACCACGGGCCAGGGGCTGGCTGAGGCGCTGGGCGGCTCCGACGTCGTGATCGACTGCCTTGAGGGGCGTTCGGGCAACGCGCTGAAGCAGTACGCCGACGCCGGTGCCCGGCTTCTCGCCGCCGCCGCGGCGGCGGGTGTCCGGCGGGCCGTCACCCTCTCGATCATCAACTGCGACGCGAGCACCGCGGCTTTCTATGCTTCCAAAGCCGCCAAGGAAAGGGTCTACGCGGCCTCGGGGCTGGAGACCGTGACCGTGCGGGCCAGCCAGTTCCACAGCCTGCTGGCGGACGTGTTCGCAGCGGGGGCCAAGGTGGGCCTGGTGCCGGCCATCAGGGGTGCGAGGTTCCAGAGCATTTCGCCCTCGGAGGTCGCGCGGGCGCTGCTGGCCGAGGCCCTGGCGCCGTCACCGGCGCCGGCGGGACAACAGCACCGCACCGTAACCATCGCGGGTCCGGAGATCCGCACCATGCGGGAACTGGCCGAAAGCTGGCGGCGGATCACCGGCCGCAAGGGCCTTATTGTCGAGTTTCCGCTGCCGGGAGCGATGGGTGATTACCTGAGGAAAGGCCTCAACCTTGCCCCGGAGTTGCGACACGGTACGGAGACGTTCGAGTCCTGGTTGGCAAAAACGCCGGATAGTTTGTAGCGTAGGATGCACTGGCGCGGCCCGGGAACCGGAACCGCCAGCCAGGGGCTATAGCTCAGTTGGTAGAGCGCTTCGTTCGCATCGAAGAGGTCAGGAGTTCGAATCTCCTTAGCTCCACATTCCCCCTAACGGTTGCCGGGTTACCGGCTCGATTGCAGCAGCCCGGCCACTTTTTCGGCCGTCTCCTTCGCGGATCCCGGGTTCTGTCCGGTGACCAGGTTTCCATCGGCAACGACGTAGGAAACGAAGGGAAGCCTGGCTTTTTCGTAGCGCGCACCACGCTTCTTCATCTCTTCCTCCACGTTGTACGGAACGAGCTTGTCCACTCGGGCGAGGACCTCCTCCTGCCATGCGAAGCCCGTGACCTTGCGCCCGGCGACAAGATACGAGCCGTCCGAGAGCCTCGTGTTCAGCAGCCCGCAGTAACCGTGGCAGACCGAGGAGACGATGCCGCCCTGTTCGAAGATCCCGCGGGTGATGCGGTGGAGGCCTTCGCTGTCGGGAAAGTCGTACATCACCCCGTGCCCGCCGGTGAAGTAGATCGCGTCGTAGTCCGCCGGGTCGACCTGGTCGGGACGGAGCGTGTTTTCAAGCAGCACCATCCGGCCAGGATCGTCACGCCACGCCTTCGAGGTCCTGTCGTAGCTGGGAAATTTCAACGACCGCGGCTCCAGGGGCGCGGGACCGCCCTGCGGGCTGACGATGGACTGCTCGAAGCCCCGGTCCTCGAAGACCTGCCAGGCATGGGTGAGTTCGGACAGCCAAAGCCCCGTGGGATGCGAGGGATCGTCGTAGTGGCCGACGTTCGTGACGACGTTCAGGATGCGCTTGGCCATGGTCTGACTGCTTTCCGTGGGCTGGGCGTTCGGTGGATGAACTGTACTTGATGGCGGCCCATTCCGTTCCGGGGCGCGTTGTTCCCTAGGATCGTCATGAGGCCAACGAAAATCCAGGCCAACGGCATCCAGAGGGAGCAGGCATGGCGGACAAACTGCATCTGGCGCACGGTGCCGGGTCCGGCCCGACCTTGGCCGGCCCGATCCTGACCGGTATTGTCCCGCACCACCGGGCGGCTGTGCTCCAGCAAGCAGCGGACCTGGCGCTCCGGACCGGCGCCGAACTGTTGCTGGCCTATGTCGACCCGGCCCTCGACGGCGAGCGGCAGCCCATCGATCCGGACGCCGTCGACGACGACGCCGCGGACATTGCCTCCGAGCTCAGGGCCTGGATCGCCGCGCAACTGGAGGGTTCCGGCGTCGACTGGTCCTTCACGGTCCTCGCCGGAGACCCGGCACACGAACTCCTTCGCTACGCCGCCGACACCGGAGCCTCCACCATCGTGGTGGGAAGCAAGGAACACGGCCTGGGGCGGTACCTGGAGGCACTGGCCGGAGGGTCGCTGGGAGAACGGCTCGCCCGGCACGCCGGCCCGCCGGTGCTCATCGTCCCGCTCGGCCGGCAGCCGGAGGACGATGCCCGGTGAAGCGTCCCCTGCACCTGCATCCGCAATACCTCGCGCTCGTGGCGGGAGGCGGCGTCCTGGGCGCCCTGGCCCGTTACGGGCTTGGAGAGGCGATCCCGTCGCCGGGCCAATGGCCCTTGTCCACGCTGCTGATCAACCTCTCGGGGGCCTTCGTGCTTGGCTGGCTGCTTGAATCCCTCGCGCGCAAGGGCCCGGACGAGGGCCGCCGCCGCCTGATCCGCCTCACCGCCGGCACCGGCTTCCTGGGGGCCTTCACCACGTACAGCACCTTCAGCGTGGAAACCGTGCAACTGTTCGACGCCGGCCGCGCCGCCGATGCGTTCGGCTACCTCGCGGCGTCCCTGCTCGGCGGCGTGCTTGCGACGTTCGCGGGCATCGCCTTGGGGCAGCGCCTGCACAAGGGGCGGACCGGGTTTGCCGGGGGTGCGCGATGACGGTGCTGCTGCTCGGACTCGCCGGCGGAGCAGGGGCCGTGGCTCGGTTCCTGGTGGACGGGCTGGTGCGGGCACGTTTCCGGACCGCACTGCCCTGGGGGACCATCCTGATCAACGTGTCGGGTTCGCTGCTGCTGGGCCTTCTGGCCGGCGCGGTGATGCGCAACCATTCCCTGTCCTCGCTCCAGGCCGTCCTGGGCACGGGATTCCTGGGCGGCTACACCACCTTCAGCACGGCCAGCGTCGAGACCGTGAGGCTCATCCAATCAGGCCGGACCGGGCTGGCACTGCTCAACGCCCTGGGCACCATGGTGGCAGCGGTGGGAGCCGCCGCTGCCGGCGTCGCGCTGGGGTCGCTCGGTTAGGACCCCGCCCGGCCGGCGCCCCGCCCGGCCGGCGCCTCCCACGGCACCTTCCCACGGCTAGTGGGCGCCGGGACCGGCGGCTAGGATCGGTCCATGGCCAAGACATTCCATGAGCTCCTGTCCGAACAGATCGGCAACGAGTTTGCCGCATCCCAGCAATACATCGCCGTGGCAGTCTATTTCGCTGGCGAAGACCTGCCGCAGCTCGCGGCGCATTTCTACCGGCAATCCCTGGAGGAACGCAACCACGCCATGATGATGGTCCAGTACATGCTGGACCGGAACCTGCCCGTGTCCGTCCCCGGCATCCCCGAGGTCCGCAACGACTTCGCCGACGTCCGGGAGCCCATCGCGCTGGCCCTTGCCCAGGAGAAGCAGGTGACAAGCAACATCGAGGAGCTCTTCCGCGCCGCCCGCGGACAGAACGATCCCCTCGGTGAGCAGTTCATGCTGTGGTTCCTGAAGGAACAGGTGGAGGAAGTCGCCTCCATGACCACGCTGCTGAACATCGCCGAACGCGCGGACAACCTCTTCGACATCGAAAACTACGTGGCCCGCGAACATGTGGGCGACGGCGGCCGGGACTCCGGCGCGCCGTCCGCCGCCGGCGGGGCGATCTAGCCGGAGCGCCTGCCGGGTAAACCGGAGGACCGGTAGGACTCAGGAGCCGCGGGTTTCTTCGGAACCCGCGGTTCCGCCGTCGGGAGTGCCGTCGCCTGCCACGACGCGCTCCAGGAGGGAAAGCCTGCTGGCGATCCTCGCCATGTCCACGGGCAGTGCGGTGCCGTGCCCGGCATCCCAGTCGAGGGGACCGCGGCCTACCAGGAACAACGTGACGTCCTCGTCGTAGAGGACGTCCACGGCGTTGCTGAAGCGCTGCCACGCGGCCGCGGAACCGTCCGCGGATCCATGCCCGGGGGAGGGGACGCCGTCGATGACCCACACACGGTACTCCGCCGCCAGCGCCAGGTAGTCCGCCGTCGACATCAGCCCGCCGCACAGCTCCGCGAAAGCCACCCACAGCACATCGCCGGCGGCCTTGACGGCCAGCGGCTGGGCGGTGGGGGTCAGCGTGCGGTGCTCCGAGGGCGGCGGCGGGAAGAGGCCGAAAGCGCCGAGCTGCCGCGGCGTTCCCGGGCTGATCACGCGGCCCCGGCGGAATCCATCCCGCGTTTCGCCGTCGTTCCCGGGCGCGGCAGGCTGGCGCCGGAAATCGGTGTTCCCGTTGATCTCCACGATGTCCATCATCTCCTTGATCACCGCAATGGTGGGCACAAAATGGTCGTGCCACAAGGGGTTCGGCAACAGCTGTTCCGGAGGATAGTTCGACGTGACCACCAAAGGGACCCGCCGTTCCGCCGCGGTGCGCAGCAGGCGGGCGATGAACATGCCGTCGCCCACGTCGTGGACGTGGAACTCGTCGAAGCACAGCACGTCGATGTCGGCGAGCAGCGCGTCCACGGCCTGCTGGACGGCCGTCCTGTCGGCCCCGGACACGGAGGCGGTGCGCACGCCCGTGTGCAGTTTGCGGAAGAAGTCGTGGAAGTGCACCCGCCGCTTGCGGCCGGGAAGCTGGCGGTAGAAGCTGTCCATCACCCAGCTCTTGCCCCGGCCCACCGGGCCGTGGAGGTAGACGCTCCGGGGCGTCCGGCGGCGCAGCAGCCGCGGCGGGAAGCGGCGGAGCGGCACTGCCTTGGACTGCCCGACGGCGGCCCCCAGTTCGCAGAGGCGGCGCGCGGCGGCTGCCTGGCTGGTTTCCAGGGCGAAGCCCGCGGCGGCCGCCTCGGCTTCGATTCCCGCCATCAGCAGGACCTCGTCCGGGGCAGGCGTCACAGCCAGCCCTTCCGTTTGAAGATCCCATACATGAGCAGCGCCGCCCCGAACATCATGAGGATCGCCATCGGGTAGCCGGCCAGCCAATGCAGCTCAGGCATGAAATCGAAGTTCATGCCGTACACGCCGGCCACGAACGATGGGGCGAAGAGGATGGCCGCCCACGAGGAAATCTTCTTGACCTGTTCGTTCTGCGCGGCGCTGGCCTCGTTCTGCCGGTTGGCGGTGAGGGTGCCGTCCAGGGTGAGCGCGTTCTGGAGCAATTCCCGGAAGCCCTGTACCTTGGAGATGAGGTGCTCCACGTGGTCCTCGACGTCGCGCAGGTTGCGTTGGAGTTCGATGTCCACGCCGTACTTGGCGAAGCCACCGCGCAACAGGGAGATCATGTCCGGCAGCGGATTGATGGCGCGCTGGAACTGGATGACCTCCCGGGCGAGTTCGTAGATCCTCCGCGAGACCGCAGTGTCGCCGCTGAACAACTGGTCCTCGATTTCGTCGATGTCGTTCTCAAGCCCCGCGACCACCGGGGCGTAGTCGTCCACCACCTGGTCCAGCAGGCCGTAGAGCACGGCTTCGGGTCCGCAGGCCATGAGCTCGGGCTGGCCTTCCAGACGGCGGCGCACCTGGGCCACCCCGGCGGTTTCGGCCTGCCGGATGGTGACCACGAAGTTCTTGCCCGTGAAGACGTGCAGCTCGCCGAACTCGACCGTTTCCGTCTGGTCCAGGTAGCGGGCCGGCCGGAGCACGGTGAAAAGGATGTCGTCGTACCGTTCCAGCTTGGGCCGCTGGTGGGCCTGGATGGCGTCCTCGACGGCGAGCTGGTGGAGCTGGAACTCGTCCGCCACCGCCGCCATTTCTCCCTCGGACGGGCGGTACAGGCCGATCCACGCCATGCCGCCGTGCTGCGAGAGGGTTTCGAAGGACTGCTCCAGGCTGGGCGGGGTGGCGCTGCGGACGCCCTTCACGTAGATGGCGTTGTCGATGATGGTCATGGGCGTTCCTTCCGCCCTAGGGGAGGGCTCCGATGATGGCTCCGGCAACCGTCAGGGCAACGATGTCATGGCCTGAATCGATCAGCGTCACCGTGGCCGCCCTGCCGGCAAACCCATTGTGGATGACATGCCCGCCGGCACGGAAAACGACGGCCGCCACGAAGCCGAAGAGCCCGGCCGTCAGCGGCGTGTCAAGGCCGAGGGCGCCGGCGAGCACCGCCAGCAGGATGCTGCTCATCGCCGCGGCCAGCATCATCGGCACCCAGATCGCGGCGCCGCCGTCGAGCGCTTTGAGCTCCTTTTCGGTCCGCGCGATCGCCTCCATCCACTTCCGCCCGAACACAGCGGGCATGTACCAGAGGAAGCCGATCAGCATGCTCGAAGCGAACGCCAGGAGCACGGCGAGCCAGTTGATGTTCAGGATGTGTGACAGCCAGTCCATGGCCGCATCCTAGTCCCCGTGGCTGGCAGCCTGCCGGGCGCGCTGCCGGGACGGCGTCGCTGCAGGGGTCCCCGCGAGCCTTTCGATGAGGGGTGTGCTGCGGTATGCGAGGTGGGTGTGCAGGGCCAGGACGGTCTCGCTGCGGATCACCCCTTTGACTTTCAGGATGGCGCGCAACGCCGACTGCAGGCTGTGCGTGTCCGTGGCCACCACCCGGCACAGCAGGTCGCCCCGGCCCGAGATCTCGTGGACCTCCAGGATCTGCGGGATGAGGCGCAGCGCCCCGACCACTCCGTCCAGTTCCCGGTGGGTCACCTCGAGCGTCACGAAGCCGACGACGTCGTAACCCAGCTTTTCGAGGTCCACCTCGCGGCCGCCGTCGTTCAGGACGCCGGAGCGCAGCAGGCGCCGCAGCCGGCTTTGCGCGGTGTTGCGGGCGATGCCGAGGGCATCGCTGAGTTCGCCGATCTGGATCCGCGGATCGCGGAGCAGCTCAAGCAGGATCTTCAGGTCGGTGGGGTCCAGATTGTTCAAATCATCACTCCGGCGCAGCGAGCAGGGAAACTATTGACTGTTTTGCTCAATTATTCCATCAATGACTGAGCTGCGTCGCAGTCCTGAGGCATTCTGTTGCCATCCACATCCGGGCGGTGGCGGCAGGGCCCACAAGGCAGCCGTTGCGCGCCCGCCAAGGCAAGGGCACCACGATGACTGTCTTCAGCGAACTGCGCATGCGCCCGGCCACGGCTGTCCGCCGCGGCTGGAACGCCTCCACTTCCACCCGGCTGGTGCTGGCCGGCGTCGTCATGTTCACCCTGCTGCTGGGCGCGAACCTGGCCACCCCGCTGTACCCCCTGCTGCAGGCGCGGCTGGGGCTCGGCCCGCTGGGGGTCACGGTGGCATTCGCCAGCTACGTCCTGGCCCTGGTGGCGGTGCTGATGCTGGCCGGACACTGGTCGGACCACATCGGCCGGCGGGCCGCCCTGGTGCTTGCCGTCGTCCTGGGACTGGCCGGAAGCCTGGTCTTCGCCGGGGCGGGAAGCCTGTGGATGCTGTGCGCCGGACGGGCGCTGCAGGGCATCGCCGTGGGCCTTGCCACCGGTGCAAGTTCCGCGGCGCTGCGTGAACTCCTGCCGTCGCGGCCCGAATGGGCGTCCCGGTTCACGCTCCTTGCCTCCTCGGGCGGGGTTGCCGCCGGACCCTTCATCGGCGGGCTGCTCTCCCTCCTGCCCGGCCCGCTCAGCACGCCGTTCCTGGTGCACGGTGCGCTCCTGCTGCTTCTGCTGGTTCCGCTCTGGTTGCTTGACGCCCGCCCCGCGATCCGGCCCGCCGTCGGCCCGCGGCCCTACGCAGTGCTCGCACCGAGGCGCCCCTCGGTGTCGCGGGAGGCGAAGGGTGCGTTCGCGCTCGCGGCCGCGGTGGGCTTCCTTAGCTTCGCCGTCTTCGGTTTCTGTCTTTCCCTTGGCCCGGGCTACTTTGCCTCCGTCCTGGGCACCGACGCCCGCCCCGTCATGGGGCTGCTGGCTGGCCTTACGCTGGGCGCTTCGGCCCTGAGCCAGCTCTTCCCGCTGCGCGGCAGGATGCTCCTGCCGGCCGGCTTGTCCGTGCTGGGCGCCGCCGTCATGCTCATGGCTGCCGCCGCTGCCTGGCACAACCCGGTGCTGCTGGTCGTCGCCGGCCTTGCCGCCGGCGTCGGGCAGGGGAGTGCGTTCCGCCTTGTGTTCAACGACCTCGCCACTAAGGCAGATCCCGCCCGCCACGCCCAGGTCATCAGCACCGTGTATGTCATCACCTACCTGGGGAGCGCCGTGCCCGTCATCGGCCTGGGACTGGCGTCATCGCTTGTTGGCCTGGGACCCGCGGTGACCGGTTTCGCCCTGATCTGCGGTGCGGCGGCACTGGCCCTGGCCGTGGTTGCGCTGCGGGGCATCAGGCCGGTTTCCGCGCGATGATCGTGTAGGTACACGGCACGCAGTCCCGCTCACCCTCGGGCCAGGCGAAACCACCGGGAACCTCCAACATCCGCGGGCTGAACCGCCAGGGCAGCAGGCGGTCCTCATCGAGGCGCAGGATCTGCAACCCTGCCCCGATCAAGGCGTTGATGATTTCGGATAGCGGATGCGGCCACTCGTAGCTGCGCGTATGTGCCAGCTTGCCTTCACCCACGTAACTGGTCTCGTTGTCCCAGGACTGGGGCCGGCCGCTGGCGAAGTACGGGTACCTGAGCCGTAGCACGTCGACTTCCTGCCCTGGCCAAGGAAATACGATGCCAGGCCCGCGAGGTCCGTCCGGCTGTCAGTCATGGGCCCGAGCCTACAAGGCGACCGGGCGTTCGCTCGCGCCCACTCCGCAGGAATGCAAAGAGTCATTTGCAAAGAAGTAGTTGCAAAGAAACCATTGCAAAGAGTTCTTTGCAAGCCTATCCTTGAGGCATGGTCACAGTCCGCGAGCCGGAATACCCGCTCCGCAAAGTCGATACGGCGTCCCTCAAGGCGCTGGCGCACCCTCTGCGAGTCCAGATCCTCGAGATGCTCTCCCGGTACGGTGCGCAGACCGCCTGCGGCCTCGCGGACCTGCTGGGCGAATCGAGCGGTGCCACGAGCTACCACCTGCGCCAGTTGGCAAAGTTCGACTTCGTGCGGGAGGTCGAAGGCAAAGGGACCGCACGCGAGCGGTGGTGGGAGCGTCCGCGGGGAGCCATCCAGATCACCTCGCCGGAACTGGCAACGTCCCCGGCCACCCAGGAGGCTTCCCGGCTGGTGAGCCGGGAGTTCGAACGCACCAGGCAGGCAGCGCTTGCCGACTTCATGGAGCACGGCCTCGACGTCCTGGACGCCGATTGGCTGCAGGTGTCCACGGTCAGCACCAT
The DNA here is from genome assembly GCF_003614925.1 of Arthrobacter celericrescens. Classification (GTDB taxonomy): domain Bacteria; phylum Actinomycetota; class Actinomycetes; order Actinomycetales; family Micrococcaceae; genus Arthrobacter; species Arthrobacter celericrescens. The sequence continues at coordinate 55,389 of NZ_QYLP01000099.1, forward strand.
CAACGCACGGATGTCGGCGGAGCAGTTGGCCCGCTACGCGCACGACATGGAGGCCCTGGGCCACAAGCTGCTGGAGGAAATCCGGAGCGAGCCTGAAGCCGAGGATGCCCGTCCGGTCCAGATCCATTTCAACGCGTTCCCCATCCTCGGTGTCCCCGCCTCGGTGGGGAAAGCAACAAGCAGGGATTCACAAAGCAGTGAAGGGAAGAAGTCATGAGTTCAGTCAGCGCATCGTGCGGCGTCTACCGCCGGCCGTCCATCATCGAATCAGCCGCGGCCGGAATCGGAGCAAGGCTGCTGTCCTGGTCGGAAAAGCGCCGCCTCATCCAAGTGGGCGACCCCGCGCGTCGGGCCGCGGCAATCGCCAGGCTGGAGCGGCTCGGCGAATTGCGCGCCAACGCCCTGAGCGCCGCGCATTCCGGGTTGGAACCGCGGGCCTGACGTTGCCGGCCTGACTCAGGCCGGCAGCGGCCCGTGGTTGCCTTGGATGTGCTCGAAGACCAGAGTGGTTTCGGTATGTCCGACGACGGGATCGGTGGCCAGGTTGTCCAGCACCCAGTCGCGCAGCTCATCGGTGTTGGCGACGGCGATGTGCAGCAGGTAGTCCACTGACCCCGAGGTGTGGAACGTGGAAATGACCGCGGGCAGGGCGGGAACCCGCGACGTGAAGCGGTCGATCTGGTCGCGGTCATGGGCGCGCAGCCGGACGGCGATCAGGGCCTGGACCGATCGTCCGATCGCGGCAAGGCTCAGCACCGCTTCGAAGCCTTCGATGATGCCGCGTTCGGAGAGGGCGCGGGTGCGCATCAGTGCCGTCGACGGGGCGATCCCCACCAGTTCCGCGAGCTGCTTGTTGGAGATCCGCGCGTCGTCCACCAGGGCGGCCAGGATCCGCTCGTCGATGGCGTCCAACGGCTCGCCGGCGCCGAGGGGCCGAACATTCTTCGGGGCAGTGCTCACGGATCCTCCTGGATTTGCAATGAGTTCATCATATCCCGCAAATTTCCGGCAATCCATTCATTTCCACTGTAAAACTCCGAATTATTGCCCAATACTTGCGCCATTCAACGGCGAATAATTCAAGGAGCACAGTGACCACCATCGACACCCTTGCCGTCCATGCCGGCCGCTTCGGACTCACCGAGCAGGGCGTGCACGCGGTACCCATCGATCTTTCTACCACTGCACCGCTGCCTTCGGTGCATGACGGCGGTCTTGCATACGAACAAATGGCCGGAGGCGGCGCCCGCAGGGAGGGCGACAGCACCGTCTACCAGCGCCTGTGGAACCCCACGGTGGCGCGCTTCGAGGAGGGAACCGCGGCGCTCGAGTCCGCCCCGGAGGCCGTGGCGTTCGCCACCGGGATGGCGGCACTGAGCGCAGTGCTCCTCGCTTCGGGCAGCGACGGCAAGAAGCACGTTGTCGCCGTCCGCCCCTTGTACGGCGGCACCGACCATGTGCTCGCGAGCGGACTGCTCGGCACGGAGACCACCTTCGCCCGGCCAGAGGAAGTCCGCCGCGCCATCCGCCCGGACACCGCGCTCGTGGTGGTCGAGACCCCGGCAAACCCCAGCCTCGAGCTCGTGGACCTGAAGAGGCTCACTGCGGACGCGGCCGGGGTTCCCGTCCTGGTGGACAACACCTTCGCCACCCCGGTGCTGCAGCAGCCGCTCAAGCACGGCGTGGCGCTGGTCCTGCACAGCGCCACGAAATTTCTGGGCGGCCACGGCGATGCCATGGGCGGTGTGGTGGCGACGGATGCGGAATGGGCCGCTCGGCTGCGCAGGGTCCGGGCCGTGACCGGCGGCATCCTCACCCCGTGGCCGGCCTACCTGCTGCACCGCGGACTGGCAACCCTGCCCGTCCGCGTCCGGGCCCAGCAGGACCACGCGCACAAGGTGGCCTCCGCGCTCGCCAGCCACGAACTCGTCAGCAAGGTCCACTATCCGGGGCTTCCCGAATGCGATCCGCTCGGAATCGTGGGCACCCAGATGTCGGGGCCCGGTTCGCTGCTTGCCTTCGACGTCGCCTCCGCGGAGCACGCCGAGCGGATCCCGGGTGCGGTCCGGCTGATGACCCACGCCGTGTCGCTGGGCGGCATCGACACGCTGATCCAGCACCCGGCCGGGCTCACGCACCGCCCGGTGGCACCCGAGGCGAAGCCGCATGCGCGCATGCTGCGCCTCTCGATCGGCCTCGAGGATCCTGCCGACCTCATCGCCGACCTCGTGCAGGCCATCGAGTCGACCCGCTGAGACCGGACCGGGCGCGCCGCCTCAGGAAACGGCGACGACGGCGCGTGCCGGCTTAGCCGACGCGTGCGCGACGGCGGTGATCACCGCCGTCGCGCACGCCAGAGCGATCACGCCCCAGGCGAGGGCGGTCCAGCCCGCTGACTGGAAGACGAGCCCGCCCAGCCAGCCGAGGACGCTGGAGCCCAGATAGTAGAAAAGGTTGTACAACGAAGCCGACTGGGCTTTTCCGCCGGCCGGCAGGGTCCCGCTCCACCCGGCACCGATGCTGTGGGCGGCGAAGAACCCGGCCGTGAAGAGGAGCAGGCCCGCGAGCACTGTCGGCAGGAAATCCCACAGGGTCAGGGCCATGCCCGCGGCCATGCAGCCGATCCCGGCGAGGAGCACGTTGCGCCGGCCCAGGCGCAGGGACATGGCCGCGCCCCACCGGGAGCTCACGGTGCCCGAAAGGTAGGCCAGGAAGAGCAGGCTCACCACGGATGCGGGAAGGGCGAACGGGGCGGCATGCAGGCGGAAGCCCAGGTAGTTGTAGACGGCCACGAAGCCGCCCATCAGCACAAAGGCCTGCAAGTAGATGGCCAGCAGCCGCGGGTTGCGAAGGTGGCCCAGCAGGATCCCCGCCGCCCCGCGCACGCCCTGGGCGGGCGCGGGAACGAAGCGCCGGGGCTCTGGAACCAGGAGCAGGAACAGTGCCGCGGATACCGCCGCGAGCACCGAAACGGCCAGGGTTCCAGCGCGCCAGCCCCAGGCTTCTCCGAGGGGTCCGGCCAGGAGCCGGCCGGCGAGCCCGCCCAGCGTGGTGCCTGCGACGTAGCTGCCCGCGGCCAGGGCGGCATGGGCCTTGCCGATTTCCTCGTTGAGGTAGGCGATGGCCACCGCGGGGATGCCGCCCAGCGCGACGCCCTCCATGGCGCGCAGGCCCAGCACCAACGGCAGGGCGGGGGCGAACGGAACCAGCAGGCCTAGAACGGTCGCGGCGCCGATCGCGATTGCCATGGCACGCACCCGGCCTATGCGGTCGGCCACGAAGGACCACGGCAGCACCGAGGCGGCAAGGCCCGCCGTGGCAAGGGAGACGCTCAGGGCGGCGTCAGCGGCCGTGATCCCCAGGTCCCTGGACATGAGCGGCAGCACCGCCTGGGTGGAATAGAGCTGGGCGAACGTCGCGACGCCGGCCATCGCCAGTCCGGCGAGGATCCGCCGGTAGCCGGGGAAGCCTTTGGGGTGTCCGTCGGCGGCTTCGGGGATAGCTTGCATCATCACCCTGCCACGGTATGCCTCCGGCAAGTCATGTATCCAATGCATCAATGAGATGATTTCCATAGCAAATTCACATTGAATGGAGACGGTGCTGCATGGATCCCGACCACAAGCAGCTCGTGCAGCTGCTGCCCCTCCTGCCCATCCTCTCTGAGCTCGCGCGGACCGAACACGTCACCGCGACGGCTGAACTCCTCGGGGTGCCGCAATCGACGGTGAGCCGGGCGCTGGCCCGGGCGGGTGCCGTCGTCGGGACCGATCTGCTGGTCCGCGACGGGCGCGGGGTGCGGCTCAGCGCCGCCGCCCGCACGCTCCTGCCGCATGTCGACGCCGCCCTCGCCGAATTCCGCCGCGGGCTGGACCTGGTGCGGCAGGAACAGGACGCCGTCCGCGGCCGGATCTCGGTGAGCTTCCAGCACACCTTCGGCGAGGCCACCCTGCCTGTGCTGATCGGCGCCTTCCGCGCACGCCACCCGCTCACCGCCTTCGAGCTGAGCCAGGGCGCCCGCGCCGCGTGCCTGGACGAGCTCGCAGCGGGCGACGCCGACATCGCCCTGACCTCGCCGGTCGCCCCGCGCGGCAGGGGGCTTGCCTCTGCCGCGCTCTACCGCGAACCGCTGCGGCTGGTGCTGCACCACCAGCATGCGGCGGCCGGGCGGAAACGGATCCGCCTCGAGGAGCTCAAGGGCGAACCGTTCGTGGCGATGGGTCCGGGCTATGGCCTGCGGTCCCTCACGGACGCGATCTTCCGCGACGCCGGTATCCGGCCGCGCACCGCGTTCGAAAGCCAGGACACCCACACCGTCCGGGGCCTCGTTTCGGCCGGGCTGGGCTACAGCATCCTGCCGCCGGGTGGCCTGGGGCCGGGAATCCACGGCCCGCAGGGGGCCGGGCTCGGATGGGTGGAGGTGGCCATCGAATCCCCGCTGGCCTACCGGGAGATCGGCATCGCCTGGCGTGAACGGGGGAACGGGGGACCGGGGAGCGAGGCAGGACCCGTCTGGCTGTTCCGGGAAATGGTCCTCGCGGAAGGGCCGGAACTGCTCGCCGGATTCATCAAGGGGCGGAGCTAGGAAGCCTGCGCGTTAAGCTGTGCACGTGGAAAACGCTGAGAACCCCTCGTCACGCCCCGGCCCCGCATTCCCGGCCGTTCCCGGTACGGTCATCGGCCTGGACATCGGCGGCACCAAGACCCGCGGCGTCCGCTTCGAGGACGGGGTGGTAGTCCGCGACGAATCCGTCGGCAGCGCCAACGTGCAGAACGTCAGCCGGGAAGCCGCGGCCGCCAACCTCGCCGAACTGTTCAGCAGGATCGGCGGCGGCCGGGTGGACACCGTGCTCGCCGGTGCCGGCGGCATCGACACCGACGACGACGCCCGCGCGCTCGCCGCCCTCATCGAACCGCACGTGCCGGGCGCCGCCGTCTCGGTGGTCCACGACTCCCGCCTGCTGCTGGCCGCCGGCCGGACGAGCACCGGCGTCGCCGTCATCGCGGGTACGGGTTCCGCGGCCTGGGGCAAGAACGCTGCCGGACAGGAAGCACGCGCCGGCGGCTGGGGATACCTGCTGGGCGACGAAGGCAGCGGTTACTGGCTGGGACGTGAGGCCGTCCGCCACAGCCTGCGCCGGATGAACAAGGGCCTGGAACCCGACGCCCTCACCAGCGCCCTGCTGGATTCCTGCGGCCTGGACGACCCGAACAAGCTGATCGCCCTCTTCCACTCCCCGGACACCGACCGCCGCTACTGGGCGCAGCGTGCCGGCGTCGTGGTGCAGACCGCCGACGAAGGCCTCGAGGTGAGCCGGCAGCTCCTGGACCAGGCCGGCCGCGACCTGGCCGAGCTCGCGGCACAGGTCCTGCGGCAGCTCGGGATTCCCGGGCCGGCCATCCTCGGCAGCGGCCTGGGCATGAACGTGGCCGCGCTGCAGTCCGCTTTCCGCACTGGCCTCGCGGCCCACGGGGTGACGGACGTGCGCGTGCTGGACCAGGACCCGGTCTTCGGGGTGCCGCAGATTATCGCCGAGCGCGGCTGAGGTCCTTTTCGGCCTGAGCTCCGGCTGCGGCCCTATTCGGGCTGGCCGCCGCGGGTGCGCGGCTTGAGCCGCACGCCGGGCAGCGGCGGCGCCGGGATGCGCCCGGCCTCGGCGCCGGCGTCAGGCCCGTGCCCGTCGACCACGCCGAAGCGGGCTCCGCGCGCATCGGCGTCGGACTGCGCCGCCTGGGCTTCCCAGTCTTCGCGGGCTTCGACGATCTCCTCGTGGGTGCGGCCCACGAAGTTCCACCACATGAGGACATCCTCTTCGAATGGTTCACCGCCGAGCACCATGAAGCGGGTATCCGGGGCAGCCTCCACCGCCAGCGAATCCCGGCCGGAGCCCAGGTAGGCGAGGGGGCCGGGGCCGACCTCCTGGCCGTCCACGGTCAGGTGGCCGTCCAGCACCAGGATGGCGTGCTCAAAAGCGGTATCCAGCGGGAAGCCGATCTCCCCGGAGCCGCTGACCTCCGCGCCGACGATCGGGCTGAACATGGTGGCGGGGGAGCGCTGGCCGGCGAATTCGCCCACCAGCACCCTGGCGGTGTAGCCGTCCCCGCTGACGAGCGGCAGGTCCACGACTTGCTCGAACGACGGCGCCCGGTGCCGCTCGGCGTCCGGCAGCGCCACCCACAGCTGCAGTCCGCGGGACAGCGGAACCTCCACCCCGCCGTCGTCGTCCGGCTGCGGCAGTACCGCGAACTCGGAGTGCGAGATGCCGCGGCCCGCCGTCATGATGTTCAGCTGGCCCGGGCGGACCACCACCTCGCTTCCCACGCTGTCGCGGTGCCGCACTTCGCCTTCCAGCGGCCACGTCACTGTCTGGAGCCCCATGTGCGGATGCGGCAGCACGCTCATGGCCACGCGGTCCGGGCCGAAGCTGTCCAGGAAGCACCATGCGCCAACGGTCGGCAGCCCGCGCTGCGGAAGCGTGCGGGATACGTTCATCGCACGGACTCCGCCCAGCGGCACCTCCCGCTCCGGCCACAATTGGACGCACGGTCCCGTGCCTGGGTGCCCGGCAGGGCAGAGTTCTTGGGCCGGGGCCGTTTCCAAGTTGGTCACGAGACACTCCATGTGCTGATTTGTTAAGAAATGTACTATTCTGTTTTTCGTGAACAACGCCGTTTTGAGCTACCGCGACGCCGTCCTTTACCGCTCGGGGGAACGCTACCGCATCCTTGCCGGAGCCATCCACTACTTCCGGGTACACCCCGACCACTGGCAGGACAGGCTGCGCAGGCTCAAGGCCATGGGCGCCAACACGGTGGACACCTACGTCGCGTGGAACTTCCACCAGCCGCACCGAGGACAGGCCCCGGACTTCACCGGCTGGCGGGACCTGGGCCGCTTCTTCGACCTCGCAGCAGAAGAGGGACTGGACGTCATTGTCCGGCCCGGGCCGTACATCTGCGCCGAGTGGGACAACGGCGGCTTCCCCGCATGGCTCACCGGAACGCCGGGCATCGGCCTGCGCTGCCTGGACCCCGGCTTCACCGCAGCCATTGAAGAATGGTTCGACCAGCTCCTGCCCATCATCGCCGCCCGGCAGGCCTGCAATGGCGGACCCGTGGTGGCGGTGCAGATCGAAAACGAATACGGCAGCTACGGCGACGACCACGACTACATCCGCTGGAACCGCCGTGCACTCGAAGAGCGCGGCATCAGCGAGCTGCTGTTCACCGCCGACGGCGGCACGGACTACTTCCTGGACGGCGGCGCCGTGGACGGAACCTGGGCGACGGCGACCCTCGGCAGCCGGGGCGACGAAGCCGTGGCCACGTGGCAGCGCCGCCGGCCCGGCGAGCCGTTCTTCAACGTCGAGTTCTGGGGCGGCTGGTTCGACCACTGGGGCGAGGAACACCACGTCCGCGACGCGGCCGAGGCGGCCTCCGAGGTCCGCAAGATCCTGGACCTGGACGGCTCCGTCTGCATCTACATGGCCCACGGCGGCAGCAACTTCGGCCTCGGCTCCGGCGCCAACCACGACGGCACCCGCATCCAGCCTACGGTCACCAGCTACGACTCGGACGCGCCCATCGCCGAAAACGGCGCCCTGACCGGGAAGTTCCATGCCTTGCGCACCGAATTCTTCCGGGCGCAGGGCATCACCGAGCTTCCCGTCCTTGCCCCCGAGCTGCTGGCCGAAGCCCCCGTGCTCCCGGCCGCCACCCTGCCCCTCGGGCCGGCACCGGAGCTCAGGGAACTCCTGCGCAGCTCGGCAAGCCCGGTGCGAAGCGTCAAGCCGCTGTCCTTCGAGGAACTGGGCCTCGACGCCGGCTTGGTGCTGTACTCCGCGGAGGCCGTTCTGCCGGGCCGCCCTGACGCGCCCACGGAGTCGAAACTGAAGATCACCGGCCTCCACGACCGCGCCCACGTCTGGGTGGACGGCGCCTTCGCCGGAATCCTCGACGACGTCACGAGCGCCGAAGGCCTGACGGTCACCGGCACCGGGGTCCCGGCCAAACTGGACATCCTGGTGGAGAACTTGGGACGGATCAACTACGGCCCACTCACCGGGCAAGGCAAGGGAATCCTGGGCGGGGTGCTGGTCAACCAGCGCTACACCTTCCACTGGAGCCAGGTCCCTGTGGCCCTCTCGGAATGGGCCGAGGCGGAGCTGGACCGGCTGCCCGGGGTGGACTTCGAAGTGGCGGAACCGGCTGACACCTATATCGCCCTCCCGGACTCAGGCAAGGGGTTCCTCTGGATCAACGGGTTCCTGCTCGGCCGCTACTGGGAAACCGGGCCGCAGCGCACCGTCTACGTCCCCGCGCCGCTGGTCCGGGCAGGCAACAACACGGTCAAGGTGCTCGAACTCGACAAGCCCGGCACCGTCGTCGAACTCCGCGAATCCGCCGAACTCGGCGCGCCGGACACTTCCGAGATCGAGGCGGCGGTGCTCGCCTGACGGCCTGCCCGCGCCGGGCGGTCCCGGCGGCTGCGGCCCTTCGGGGCCTAAGCTGTCCTTCGTGAGCATGCGATTCGACACCCGACCTGCCGCCTACGGAGTCATTGTCCGGGACGGCGCCATCCTCCTGGCGTACTGGAAAGAGAACGGCAAGGAAGGCTGGACCCTGCCGGGCGGCGGCCTCGACCTTGCCGAGCACCCGGTGGACGGGTGCCGGCGGGAAATCCTGGAGGAGACGGGCTATGACGCCGAGATCGGGGCCATGCTCGGAACGGACGTGGGCTACTGGCCGGACGAGCCCCGGTTCGACGGAAAAGACCGCCCTTTCCAGGCCCTGAGGATGATCTTCGAAGCGCGGATCACGGGCGGTGAACTCACCCACGAGGTGGACGGCAGTACCACCCACGCAGCTTGGATCCCGCTTGAGGTCGTGCCGGGCCTGGACAGGGTTTCCGTCGTGGACATCGGCCTGCGCCTGCACCGCGAACGCCCCCTCAACGGCCGGCTCGGCTGAATTCCTTCGCGGAAGCTCTGGCCATGCAGCGTCCCGCTGGCTACCCTGAATGAGTTGCCGGCCCCTTGAACGGGGAGGTTTTGAACAAAGCGACCGGCCGGCCCCAAGCCGAGGAGGTGGAACCATGATTGCCGAATTTTCGCGCGCACCGCGCACTCAGCACATCATCATTCCTGCCCCGGCATCCGTCGTGCACTGAGCCTCCGCTTCTCGCACGCCCTGGCGGCCGGGCCTCTCCAGAGGCTGACCATTGAAAATCACTTCCGGACCCGCAAAGGGTCCCGCAACACCAAACACCACCAACCTTGACGGGCCGGCCGCCTACGGCTTCACCCCGGAAACCGCGGAGTACTTCCGCGCCCACCCGCCGTCAGGCCACGACGAAGTCCAAGGCGACGAACAAGCCGGCCGGGTGGTCCGGCTCGACCGCAACCGGGTCCTCGTCGCCGGACCGTCCGGGCTGAGCCACCTGCCCTATCCCAGCCACGGGCCCGCACCGGTCACCGGCGACTGGGTATGGCTCGGCAGCAACCGGGCGGGGGAACCCGCCGTCGTCGAAGTCCTGCCGCGCCGCACCTCATTGGGCCGGAAGCGGGCACTGGCCGCATCCACCGAAGAACAGGTCCTCGGGGCCAACATCGACGTGGTGGGCGTCGTGGTCCCGATGGACCGGCCGCTGAGTCCCAACCGCCTCGAGCGCACGCTCGTCGCGGCCTGGGACTCCGGTGCCACCCCGCTGGTGATCATCACCAAAGCGGACCTCGCCGAGCTGGCGGACGACGTCGTCGGGCAGGTCATGCTGCACGCGGCCGGAGTCGAGGTGGTCACCACGTCCGCCGAACACAGCGACGGGCTCGACGAGCTCATGCTGCACGTTCCGCCCGGCGGCACCGTGGTGCTGCTGGGGCCCTCCGGTGCCGGGAAGTCCAGCCTCATCAACGCGCTGGCTGGCCGCGATATCCAGGAAACCGGGCCGGTCCGCGCCGGTGACGGCAAGGGCCGGCACACCACCACGTCCCGTGAACTCGTTCCCTTGCCCGGAGGAGCGGTCCTGATGGACACCCCGGGCGTGCGCGGCTTCGGGCTCTTCGACGCGGAGAGCGGGCTGCAGGACATGTTCGCCGACCTGGAGGAGCTTTTCGGCCAGTGCCGTTTCGCCGACTGCGCCCATGACCGCGAGCCGGGCTGCGCCGTGCAGGCAGCGCTCGCCGACGGCCGGGTGGAGCTGCGGCACTGGGAAAGCTACCGCAAGCTCCAGGACGAGCTCGCAGCCCTGGCCCGGAAACAGGACGCCGCCGCCCGGCGTGCCTACCAGCGCGAATGGCACCAGAACATCGTGCGGGCGGGGCTGAGCCAGCGCGCCGCCGAACGGTACCGGCACGAGGGAGGTGAGCTGCGCGGCAAGGGACGGAACCGCAAGAGCGGCTGAACCTTGCCGATCCCTTACGGCCGCCGCGCCGTGGCTGACATCGTCACAGGGGGTGACTAGGCTGATTGCACCATCGTCTTGAATGCCCGCCCGACCGCTCCACCGATTCGCCGACAGCGAGGTAAGCCCGGAAATGGCTGAAGCCATGATTGAGTTCCAGAGCGTCACCAAGCAGTATCAGGGCGGCCAGCCTGCGGTGGACAACTTGAGCATGTCCATCGACCAGGGCGCCATCACGGTGTTCGTGGGACCGTCGGGCTGCGGCAAGACCACGTCCTTGCGAATGATCAACCGGATGGTGGAACCCACCTCGGGGACCATCACGGTGGCGGGCAAGGATGTCTCGGCGGAACCGGCGGCGCAGCTGCGCCGGTCCATGGGCTACGTCATGCAGTCCGCCGGCCTCATGCCGCACCGCACGGTGCTGGACAACATCGCGACGGTTCCGCGGCTGAACGGTGTCCCCAAAACGGAGGCCCGGCGGCGCGCGGCGGAACTGCTCGACGTCGTCGGGCTGGCCTCCGGGCTCGGCCGGCGGTACCCCTCGCAGCTGTCCGGCGGGCAGCAGCAGCGGGTCGGGGTTGCCCGGGCGCTCGCCGCGGATCCGCCGGTGCTGCTGATGGACGAGCCGTTCAGCGCCGTCGACCCCGTGGTCCGGGACGAACTGCAGCAGGAACTGCTGCGGCTGCAGCGCGAGCTGGACAAGACGATCGTCTTCGTCACCCATGACATCGATGAAGCCACCGTCCTCGGCGACAAGGTGGCGGTGTTCGCTGTCGGCGGCAGGCTCGCCCAGTACGCCGCGCCCGAGGAAATCCTGCGGGCACCGGCCAACGATTTCGTGGCGTCCTTCGTGGGCCGCGACCGTGGATTCCGGCGCCTGTCCTTCAATGCCGCCGATTCCGTCCGGCTGCATCCGGCCAAGACGGTCGATGCCGCCGCGGCGGCCGGCAGCAACAGCGAATGGGCCCTGGTGCTCGACGACGACTCCCGGCCCCTGGGCTGGGCGTCACCGCGCGACGGCGGCGGGCTGGTTCCCGGTGGTTCGCTGTTCCGCCCGGGGGACAGCCTGCGCCGGGCCCTCGACGCGGCCCTGTCCTCGCCGTCGGGCCTGGGCGTGGCGGTCGACGGCGACGGGCGGCTCGCAGGCGTCCTCAAAGCGGAGGAAATCCTGGTGCTGATAGAGGAAGGCCGCCGTCGGCGGGAGGAACCGGACTGATGGAATGGTTCCTGGCCAACAGCGGCACGGTGTTCGGGCTGGCCGGCCAGCATTTCGTGCTCGCGGTGGTTCCGATGGTCCTGGGCCTGGTCATTTCCGTGCCCCTGGCCCAGCTTGCGCGGGGGAGGCGGGCGCTGCGTACGGCCGTGACGACGGCCAGTTCGCTGCTGTACACCATTCCCTCCCTGGCCCTGTTCATCATCTTGCCGCCCGTGCTGGGCACCCGGATCCTGGACCCCGTCAATGTGGTGGTGGCACTGACCATCTACGCCGTGGCACTCCTGGTCCGGGCCGCCATGGACGCGTTCGACTCGGTGGACGAGGAACTGCTCCTGGCAGCAACGGCCATGGGCTTCACCGCGTCCGCACGGTTCCTGCGGATCGACATTCCGCTCTCCCTGCCGGTGCTGTTCGCGGGGCTCCGCGTGGTGTCGGTCAGCAACATTTCCCTGGTGAGCGTGGCCGCGCTGCTGGGCGTGGGCAACCTCGGCGTGCTCTTCACCGACGGCCTGCAGCGGACCTTCATCACCGAAGTGGTGGTGGGCATCCTGGGGATCCTGGTGCTGGCCCTCCTCATGGATGCGCTCCTGGTCCTGCTGGAGCGGGTCCTCACCCCGTGGACCCGGGCCGCCGCCATGCCCGCCGCCGGAAGCGCGGCCCTGATGGCAGCCATGTCCGAAACCCGGATCCACGAAGGGGCCGGCTGATGGACATCTTCGCCGACACCTTCGCCTGGCTGGCGTCCCCGGCCAACTGGGGCGGCAGCGGCGGCATCGCCGTCCGGCTCCTCGAACACCTTCAATACTCGGCACTGGTCCTTGTCATCGCCGCCGCAATCGCCATGCCACTGGGGCTGTTCATCGGCCACACCGGCCGGGGCCGGGTTGTCGCCGTCGCCGTCGCCGGAGCCCTGCGCGCCCTTCCCACCCTGGGCCTGCTGGTCCTCTTCGCCTTGCTGGCCGGCAGCGGGCTCATGCCACCGGTGTGGGCACTGGTGATCCTGACCGTTCCGCCGCTGCTTGCGGGCAGCTACGCCGGCATCTCCAGCGTGGACCGCGCCGTGGTGGACGGCGCCCGCGCGATGGGGATGACGGAACTCCAGATCCTGTTCCGGGTGGAGCTTCCCAACGGCCTGCCCGTCCTGGCCGGCGGCGTCCGGACGGCCGTGCTGCAGGTCATCGCGACCGTCTCGGTGGTCGCCTACCTTCCGCTCGGCGGACTGGGGCGCTACCTTTTTGATGGCCTGGTCCTCCAGGACTTCCCGCGGATGCTCGGCGGGTCCCTGCTCATCGCGGCGCTGGCAATCGCCGTCGACCTCATACTGGCTGCAGGGCAGAGGATGATCCTCTCCCCGGGGCTGTCCACCGATTCCCGCGGCGGCCGTCGGCCTGCCGAAGACACCGCAGCGGCGGCACCGGCCGGCCCTGACTTTCAAGGAGGAACCCGATGAAGAACAGCAGCACCTTCGCATCCCGGCCCCGCACGCTCACCCGCCGCGGACTCGGCGGCCTGGTGGGCGTAGGCCTCGTCGTTGCACTGAGCGCCTGCGGCGGCAGCCCGCTGTCCTCCCCAAGCACCAGCGCGACTACGGGCGGCGGCGGGCCGCTGGTGGTGGGCTCGGCGGACTTCCCCGAAAGCCAGATCATCGCCGAAATCTACGCCGGGGCGCTCAACGCCGCCGGCGTCACCGCCAGCACGAAGCCCAACATCGGTTCCCGGGAGATCTACTTCAAGGCCGTGCAGGACGGCTCGATCGACCTCGCCCCGGACTATTCCGGAAACCTGCTGTCCTACCTGGACGCCAACGCTCCCGAAGTGTCCGCGGACGACGTCTACAAGGCGCTGCCGGGCAAGCTCCCGCAGGGCCTGGGCGTGCTGGATGCTTCCAAAGCCGAGAACAAGGACGCCATGGTCGTCACCAAGGCCACCGCCGAGAAGTACCAGCTGAAGTCCATCACCGACCTTGCCAAGGTCTGCAAGGACCTCACGATGGCTGCACCGGCAACCTTTGAAACCCGTGCCTACGGCTTCCCGGGCCTGAAGGCCAACTACAACTGCGTGCTTAAGGGCCTCAAGCCCCTCAACGACGGCGGCGGCAACCTGACCCTGCAGGCGCTCCTCACCGACGAGGTCCAGGTGGCGGACATCTACACCACCACGCCGTCCATCCAGGACAACGACCTGGTGGTGCTCGAGGACCCGAAGAACAACTTCAAGGCCCAGCAGGTGGTGCCCCTCTACAACAGCGCCAAGATGACGGACAAAGCCAAGGACGCACTCAACGCGGTGTCCAAGGTCCTCACCACCGAGGACCTCATCAACCTCAACCGGGCGGTCAGCGGTGACCAGAAGCAGAACCCCAAGGACGCCGCGGCGGCCTGGCTGAAGGAGAAGGGGATCGTGAAGTAACCAGCCCCGTTATCGGCCGACGACGGCGGCGAGCGGCACCCGCGGGAGCCGCCCGCCGCCGTCGTGCTTCTGTGAGGCAGCTCTCACGGGAAGTCCATCACCGGTGTGGCATATTTGATGAATGGCAGAATTCAAGCAGTCCACCAAGCTTCATAATGTCCTTTACGACATCCGTGGACCGATTCTTCAGGCCGCCCAGCAGATGGAGGCAGAGGGGCACCGCATCCTCAAACTGAACATCGGAAACCCGGCACCGTTTGGCTTTGAAGCGCCGGACGCGATCTTGGTGGACATGATCCGCCACCTGCCGAACGCCCAGGGCTACAGCGATTCCCGTGGCATCTTCTCCGCCCGCACCGCCGTCTCGCAGTACTACCAGACCCGCGGCATCCAGAACATCCACGTCGACGACATCTACCTCGGCAACGGCGTCAGCGAACTCATCACCATGTCCCTCATGGCGCTGCTCGAAGACGGCGACGAGGTCCTCATCCCGTCGCCCGACTACCCGCTTTGGACCGCGTCCGTGTCCCTGGCAGGCGGCCGTCCGGTGCACTACCTCTGCGACGAGGAATCGGGCTGGCAGCCCGACCTGGACGACCTCGAAGCCAAGATCACGCCGCGCACCAAAGGCATCGTGGTCATCAACCCGAACAACCCCACGGGCGCCGTCTACCCGGAGGAGACCCTCCGCAAGATCGTCGCCATGGCCGAGAAGCACGGCCTGGTGCTGTTCGCCGACGAGATCTACGAAAAGATCCTTTACGACGACGCCGTCCATGTGAACCTCGCCGGCCTGACGGGCGAAGACGTCCTCTGCCTGACCTTCAGCGGACTGTCCAAGGCCTACCGGGTGTGCGGCTACCGCGCCGGCTGGATGGCCATTTCCGGACCCAAGAAGGAAGCCGCCGACTACCTCGAAGGCATCAACCTCCTGGCCAACATGCGGCTCTGTGCCAACGTGCCCGCCCAGCACGCCATCCAGACCGCGCTCGGCGGCTACCAGAGCATCAACGACCTCATCCTTCCCGGCGGCCGGCTGCTCGAACAGCGCAACAAGGCCTACGAACTGCTCAACGCCATCCCCGGCGTAAGCACCCAGCAGGCCAAGGGCGCGCTGTATCTCTTCCCGAAGCTGGACCCCGAGGTCTACCACATCCGCGATGACGAGAAGTTCGTCCTGGACCTGCTGAAGGAACAGAAGATCCTCGTCTCCCACGGCCGGGCGTTCAACTGGGTGCGGCCGGACCACTTCCGCATGGTCACGCTGCCCAACGTCAAGGACATCGAAGAAGCCATCGGCCGCATGGCGGACTTCCTCGGGCGCTACCCGGGCAACTAGCCTGTTGGGACACGCCGCCGGCAGGGCGGCCTGACCCCAGGGAGAGCCCGTGGCCGGTGAAGGGAAAGCGCTGGAATTCGAGCAGGACCCGGCAGGAACCCTGGCGATCACGCCGGGGTTCCTGCTGTCCTCCGTCGACCCTGACTCGACGCCGGGCTACCCCGGCGCCAAGAGCGACGGCGAGACACTGCTGGCTGACCTCGACGGCCGCGTCAAGGAACTGCAGGAGATGCTCTTCGCTGAGGGCAAATTCGGCAGCAACAAGCGGGTGCTGCTGATCCTGCAGGCCATGGACACTGCGGGCAAGGGCGGCATCGTGGGCCACGTGGTGGCGGCCATGGATCCGCAGGGCGTGGAGCTCACTGCGTTCAAAGCTCCCACGGACGAGGAGAAGTCGCACGATTTCCTCTGGCGGATCGAGACGGCGGTTCCGGGTGCCGGGATGGTCGGCGTCTTCGACCGCTCCCATTACGAGGACGTGCTGATCCACCGGGTCCACGGCTGGGCCGACGAGTCTGAGCTCGAACGCCGGTACGCGGCCATCAACGCCTTCGAGGCCCGGCTCGCCGAGCAGGGAACGGCCATCGTCAAGGTCATGCTGCACATCAGCCGGGACGAACAGAAGAAGCGCTTGCTCGCCCGGCTGGACGATCCCTCGAAACACTGGAAATACAGCCCGGGCGACCTGGCGGAACGTGCCCACTGGGATGCCTACATGGATGCCTTCCAGAAGGTCTTCGACAAGACGTCCACCGCCGTCGCGCCCTGGCACGTGGTCCCGGCGAACAGGAAATGGTTCGCCCGGATCGCCGTCCAGGGACTGCTGATTACGGCACTCGAAGGGCTGTCACTGCAGTGGCCTGCGGCGGAATTCGATGTCGAGGCCGAGCGCGAACGGGTCGCCGCGTCCTGACCCTGCCTGCCGGTTCCTAGTTGTCGTCGCCGCCGTTGGTGGCTTCCCTTGCGCTGGCAAGCCGCCGTCGCGCCCCCTCCAGCCATTCCTCGCACTGCTTGGCCAGGGCTTCGCCGCGCTCCCAGAGAGCAAGGGATTCTTCCAGGCTCGCACCGCCGGCCTCGAGCCTGGCCACCACGGCGGCAAGCTGCTCGCGGGCCTCCTCATATCCCAGGGCATCCGGGGCCGGTGCACCCGGTTGCTTGCCGGCGTTTTCTTCGGAGCCGTTCTCTGCGGTCATTGGGATCCTCTCTCGGATGCGGGTCGTTCTGCTGCCTCGGACGGGGCAGGCGGCAGGACGCCGTCGGCGACCGCGCCGAACCGGCCTTCCGCCACCCGGACGGTCAAGGGCGTGCCATGGGGAGCCTGCCCGGGGGTCCTGACGACGTCATGGCCGGCGCCGTCCGGGCCGGCCACCTGGACCACCGCGTAGCCGCGGTCCAGCGTCATTTGCGGGGAGAGCGCCCGCACCCGCGCCTTGAGGTGGTGAACCTGGTCCAGGGCACGGACGACGGCGGAGCTCACCGCTGTGTGCGCATGCTTCCGGAGCCTGCTGATGTCGTCTTCCCGCGCCGTCACCATCACTTCCGGTGAGGCCATCACCGGCCGGGAACGCAGGGCGTGCAGCCGGTCGCTCTCCCGGTCCAGCAGCCGGAGGATGGAACGGTTCAGGTATTCCCGGGCGACGCGCACCTTGGCCAGTTCCTCGGACACGTCCGGCACGACGCGCTTCGCGGCGTCGGTGGGGGTCGATGCCCGGAGATCCGCGACGTCGTCGAGGATCGGCCGGTCCGCTTCATGGCCGATCGCGCTGACCACGGGGGTGGCGGCCGCGGCCACGGCCCGGATGAGCTCCTCGTTGCTGAACGGGAGCAGGTCCTCCAGGGCGCCGCCGCCGCGCGCGATCACGATCACGTCGACGTGCGGATCGGCGTCGAGCTTCCGGAGCGCAGCGAGGACCTGGCCGACCGCGGTGTTTCCCTGCACTGCCACCTCGCGGACGTCGAACTCGACGGCGGGCCAGCGCAGGGCGGCGTTCCGGAGTACGTCCTTCTTGGCGTCCGAGTCCCGCCCGGTGATGAGTCCGATGCGGTGCGGAAGGAGGGGCAGCGGCTTCTTCCTTGAATCCGCGAAGAGTCCCTCGGCGGCCAGGGCCTGCCGCAGCCGCTCAATCCTGGCGAGCAGATCGCCGAGCCCCACAGGACGGATGTCCCGGACGGACATGTTCAGGCGGCCGGTCTTCATCCAGAATTCGGGCTTCACCAGCGCCACGACGCGGGAGCCGCGCTCCAGCGGCGTCTTCTGGCGGTCAAGGACATTGGACCAGAGCGACGCCGGCAGCGAGATTTCGGCGTCGGTGTCCCGGAGCGTGGCAAACGCGCTGCCGCCGCGGCGGTTGAGCTCGATGATCTGCGCTTCGATCCAGACGGCGGGGGCCCGTTCGATGTGCGCCTTCAGCTTCCGGGACAAAAGGTGCAGCGGCCACGGATGGTTCGGGCTTGTTTCGGCGGCCGTTGCGGGCAGGGTCGACGCTTCCGGCTGTGCCTCGGCATCGCCGGACGCGGCACCGCCGGCGCCCGTGGCGCCCATGTCCTCAGCAGCCATGGGCGGTTACCCGGCCGGGCGACGACTGATGCATGGGTTCCGTCCTTGCTGCTCTGGCTGCCTGATTGCTCTGTTTGCTGGGTCGATTGGCTGCGACCTGCGAAGGCCCGCCGTGCTCGTCAACTCTATCCATACCCTTGCAGGGAGCACTGACAATCACCCGTAGGATGGCAGTTGGCCCCGACCCGAGGATTCCCCTTGCGTACCTTTGTCTCTGCGCTCGCAGTGATACTTGCCCTTCTCCTGACTGGATTCGCCGTCCCGGCGGCCTGGACCGAACGCAACATCGTCCGTGAAGACGGTTTCGTGCAGCTGACGGACCGGCTGGGGAAGGATCCGGCCTTCCAAGCCCGGCTGGCCGGTATCGCTGTCAGCAACATCGAAGCCGGGCTCGAGCTGCCGGCGCCGGCCGAAGAGCTCGGAGCCTCGCTGCTCAATGACGCGGCGCAGCACATGAGCAGCTGGCCGGAGTATCCGCAGGCCTGGAACGAAACCGTCCGCAGGAGCCACCGACTGAACTTCGCCGGACCCGCGGCGTCCTCCGCCGGCGGGTCCACGCAGCCCGGCGATCCGGCCTCCGGGGAGTCCGCCGCGGAGACTTCCCTGGTCCTCGACCTTGGCCCGTTGGTGCAGCTTCTCGGCGACAAACTCCGCGCCGCCACCGGCGTGCAACTTACGGTGCCGGACACCGCAGTCGTCAGCCTCGGCGGCCCGTCCCAGCGGCAGGCGGTGGACCGGGTGGCTGCTTACGCCCCGATGTGGTGGCCGGCGGGCATCGGAGCCGCGATGGCACTGGCCCTGGCAGTATTGACGGCCCGACGACGGTCTGCGGTGCTCGTGTGCGCCGGCATCGGCCTGGCGGTCCTCGCCGGCGTCTGGCAGGCGTCCGCGGTACTGTTCGGCGGACTCGCTTCCGCCGGACTCGGGGAGAGCGCCATGGGTTCCCTCTTCGCCCGCGAACTCATTGCCTCATCGATTGCCGGCTTTGCCCCCTGGGTCGCTGCGACGGCGCTGGGCGGCGGTGCAGTGTTCCTCGCGGGCGTCGTCGGCCTGGTCCTGCGGCGCAGAAGGAGCATCCGGCCTGCGGCAAGGTGACTTTCGACGCGGCCTGACCCTCCGTGCGCTCCCGGTAGCATGGAGGGATGAGCAGCTCCGCAGTGTCCGTACCGATGCCCACCATCCCGCGCCGGCGGAGGTCCCCGGAAGAAGTGCTGGCTGCTGCCCCCGTTTCGGGACCCAAGCGCGTCCTTCTCGCCGCGCCCCGTGGCTACTGCGCCGGCGTCGACCGCGCGGTCATCGCCGTAGAGAAGGCCCTGGAACATTACGGCCCGCCCGTTTATGTCCGCAAGCAGATCGTCCACAACGTCCACGTGGTCACCTCGCTGGAGGAAAAGGGCGCGATCTTCGTCGACGAAACCGATGAGGTGCCCGAAGGTGCCCTCGTGATTTTCTCGGCCCACGGTGTGTCGCCCGCCGTGGTGCAGTCCGCCGAAGACCGCGGCCTGCGCACCATCGACGCGACCTGCCCCCTCGTCACCAAGGTCCACCGCGAAGCCGTGCGTTTCGCCAAGGAGGACTACGACATCCTGCTGATCGGCCACGACGGCCACGAGGAAGTCGAAGGCACCGCGGGGGAGGCCCCTGACCACATCCAGATCATCAACGGTCCGCACGAGGTGGACAAGGTCACGGTCCGCAACCCGGAAAAGACCATCTGGCTGTCCCAGACCACCCTGAGCGTGGACGAGACCATGGAAACCGTGCGGCTGCTCAAGGAGCGTTTCCCCACGCTGCAGGACCCGCCCAGCGACGACATCTGCTACGCCACCACCAACCGCCAGGTGGCCATCAAGAAGATCGCTCCCCAGGCCGACCTGGTGATCGTGGTGGGCTCGGCGAACTCCTCCAACTCGGTGCGCCTCGTGGAGGTCGCCCTCGAGTACGGCGCCAAGGCCTCGCACCGCGTGGACTTCGCCAACGAGGTGGACGAAGCCTGGTTCGAAGGCGTGGCCACGGTCGGCGTCACCTCGGGTGCCTCCGTTCCCGAAGTCCTGGTCCAGGAAGTCCTCCGCTTGCTTGCCGAGTACGGGTACGGCTCCGTCGAGGAAGTCGTCACGGCCGAGGAGGACCTGCTTTTCTCCCTGCCGAAGGAACTGCGCGCCACGCTCAAGGCCGCCGGGGATGTTTCCCGCGCCCTGGGCGGACGCGGGAACCGTCCCAACTCCTGACCTTCGGGCTCCCTCCTAAGCCGCGGATTCCTCGTCGCCCGCCCGGAGTTCCGGTGTTTCCCGGAGCTCGGGTGCGGCAAGGGCTCGCGGAACCACCTCGACGGCGGCGGGTACCGCCAGTCCTTCGGTGTCCATGGCGTTCAACTTCCGTGCCGTGGGAAGGACCCTTGCCTCCAGCGTTCCGACCAAAGCGTTGTAGCGGTCCACGGACGTCTTCAGGGAACTGCCCAGACGGCCCACATTCTCGCCCAAGGTACCCATGCGGTCGTAGAGCTGCTGGGCAAGTTCAAACAGCTGCCGGGCGTTGTCCGTCAGCACATCCTGCCGCCAGGTGAAGGCCACCGACTTCAGCACCGCCAGCAGCGTGCCGGGGGAGGCCAGCACCACGTTGCGGGACAACGCATGGTCGAGCAGGGCAGGGTCCGCTTCCAGCGCCGCGGCCAGAATGGACTCCGCGGGCAGGAAGCACACCACCAGTTCGGGGGAGTTGCCGGGAATGTCCCAGTACTTCTTGGAACTCAGGGAATCAACATGGGACTTCAGCGCCTTGGCATGTGCCACCAGCAGCTCACTGCCCTGGACCGAACCGTTGCCGCCCTGCGTGCCGGACGTTGCGCTTTCCTGCGCCGCCAGGTAGGCAGCCAGCGGCACCTTGGCATCAACCACCAGCTGCTTGCCGCCGGGAAGCTGGACCACCAGGTCCGGACGCAGCGAAGCGTCGCCGGACACCGCGTGGACCTGTTCCTGGAAATCGACGTGCCGCAGCATGCCCGCGGCCTCCACCACGCGCCGTAGCTGGACCTCACCCCATTGCCCGCGCGCGCTGTTGGAGCGCAGCGCCGAGGCCAGGGCGTGGGTGGAGCGCAAGAGCTGCTCGTCCGAGAGGCGTGCCTCCTGCAACTGCTGCGCCAGTTGTCCGTACTGTTCCAGCCGGTCCCGTTCCAGCAGCGAGACCTGCTGCTGGACCGCCGAGAGCTTCTCCGCCACCGGCGCCAGTGCGCGCAGCACGCTGCCGTCCTGGTTCCGTGCCGCACCAAGCTCACGGTTCTGCGCGAGCAGAAGGTTCCGCTCGGCGTCGGCTGCCGCATAACCGGCGGAGACTTCCGCCAGGCGCGCGGAGACGCCGTCGAAATCGGCCTCCAATGCGGCACTGCGGCGCCGGAAGGCGATAAAGCCGCCTCCCAGGCCGAGCGCCGCCCCGAGCAGCAGCATGAACAACGCCAACAAGACCACAAATCCATCCATGCCCCCACCTTCGCAGAAGGCTCGGACATTTTTGGGATCGGCGTCTCCCCGGGCGCGGAACGGCAACGCGTGGCAGCCCCTGCAACAGGTAGAATCAATCCTCGTGGCTCTTACTATTGGCATCGTCGGACTGCCCAACGTCGGCAAATCAACCCTCTTCAACGCACTGACCCGCAACCAGGTCCTCGCGGCGAACTACCCGTTCGCAACGATCGAACCGAATGTCGGCGTCGTGAGCCTGCCCGATCCCCGGCTCCAGCAGCTCGCCGATATCTTCGGCTCGCAGCGGCTCCTGCCGGCCACCGTGTCCTTCGTGGACATCGCAGGCATCGTCAAGGGTGCATCCGAAGGCGAAGGCCTGGGCAACCAGTTCCTGGCCAACATCCGCGAGGCCGAAGCGATCGCCCAGGTGGTTCGGGTATTCGACGATCCCGATGTCATCCACGTCGACGGCAAGGTGGATCCGCGTTCCGACATGGAGACGATCAACACCGAACTGATCCTGGCCGATCTGCAGACCATTGAGAAGGCCATCCCGCGGATCGAAAAAGAAGTCAAGATCAAGAAGCGGGACGCCGCGGAACTGGCAGCGGTCAAGGCGGCGCAGGCGGTACTGGAACGCGGCGACACCGTCTTCTCTTCCATCAAGAGCGACAAGCTCGAGATGGAGCACCTCAAGGAGCTCGGCCTGCTGACGGCCAAGCCCTTCATCTACGTCTTCAACGCGGACGAAGGCATCCTCGGCAGCACGGAGAAGCAGGATGAACTGCGTGCCCTCGTTGCGCCGGCGGACTGCATCTTCCTCGACGCGAAGCTGGAGTCCGACCTCGTGGAGCTTTCCGAGGAAGAGGCCCGCGAAATGCTGGAAATGAACGGCCAGGAAGAGTCCGGCCTGGACCAGCTGGCCCGCGTCGGATTCCACACCCTCGGCCTGCAGACTTACCTCACCGCCGGCCCGAAGGAAACCCGCGCCTGGACCATCCACCAGGGTGACACCGCTCCGCAGGCCGCCGGCGTGATCCACAGCGACTTCCAGCGTGGCTTCATCAAGGCCGAAGTCGTCTCCTTCGACGACCTCATCGACGCCGGTTCGATGTCCGAAGCAAAGTCGCGCGGCAAGGTCCGCATCGAAGGCAAGGAATACGTCATGGCCGACGGCGACGTGGTGGAGTTCCGCTTCAACGTCTAGGTCCGTTCGGCTGCTGCATGAAAACGCCCGGGATGCTTCGCGCATCCCGGGCGTTTCTGCATCTGCCCTCAGCCCTCACCACCGGCCGGCGACATCCTGGCTCAGGATGCCGGGCCAGGTTTCGACGTCGTCCGGGGTGCGGGCGACCGTCAGTGTTGCTTGCGGGAGCAGGGTGGCAAGGGATTCCGCGGTTGACAGCGGGTGGCCTGGATCATCGATCCACGCCAGGATCGTCGTCGGCACGTCGATTCGGGCGACGGCCTCAGCAGCAGGCAGATCGCTGGATGCCGCGCCGCGGAACAAGGACGGCAAGATGGCGTCGGCAACATCCGGCACCGTCTCCGGCGCACCAAGTGTGGCCGGCGGCGGGGTCGCTCCGCGGGTGGCAGCAAGGAATGCCTCGACCCCCACAGATTCGATAAGCCCGGCGGCAGCCCGGTAGCTTCCAGCCTGTGCAGCCCGCGTTTCCCACGCCGTGGGCGGCACCATCAGCGTGAGCCCGGTAAAGCGGTCCGGCTCACGGGAGGCGGCGTGCAAAAGTGTCGCCGCACCCATGGAGGGACCCACCCCGTGGACGCTTTCGCCGGGGAACCAGTGATCGAGCAGCCGCAGGAGGTCTTCGGCCAGGCTTTGCCATTGATAGTCCTCGGGGACTTTCCGCCCCGTCGACCGGCCATGGCCGCGCGCGTCGTACCGCAGCAGCCGGGTTCCACTCAGCCCCCGGCCGAGGTCGAGGCTGAGCACGCGATCCCGCGCGCGGCTTGAAGTAAGGCCATGCAGTTGGACAACCGGGTGTCCACCTTCGTCGCTCAAAGCGACCGCGAGCTCGGCCCCGGGAACCTCGAAAGTGGGCATCAGGCCTCCTCTTTTCATGGCTGGCCGCATCACCTCGGGCGGCCGCGTTGAGTACTCAGATTAACCGGGGCGATAGGATACAGCCATGCGCCTGACCAACGTCACGCACCTGCGACTACCGTTCGGACGACTTTGGGGCTACGACGTCAGTGTGTCTGCGCCCAAGCGACGGCTTCCAGTCTCGTTTGACCAGCGGCTCCATGTGGGGGCTGGCGAACGCCCGGGCTCCTGGATGGCATTGTCTTTCCGGCTGCCCACCCCAACCGGTCGTGAGTCAATTGCCGATGGCTGGCTGGCCGTCGTCGCCCGTCATGGCACACTGCGGACCGCATTCGTGCCCGGTGCGGACGGTGAGCCGGAGCTTCACGAAATCGGGATCGGTCCGGGAACCTGGGTGGAGCATCAGATCGCTCCCGGTCAGGCCGTCAATGACGCGGTGCGGGACGTCCTCGACGCCGCTTGTTCGCCTTACGCACAGCCCTCCCACCGGCTGTGCGTATTAGACACCGCTGCCGGACTTACCGTGGTGATTGCGGCCGACCACGCGCACGTCGATATGTGGTCCATGCTGGTGATCGCGCGCGACCTGTTGGCGGCGCTCGATGCAGGGAAGCCGGGCCGTGGACTGTTGCCCGGGCCAGTGCCGGCATTCGAAGAGCACACCCAAGCACTGCTGGATCGCAATACGGCGCCGGATTACGTCCGTCAGCGCTGGGAGGGCATCATCGGGGACAGCGGTGGCGTCATGCCGCGCTTCCCCCTGCCCTTGGGTGCGCCCGGCCCGCAGCGCGAGCGTGTCGAAGTGCGCGATGTATTCGATCTCGACGACGGTGCCGCCTTTGCGGCGCAGGCTCGCGACGACGGTGTCTCGACGCTCGCACTCGCTGTTGTCGCGATGACCGCAGTGACCCGTGAGTTGGCGGGAACCCCGCTACGGGCGGTCTTTCCCGTGCACAGCCGCTTCGACAGCAACTGGCATGACTCAGTCGGTTGGTTCATAACCAATTCGGTACTTGAGTCGGGAGTCGCAGAGCCGCGCGCTGCGGCCGCCGCGGTAAAGGAAGCTGTGCAGCTTGGCTCGTGGCCGCTCGCTGACGTGCTCGCTCCATGGGGCGGGATGCCCGTGGCTCCTGGCATGTTCGCGATCTCCTGGCTGGATCTGCGCAGGCTGCCGGTGCGAATCGACTCCGTCGGACTGGACGCCCAATATGTGGGCGCGGCAATCGACACCGACGGCGTGATGCTTTGGTTCATCCTGGACGAGTCCGGTCTGCATTTGAGATGCCGCTATCCCGACACTGTTGAGGCTCGAGCAAACGTCGGTGGCTGGCTCGATCTGCTGGTCGCTCGTTTGCAGGCAAGTGCGCGATCCTCGGTTCGGGGGCTGTTGCGGGTGTCGGGCAGGACCTTCAGGCTGGAGCGGGCGACTCGCGATGACGTTGCAGCCATCGCCGCGCTGCTCGCAGATGACGAGTTCGGACCCGACCGTGAGTGCGTCGAGCTCGAACGATACGAGGCTGCCTACAACATGGTTGTGCGCGACCGTTCCAACTATCTGGGAGTTGTACGCAATGGCGCCGATCGCATCGTTGGCACGATGCAGCTGACGATCATTCCGGGTCTTTCCCGGGGCGGTTCTTCCCGACTGCAGGTCGAGGGACTGCGGGTTTCCGCCACGGAACGTTCACGTGGCCTGGGCACCGCAATGCTTGAGTGGGCACACGATTTCGGGCGTGCGCGTGGGGCGCAACTGGCGCAGGTGACCACCGACGAGGCGCGTGAACGGGCCCGGGCCTTCTACACCCGGCTCGGATATCGGACTGCCCACGTAGGCTTGAAGCGGAACATCTAGGGGCCTTCACTGGGAGGTTATCCACATACACGAATGCGGCGGTTTCACGCTGCCCGCAGTCCGGCAATGCTTGGCGAATGGGAATCAGATACTACGCATATGCATTCGACGGAGACGTGACCGAGCAGGTGCTTGCCGACCCCCGCAAGGTTCTGTCAGAAGACCCGCTCGCCGATGCCTGGGGGCTTGAGCCCGGCGCTCGCCTTAGCTACGTGACCGGAGAACAGCGGGTCCCCGAGCGGGACATGCTGTACCTCGACAAGGCCTGGCGGCATTTGCAGCATGTCGCGGCACCCGGGGAAACGGACGCGGAAGCCCGCCCTGCCTACCGCATGTTCGAAGGCGAGGTGGTGATGAAGGGCCTGGGCTGGGAACCCTGGATCCGGGCGTTAACACCGTCGGAGCTTCCGGCCATCGCGCGGGACCTTGGCGGCATCACCGAATCGGACGTGGAGCACCGGCTGCGGTGCATACGGTATTTCGGTGAGGGAGTTGAGGGGGAGGTCAGCTATGCGCTGGGGTACCTGCGGACAGCACAGACCTTCGCCGTAGGCCTGGCAGCCGAGGGCCGCGGAATGGTCTACATGATCGGGTAAACGGCAAGTGACTGCCGTGCTTCCGCGCGCCAGCCAGCCCTCAGGGTCGAAATAGGTACCCGTATGAAATGGAAATGAAGCAACTGTTGCAGTTCGATAAACATCCGGTTCTGAGAGGGCACTTTCGTTCCAAAGCCCACCATCGAAGACTAGGCTTCTGAGCATGTGAGACGGGACACAGCTGCTCTCTGGGTATCGTCCTGTCCGCCGGGGTCAACAACGCCGGCTTTCCACACTAATAAGAGGAGGCGGAATGCGTTTCGGACGTATTTCCCAAGCGGTGGGGGTCCTGGCAATCGCCACGCTCGCACTTAGCGCCTGCGCCGGAAACACCGGCAGCCCCAGCCCTACGTCTGGCGGGGCGCAAGAAGGCGGAACCATCGGTGTTGCCGAAACCAACGGTTTCAGCAGCTTCAACTCTGGTACGGCGGACGGTAACTCCGACGTCAACGGCCACATCGGGTACGCCACCCACTCGAACTTCCTGTACATCGACGACAAACTGAATATCGTCAAGAACGAGAAGTTCGGCAAGTACGAAAAGCTCTCCGACGATCCGCTGACGGTCAAGTACACCGTCAACGAGGGCGTTAAGTGGTCCGATGGGACGCAGGTCAGTGCGGCAGACTTGCTGCTGACCTGGGCCTCCGGTTCCGCGTACTACGATGACTCGAACGCTGAGAAGAAGACCGGCACCACCTACTTCCTCACGGCGGCCGACACTTCCGGGCTGAACCTGACGGACTTCCCGGAAATCGGCGAGGATAACCGAAGCATCACCTTGAAGTACTCCAAGCCTTTCGCCGACTGGGAACTCGCTCTGGGATTTGCGGGTAACGGCGGTATCGACATTCCTGCGCACGTAGTCGCGCAGAAGGCTGGCCTGAAGGATGCCCAGGCGCTCGTGGACCTCTTCAAGAGCGTCAAGCGTGGTGACCCGGCAGCACCCAAGCCGGTCAACGCACAGCTGAAGAAGGTTGCGGACTTCTGGAGCACCGGCTTCGATTCCAAGACCCTGCCCTCGGACCCGAACCTGTTCCTCTCCAACGGCCCCTACATCGTCAAGGACGTCGTCGCCGAGCAGTCCCTGACCCTCGTCCGGAACAAGGACTACAACTGGGGTCCCACTCCGCACGCTGACGAAATCGTGGTCCGCACCATCGGCAGCGCCCCGGCCCAGGTCCAGGCACTGAAGAACGGCGAAGTTGACATCATCAACCCGCAGGCTTCGGCGGACACGGTGGAACAGATCAAGGCCCTCGACGGCGTGCAGCTCCTCCAGGGCAAGCAGCTCTCATACGACCACCTCGACCTGAACTACTCCGGTCCGTTCGCGGACAAGGATGTGCGTACCGCGTTCATGCTGACCGTGCCGCGCAAGGACATCGTCGACAAGATCATCAAGAAGATCGACCCGGAGGCAACCCCGCTGGACTCGCAGATCTTCGTTCCGGCGCAGGCTGCCTACGCTGATTCGGTCAAGAACAACGGTTCCTCCGAGTACCAGGACGTCAACGTCGACAAGGCCAAGCAGCTCCTTGCCGGCAAGACCCCGACGATCCGCATCATGTACAACAAGGACAACCCGAACCGTGTTGACGCTTTCTCGCTGATCCGCGAATCCGCCACCAAGGCCGGCTTCAAGATCGTCGACGGCGGCCTCGGCAAGGCTGACTGGAGTGCACACCTGGGTGACGGCTCCTACGACGCAACCATCTTCGGCTGGATCAACTCGGGCGTCGGCGTCACCGGCACCCCGCAGATCTTCAAGACCGGAGGCGGTTCCAACTTCAACGGACTGTCGTCCCCGGACGCGGACAAGCTGATGGATGAACTGATCATCACCACGGACAAGGCAAAGCAGGATGAGCTCCAGACCAAGATCGATGCCGCGATCTGGTCCACCAGCTACGGTCTGCCGCTGTTCCAGTCTCCCGACGTGAAGGCATACTCGGACCAGATCTCGGGTGTGACCGCCATGCCGAACCAGACAGGTGTCTGGTGGAACGTTTGGGACTGGGCACGTAAGTAGGCCCGCTCCTTAGAAATCCACATGCAGCAGGCGCCGGGACCGCGAAACATGGTCCCGGCGCTTTCTGCCAAGAAAGCAGTACAGTGGCGGCCTCCAGCAAAACGAAGGCCAGTCCACCGGTTACTGCGTCAGGCCAGGGTCAACCCCGGGCCGGATACAGAGGTTCATACACAACATGCTGAGCTACGTCGTAAGGCGACTGGCAACCGCCGCTCTCATTCTTCTCGGGGCATCGTTCCTGGTGTATCTCCTGACAGCGTCGTCAGGTGATCCGCTGGCCGACCTCCGTGCCAGCAATGCCCCCAACAGGCAACAACTCATGGACGCGCGCAGCCAGTTGCTCGACCTGGACACGCCCGCCCCGCTGCGCTACTTCAAATGGCTGGGAGGGGCTGCCCAATGCCTCGTTCCCTTCGCCGGCACCTGTGACCTCGGCAAGAGCGTCACCGGTCAACCCATCACCGAAGCCCTGGGCATCGCTCTTGTCCAGACTTTGACGCTGGTCACCGGCGCCACGGTGCTTGCCATCCTCATCGGCATCACGCTGGGCATCGTGACCGCCCTCCGCCAGTACAGCGCCCTGGACTACGGCGTGACCTTCATGGCTTTCCTGTTCTTCTCCCTCCCCATTTTCTGGGTTGCAGTCCTGTTGAAGGAGTTCGGGGCCATCGGCTTCAACAACTTCCTGCGCAACCCGGTCATACCCCTGCCCGTGTCCTTGGGCACGGGGATCGTGCTCGGAGTCGTCGTCGCAGTGGCCGCCGGCGGCGAAATCAAGCGGAGGCTGATCTCCGGTGGCGTGGTGTTCGCCCTGGTTACCGCCGTGATGGTGTACTTTTCTGCAACCCTGTGGTTCAAGAACCCCGGCCTCGGACCCGTCGTGATCGGCATTGCGGGCGTGGGCATGGCCTTCGCGGTGACCACACTGGTTTCCGGCCTGAAGAACCGCAAAGCCCTTCAGGCATCCTTGATCGTCGCTGGCCTAGGCGTGGTTTCATGGTTCGTTATCCAGCCGCTCCTGGCCCAGGCCACCGGGCTGATGATCTTCCTGCTGGCGATCGCGACTGTGCTGGTCGGCGTCGGTGTCGGCTACCTCATGGGTGGTTACGACCGCGGCCAGTCCATGCGCGCCGCGGGCATCACCGCGTTCCTGGTGGGTGGCTTGGTAGCGCTGGACCGCTTCATGCAGGCCTGGCCTACCTACTTCAACAACAGCAGGGTCCGCGGCCGTCCCATCGCCACCATCGGTGCAGGCACCCCCAACCTGCAGGGTGACTACTGGGTTTTGACCATTGATACCTTCACCCACCTGATCCTCCCGACGGTGGCGCTGATCCTCGTATCCCTTGCCAGCTACACTCGGTTCACCCGCTCCTCAATGCTGGAAATCATGAACATGGACTACATCCGGACCGCCCGGGCCAAGGGCCTGTCCGAACGGTCCGTGATCATGGGACACGCCTTCCGCAACGCCCTGATCCCGCTCGCTACCATCGTGGCCTTCGACATCGGCGCCCTCATCGGTGGCGCCGTCATCACCGAGTCAGTCTTCTCGGTCCACGGCATGGGCTTCCTGTTCCTGGACGGCATCACCCATATCGACCCCAACCCGGTGATGGGCGTATTCCTGTGCGTGGCCGTCACCGCCATGGTGTTCAACCTGATTGCGGACCTGGCGTACTCCGCACTCGACCCGCGCGTAAGGATCAAAGCATGAGCCAGCCAACCCAAGAGGAAGTCGCCCTGGCCCAGCAGGTCCAGCACGAAACCGTTCCCGGACCGGGCGCCGAATACCAGGGCCTCAGTCAGGGACAGATCGTCCGCAAGCGTTTCTTCGGCCACACCGGTGCCCTGATAGGCCTGGCCGCTTTCGCGCTGATCTTCATCATGGCCTTCACCTCGGTGGGCTTCGCCGGCATCCCCGGCTGGTGGAAGTACAACCACGTGGACGTTTCGCCGTTGGTCAACGACGGCGTGCCCTCCGCGTCCCTGTGGCCGCTGGCCTGGGGCGAGCACCCGTTCGGCCAGGACCGCATCGGACGCGACCTGTTCGCAATGACGATGCGCGGTGCGCAGCAGTCGATCATCATCATGGTGATCATCGGATCCATCGCCGGCCTGATCGGTGCCGTAGTGGGCGGACTCGCCGGGTACTTCCGCGGCTGGGTCGAGGCCATCCTCATGCGCCTCACCGATGTCATTATCATCATCCCGGTGCTTCTGCTCGCCGCGGTCGTCGCGCAGATGGCCGGCCGGCGTGACGCGGACAGCTGGTTCGCCGGCTTCGCTGCAAGCAACGGCGTCGTGGTCCTCGGCATCTTCCTGGGCCTCGTCAGCTGGGTGGGCCTGGCCCGCCTGGTCCGCGGCGAATTCCTGACGCTGCGCGAACGCGAGTTCGTGGATGCAGCCCGGATCTCCGGTGCGACCAATGCCAGGATCATCTTCAAGCACATCCTGCCCAACGCCGTCGGTGTCCTCATCGTGAACATTACCCTCACGATGTCCGCGGCCATCCTGCTGGAAACCGCACTGAGCTACCTGGGCGTGGGCGTCAAGTCGCCGGACACGTCATTGGGCCTGCTTATCTCGCAGAACCAGGAAGCCTTCTCCACCCGCCCTTGGCTGTTCTGGTTCCCGGGCCTGTTCATCGTGGCGATTTGCCTGAGCATCAACTTCATCGGTGACGGCCTGCGTGACGCCTTCGATCCGCGGCAGAAGAAGTTCCGCGCCAAGAGTGCCACGGACTCGGGCCGTCATTCGAGCGAGACGGCACCGGCGTCGCCCGCAGCATCCGGCCCCGCTGCAGCGGACTCCAAGGAAAGCTGAGCGCCGGCCTGTGAAGCCAACGACTGTGAAGCCAACGACCGTGAAGCCAATGACTGTGAAGTTACAGAACGAAGACCGCCCAGGCGCCCGCGGCCAACAGCACCAAGGTGACCGCAATCCGCGGCCAGGAGAAAGCCACAGTGACCTGGGTAGTGTCCGCGCGTCCGGCCTCGATCCGTCCCGCCTCAACCAGCTGTTCCCAGCGGGAGCGCACCATGAGCGCGGCCGCGCCGGAATCGGTGTTCCGGAGGTCGCCGGGGCGGACCGACTGTCCCGGGCCGTAGCTGCCTCCCGGAAGGCCTCTGAGGTGCTCGGGGCGGGCGTTGCGGCCGCCCCAGATTCCCGGAGCCGGCGCAGCCCAGGCAGCGTATTTGCCGTGCGGGGTCACCAAGGTCAGGGCGTACCGGGTGTCCACTGTGGCGAGCGCCTCCCAGGGGACGGTGATGGTGCGGTAGGGATTCTCCAGCGTCACCCCGGTGTCGCGTACGACGACGGCGGGTCGCCAGAAGAGCAGCCAGCCCATGTACGCGATGAACAGCAGGGGAGCGGTGCCCGGCAAACCGGCCGGTCCCGCGGCAGCGAGAGTGGCGGCAATTCCGATGGCCGCCGTGCCCCAGCAGATTCCGGCGAACACCCGGCTGCTGCGCGCTGTGAAGATTTCGGCATTTCCGGCATGGGACTCTCGGCTCATGCCCCCAATGATTCAGGATTCCGGGCCGCTGCACTAATCACCATGCGGCGTCCTGCCCGGCTGGAAGGGAAGACCCAGAACAATGACTGACAACTCCGGGGCAATCCCCTTGGAAACAGATACGGACAAGACGGCTCCCGGAGCGAAGGTCCTCGAAGTCCGGGACCTCAGCGTCGACTTCGGCGTGGAGAAGAAATGGGTTCCCGCGGCCATCGGCCTGAACTACGAGGTCAGGGCGGGCGAGGTGCTGGCGATCGTCGGCGAGTCCGGCTCGGGCAAGAGCGCTAGTTCCATGGCGCTGCTGGGCCTGCTGCCGAGCAACAGCCGCGTACGGGGCAGCGTGAAGCTTTCCGGGCGGGAACTGATCGGCCCCGACGCCGGAAGGATCCGCGAAGTGCGCGGCAAGGACGTCGCCGTGATCTTCCAGGAACCCATGACGGCGCTGAACCCGGTGTACACCGTGGGCGCGCAGATCGTGGAAACCCTCCGGCTCCACAACGCGATCTCGCCGGACGAAGCCAAGGAACGGGCCCTGCACATGCTGGACCTCGTCGAACTCCCGGACCCGGAGAAGGCCTTCAAGTCCTATCCGCACCAGCTGTCCGGCGGCCAGCGCCAGCGTGCCATGATCGCTCAGTCCTTGTCCTGCGATCCGAAGCTGCTGATTGCCGATGAGCCCACCACGGCGCTGGATGTCACGGTCCAGGCCGAGATCCTGGACCTCATGCGGCACCTTCGCAACAAGCTGGACAGTGCCATCATCCTGATCACCCACGACATGGGTGTGGTGGCGGACCTTGCGGACCGGATCGCCGTCATGCGCAGGGGTGTGATCGTGGAAACCGGCACCGCCCAGCAGATCTTCAGCAACCCGCAGCACGAGTACACCCAGGCCCTCCTGGCGGCCGTTCCCCACCTCGGACAAGGTGCCGACAGCGCCGATGTGGACGTTACGGCCGCGCTGGCCGCGGCCACCCACTCCGAGCTTGAGTCGGTGGACCCTGAGGAACTGGCGCGCCGCGAACGGGAGAACGAGGAGGCGCTCAAGGTCGCCGCCGCCGAAGAGACGAAGCGGAAGGGCGAACCGGTCCTCGAACTGACGGACGTTGCCATCGAGTACCCCAAACAGGGCCGGGTCCCGGCATTCCGCGCCGTTGAGGGCGCAAACCTGGTGATCTATCCAGGCGAGGTGCTGGGCCTGGTGGGGGAGTCGGGCTCGGGCAAGACCACCATCGGCCGGGCCGCCGTCGGGCTCCTTCCGGTTGCGGAAGGCACCATGCGGGTGGTCGGGCAGGACATCTCTGCCGCGAAACGCAACGGCAAGCAACTGCACCGGATCCGCCGGGACATCGGCATGGTGTTCCAGGATCCGTCGTCGTCCCTGAACCCGAGGCTTCCGATCGGCGAAAGCATCGGGGAACCGATGTTCCTGGCCGGCGTCGCCAAGGGCGCTGCACTGCAGGGCCGGATCGAGAAGCTCCTCGACCAGGTGGAACTGCCGCGCAGCTACCGCAACCGCTACCCGCATGAACTCTCCGGCGGCCAGAAGCAGCGCGTGGGCATCGCCCGGGCGCTGTCCCTTCAGCCCAAGCTCATGGTCGCTGACGAGCCGACCTCGGCCCTCGACGTTTCGGTCCAGGCCAAGGTGCTCGAGCTCTTCCAAGGGCTGCAGCGCGAACTCGGTTTCGCCTGCCTCTTCGTCACCCACGACCTCGCCGTGGTCGATGTGCTCGCCGACCGGATCTGCGTGATGCAGAGGGGCCGGATCGTGGAGCAGGGCACCCGCGACCAGATTCTCCGCAACCCCCAGGAGGCCTACACCCAGCGGCTGCTTGCCGCCGTTCCGCTCCCCGATCCTGAGAAGCAGCGCGAACGCCGCGAACTGCGCGCCCAGCTTCTCGCGGCGGGTATCGAATAAGGCTCTGATCAGCGAAAACGTCCCGGCAGTGCATTGCGCTGCCGGGCACTTTCGCGTGCCCGGAGGCGGTCAATGCATGATCTGCGGGCCTTCGCAAGTCAATTCCATATTTCGGACGAAGTGTGGTTAGCATTACACCTGCATGTCGGTCAGGTCACAGGAGAAGCCTGTGCCCGGCCCCAGGGGGAATCACGAAATTCCCCTGTCTCACTGACTCCACTACCCATAGGAGGCGGAATGCGTTTCACGCGCACTTCCAAAGCTCTCGGCCTAGCGGCCATTGTCGCGCTAGCGGCTACCGGATGCGGCGGCGGCAACGGCGGTGGCAGCGGCCAGGCCGCCAGCGACCCCGGCAAGATCATCACCGCATACAGCAATGAACCCCAGAACCCGCTGCTCCCGGCAAACACCAACGAGGTGTATGGCGGCCGCGTGGTCGAGCTCCTGTTTGAAGGTCTCCGCGCCTACGATCCGAGCGGCAAGCCGGTCAACGCCCTGGCCGAGTCCATCGAGTCCCCGGACTCCCGGAACTGGACCATCAAGCTCAAGCCGGGCGCCAAGTTCACCAACGGCGAGGCAATCACTGCCAAGACCTTCGTTGACTCCTGGAACTTCGCGGCACTGAGCAGCAACCTGCAGAACAACGGCTTCTTCTTCGAATCGATCGACGGCTACGCCGACGTCAGCGCGGTCAAGGAATCCAAGGGCGCGGACGGCAAGACCACCAGCACCCCGGCGCCGAAGGCCCAGACCATGTCCGGCCTCGTGGCCAAGGACGATTCCACCATCACGGTCAAGCTCACCCAGCCCGAAGCCGACTGGTCCCTGCGCCTTGGCTACTCGGCCTTCTACCCGCTTCCTTCCGAGGCCATGAAGGACCCCAAGAAGTTCGGCGAGAACCCCATCGGCAACGGCCCGTACAAGTTCGCCAAGGACGGCGCATGGGTCCACGACCAGTCCATTTCGCTGGTCAAGAACCCGGACTACAACGGCCCCCGCACCGCCAAGAACGGCGGCGTGACGTTCAAGTTCTACACCGATCCGGGCCCCGCCTACACGGACCTGCAGGGCGACAACCTTGACGTGAGCGACGTCGTTCCGTCCAACGCGCTGAAGACCTACACCACGGACTTCCCGGACCGGAACTCCACCAAGCCGAACGCCAACAACGCCACCCTGAACATCCCGGGCTACAACCCGAACTTCCAGGGCGAGGCAGGAAAGCTCCGCCGCCAGGCCCTGTCCTACGCGATCAACCGCGAGGAAATCACCAAGGTCATCTACAACGGCACGCGCACCCCGGCCAAGGACTTCACCGCTCCGCTCCTGGAGGGCTACTCGGACTCCATCCCGGGCAGCGAGGTCCTGACGTTCGATCCGGCCAAGGCCAAGGACCTGTGGGCCCAGGCCGAGAAGATCAAGCCCTACGACGGCTCCAAGCCGCTGCAGATTGCCTCCAACACCGATGGCGGCAACAAGGAATGGATCGAAGCCGTCGCCAACGGCTTCAAGAACAACCTCGGCATCAACGCCGAAATCCAGCCCTTCGCGAAGTTCGCCGAGGTGCTCAACCTGCGCAAGTCCCAGAAGCTGCCCGGCCTGACCCGCGCCGGCTGGCAGGGTGACTACCCGTCGCTCTACAACTTCCTCGGTCCCGTCTGGGCAACCGGTGCATCCTCCAACTACGAGAAGTACTCGAACCCCGAGTTCGACAAGCTGCTCAAGGAGGGCCTGGCAGCCAAGACCCCGGATGAGGCGAGCACCAAGTTCAACAAGGCCCAGGAGATCCTCTTCAAGGACCTGCCCGGCCTGCCGCTCTGGTACCGGGCCACCCCGATCGTGTGGAGCAACAACGTCGTGAAGGCCGAGACCGGCTGGAACGGCGGCGTCCTCTACTACAACATCGAGGCCAAGTAACCCCAGGCATCTGAACTTGCCCCCAGGCGCGGGGGTCCGGCCACAAGCCGGGCCCCCGTCTGCCTGCTGCGCAGGAAGGCATTCCATGACACTCCACCGCATCGGAAGGAGGAGCCAGCCGTGATCCGGTACATCATCCGACGCCTCCTCCAGGTGATCCCCGTTTTCCTGGGAACCACCCTCCTCGTCTACTACATGGTCTTCGCTCTCCCCGGAGACCCCATAGCGGCCCTCTTCGGAGACCGCCAGCCCCCGCAAAGCGTCATCGACGCGCTGCGGAACCAGTACAACCTCGACCAGCCCTTCTGGGTCCAGTACGGGCTCTTCCTGAAGAACCTCTTCACCTTCAACCTCGGCGTCGACTTCACCCAGCAGCCCATCGCGGCAACGCTCGCCCGGATCTTCCCGGTCACCGCGATGCTCGCGATCGAAGCCCTCATCATCCAGGCCGTGTTCGGCGTCCTCTTCGGCGTCTTCGCCGGCCTGCGCAAAGGCAAGCTCTTCGACTCCACCGTCCTGGTGGCGTCGCTCGTCGTCATCGCCGTTCCCACCTTCGTGCTCGGCTTCGTCTTCCAGCTGGTCTTCGGCGTCCAGCTCGGTTGGGCCAAGCCCACGGTCGGTGCCAGCGCGAACTGGGGCAACCTGATCCTGCCCGCCGTCGTGCTCGGCCTGGTGTCCTTCGCCTACGTGCTCCGCCTGACCCGGACCTCCGTCATCGAGAACATGAACGCCGACTACGTCCGGACCGCCACCGCCAAGGGCCTGTCCCGGCCGCGCGTCGTCCTGGCACACATCCTGCGCAACTCCATGATTCCGGTGGTCACCTACCTGGGCGCCAACCTCGGCGGCCTGATGGGCGGCGCCATCGTCACGGAGGGCATCTTCAACGTGCCAGGCGTCGGCAACAAGCTCTACCAGGCCGTCCAGCGCGGCGAAGGCCCCACCGTGGTTGCCATCGTGAGCGTGCTGGTCCTGGTATTCGTCGTCGCCAACCTGCTCGTTGACCTCCTGTACGCCTGGCTCGACCCGAGGATCCGTTATGAGTAACACCAAGCACTTCGTGGCCCCCGTGGAGGACACCCCGCTGCGGGCCACCGATTCCCTGCGGACCGACCAGGCGCCCCTGAGCCTGTGGGCGGACGCCTGGCGCAAGCTCCGCCGTCGTCCGATGTTCATCATCTCCTCGCTGATGATCCTCTTCCTGCTGTTCGTCGCCTTCTTCCCCGGAGTCTTCACGGGCGTCGATCCGAACAACAACTGCCAGCTCTCCAACTCCGAAGCCGGCCCCACCGCCGGGCACCCCTTCGGATTCACCCTCCAGGGCTGCGACGTCTACGCCCGCGTCATCCATGGAACCCAGGCTTCCCTGTCCGTGGGTGTGCTGTCGGTGCTGTGCGTGCTCGTGATCGGCGTGACGCTCGGTGCGCTCGCCGGCTACTACGGGGGCTGGCTGGATGCCGTGCTCGCCCGCCTGGGCGACATCTTCTTCGCCCTGCCCCTCGTCCTCGGCGCCCTGGTCATCACCCAGCTGCCGCTGTTCCGCGAGAACAAGAGCGTCTGGACCGTAGTGTTCGTGATCTCGATGCTTGCCTGGCCGCAGATGGCCCGCATCACACGGGGCGCGGTCATCGAGGTCCGCAACGCCGACTTCGTGACGGCGGCCCGTTCCCTGGGCGTCTCCCGTTTCGGTGCCCTGGTGCGCCACGTGCTGCCGAACGCGCTCGCGCCGGTGATCGTGCTCGCCACGCTGGAACTCGGCGTGTTCATCGTCGCGGAGGCAACCCTGTCCTTCCTAGGCATCGGCCTGCCCACGAGCGTCATGTCCTGGGGCAATGACATCTCGGCGGCAAATGCCTCCATCCGCACCAACCCGTCGATCCTGCTTTACCCGGCAGGTGCCCTGTCCATCACCGTCCTGAGCTTCATCATGCTCGGCGACGCCGTCCGCGATGCTCTTGATCCCAAGAGCCGCCAGCGCTAGGGAGGCGAAAAGATGAGTACCGTCAAGATCGAGGAAACCCCGGTCCAGGACCGGCCGATCCTTGAAATCAAGGACCTCGCCATCACCTTCACCACCGGTGCCGGCGAGTTCAAGGCCGTCAAGAACGCCCACCTGAGCATCATGCCGGGCGAAACCGTCGCCATCGTGGGGGAGTCCGGTTCCGGGAAGTCGACGACGGCGCTCGCCGCCATCGGCCTGCTGCCCGGCAACGGCCGGGTCACCGGAGGACAGATCCTGCTCGACGGCGAAGACATCGCCCATGCGTCCGAGAAGCGCATGATCGAACTGCGCGGCAGCCACATCGGCATGGTCCCGCAGGACCCGATGTCCAACCTCAACCCGGTGTGGAAGATCGGCTACCAGGTGCGGGAGACGCTCAAGGCGAACGGCCGCCCCGACGGTCCCGACGACGTCGCCCGCGTCCTCGCTGAAGCGGGACTGCCTGACGCCCGCCGGCGTGCTCGGCAGTACCCGCACGAGTTCTCCGGCGGCATGCGCCAGCGCGCCCTGATCGCGATCGGCCTGAGCTGTGCGCCGAAACTGCTGATCGCCGACGAGCCGACGTCCGCCCTGGACGTCACCGTGCAGCGCAGGATCCTGGACCACTTGGACAAGATGACCACGGAGCTGGGCACCTCGGTGCTGCTCATCACCCACGACCTCGGCCTGGCCGCCGAGCGTGCGGACAAAGTCGTGGTCATGTACCAGGGCAACGTGGTCGAGGCCGGGCCGTCGCTGGATTTGCTCCGCGACCCGCAGCACCCGTACACCAGGCGGCTGGTTGAGTCCGCGCCGTCCCTGGCCTCCCGCCGCATCCAGTCCGCGAAGGAGCAGGGCATCGAGGCCGGTGACCTGCTGGCTCCGGCAGCCACGGGCCGTGGCCGGGACGATGTCCTGCAGGTCCGGAACCTCCGCAAGGTCTACAAGCTGCGCCAGGGCCTGGGGCAGAGTACCGACTTCGCCGCCGTGGACGACGTCAGCTTCAGCGTGAAGCGGGGCACCACCACCGCGATCGTGGGCGAGTCCGGTTCGGGAAAGTCCACCGTGGCGAAGATGGTCCTCCAGTTGGAGAGCCCCACCGAAGGGCAGATCATCTTCGACGGCGTGGACACCGCGGGGCTCAAAGGCAAGGAGCTCTTCACGTTCCGCCGGCGGGTGCAGCCGATCTTCCAGGACCCCTACGGTTCACTCGACCCGATGTACAACATCTACCGCACCATCGAGGAGCCCCTGCGGATCCACAAGATCGGGGACGCGGCCAGCCGGGAGAAGAAGGTCCGTGAACTCCTCGACCAGGTGGCCCTGCCGCAGGGCACCATGCAGCGCTACCCGAACGAGCTCTCGGGCGGCCAGCGCCAGCGGGTGGCCATCGCCCGGGCGCTCGCCCTGGACCCCGAGGTGATCATCTGCGACGAGGCCGTGTCCGCGCTGGACGTCCTCGTCCAGGCACAGGTCCTCAACCTGCTCACGGAACTGCAGTCGGAGCTGGGCCTGACTTACCTGTTCATCACCCATGACCTCGCCGTGGTGCGCCAGATCGCGGACCACGTCTGCGTCATGGAAAAGGGCAAGCTGGTCGAAACCGGCACCACGGACGACGTCTTCGACGCGCCGCAGCAGGACTACACCCGGGCCCTGTTGAACGCCATTCCCGGGGCGAGCCTCCTGCTCCCGCCCGCCGTGGCGTAGCACCGCTTTCCGCCTGACGCACGACGGCGACCTCCCGCCTCAAGGGCGGAAGGTCGCCGTCGTACGTTATTCCAGTGTGTTTGTTGCGGGACCGGACTTCCGGATTTCAGGACTCCGGGTCGTCGGCCGCCAGGCCGAGTTCGGAAAGCCGTCGGGTGAGGACCGCCGCGAGTTTCCGGTGCCCCGGGGCTGCCAGGTGGATGCCGTCCACAAGGTCCCCGGCGACGTCGTAGCGGGTGACCCAGTCGCCGACGCTGATGAACGGGACATCGGCATTGTCGGCGATCCGGCCAAGCAGGGCATCGACTTCCGCGCGCCTGCCGCCGCCGTTGGCGGCACCGCGGGACAGCGTGCCGATCATCAGCAGGCGGCTGCCGGGGTAGCGGCTCCGCAGGGCCGAGAGCAGCCGGTCGGCGTTCTCGGTGATCCGGGCGTCGTCGGCGCCCTGGCGCACGTCGTTGCCTCCGCCCTGCACCACGATGAGGGGCGGGGTGCCGTAGGGGAGCAGCCAGTCACCGTTCTGCAGGGCGTCGATGTAATTGCCGGTGCTGCCGTTGTGTGCGACGAAGCCTGTTCCGCTCTTGCCCGCGTAGAACACGGTGTAGCCGACGGCGGCGAGGGCGCTCCGGGGCCAGGAGCCTTCCGGCTCGGACTGGGAGTCGCCGATGAGCACGGCGGTGTGGCGGATGTCGGCCAGGACCACCTCGTCGCGGTTGTTGCGCGGGTTCCGGAACACGGAGCCCGGCGGAAGGCTCGCCGGATCCGGTTCGGACAGCCCCGCCTGCGGTTTGGGGGCGGCGACAGGCTGGCCGGATGCGGCAACGGGGACGGTGGTTCGTTTGCTTGTTGCCGTGGCCTCGCTTCCGGGCGGCTGTGTACATCCGGAGCAGACCAAGGCGAGGGCAAGGAGGGGGGCAGCGCCGAGAAGGGCGGCGCGTCGGGTTCGCATTGGGGTTCTCCTGGCGGCTTGCTGCGATCTTCATTGCAATGCTGGGGCATCGGGATCCCAAAAGACAGGGCCCGCGTATTTCTGTTCTGCAACAAACCGAGGCGGAGGGTTGTGATGGCGGACACTTTTGGCCCGGAAGGCAGCTTGCCGTTAGGCCAACCCTTGCCGCAGCATTTAGAATTTAGGGAGGTGCCCTGTGCAAAGGGTCTGATTGTCGTGCGTTCCGTCCCTGGAAATGGCGCGATACCACAGCTGACTTCACCACTGAATCGAGCCATCACGCATGTCTGAAACCACCACCCAAACTGCCGCGAACACTGCCTCGCGCAGTGATCTCCGCAACGTAGCGATTGTGGCCCACGTTGACCACGGCAAGACCACTTTGGTCGATGCCATGCTCAAGCAGACCAACTCCTTCGCAGCGCACGGCGAGGTTGAAGACCGGGTCATGGACTCCGGCGACCTGGAACGCGAAAAGGGCATCACCATCCTCGCCAAGAACACCACGGTTGCCTACAACGGCCCGTCGTCCAACGGCGAAACCATCACCATCAACGTGATCGACACCCCCGGCCACGCCGACTTCGGCGGCGAGGTGGAGCGCGGCCTGTCCATGGTTGACGGCGTCGTGCTGCTGGTGGACTCCTCCGAAGGTCCGCTCCCGCAGACCCGCTTCGTGCTCCGCAAGGCCCTCGCCGCTCACCTGCCGGTGATCCTGCTGGTCAACAAGACCGACCGCCCGGACGCCCGCATCGACGAGGTTGTCCACGAGTCCATGGACCTGCTCCTGGGCCTGGCCTCCGACCTGGCCGACGAGGTCCCGGACCTGGACCTGGACAAGGTCCTGGAAGTTCCCGTGGTCTACGCCGCCGCCAAGGTGGGCCGCGCGTCCCTCGAACAGCCCGCTGACGGTTCCGCACCGGACAACGAAGACCTCGAGCCGCTGTTCAAGACCATCATCGAGCACATCCCCGCTCCGAAGTACAACCCCGAGGGTGTCCTGCAGGCACACGTCACCAACCTTGACGCCTCGCCGTTCCTCGGCCGCCTTGCCCTGCTCCGGATCTACAACGGCACGCTGCGCAAGGGCCAGCAGGTTGCCTGGGCCCGCCAGAACGGCGAGCTGAAGACCGTGAAGATCACCGAACTCCTGGCCACCAAGGCACTGGATCGCGTGCCGGCAGAATCCGCAGGTCCGGGCGAGATCGTCGCCGTCGCCGGCATCGAGGACATCACCATCGGTGAAACCCTCACCGACGTCGAGAACCCGCAGCCGCTGCCGCTGATCACGGTGGACGACCCCGCGATCTCCATGACGATCGGTATCAACACCTCGCCGCTGGCCGGCAAGGTCAAGGGTGCCAAGGTCACGGCCCGCCAGGTCAAGGACCGCCTCGACAAGGAACTGATTGGTAACGTCTCCATCAAGGTCCTTCCCACCGAGCGTCCGGACGCCTGGGAAGTCCAGGGCCGTGGCGAGCTCGCCCTGGCCATCCTCGTGGAGCAGATGCGCCGCGAAGGCTTCGAGCTGACCGTGGGCAAGCCGCAGGTGGTCACCCGGACCATCGACGGCAAGGTCCACGAGCCGATGGAGCACATGACCATCGACGTGCCCGAGGAATACCTTGGCGCCGTCACGCAGCTCATGGCCGCGCGCAAGGGCCGCATGACGAACATGGCCAACCACGGTACCGGCTGGTGCCGCATGGAGTTCATCGTCCCCGCCCGTGGCCTGATCGGTTTCCGCACCAAGTTCCTCACCGACACCCGCGGCGCAGGCATCGCCTCCTCCATCGCCGAGGGCTACGAGCCGTGGGCCGGCCCCATCGAGTACCGCACCAACGGTTCGATGGTTGCCGACCGCGCGGGCGTCGTGACCCCGTTCGCCATGATCAACCTGCAGGAACGCGGATC
Organism: Arthrobacter celericrescens; assembly: GCF_003614925.1. GTDB lineage: Bacteria > Actinomycetota > Actinomycetes > Actinomycetales > Micrococcaceae > Arthrobacter > Arthrobacter celericrescens. The sequence goes on from NZ_QYLP01000099.1 coordinate 97,218, forward strand.
CTTCTTCGTCAAGCCCACGTCCGAGGTCTACGAAGGCATGATCGTGGGCGAGAACTCCCGCGCCGACGACATGGACGTCAACATCACCAAGGAAAAGAAGCTCACCAACATGCGTGCCGCTTCCTCGGACTCCTTCGAGAACCTGACCCCGCCGCGCGAGCTGACCCTCGAAGAGTCCCTCGAGTTCGCCCGCGAAGACGAGTGCGTCGAGGTCACCCCCGAGGACATCCGCATCCGCAAGGTCATCCTGGACTCCAACGAGCGTGCCAAGGCTGCCCGCGCCCGCGCCAAGGCCTAAGGGCCCGGCAGCAGTCCGGTTTAAGCAATGAGAAAGAGGGTCACCGGAGCGTTCCGCGGCATCGCCGCAGCGCTTCCGGTGGCCCTTTTTGCTGCCCTCGCCGGCACCGCGCTGCACCGGCAAGCGGTGCTGCTGGCCGGCGTCGAACTCTATTGGGGACCGGTGGCCGCGCTGCTGCTGCTCGCGGCGCTGGAACTGCTGCTGGCGGGAAGCTACCGGTCCTTGATCCCGACGGCGGTGGCCGGCGTCGCCTGCTACGTCCTGGTGGGCGTGCTCGCCGCGGCCGGGCCCGGGAAACAGCTGATACTGGCCGACGTTCCGGGCAACCTGTGGGTGTACGGGATCGCCGGCGTCACCCTGGTGATGCTGATGGTGGGGCGGGTGTTTGCGCGCCGGCGCTGATACCTCCAGGCCGGACATGTCCTGCCCCGGAGACCAGGATTGGACATCTCACTAACATGTCCAATCGTCATGGCGTTGGCCGGACATGTCCTTCGCGTCCTTCGCGGCGGACCGGCCAAGGAGGGACATGTCCACCCTTTGATGCCGAGGCAGCGCATGTGCTTATCCACATACGCCCGCCGGGGACTTCCGAGCTCTTTGGCTGCGCGGAAGCATGGCTTCATGGTCAACATCAGTGACGTGCTATCCGTTTACGGAGGTGTAGCGCGCGCCAAGCACCTTTCCATGGCCGGCATTTCGAACCGTCAGATCCAGGCGGCTCTGACCGGCGGACAAGTGTCCAGGATTGCGCGTGGTGTCTACGCGTCGCACGGCGCCAACCCAACACTGCGTGCCATCCGCGCGCTCCCGGCTGAGCCCGCTTGCGTTTCGGCAGCGGAGCTTGCCGGGCTGTGGGTCCTACGGACTCCGGGCGAACCCCACATCGCAGTGCCGCACAGCCGGAGGTACCCGGGATTTCATTGCCACAGGACTCCGTCCCCGCCGACGTTGCTGGATTCGGTGGTCCTGGCCATGGGTTGCCTGCCAGAGCCGGAGGGTCTGGTCATCGTTGAATCGGCCGTCGCCCTCAAGCGGCTGTCGCTGACCGCCATCAGGGCAGGGTTCCATGTGGAGTCCCAGGTGAACGTTCCTGGTATGGGGCACCTTGAACTCATGGTCGATGGAAGGCTTGGCATCGAGGCGGACGGCGCGGAATTCCACATGGACAAACAGAGTTTCGAAGAAGACCGAAGACGCTGGAACATCACAACACGGCTTGGAATTCCAACCCTTGCGGTCAGAACCTTGCGCATTTCCCTGTTATGTCCAGGCCTCCTCGCGAAAAGCGGACATGTCCGTGCGGGCGGGGCCACGTCAGCGCGCACTCCTCCTCGGCGGGGGCGGCGGCACGGCCTTGGCCGCCACCACCAGGTCCAGGGGGATCTCGACGTCGGACTGCCGGGTGCGGATGGTGCAGGAACCGGCGGCGGAGGCGAGCAGGTAACCGAGTGCGTCCGTGAAGCCTCCTTCGATCCGGTAACGCACCACCACGCGTGTTCCTTCAGCGGCGGTCAAGAGGAAATCCTGGGGACGGGACGGGTTCACCAGTTCATAGTAGGACGCCCGGCTAGGTTCGTGCGTCGGGCTTGTTGGATAATAGGCTCAGAATTCAACAGGTCCGGCGGACAAGGCCGGATGCACCATCCGGGCACCTGCCTGGAGCAACTCTGGAGAGGCAAGGGACGTGACTTACGTAATCGCGCAGCCGTGTGTGGACGTCAAGGACAAGGCATGCATCGAAGAATGCCCGGTCGACTGCATCTACGAAGGCGAGCGGTCCCTCTACATCCACCCGGACGAATGCGTTGACTGCGGCGCCTGCGAGCCCGTGTGCCCGGTGGAGGCCATCTACTACGAGGACGACACCCCGGAAGAGTGGGCCGATTACTACAAGGCCAACGTCGAGTTCTTCGACGACCTCGGCTCGCCCGGCGGTGCCGCCAAGATCGGCAACACCGGCAAGGACCACCCCTTCATCGCCGCCCTGCCCCCGCAGAACCAGGACCACTAGGACCGGGTGCCCCTTTGATCTCCGCGGCGCCGTCCTTCGGCCTTGACCTGCCCGATTACCCGTGGGAAGCCATGGCCCCGTACCTGGCCAAGGCTTCGGAACATCCGGGCGGTGTAGTCAACCTGTCCATTGGGACTCCCGTCGACCCGACGCCCCAGCTGGTCAGGGACGCCCTGGCGGCGGCTTCGGACTCGCACGGGTATCCGACGGTCCACGGCACCGAAGCCCTGCGCCAGGCGGTGTCCGCGTGGTTCGCTACCCGCCGCGGAGTGCCGGGCCTCGACCCCAAGGATGTCCTGCCGACCATCGGTTCCAAGGAACTTGTGGCCTGGTTGCCGTTCCTGCTGGGGCTGCGTCCCGGCGACGTCGTGGTGCGGCCCACGGTCGCGTACCCGACCTATGACATCGGCGCCACCCTCGCCGGTGCCACCGCCGTCGCCGCGGACGATCTTGACGAGCTCGACGCCGCGACCCGCGCCAAAGTGCGCCTGGTCTGGGTCAACTCGCCCGGCAACCCCACCGGAAGCGTCCGCGACGCTGCGTCCTTGAAGGCGATCGTGGAGCAGGCCCGCCAGGTGGGGGCCGTGGTGGCTTCCGACGAATGCTACGCCGAGCTCGGCTGGGGGGAGTGGGACGCCCAGCGTGGCGGCGAAGCGGTGCCCAGCATCCTGGACCCCCGCGTCAGCGGCGGCTCCAATGACGGACTCCTCAGCGTCTACTCGCTGAGCAAGCAGTCCAACCTTGCCGGCTACCGTGCCGCGTTCGTGGCGGGGGATTCGGCCATCGTGGCCAACCTGGTCAACAGCCGCAAGCACGCGGGCATGATTGTGCCCTACCCGGTGCAGGAAGCCATGCGCGTGGTATTGGGCGACGCCGGGCACGTCCTGGCGCAGAAGGACCTCTACCGTTCCCGCCGGGAACGGCTGCTGCCCGCGCTTGAAGGATTCGGCCTGCAGATCCACGAGTCAAAGGCGGGCCTATACCTCTGGGCAACCGCGGGCGAAGCCACTTGGGACACGGTGCAACGCTTCGCGGAACTCGGCATCGTCGTCGGCCCCGGCGTCTTCTACGGCGACGCCGGAAACGGTTTCGTCCGGGTGGCACTGACCGGTTCGGACGAGCGGATCGACGCCGCGGTGGAGCGCCTGGGCGCCAGCGGCTGAGCCCGCCCCGCCCGCGCTGTGAGCTGCGGCACATTCAGCGGCTTCGGCGCGGTAACCGGGCTTCCCGGATTAGTTCCTCCCGGGCGCTGGGGGTAGCTTATTACTGACTATTGATGGTGGCTTTCGAAGGAAAGCAGTCCAATCGCCCGGACCACAACCGGCGGGATGCGCCCGGTCGGGCGCCACCGGAAGTTGGTTGGATCAAGCTTTCTACGGAGGCCAAGAGCCTCATGAAGGGGACTCCATGACTGAGACCACCAGCGCCACCCTGCGCCACGCCGGCGGCGAACTCGAACTCCCGCGGATCAAAGTTGTCGAGGGGAACGAGGGCTACGACGTTTCGAAGCTGCTGAAGCAGACGGGCGCCGTCACCTACGACCCCGGCTTCATGAACACCGCCGCCACGACCTCGGCGATCACCTACATCGACGGCGATGCCGGCGTCCTGCGCTACCGCGGATACCCGATCGAGCAGCTCGCGGAACACTCCAGCTTCCTCGAGGTGTCCTACCTGCTGATCTACGGCAACCTGCCGACCCCCACCGAACTGGAAGAGTTCGACCAGAAGATCCGCCGCCACACCCTGCTCCACGAAGACCTCAAGGGCTTCTTCGGCGGCTTCCCGCGCGACGCGCACCCGATGCCGGTGCTGTCCTCGGCCGTCTCTGCGCTGTCGACCTTCTACCAGGACTCCCTGGACCCGTTCAACCCGGACCACGTGGAAGTTTCCACCATCCGCCTCATGGCCAAGCTGCCGGTCATCGCCGCGTACGCGCACAAGAAGTCCATCGGCCAGCCCATGCTGTACCCGGACAACTCCATGAACCTCGTGGAGAACTTCCTGCGCCTGAGCTTCGGCCTGCCGGCAGAGCAGTACGAGCTGGACCCGATCATCGTCAAGGCCCTGGACCTGCTCCTCATCCTCCACGCGGACCACGAGCAGAACTGTTCCACCTCCACCGTGCGCCTGGTGGGTTCGGCCAACGCCAACCTCTTCGCATCGGTCTCCGCCGGCATCAACGCCCTCTTCGGCCCCGCCCACGGCGGCGCCAACGAGGCCGTGCTGAAGATGCTGCGCCAGATCCAGGCCGACGGCATCAAGCCCGAGGACTACATGGAGAAGGTCAAGAACAAGGAAGACGGCGTCCGCCTCATGGGCTTCGGACACCGCGTCTACAAGAACTACGACCCGCGCGCCAAGATCATCAAGGCCACCGCGCACGAGATCCTCGGCAAGCTCGGCGGCAACGACGAACTGCTGGACATCGCCATGCGCCTCGAAGAGAAGGCCCTGGCGGACGACTACTTCATCCAGCGCAAGCTCTACCCGAACGTCGACTTCTACACCGGCCTGATCTACAAGGCCATGGGCTTCCCGGAGAAGATGTTCACCGTGCTGTTCGCGATCGGCCGCCTGCCCGGCTGGATCGCCCAGTGGCGCGAAATGATCACCGACCCCGCCACGAAGATCGGCCGCCCGCGGCAGCTCTACACCGGGGAGCCGGAGCGCGACTACCCGGCCCTGTAGCCGGCGGCGCAAACAAACCCCAAACAAACACAGTACGACGGCGGCCGCCCACCTTTTCGAAGTGGGCGGCCGCTTTCGTTGTGCCTGGCGTCTTCCGGTATCAGGAAGCGTTGTAGCCGTGGGGGTTGTTTTTTTGCCAGCGCCAGTGGTCTTCGGTCATTTGGTCGATGGTTTTGGTGGTGGACCAGCCCAGGTCTGCCAGGGCGG
>NZ_QYLP01000100.1 GCF_003614925.1 Arthrobacter celericrescens
ATCCAATTCCCCAACAGACTCCCGATCTGACCATCAGGCAGACCGGACAACCGACCGGTCCCTTACACAGAAAACTTGACACCCCCTCAGTGGCGAGGTTGCGGCTGTAGAACTTCGAGTCATACGCCGGCCGCCCCGGCCCCCGCCGCTTCTCCACCATCGCAGCCACTCCTCACGCCGCCGTGCCACAAACCGTTGGCCAATTTCATACAGACTAGTACGGACCTTGATCTGCAAGACGCGTGACCGCATCGAATCGGCGTCTCGACAAGGAGAAGCCTGTGGAGCAGGGCGTGCCGCATCTTCCCAGCGAGCTTGCGGCTGGGCATGCCCGCATACGGCTCGGGTCTACTCTCGCTCTGGAAGCATGTCAGGGTGCTCGCGAAGGAGTGAGCACCCAAAGGCCCTGAGAGCATCGAGCACGGTTCCGGTGTAGGCCACGATCTTGCTCTGTAGGACAGCACGAGTGTTGTGTTTGTTCGAAATCGCTGAGAGGTGGCACTGGGCAAGCCAGTGGTCCCCGTTGGTGACGTCGCGGTGTGCCGCGACTCGATTGCGGATGTCGCCAAGCGCCTTCATGAACGCTTGGTCGGATCGAAGCAGCTTCAGAGAGTCCTTGAGGGCCTTCCCCGCATTCCCGAAGTCTTGACCGACACGAGGCGGCAGCTCCTCAACCGTCGCCCACATCACCAAGGCGAGGTACTTCTCCCACACTTCCCGATCATGGGGCTCTTCGAGGTCTCGGAGCAGGAGCACCTTCAGTTCGTAGTCCGTGGCGACCACGGTGGCCATGAGTTCCATCGCAGTGCGCTTCGACTTATCCGTGACGGTTGCCGAGAGCTGGGAGAGGTGGATCATGATCCGTTCATAGTCGCGCCGGGTTCGCTCCAACTCCGCGCGAAGGTGTTCAACCTGTTCGGCAATCCTCGCAAACACCGCGTCGTCGCTGACGTTCATTGCGTGGCCGTTCGACCGAAGATCCCGATGGAACAGTCGTCCTTGGTTGCATCCCGGATTGTGATGTCCACAAGGCGTCGCAGACGCTTGCGGTGCTCTGACGTCTTGTTCTGACTCCCTCGCATGGCGGCGACGGTGCTGATCAGCTTCGAGCAGGCCTTCGCCAGTTGGCCCGTGCGAGAGTCAAAGAGGCTCTCCCCGGCTCCGTCGCTCATGAGAATGAACCCGTCCACTCCGTCAAGCGAGCCTCGGAAGAGTCGCATGGACTCGAGTGCACGCGAGGACGTCACGAACGTGGTCTGGTTGGCGAACTCGCTGTTGTCTGGGCCGGAGATGACGCGCAGGTCACCGTGCTTCAGGAAGCCGACAACTCCGTCGCCGACGTGCGCGCCGAGGAACGTGTCGCCAGAGACCGCAACGCAGAGGAATGTTGACGCCAGATCCTCGGAGGTGACATCGTGCCGTTCGGCAACACTGGCGACCTTGGACACGAGCCGTTCGAGCAGCGCTACCTTGACTTTGACGCCGTCGTCGGACGACGCGAACTCAGCGAACTGCTCAACAAGTGCAGCACAACCTTCGTCAACGACGGCTTGCGCACCAAACTGCGAGTGCGATGCGGAGCCAGCACCGTCAGCGAGGCAGAGAACCTGGACACCGCCACGCGAAAGGTACTTCGTTCGGTCCTGGACCGGCGTCCCGTCGCGAAGGTGCCCGTGTCCGCGCACCTGGTAGTGGAACTCCTTGAACACCTACAGCTCCGCCCAGCCAGCCAGTCCTTCGAGATCGAGCTTCACGGTGTCGCCCGGCGTCGAGCGCGACACGCGCGCGACGGACCGAGAGAGCCACTCGAAGAACTCCTTGAACTTCAAGCCGTCAAGACGCAGTGGCGGGCGGTTGGGGCTGAAGCGCGCGAGCGTCTTCATGTCTGCGCCACTGCCGATGCCGATAGGGAAGACGGTGAGCTTCTTCGCCTCGACCATATCGACGACTCGCATGACGGCGGTGTCGATGTTGTCGGTGGGCGCGCCGTCGGTCATGAGCACCAGCCACGGCTGGTAGTAGAGGACGCCGCTACCGGAGTAGGTGGCCTTCCTCGTTTCGAGGGTGTCAAGAGCGAGGTTTACGCCAGCTCCCATGGCGGTCGTGCCGCTCGCCGCCAGAGACGAGATCCGTTGCAGTCGCTCGATGCTCGCAAAGTCGTGGACCAGACCCGCAGATGAGTTGAACTCGACGATGTTGATCTCGGCGGAGTCGTGAGCGTCATCATCCTCGTCAATCGCATCGTAGAACAGGTTGACGCCGCGGACGAGTTCCTGGATCGGCGACCCGCTCATCGAGCTGCTGGTGTCGAGGCAGAGCGAGACGGGTACGCGCGGTGTCGGGTTGTCGACGAGGTCGTCGGCCCCGATGTTGAGGCGTGCCATGGTTGATTCCCTTCTTGAAGGATGAGCCTTCTGTTAGTTGCCGGCAAACCACTTCCAGAGGCGCGTCCAGAAGCCGGGCTGTGACTGTGATCGCGACTTGGCTGTGGGAGAGGGCGTTGGGCGACCCGCTGCCGGGCAGACCTGCTTGATCGCCGAGTGCGACTTCGGGATGTCGAGGTACTTGGCCGTGAACCACGCGATGTGGTCGTAGGTGATGAACGGTTGCCGACAATCAGTGCACAGGCGATTCGGATCAAGCGTGTTCGCCTTCGTCGTGCAGGCGGGACAACGGCCGTACTTTAGTTGTGCTGTCGGAAAGCTCGTGTGGCAGTCCTTGCAAGTTGCGGTTGGCTGTGACGTGGGCCGACTTGCTGCAGTTCGCGTTGTAGAAGGTGGTCGGGCTGTCGAGAGAGGCGCAGGCTGTTGGTCCCTGCATTTGTTGCACTGTCGTGGGACGAAGTACTCCTCGTTGTCATCGTTCCAGATCCCTGCGATGGCATCCTTGCGACCGCAGGTCGGGCAGTCCTGGATGGGGGCGTCTTGTTTGAAGGCCTTGTTCCGGATCGGGTACACGTCGTTCGACATTGGGTCGAAACACATGCGGCCGTTCCGCAGGTACGACTTGTATGCCTTGAACGCTTCGAGCCATTCGGTGGCAGTGGGGCGCTTCTTGTAACGCTTGCCCTCGCGGTGGAAGCTGTGCCAGAAGAGGTCCTTCACTGGCTTGTGGATGTGGCTCCACATGTACTTCCAGTCGCCTTCGGGCTGGTCCTTGTTGTTCCGGTTCTCGTACTGGAAGGCGAAGTTACCCTCCTTGATGAGTTGCACCATGTCGCCGTCGGTTCCCGTCCGGATGTACGGGAACTGGCCGGTCATGACGATCATGAACAGCATGGTCGCGACGGCGAAGAGTTCGTCTTCCATCGCGCGTAGGTCATCCGAGTAGGCCTTTCCGAGCATGGCCGGTGAGGTGAACATCGGGGTTCCGACCGGGCAGGGGTAGCCCTCCAATTGCCAGGAGTCAGCGTCGATGATGAAGACGTTCTTCTTCTCGTCGACCATGAGGTTCTTGGGGTTGATATCACCGAGGATCACATTCATGGAGTGCAGGTACTGGACCTTCTCCAAGAACGAGATGCAGATATCGACGAGGTCGGTCTTCTTCCACGTGGGGAACTCGCGCTCGAACTTCCGCTTGTTGAAGATGGTGCGCTGAAACTCGCGGCCGCTTGCCTTCGGCATCACGTACCCGACGAACTCGCCCGCGCTGTTGCGAACGACCGCCGTGGGAATGCAGAGGCCCTTCGCGCGGAGGTTCCGACCGACGAGCAACTCGATCTTCTCCTTGCGGTGACGCGTGAGGTGGTCCCTGTCGAAGATCTTGACGACCGTGCTGCGGTCGCCGTCGTAAACGGTGCCTTCGCCACCCTCGCCGAGCAGCGCGCCGAGAACGAGCGTCCCTGTTTTGTCGGCGGAGGCCCACTCGACCCGTTCGCCTTCACTGGGGAGTGCGGAGAAGGCGAGGGGAGTGTCACTCGGCTTGAGCCTTGCACGTGCAGAGAACGGGTTGACCGGGGCAGCAGGGGTTGCCGCCGGCCAACGGGCAGTTGATGGGCTTGGCGCGGACGACCGCGTGGTCCGCGGGCCCAGCTTGACGGCAGACGTCTTCAGGCCGAATATCTTCCCGAACTCATCCAGAAGCGGCTTGAGCGCCGCAACCTCGGATTCGTCCTTGAAGTTCCCTGTTCCATCGGCGACGCGCGCGGCGTGGCGGGCATACTTGCGGTGACCGCGATCGAAGAGCGAATCATCGGTGTCTACTTCGAGGTCGCCATCCTTCGTCAGGACGCCAACGAGGAGACGCTTGGCAAGGCGGTGAGCGAGGAGGCGAATCCGCAGCTTGATCGTGATGTCGTGGGTGAGAAGACACATCTCGTAGGTGCCCGCGAAGCGCTCGAAGAGCTGCAGGAACAGGTCGTCAGCGTACGGGTTGGTGTCATCGCCAAGGTCCTTGCGCACGAGCCCGACGCGGCTCGCGCTCTTCAGGAAGGTGAGTGCGGCGCCTGCCTTCTTGATGGCCTGGGCGCGCTCCTCCGACTCCCCGGAGGGATCGATCTGACTCTGTTTTGTCAGCTCGCCGACCACCTTGGTCGGCACGACGATCGGGTTGTTGTTGGCGAGGATCGTCGTCTGCCCCCGCTCGAAGAGTCGCTTCAACCCTCCTGCCCGGCGCGGTTCCGTGTCCATGAAGACGTTTGTGTCAATGAACAACCTTCGGTTGGGCTGGAGGAACTCGACGGGATCGAGCAAGACGACTGGTGAACTCACAGGTCTCCCTTGAACGTGATGTTGCTGCGGAACTCCTCCAGCGCCGCCGCGGCTTCTTCGTGCTCCGACTGGCGCTCGCGTTGGTACTTTGCGATCGCCCGCATGGGAATGCGGCGGTGGCTGCCGACGCGAATGTGCTCTACGGTGCCCGCATCGACCAGCTTCATGAGGGTGGGTCGAGACATGCCCAGCATCGAGGCAGCCTCCGTGCTGGTGAACAGGTCCTTGACCGGGAGCACGACCGCTCCTGTGGAGTGTTCCGCCTCCAGGAGCTCGAGAACCTTCTCCGCACTCCTGCGCGTCAGGTTGAGCGTGACGGTAACGTCATCTGGTGAGGCTTCGAGAGCATCGCGGAGCGCCTGAACATCATCTGGCAGGATTCCGGACATCTTCACTTCCAACTGAAACGAACGGATAGCGACTGAAATAACTGTAACCATCTGACGCGAGTGAAGTCAAGCGTGGGAGTGAGTCCTTGCCCAGACTGTTCCGCGATGCACACCGAACTGCTTCGCCAGAACGGTCACGCTGACGCCATCGGCGCGAGCTGTTCGCATAGCGTCCACTTCGTCCTCAGTCAGCCGTGTTCGAGCGCGTCTCCTTGGCTCCGCCGACGCCGCGATGAGTGGGTCGTCGGGCGCACTTACAGGCTCGACGGCAACCCCAGACCTGTGATTCCACGCGGAAGCAAGCCGCTCAACCCGCTGTCGCCTGTTCCCGCAGCGCTCCATTGCGTCCACCCTTGTGCAGGCCAGAGGCATTCGCGTCTGGCCTGTTTTCATTTCCGGGGCGAATCCAACACAAACCCAACTAGGTCCCGCCCCGCATGCTTGCAAAATGGGCTTCTAGGATTTCCACGCTCTTGTGGAATTCTTCGAAGGCTTGGTATTGGTCGGCGGTTGGATTGTCGGGGTCGAGAGGATACTTGAGGCGGACTTGTTCAGGCTCCGAAAAGTGGTCGAAGTAGTGGTATGCCGTCTCCCGCGCCGGGCGGATGTGGCTGGCGTATGAGCCCTTGATCGTGCTTGTTTGCCTCTGGAAGATGATTCCGGCCTCCCAGTCCTCGCCTACCTCTTCAAGGACCCGGAGATATTCCCGGAGCGCGTGGTCCCGCTTCGCCGCGTGTTCAGCCTTTTCCCGGTTCAATTGATCCTCCCGGTCTCGAACCGCCTTCTTATGAGAAAACCAAGTGGTGAGACCGCTAGATCCAAGCCCTACGATCAGACTTGCTGCAATCGTGAGCCAATCTTTTAGTTCCACTAATTCACCAACCTCTCCAAGGCCTGACCAACTTCCGGATGTCCGGCTTTCCAGAACTAAGCAGCCTGGTTCCCACCCAACGTCCTTGCTCCCGGTGCGCCCGAGAAAGCACGGCCCAGCGCAAGCCCAAGGCATGCAAGTCGGCCCCGCGGACCATGGATCCCGGCACCGTCGAACCTACCATCCGTGAACACGCTCAAGGCAAGACTCTTCTGGCCATCGCTTCGACCGTGAAAGTCGCGATTCGCTCCTACGAAGAGGAGGGCTGAGGTTGGATCAGGAGGCAATCCGGTTGGTTGGACCTCTCATCGTTGGTCTTATTGCCGGGCTCGGAGGCGCGGGGATCACCGCGGGGATAAACCGGAAGAACACCAAGGAGACGTTCGAAGACACCCGAAACCGGGAGCATGTAGCGTGGCTCCGGGATAGAAAGCAGGAAGCCTATGTGGACTTCCTGGTCAAGTCAAACGACATCATCCAAGGCATCAAAGATGGCCATAACGCGCGGGAACTGAGAACCGAGCTTGACCGATTGGACGTCGTCCTAGGCCGGATCACGATGGTCGCATCCACTGACGTTCTGAGTACGGGCAGTGAGCGTTGGACTGATGCTTGACATCGGCTGGCTGAATTTGAGCCAGTCGGAATCGCCAGATAAGCCGGAACTTTCCGAGTGGGACAGAAAGCTGCTTCGGCCGAGGATGATTACTGACATTGCTCCAAGCCGGACGCAGTTTATTGAAGCTGCCAGAGTAGATCTCGGTCTGCCCCACCTCGCGCCCTCTCAGTTGAAGGCGATTCTCTGATAGCTGCCCGTATTGCCGTCGGGAATCTGCGCGGCTTCTGCACGCAGGTGATGAGTGCCGCGCGACTGAGTCCCGTCGGGGCCCAGATGGGGCCGTCGATCTCAGGGCGGCGACCACCTGCCGATTGTCCTTCGCGAGCGCCGCCCGCATGCCCCAATGCAAGACGTCGCCCTCGGGATATAGGCTGTGTTTCCATCACTTCTAGGAGGCGACCAATGACTCGCATTAGACTCACGACGGTTTTCGACATCGAAGTAGATGCCGTTGATCTACAGGCGGCCGCGCTCGGGACCAGCCACGTAATGGTTCAGGATAACGACCCAGGTGTCGTCACCAATGCGGTCACTGATCCAGAAATCGCAGGTATGCACCTCATCACTGACCTCCAACATCACCTCGTGGATCGCTTTGATGGCAGGGCCGAGATTGCCATTGCACATCGGCAGGTGGAGGTCGTCTACTGACGTCGTGAGCGTCGATAGCACCGGCTTCTCCCCCGCTAGCCCTGACGAGGGGAGCCGGGCTGCGCATCCTGGTCCGGTGCCTGCGCGCCGGCGGTGTCCCAGGCGTTCCAAGTCTCCCTCTGTTCTCGGGCTGAACGCGCGATGAGTTCTGGCATGAGCATGGTGTGGAGCGATCCTTGCCCGGGGCGAATCTTGGACGCTGCCGCCGCTTGAGAAGCGCGGGCACGGTGAAGACGCCACCGCTGAAGGTATGTGGCGTGCCCGTTGGCGTCGTTCCTGATGCCCAAACCAGTCCTAGATGCCGCCGAGCGCGTTGATCGCGAAGCCACCGACCCCCCTAAATCGCCGACGACCCAGCCGGCGGCTTCGAAAGCTTTTCGACGGGCCGCGGCGCTCTGGGTGACATCATCTTGGACCCTGTCCAAGTGCGCGGGCAGCTCATCACGGAAGGGTCGTGGGCGCGGACGCTTTTCAAGCCAACGTCGGAAGTGCAGTATGGTAGATAGCCGGTGCTGGAAGGAGGTTTGCGATGGTCAGCGTCCATGATGTAGCCGCCTACATTCTTAAGCAATGCGGCGCGATGAGCACAATGAAGCTCCAAAAGCTTTGTTACTACAGCCAGGGCTGGTCTTTGGCTTGGGATGAAAAGCCGCTCTTTGGATCCCGCATCGAAGCTTGGGCGAATGGGCCTGTCGTCTACGACCTGTACCAAAAACACCGTGGAAGATTTACGGTGGATTCTTGGCCGGATGGCAATCCAAATGCCATTGGAGCCGAGGAATGCGCAACGATAGACGCCGTCCTTGCCGCATACGGGCAGTTCAGCGGCCAGCAGCTCAGTGATCTCACCCATTCGGAACGGCCATGGAAGGCTGCCAGGAAGAATGTCCCCAGCGGGGCTCGTTGCCAAGTGCCTGTGTCCTTGGACATCATGCAGGATTTCTTTGGTGGCATCGCTGCTGAGCAGGCTGCGGCCACCCAGTCCATTTGATCCCGAGTGGCCAAGAGAAGTATCCCCACACCGCAAGCCCCGAAGCCCAGTAAGCAGGCTTGGGTTGATACCCGGGGACTATCGGCAAAGGACAAGAAGGCTAAGGTCCTTTCTGTTCAGCCGGTTGCCATCGACGACAAGCTGTTCAAGTGGTCTGCTCAGGAAGTCGACCATGAACACTCTGGGGAATGGGACTGGGATCTTAGTCCCAAGGAGACAGCAGATTTGCTTGACCTTCTCTCCAGAACGTCGGAACTCACGTGGCGGGAAGTGAAGGAGCTGACGTTCAACGCCTCCCGCCGGAGTCGGGCGCTTCACCATGCTCAGCCCGTTGGCTCGATCTGTGAAGCGGCACAGCGCCGTCTGCACGACATCGGAAGGGGCGACCAGGAGGAGGTTTTCCGGCTCCGCCATGGAAACCTCATCCGTGTTTGGGGCGTCCTTGAAGGGCCGGTGTTCTCGATCTTGTGGTACGACCGGAACCATAAGGTTTGCCCGAGTGACCCCTGAACTTTTGTATTCGGCTCACCATTTCCGGTGACCGTCGCTTCTCCTTCGCAACGGTGGACGCCGGCACCGAGCGGCTCACGGGGGAGCGACTTAAATTCCATGAGGCCGCAGGCATGGAACTCGACGATGCTGGCGGGCCAGGTTTCGCTAATCCGTGGGTCGTGGGTTCGAGCCCCACAGGGCCCACCCCTCTCCTCCTCCACACACGTCCTGCGCTTCGGCCCCGTTCGTGCCCGGCTATCCTCGAGGGTATGGATACGCGCCCCTTCCTGGACAAGGTCATGCCCGAGGCCTGGGACGCCGCAGAAACCTACGCGGCCGCGATCAGTAAGGCCGTGCTGCAGCGCGGGCTCACTGCCCAGGAAGTGGAATTCATCAAGGTGCGCGCCTCCCAGATCAACGGCTGCGCCTTCTGCCTGGACCTGCATTCCAGGCAGGCCCGGCACGCCGGAATCGCCCAGCAGAAGCTCGACCTGCTGCCGGCCTGGCGGGAGACCGACGCGTACGCCGAGCGCGAGGCAGCAGTCCTCTCGATCACCGAAGCTGCCACCAAACTGCCGCTGACCGAAGAAAGCCAGGCCGAGTTGTCGGCCGCCCGCAACGTCCTGGGCGAGGAAACCTTCGTCGCGGCTGAGTGGGTGGCGGTCACGATCAACGCCTTCAACCGCATCTCGATCCTCAGCGGGCACCCGGTGCGGCCCCGCGACGCCGACGGCAAGCTCATCCACTGAAGCAGACCTTACTGAAATTCACCGAACAAGAATCTGCAGAACAAGAATCCGCAGAACAAGACGAGGAGGATACACATGTCCCACACCCGTTTCGAAGTGCAGGACCGGCCCGAAGAATCACGGTACGTTCTCATCGACCGCGGCACGGACGGATCCACGCAGGACGTGATCGGCGAGGAATCCTACGTGGATGTAGACGCTGACGGCGCCATTCAGCGCGTCCTGTTCCACACCGGCGTGTCCGAGGACTACGCGGGCCAGGGCCTCGCATCGGTGCTGGTGCGCGCCGCCGTCGAGGATGTCATCGGCGCCGGATATGCCGTGGTCCCGGTCTGCCCCTATGTCGCCGCCTGGCTGCCCAAGCACCCCGAGTACGCGGACAGCGTCGTCAAGCCTACGCCCGCGCACTTCCGCGCCGTGAAGGCTGTGACCGTCCGCTAGCGACGCCGCGCCATAAAGAGCCGGAACCTAGCCGGCGTCCTGGCGCCGCACCATTTCGTTGATCCAGGCCGGCGCGAACGGAGAGGTGCAGTTCGGCGGCGTCGGGTAATCCTTCAGGACTTCCAGGCGCTCGCCGATCCCGATCGCGCGGTCACGGTAGGCGGGGTGTTCGATCCCGATCTGGGCCAGGCAGGTGTTCATGGCCCACTGCAGGCGGTCCGGGGCGGCCTTCATCTGCGCCTCGATAATGTCCAGCAGTCCGGGGAGGTCCAGGCCTTCGGGCTTCCTGACCACGCGTTCGCTGGTGAGCGCCCAGCCGGCGCTCGCGACCACCGGATCCGGATCGGCAAACCAGGCCTGCCGCAGTTCTTCGGCGTGCGGGCCCTTCTTCACCACGTAATTCACTAGCCAGTCGTGTACCTTGGGCGTGCGCGCCGCGCGCAGCATGCCGTCCAGTTCGTCCCGGTCAAACGCCTTCGGGCGGCAGATGAGCAGGGCAAGCAGTTTGGCTGCGGTGTCGTCCGTGGCCCACAGTTCCCGCGCCAGGTCCTGCTGGATCTTCAGGCGCTTCGCAACAGCGCGCAGCTTGCCGAGGTTCACGCCGTGGTCGTCGCCGTGTCGTTCGTTCACCTCGCGTGATTTCGGGTCCTCGAGTGCGGCCAATTCGGCCATCACCTCGGGCACCGTGGTTCCGTTCAGCGTTGCTTCGGCCACGTCAGCCTCCTGTCATCGGACGTGTTCTCAAGCGTACCCGCGACCTGTTTTCGGGCATGAAGTCTGATTTGTTGAAACGAATAACATCGGCGTGTCGCGGGTGCGACTCGCCGGAGCAATTCCTAAAGGGTATTGACTTAAAAATCCGCCCAGTAATAATCTCCCGCTTGGGTCGATCAAAACGGCTCGCATCCGGTCCGGACGGAGCCTCTGGG
This sequence comes from Arthrobacter celericrescens, assembly GCF_003614925.1. Classification (GTDB taxonomy): domain Bacteria; phylum Actinomycetota; class Actinomycetes; order Actinomycetales; family Micrococcaceae; genus Arthrobacter; species Arthrobacter celericrescens. Next base: position 10,845 of record NZ_QYLP01000100.1, read on the forward strand.
GCGTTCCGGAGAGCGTGAATGTCGTGGTCTCGCTGGGAGGGGCCGCGCGCGCCCAACGCAGGCAATATTTTGCCTTGCGGCGGGCGCATTCTGGGGGTTTACGTCCGCGAGGATGCACGCGATGACTTGGACTGTGCTGGGGTCGGCCCTGCGGCGGATTGTGTCCGCTGCAGTGGCGCTTTGCATGGTGGTTGCCTTCAACCTTCCCTCGGCCATACCGGCCGTGGCCGCTCCTGCGGCTGGCCCTTCACGCGCCCCGGGACTCCAAGGATTCGTGCTGTTCGAGGGCGAACACCAGGACGCCGCGTACACCGCGGGCGCCCAGTCCGGCGCCACAATCTCGGCCGCGGACCTCGCCGCAGTGCAGGGTTCCGCGGCGGCCCAGTGGCCTGGCTGGAACGTCAGCGGGGCCACGGTCTTCCTGCAGGACCTGCCCGGCGACGCACTCGCCATCACCTCCGGGAACAGCATCGCGGTTGACCCGACGGCGGCCGGCTGGGGCTGGTCCGCCAGCACGGGTGCGCCGGCCCCCGGAACAATGGACCTGCTGACCGTCCTCGCGCACGAGTACGGCCACATCGCCGGATTCGCCGACGTCGAGGGCGGGGCCGATCTGATGACCCGCACCCTCAGCCCGGGGGAGCGGCGCTTCAACAGCCCCGAGCGGATGTACCCGGCCGCCGTCGAACCCGCACGGGCCGCTGAACCCGCACCAGCCGCTGAACCCGCGACCGCCGTCGAGCCCGCAGCGGAGCCGGCGCCCGCAACGGAACCCCCGGCAGAACCGGCTCCCGCAGCGGAGACCGAAACGGAAACCGCGACGGGCAGCGAAGCGACGGTCACCGAAGCAGCTCCGGCCGCCGAAGACGGTGCACCCACCGGACCCACCCCCGCACCGGCTTCCGCGGCCGGAGCCTCCGTGACGGCAGAGTCCCTTTCGGGGCCGGAAGCGCCTTCGGAACAGGCTCCGGCCTCGGATCCAGTAAGCGAGCCTGTAAGCGAACCCGCGCCTGAGCCAGCACCCACCACCTGGGTCCTGGCCATGGCCGGCACCTCGGCCGCCCTGGTCTTCAACGCGGACGGCACGGCCACCTTTGGCGGTGAGACCCGCAGCTTGGCCGGCATCGACGCAATCAGCGTCACCGGCACCGCGGGCGACGACACCTTCACCGTTGACCGGGGAACGAACAACCCGGCCATCACCGTGACCTTCGACGGCGCGGCCGGTTTCGACACCCTGGTCACGGCGGGCATCACCGCGAGCAGCCGCTCCGTCGCCGCCGACCCGCACTCGGGCACCCTGTGGCTGGACGCCACGGTGATCAACTACCTGAACATCGAGCCCATCGCCTCGGGCGACGCCAGCAACGCTGTCTACGAACTGACCGGCGGCGACGACGTCGCCACCCTCACCCTCAACGGCGGCGGCCTGCTGGAGCTCAGCGGCGCCACCTTCGAGACCGTGGCATTCGCCGCCCCCAGCACCTCGCTGACCATCAAGGGCGGGGCGGGCAAGGACAAGATCACCATCTCCGGCACCATCGCCCTGGTGGCGGCCTGGCTGCTGATCCAGATGGAACTCATCGAGGTGGCCGACGACGCCAGCATCACCACCACCGGCGACGTCACCCTCGAGGCGGCCGACTCGGTGACGGGCGGACCGGTCCTTGGCTGCCTCGTGGCCCTGGCGACGCACTGCACCGACGTCGCGGTCACCATCAACGGCGGCAACATCAGCGCCAACAACCTCAACCTCACCGCAACATCCAGCATCGTCCCGGACGCGAGCCACTTCGCCGCCTACGCCATCAACGTCGATTCCAAGGCCGCGGTCAACGTCACCGGCAACGCGCATCTGGCAGCAACCGGCGCCGTGGTGATGTCGGCCAGTTCCACGGTTGGCCCGGTGACGCTGAACAAGGATTACGGCGACCTCGCCATCATCTCCTCCGACGCCGGAGTGAGCGTAGGCGGAAGCGCCGTGGTCACCGCCGGCTCGAACGTCACCATGACGTCCACGTCAACGGTCGACGCCGGAGCCACCCCGGGCTCGGCCGGCAAGGACGAGGGCGAAGCCGATTCCTCCGGCACTAGCACCTTCGACGCCGCCGTCGCCATCTTGACCGTGACGGCCAAGACCATCACCAAGGTGGCCGGCACCGCGCACCTCGAGGTGGTCGGGGACCTCGCCCTCGCCGCCATCAACCACGCGTCGCTCACGGCCACCGGCGACGCGAGCGACGCCAACTCCGGTGCCGGCATCGCCGTCGCGAACCTGAACCAGACCACCATGGCCTTCATCGCCTCCACCAGCGCCACCCCGACCACGGCCGCCACGCTCGACATCACGGCCGACTCGGAAGGCGCCAACACTTCCTCGACGAAGGCCGGGGTCGACGGCTCGACGCAGAACGACAAGGACCCCAACTCGGCAGACCGCGGCAACGGCCAGGCCAACACCGCGGACGGCAACATCGGCATCGCCGGCGCACTCTCCGTGAACGTCCTGCACAGCCACACCGCCGCATTCATCTCCGGCTCCCGGGTCACCACCACCGGAGTGCAGCGGATCCACGCCGGCTCCAGCAACGGCGCCACGGCCACCGCGGACGGCAGCACCACCTCCGGCAGCGGACTGGGCGTCGGCGTCGCGGTCGGCATCAACGTGGTCACCCTGCTCACCGAGGCCTACCTGGCCGGCGGCGCCATCCTGAACGCGGGCGGCGTGGTCCTCGAAGCCTTCGGCCCCGCCACCGGCAAGAACACCTTCTCCGCGGACGCCACCTCCGGCGCTGGCGGGGACGCCACCGTGGGCGTGGCCGGCTCCCTGGCCCTGAACATCATCACCGCCACCACCCTGGCCAACGTCCGCGGCGCCGGCGCCAACCTCAACGGCTCGGACCTCACCCAGACGGCCAAGGCAAGCCACGAAAACAAGGCCAAGGCCAAGGCAAAGCAGAACGGCGGCGGCTCGGTGGGCATCGGAGCCTCCGTCGCGATCAACATCATCAACAACGTCGTGGCGGCCGGGCTGGCCGTGAACGGCATCCTCACCGCCGCCAAGAAGCTGGCGATGAACGCCACCACCACGGACGCCACCACCACGGAGGCGAGCGGCGGCGCGGCCGGCGGCAGCGCGGCAGTCCTCACCGGCGTCGTCGGCATCACCATCTCGAACGTCTCCACCAGCGCGTCCGTCAGGCGGGGCAGCGCCCTCACCACCACCGGCAACATCACCGGCAAGGCAGACCAGACCGCCACCGTGGACACCAAGGCCCTCGGCGCCACCACCGCCGGCGCCGGCGCCACCCTCGGTGCCGCGATCTCCTTCGCCCTCACCTCGGCCGAACACGTGGTGGATTCCTCGATCAACCGGAACACCACCTCCGGCGGCCTGATCAGCATGGAAGCGGACGGCACCTCCACCACCGCCACCACCGCAACGGCCAGCGCGGCCGGTGCCGAGGGCGGCCAGAGCGCGGGCGGCAAGGACTCCTCCAACAAGGACAGCAAGCAGAAGTCGGACGCCCAGCTCGGCTTCGCCGACTCCAAGTCCACCTCCACCAACGCCAACGGCACCAGCACCCCGGCCGCCAAGAATGAGGACGGGACCACCGTGACGGTCGCCGCCGCGATCGCGCTGAACCTGGTGACCTCGACGACGACGGCGCTCGCCGCCGCTGCGGCCGGCCAGCCTGCCATCGTGGTCACCGCAGTTGGAGCCGTCACGTTCAAGGCGCTGAACAACACCGACGCCAAGGCCGTGGCCGACGGTTCGGCAAGCAACGGCAGCTCGGTGACCATCGGCGCGGGCCTGGCCATCAACAAGGTGATCCTGCGGACCGAGGCAAGCATCGGCGTCGGTACGGCGGTCACGGCGGGCGGGCTCAACCTGACGGCCGGCATGCGGCCGCTGGGCTCGGACACGGTGCATGCCTTCGAGGCGGACGCCAAGGCCGGGGCTTCGGGAAGCAGCGGCAACCTGGGCATCGCCGGCGCCTTCGCACTGAACATCGTCGACCAGGACACCCTCGCCACCGTCCACGCCGACCCGACCCCGGCCCCACAGGCACCGGCCGCTCCGGGTGTGGCGATCGTGGGCGGCGGCGCCGTGGCGATGAGCGCCAACTCGAACTCCACCTCCAACGCCAAGGCCAAGGCCAGCCAGTCCGGCAGCGGAACCGTGGGCATCGGCGCCGCCTTCGCACTGAACCTCATCAACGACACGGTGTACTCGGGAATCGACCAGGTGGGGGACCCGACACGCGGGCCCCCGCTGACCGGAGCCGGAAACGTCACCATCGCAGGAACCACCGCGCACACCCTGACCACGACAGCCGAAAGCGGATCAGCGGGCGGAACAGTCAGCATCACCCCGGCAATCGCGATCACCATCGCCAACATTCTCAGCAGCGCCTCGCTCGGCGCCAGCGCCACGGCCCTCACCGCCAGCGGCGCCGTGGACGCCCAGGCCACCCAGACCGTCAAGGCCACCACCACCGCCAAGGGCGACACCAAGGTGGGCAGCACCGCCGGCATCGGTGTCTCCCTCGCACTGGCCATCATCGACAACGACGTCGATTCAGGCAGTGCCCGCAGCATCACGGCCGGCGGCGCCGTCAGCTTCAAGGCCACCGGAACCTCGGACACCAAGACCACCGCCGAAGCCTCCGCGAAGGGCGCCTCGCCCAGCGAAGGCAGCAGCGGCGGCGGCAAGGATGTCAACAAGAAGGCCGACGACAACCTCGGCCAGGCCAAGAGCACCCAGTCCGCCGAAACCGGAAAGACCTCCAGCACCAGTTCCACCCCGAAAGCCGCCAGCAACGAGGACGGCGGAAGCTCCGTCTCGATCGCCGGCGCCATCGCCATCAACGTCGTGCAGACCACCTCGCGGGCCTGGTTCGCCAACGGGATCACCATCAGCTCCGGCGGGATCGTCACCCTCAAGAGCCTGGCCAACACCGACGCCCTCGCCCACGCCAAGGGCGACAGCGCCGCGGACGCCAGCGTGGGCATCGGCGCCGGCGTCGCTGTGAACAAGGTGGACATCGTCAACCGCGCCGTCACGGGCACCGCCACCATCACCGGCACCGGCCTGGTCCTCACGGCCGACCTGACCGGCGGCGACACCAATGACGTGGTGCGGCGCTGGACCGGCAGCGAATGGAAGACCGTGGAAAGCGGCGCCGAACTTCCCGGTCCGTCCAAGGACGACCTCGCCTACGTCAAGACCAACGGCGGCACCGGCGGCAACGACGGCATCTACAAGTTCAACGGCAGCGACTGGACCCTGGACCAGGACGTCACCATCACCAGCGCTGCCGCCTTCCCCGGTTCACCCTCCAGCGGCGACTACTTCCTGCTCACCACCGCCCACGACGGCCACCCGCGCAACAGCGTCTACAAGTACGACGGCAGCGAGTGGGACTTCGTCACTGCAGACACCTACGGGCAGAAGGAAGAACTGCCCAAGAACGACATCGAAGAGAACGACTGGTTCCAGCTCACCGCCCAGGACGGCGCCAACGCCCCCGGCTTCTACAAGCGCAACGGCTCCCAGCAGTGGGTGGCCCAGTCCGTGACATTGACGGACGGCGACCACTTCCCGGCCAGCCCCGCCACGGACCAGCTCTTCCGGCTCTGGGAGCACGAGGTCTCCGCCACTGCACGTGCCGGCGCCAGCAAGGCTTCGAGCGTCGGAGTCGCCGGAGCCCTGGCCCTGAACATCGTCACCAACACCACCGAAGCCGTGCTGCAGGCAGGTGCCTCGGCAACGCTCGGCGGCTCCGCCGTCGTAATCTCCGCGCTCAGCAACGAATACGACTACGCCAAGGCCAGCGGCAAGGCCGAGGTGGGCAGCGCCACCGGCGTCGGCGCCTCCGTCGCCCTGCAGGTCCTGGTGCCCTCCACCGTCAGGGCGGAAGCCGAAAACGGCGCGGGCCTTAGCGGCGGATCCTCGGTGACCGTGGACGCCTTCGGCTTCCGCGACATGGTCACCACGGCCGAAGGCGGAACGGCCGGCGGCACCGCGGTCACCCCGGTGGTGGCCCTGCTCATCAGCAAGGACGACCACGTGACCGCCCGCCTCGGCACCGGCTCGGAGCTCACCACGTCCGGCGCCGTCAAGGTCACCGCCACCCACCTCAACCGGATCTTCACCGAAGGCAACGCCGAAGCGGCCGGCAAGGACACCGCCGTCGGGATCGACATCTCCATCAACGTGGCGGTCGGCTGGCAGACGACGGCGGAAATCGCCCGGAACGTCACCGGCGCCTCCGTGGACGTGGTGGCCTCCAGCGAAATCAAGAGCGAAGCCAAGGCCGTGGCCAGCGCCAAGGGCAGCAGCGAAAGCGACCCCAAGAGCGGCGACCAGAACGCCAACAGCCAGGTCAACGGCGACAACCCGAACACCAAGGACCAGGGCACCGGAACCCTGCCCAGCTCCAGCGGCGGCACCAACGGCAGCAACGGCGCCACCAACGCCAACGGCAAGGCCAGCAGCGAATCCGGCAGCGGGGGCGGCGGAACCGGGGTGGCCGGGGCCATCGCCGTGAACTGGGTGGTGATGGTCAACATCGCACGGATCACCGCCAGCCGCACCGTCACCGCCACGGCCGGCGCCGTCACCGTCCGCGCCCTCAGCCACGTGGACGCCAACGCCCGGGCAATGGGCTCGGCCATCGACCTGCAGAACGACACCGGCGTGGGCGCCGCGATCGGCCTGAACGTCCAGGACCTCACAAGCATCGCCACCGTCGGCGCCGGCGCGGTCATCAGCGGCAGCACCGGGATCACCGTGGAGGCAATCACTCCGGCCGGCCAGCGCAACGACTTCATCGTCTGGGGGATCGCCGCCGGCGGCGGTAAGAACAGCGCCGGCGTGGCCGCCTCCGCGGGTGTGCAGATCCTCCTCATCACCACGACGGCGTCTGTCGGCAAGGGCGCGCAGCTGGACTCCGCGGCGGGAGGCGTGACGGTCCGGGCCACCGAAGCCATGGGCCTGCAGTTGATCGCGCTCTCCGGAGGCTTCTCCACGGGCAGCGGCACGGCAGTGGGCGGCGCCGTGGCGGTCAACTACCTCGAGGTGACCACCTGGGCCTTCATCGACTCCGGCACCGCGGCCGGGCAGGTTACCTCGGTGGATGCCGCCGGCACCCTGACCATCAGCGCGAAGACCACCCTCGTGCCGCTCGAATCCGAAACCCCGCTGCAAGGCAAAGTCACCCTGCCCTCCGTCACCAGCGTCGCAGTCGGTGCCGGCGCCAGCAACAGCGGCGCCGCCGTGAGCGGCTCCTTCATCATCGACATCATGTCCTTCGACACCCAGGCCTCCCTCGGCACCGGTGCCCGCGTGAACCAGGAAGGCGCAGTGGGCGGCGCCGGCCAGTCCGTGTCCGTCACCGCAGAGGACAGCCTGGAGATCGTGAACGTGGCCGGCGCCCTGTCCTTCAGCGCCAGCTCGGCCGCCGTGGGCCTGACCGTGATCGTGGACGTCATCAACTCCAACGTCCGGGCCAGGATCGGCGCCGGCTCCGCGGTCCGGGCCGGCGGCAGCGTCACGGTCGAGGCCAAGGGCGGCGAGGACTGGTTCGAACTCTCCGTGGCCGGTGGCGTGAGCGGAAGCAGTGCGGCCGTCACGGGCGCCGTGCTGGTGTTCGTGTTCAACCAGGGCGGCAGCAGCCCGGCAGTCGTCGCCTCCATCGAAGCCGGCGCCGAGGTCCACGCCCTCGGAACCGTCAAGGTCCTGGCGAGCCGGACCGCCAGCGGGCCGTTCTCCGCAGGCAACCTGGCAATCGGCGGCGGCTCGGCCGGCGTCGGTGCCTCCGCCGTCGTGATCGTCCGCAGCAGTGTGGTGGAAGCGTACGTCGGCGCCGGCGCGGACATCGAAGCCGGCGGCGCCGGCCTCACAGTGAGCGCCATCCAGTCCGGCGATTTCAAGTTCCTGGCCGTAGGCGGTGCGGGCGGCAACTCCGCCGGCGTGGCCGGCTCCGTGGTGGTCAACGTCAGCAGCGATACCACCAAGGCCCACCTCGACGCCGGAGCCTCCTCCGCCGGAACGCACACCATGGTGCTGGCCAAGGACACGACGACGGTCCTTGCGCTCGCGGGCGTGCTCACCGTGGGCGGCTCGGCGGGCGTGGGCGCAGGCGTGGACGTCGAGGTCATCACCAAGGACACCCAGGCCTGGCTCGCCAAGGACACCTCCGTCACCGGCAGCGGCAACCTCACCGTGGACGCCCAGTCCGCGGAGAAGATCACCTCGATCTCCGTGGGCGGCAGCTTCGCAGGCTCCGCCGCCGTCAACGTCAACGCCGCCGTGTCCGTCCTGTCCATCACCACCAAGGCCTTCATCGCCGACGGCACCTCCACCTCGGACGCCGCCGTCGTCGCCATGGACGGCAGCGTCCGGGTCAACGCCGACGAATCCCTCACCCTGAACGTGATCGGCGGCAACATCGCCGTGGGCGGCAGCGCCGGCGTCGGCGCCGCGGTGTCCGTGCCGGTCACCACCAAGGAAACCCACGCCTGGATCGGCAACTACGCCCGGGTCTCCGCCAAAGGCGCCGGCGCCGTCACGGTGGCCACCGGCAGCTACAGCGTCACCACCAAGGACATGCGCTTCGCCCCGGCGGACGTCAACACCGGCAGCAACACCATCACCCTGGCCGGCCACGCCTTCCAGAACGGCCGGCAGGTCCAGTACGACCGCGGCTGCGACACCGGCGGCTGCGGCATCACCGGCCTGACCCACCGCGGCATCTACTACATCGTCAACGCCACGGCCAACACCTTCCAGGTCTCCGCCACGCAGGGCGGCGCGGCCGTGGACCTGCTGAGCCAGGGAACCACCGAAAACCAGCGCTTCTTCGCCACCGACGAAGCCAACGTCCAGGAAGACAACACCCTCCGCTTCAACCCGCAGACGGCGGTGTCCGGCAACCAGATCACCACCACCCCGTACTCCGTCAATGCCGCCAACGACGACGCCGTGGTCTACAGTTCCGGCGGCGGCGCGGTGATCGGCGGGCTCGTGGACGGCGGCACCTACTTCTACAAGAGCCTGGGCGGGAACACCTTCCAGCTGTTGAACAAGAAGAGCACCGACGGCGGTACCCCGGTTGCCCTGTCCCTCAGCGGCACCACGGGCAAGGCGCACAGCATCACCAAGTCCGGCACTGCCCCTGGCGGCGACGCCAGCGCCATGGGACCACGCGTCATCCAGGCCGGCAGCACCCCGGACTTCGGCGGCGTCGCCGTCACCGCCAACAACTCCGACAACATCGGCGCCTTCGGCGTGGCGGTGGGCATCGGCGGCACGGCCGGCGTCTCCCTCGCCGGCGCCGTGGCCGTGAACACCATCCGCACCTCCGCGCACATCGGCGCGAACGCCCGCATCAACTGCGGCGTCACGTGCGCTTCCAACGTTGCCGGTGCCAACACCGGGCAGTCCGTCCAGGTCTCCGCGGCCAACCAGTACTACCAGCTGGGCATCGCCGCCGCGGTGGGCATCGGCGGCAGCGCCGGCGTGGCCGTTCCCGTCGATGTCCGGGTGGTCAGCATCGACACGTACGCCTACATCGGCACCGGCAGCACCGTGAACGCCCGCAACAACATCGCCGTCACCGCCAACGCCAAGGATGCCGTGGTCTCCGTGGCAGCCGGCGCCGGCGGCGGAACGGTCGGCGTCGCGGGTACCGTCGCCGTCACCGTCCTGAAGCTGAACACCTTCGCCTGCACCGGCACCCCCACGGGAACCCTCGCCTTCGAATGCCTCGGCACCGGGGCCACCCTAAAGGCCGACAACAACGTGCTTGTGTCCGCCAAGGATGACACCCGATTGCTCCTGCTCACCCTCGCCGCAGCCGGCGGTTACGTGGGCGTGGGTGCCGCCGTCGGCGTCGCCGTCCTGGACAAGAAGGTGCAGGCGTACCTGGGCGCCGGCGGCGCGGTGGACGCGCTGGCCCTCGGCAGCGGAATCGGCGGGGTGTCCAACGGCGCCGGGCTCAGCGGTTCCGGGATCGCCGCGGACTTCGGCCGCCAGTCCTTCTCGGGCGTGATCGTGCGGGCCGATTCGGTGGAGGACGTCTTCGGGCTGGTGGCCGCGGTGGGCGGCGGCTTCGTGGGCGTGGCAGGCGGTGTGTCCGTGGCCCTCCTGACGGTGCTGGTGAAGGCCTTCATCGGGGGCAACAGCACGGTCAACGCCCAGCCCGGGGCCAGCCCGGCCCAGGGTGTCAACGTCTCGGCGACCGACAGGTTCAAGTCGCTGACAATCGCCGGCGGCATCGCTGGCGGTTTCGTAGGTGTTTCCGGCGGTGTGGATGTCGGCGTGGCCAACAATTCTGTTCAGGCCATTCTGGGCGCCGGCGCCACCATCCACGCCGCCGGAAACGTGCAGGTCTACGCGGTGTCGGCCAAGGATGTGAGCACTTTCGCCGTCAGCGTCTCGGGCGGGTTCGTCGGCGTCGCGGCGGCCGTGTCGGTCTGGACCGTGGGCACCGCCGCCACCGGCGGATACCACGCGGCCCCCGGCGGCGACTACCGCGGCAACTGGAACTCCGGCACCAGTTACCGGCGCGGCGACGTCGTCACCGACACCGGCGACGGCAAGCGCTACTCCGCCAAGGAAGACGGCGTGCTGGGCGGCGCCTCGCCGAGGAACAACCCCGCCAAGTGGCTGGGCGAGTCCAGCGCCTTCGGCCGCGGCGACTGGTCCGCCGCCGAGTACTACAACAAGGGCGACGAAGTCCGCGACACCGTGGACGGCAAGTACTACACCGCAACCGCCGACGGCGTACACAGCGCCACCCGCCCGGGCCTGGACTCCGGCAACTGGGACGAGGGCGGCTCGCTCAACAGCATCCAGCAGGGCGGCACGGCTGCCCAGGGCGGCAGCGGCGGCTACAAGGACAACACCCTCACCGGTACCACGGCCGGCGCGGCCACCGCATGGACCAGCGCCCAGGCCTGGGACGAAGGCGCACTTGCCAGCTACAACGGCCAGACCTGGTCGGCCACCGAGGACATCGCCAGCGGCGTGGCCCTCGCACCGGGAACCGCCGGCGCCAAGTGGCGGCTCGTCTCCGGCTCGGAGACCAAGACCAACCAGCGCCTCGCCGACCAGCTGGGCGTGGCGTCGGGACGCATCTCCGCGGCGGCCCCGGCCAGCAACATCGGTAATGACGCGCTCGGCACCGTCCCCACGGGCGGGACTACCGCCACCATCAACGCGATCGTCCTGGCCGGCGGCCACGTGCGCGCCTGGGCCAAGGACCAGCTGCGGATCCTCGGCGTCGCCGGCGCCGGCGCGGTGGGGGCAGTCGGCGTCGGCATCTCCGTCCTGGTCCTGAACATCAAGAGCAACACCGACGCCGGCATCGGTTCCACCGCGCAGATCACCGCCGGCTCCGGCGGCAGCGGTGAGGTGTCCGTCCAGGCCGTCATGGACGAGGACTCGGTGGGCTTCGGCTTCTCCGGCGCCGTGGGCGCCGTCGGAATCGCCGGGCAGGTGGTGGTTATCAACGACCGCGGCACCCAGCGGGCCCACATCGACGGCGGTGCGCAGATCCTGCGGGCCGGCGGCGGAGTGCTTGTGGGATCCACCGCCGACCGGCACCTCGAGAACTACTCGATCGGCCTGGCCATCGGGGCGGTCGGCGCGGGCGTGTCCGTGTCCGTCGTCAACGTCTCCGGCGACAACACCGCCGAAACCGGAACGGTGGCCGTCGGCGGCACCGGAACCGTGGCCAGCTTCACGTCCAGCACCGTGGACAACATCAACGCCTACGGGCTGGGCGTCAGCGTCGCCGGCGGGGCCGGGGCCATTGGCGGCGTGGTCACCCTCGTCAGCCTGGCAGGGACGGCCAAGGCCTCGGCCTCGCCGAGCGGCACCGTGGGATCGGGCGGGGTCGCCGCCACCGCCACCGGCACCCGCACCGTTCAGGCCACCACCCTCAACGTCACCGTGGGCGGCGTGGCGATCGGCCTCACCGTGGTCCGCGCCGACTCGGCCCGGCACCTCGAGTCGATCGTGGGCGGCAGCGCCGCCACCAGCGGCGCGGTCGAATCCACGGCCACCGCCAGCAACACCGCAACCGTCCGCTCCCCGGGCGTCTCGATCGGCGGCGTCACCATCGGCATCACCGTCTCTTTCGCAGAACTGTCCGGACACACCCTCGCCAAGGCCACCGGCACCGTCACCGGCGCCTCCTCGATCGACGTCGTGGCCACGGCCGCCAACAAGGCCGACACCGAAACGGTCCTGGTTTCGGGTTCGCTCCTCGGCCTGAGCGGGGCCTGGGCCAGTTCCCGGATCACCTCGGACGCCTGGATCCGGTCGATCGTGGACGGCACGGCCAGCCTGGGCTCCACTGGAACCATCACCGTCAAGGCCCAAACCCAGGGCGACGGCAACTACGCCAAGGGCATCGTGGACTCCACCAGCGGCGGACTCATCGACCTCAAGGCCATGGTGGCCGTGGCCCGCGTATCGAACGAGGTCCGCGCCACCCTGGACGGCGCCGTCACCGCGGCCGGCAAGCTGGACGTCCTGGCGGACGCGCACAACAGCAGCGAGGCACGGGTCAAGACGGCCGCCGTCGCGCTCGTCAGCCTGGCGATCGGTGCGGCGGATTCAAAGATCGACGCCGGAACCCGCGCCACCGGGGCGGGCAGCATCGCCGCCGCCGGGGCCGACCTCACTATCAAGGCCACCAGCGTCAACACCGCCACCGCCTACTCCAACGTCATCACCGGCGGCCTCCTGGGCGGCGTGGCCGTCAGCGCCCCCGTCGCGGACATCTCGGCGCCCACCGGAGCCCAGTGGGACGGCCAGGCCACCGCCGGGCGCAACATGACGGTCGAAGCCGACGCCACCAACACGGCGAACTCCACCGCGAAGGTCCTGGCCACCGGCATCGTGGGCGTCACCGGAGCCTCGGCCCCCGCGGACATCACCACCGCTACCGTCACTTACGCGATCATCGGCGGCGCCGCGAAGATCAGCGGCCTGACCCAGAAGCTCCTTGTCTACGCCCATGCGGTCAACCGGGCCACGGCGGTTGCAGGCGGCAAGGGCATCGGCGCCGTCAGCATCGGCGTCATGTACCCCAACGCCACGGACAAGGCCATCACCAAGGCCGAACTCAACGGCGATGTGGGCACCACCCACGTGGATCCCGCCGTCGGCACCGTGGGCGACGCCGGCGCCCTCACCATTGAGGTCAAGGCGATCGGCGACGACGCCACCAACGCCAGCGTGGACAGCCTGAGCATCGGGCTCGTGGCCGTCTCGGCGTCCTCCGCCGAGGCCCGCACCGAACCGGAAGTCCGCGCCCAGCTGGGCGGCGGCAAGGTCACTGCCACGCAGGGCGTCACCGTCCTGGCCCAGTCCGTGACCGACGCCGACTCCTACGCCTACGCGGCCTCCGGCGGCGTGATCGACATCCAGGCAGGCTTCACCGCCAAGTCCTTCGCCAGCCCCAAGGTCTCCGCGATCGTCACCGGCGGCTTCGTCCAGGCCGGCGGCTTGCTCTCCATCACGGCCCTGCACGGCGCAGCGCAGGCCCCGCTGTCCGACGGCACGGTGGCCGGCATCAACTGCAACGGTGCGGACACCATCTGCTTCACCCTGCCGCACGGCATCGGCACCGGAACGACCGTCACTTACAGTGCCCCCGCCTCCTCGGTGCCGGGCGTCGCCGAAGGCACCGTCCCCAACCCCAACGCGATTCCGGGCCTCGGCGACGGACGCACCTACGGGGTCATCAAGGTGGACAACAATACCCTCCGGCTCGGCGTCGAATTCAACGCCGCCGGCGTAGTGAACGCCCAGACCGGCACCCTGCACTTCGCCGGCGGCCACAACTTCCGCACCGGCGACCGGGTGGTCTACAACTGCAACGGCGGCGGCGCCCTCGGCACCCTGCCGGTGGCCGGGCTCGCCTGCGGCAACTCCTACTACGTCTTCGCCGTGGACGAGTTCGACATCCGGCTCTCCACCACGCCGCTCGGCACCACCGGCAGCAACGTGGTCACCTTCAACCCGAGCACGGCCATGCCGGATGGCTCAACCTTCCAGGTGGCCGACACCACCGGCCTGGACGGCCGCGCCGTGGTCTACCACGCCCCGGCCACCATCGACTTCAAGTCCAGCCTGGTGGACGTCAACACCGACGGCAGCGGCCAGCTCCAGGACAACGACAACAACGGCATCGACCACGACGGCTCCTGGAACACCATCTACGCCCCGTCCCACGGCGCCATCGACAACGCCGAGTACGTCTACACCGTGACCGACGGCCCGGCCATCGGCGGCCTGTTCAACGGCCAGCACGTCTGGATCGTCCTCGAGGACCTGGACGGCCTCGGCAGCATGTTCGCCGCCGGCAACCACATGATCCGGCTCGCCGACTCGGCCTGCCACGCCGGAATCGGACAGTACGACGCCGACCCGGGCGCCGGCGTCGACCTCCATCCCTGCACCGAGGTCATGCAGGTCATCGCCCTGGTGCCGAACACCAGCCCCGCGGGTCTGCGCGCCAACCATTCGCTGCGCCGGGTCGGCTACGAATCCATCGGCCTCGTCGAAGGCAACATTTACTTCATCGACGTCGTCAACGGCACCGACTTCCAGCTGCGCAACGCCGCCGGAACCCTGATGACCGGCCTGGACACCAGCAAGCTCGGCACCCACCGGCTGGTCAACGAAGGCATTGCCGCAGTCAGCGGCGGCACCGGCACCCAGCAGCTCTACATCGACCTGGGCGCCGGCGCCCTGGCCGGCACGCCGCACGTGATGATCGGCGTCGGCGGCCCCGGCGCACTCCTGGCGGACCCTGCCGGCTCCACCAACGGCGTGGCCAGCGCAACGTCCACGGGCATCGGCGGCGGGCTCTTCCGCTTCAGCGACGTCTTCTCCGAGGTCACCTCCAAGCCGTCCCTCACGGTGGATGTGCAGGCCGGCACGCTGCGCGGCAACGCCGTCCTGATTGACGGCACCTCCTACATCAACGTCGCCGTCAGTTCCGTGGGCAAAGGCGGCGGGTTCCTCGGCTTCGGCGCCTCCAATGCCTTCGCTGACGCCGTCAACACCGTGCGGGTCTTGATCGGCAGCACGGCCAACATCTTCGCCTTCACGGACCTGCAGGTCACCGCGGCCGGCATCACCACCGCCAACGGCGAAGCCGTCAACCGCACCGGCGGGCTGATCTCCGGAGCGGACACCGACGTCGACCTTGAACTCGGGTACTCCGTGAAGACCGAGGTGGCCGGCACCCTCTACGCCAACCGTTCCCTGCTGATCGACGCCGCCGCCGGCTTCAACGCCAACGCGCGGGCCTCGTCCGGTTCCGGCGGCCTGGGCACCAACGCGGACGCGAACGACGACGACGGCCAGGGCGTGCAGATCGGTCACGACTACACCGCCGAGGTAGCCACGGGCCTCACCGGGACCGCGAAGCTGCGCGGCGCCCGGGTCCAGGTCTCCGCCGGCGTCGGCACCGCCTTTGGCATCGACTTCGCGGACGGCAGTATCGACGGCCGGGCGCTTGAAGCCCGGGGCGTGGCCCGCTCCGACGCCGACGCTTACGCCCTCGGCGCGGACTCCGACGCCGGCGCCTACGTCAGCGTGACGGACAGCGTCCTCACCAAGTTGGACACCGGCTCCTACATCGAGGGCGAATCCGTGTTCATCCGTTCGGCCCACGAACACCTGAACCTGCAGGCCGACGCGAACGCCAACTGCGGCTGCGGCGGCGGCGACACCGACGCCCGCGCCTACGTCTCCTTCAACGGCAACTCCGCGGTCCAGGGCCTCGACGAATCCGTGATCCGCACGGCCGAACTGCACGTGGCGGCCGTGCAGTACTTCGACCGCCTGTACTACCACGCACACCGTTCCGGCGGCCTCTTCGACTTCGGCAGCGCCGACGGCAACATCCACTACCAGCCCCAACGCGACATCCTGTGGGAATCCACGGTGTACCTGCTGGGCGAACCCAACCCGGTGCTGATCGTGGACGCCAGCGGCACGATCATCGCCAAGACCTACAACGTGACCGTCCGCTCCACCCAGTTCGGCCCGGCCCTGGGCATCGGCGACACCATCTCCGGCGGCACCATCTGGATCGACCCGATCATCTACGACGAACTGCCCGCGGCACTCTTCGAGGCCAACAACGCCGGCGGCGAATGCGACGCCAACTGCAACGGCCTCATCCACGGCAGCCTGGGCATCTTCTACATGCAGGAAACCTGGAACTCGGTGCTGATCCGCAACAGCTCGGACAAGAACATCTTCCTCAAGGGCACCGCCGACCCGCAGAGCGTCTCCATCAACACGCTCAACTCCCACCTGACCAGCACGCCGGAAGCAGTCATCAGCGTCTCCGTGGACAACGGCCCGCACGCGCCTCCCGCCACACAATGGTTCTGGCACGTGCACCACATCTTCCCGGCCACCGGCGTGGTGATCGAAAGCCTCCGCCCGACGGCCACCACCGGCTTCGACCTCACGATCGACGGCGACATCCGCAACCACATCGGCAGCACCCGCCTCACCAACCAGCGCGGCTCCATCCTGCGCGGCAACGACGCCGGCACGGAGACGTTCTACAGCAACACGATCACCCTGGACTCGGAGTCCGGTTCGCTTGGCACCGTCCCGAACCCGCTCATCCTGGTCCTCCTCCAGATCTTCCACACCGGCGAACCCGGCGTCCCCGCGGTCCTCAAGCCCGTGGGCCTGGACGCCGAAGCAGGCCAGGACCTCTACTTGGACCTCACCGTCCTCCGGCGTGATTCCCTCACCGCCAACCCGGCCGCCATCAACCCCGTCATCGGCCCCATCAAGGCCGGGCACGACGCCGTCGTGATCCTGCGTGACAGCGCCGAAGGCATCAACGGCCCCGGCATCGGCGACGTCAACGTGGACATCTACACCCCGGACAACAAGCCGGCACCGTACGGCTCGGGCAGCGTCCTCGAAACGGTCCCAACCACCTGCTACTTCCGGCCCGACGGCGCGTCCTGCACCGGTGGCGCGGACACCCCCGTGGTGGTGGGCGGCGCCGTCGTCGCGGTTGCGTTCGGCTCGGACCTCACCCCCATCAACGCGAACTACACGTTCAGCGACCTCCGCGCCGGCCACAACATCGCCGTCTTCCACCCGTCCGCCGCCACCGCCATGACCATCAAGGCCTTCACCGACGTCGACGCCACGTGGAGCGATGACGAGACAGGCGCCACGCACGGCGTGACCGACGGCTCCGGCAAGACCGACGTGCTCAACAACGGCACCATTTGGGTGATCGAGCAAAGCGGCAAGGGCGACCTGCGGGTAGGCCACATCCACGCCACCGGCCTCTGCACCGGCGCCGCGGCGCTGTGCGCCACCCCGATCCCGGCCGACGTCCGGCTCGACTCGCCGCGCCGGATCCTCGACGCCGAACTGGACAGCGGCGTGCTGGACACCGACGACGACGGCACCCTGGTGGACGCCTACGACCTCGACGTCAGCGGCACCCACAACGGGATCGACGTCACCGGCCGCAACATCACCCTCACCGCCGGCGACAACGGCCTGGGCGAGGCCGGCAGCGTCTCCGGCATTGGCGGCATCGGCCTACCGGACAACTTCCTGGAGATCCAAGTGGACGCCGTGGGCGGCTTCCCGTCCGTGGCCAAGGGCCTGCTCAACGCCCACGACCTTGCGGCCGACGACGACAAGACCCTGGGCATCTACCTCGACCAGGTGGCCGGGGACCTGCGGATCGGGGTCGTGGAAACCGCCGGCGATGGCAGCCTCAGCACCGGCAACGTGTCGCTGCGCAGCCGGGCGGGATCCATCATCGACGGCGCCGCCAACGGCGCCGGGGACGCCACCGCAGACGTGCTCGGCCAGACGATCGACATCGACGCACACGGCGGCTCCATTGGCACCGCTGCCAAGGACCTGGACATCGATTCGCTCCGCGGCTCGCCGTTCGCCTGCACCAATGCCAACTGCGCCAACAACCCCAACGGCACCTCCGACGCCGGCCTCGCCGCCGACGCGGACGACGTCGCCCTGGAAGCCGGCACCGGCATCTACCTCACCGAAACCGACGCCTACCTGCGCCTGGTCCTGGCCCACGCCGTCACCGGCAACATCCGCATCACGGTCCGCGAGACCGCCGAACTCGATGAGGACCTGTACCTGATCCGCGACGGCAGCGCCAACTTCGCCGAGGACAACACCACGGTGCCCGGCAACGACGCCGACCACCTGCGCAGCATCCCCGCCGGCACCGTCTTCGCCGAAACCGGCAGCGTGGAGCTCCGCGTCGGCGACGACGTGACCCTCCACCAGAACAGCCAAATCCTGGCCGACCTTGGCATCGACATCCGCGGCGACTTCGGCAACGCGGACACCGGCGGCACGCTGGCCGTCCCGGATCCCGAGCACGGCAGCAGCATGATCCTGCGCGGCCGCATCATCGCGGACTGCACCGTCACCCCGGGCGACTCCACCGGCGACCCCATGGGCTCCTGCGCACCAAGCACCGCCAACCCCGTGGCCAACCGCCAGGTGCACGTCTGGGGCGGCGCCGACGTCGACCTCATCCAGCTCGGCGACCCCTCCGGACTCGACCTCGCCCAGACCACCAACCCGGTCCTCAACAAGGAACAGCAGGGCGACCCCGGCTACATCTTCCTGGGCTCCAAGACCGCCATCCACGGCAACGCCGCCCCCGCATCGAACACCGCGGACGGCGAAGACCGGATCACCGTCTGGTACCTGCAGTCCATGAACGTGGTCACCAGCCCCACCGGCCTCGCCAATCCTGCCCTGACAGGCACCGGCGCCGGCCACACCCTCACCCTCGACGGACAGGGCGAAAGCGACCACTACGCCGTCTACACCAACGGCAGCCACGGCAACATCCGCAACTACGTCATCAACGTCCTGGACACCGGCGCCCCGAACGCGGGCGTGGACGAGCTCGCCATCCACGGCTACAACAACACCGCAGCCGTCTACAACGGCTACCTGCCCGGCACTACCCGGAACGCCGCCACGGACGACATCTTCCTGCTCCGGGCCCTCAAGTGCATCGACAACGAGAGCCCCTTCGACCTCGGCACGGGCGTCCCAAGCAATTGCCTGAGCCCGACCGAGACGGCGGACCACCCGGCCTTCATTGCCCTGCTGGCCGGCAGCCTCGCGGCGGACGGCGGCATCGGCTCCTACCGCGACCGGACCGCCGGCAACGAACCCAGCGCCCTGGTCCAGCGGATCAACTACGACACCGCCCTCAACGGCCGCATCACGGTCTTCGGCCAAGGCGGCAACGACGCCTTCTACGTGGACGACACCTCCGCCACCATCACCCTGGACGGCGGCGCCGGCAACGACGTGTTCCAGATCGGCCAGATCTTCGGCACCCAGCGCGGCGCCCAGAACGCTCCCGACGGCGGCGCCCTCCTCCCGGCCGACACCTTCCCGGCGCTGGTCCCGACGACCCGCGGCTGGCTCAGCCCCGGAGCGCACGCCCCGCTGCTGGCCACGGGCGGCACCGGCAACGACCAGTTCACCGTCTACTCCAACCAGGCCGAGGTCCAACTTAACGGCGACGACAACAACGACATCTTCATCGTGCGGGCCTTCGCCGTGGCCGCCGTCTGCGACACCGACGCGGACAGCATCGCCGGCTGCGGCCTGAGCGACGTCTCCTTCGCTCCCGCCGGCGGGACTTTCCCCACCACCACGGCGTTCGGGTCCTGTGTCATCAACGCCGGCTACACCCGCTACGACCGCAACGGGGACGGCGTCTGCAACAACGCCGATGCCCACACCACCTTCAACCACCTGCCCGGCAGCAACGCTGACCTCGACAACACCAAGTGGGAAGACGACGTCATCCCGCTGGACCTGAACGGCGTGGCCGTCCCCGTGATCGGCCTGGGCTTCTCCACCTCCCGGCCGCTGGACATCCGGGCCGGCGGCGGCGAGGACGAGGTCCAGTACAACGTCAACGCCCCGGTCAACGTGGACGGCGGCACCGGCTTCGACAAGCTGGTGGTCCTGGGCACCGAGTTCGCGGACGATTTCGCCATCACGGACAAGGGCATCTTCGGGGCCGGGCTGAACGTCAAGTACACCACCATCGAAGTGGTGGAGGTGGACGGGCTGGAGGGCGACGACCAGTTCTTCGTCCAGTCCACCGCCTACGGGGTGGCGTACCGGGTGATCGGCGGCCTCGGCTCGGACATGATCAGCGTGACCGGCGACGTCACAGCGGACATCGTCACCCGCGAACTTGAGGGCCTCAGCGGCGCCGTGGACCACATCGTCACCTCGCCCACCGACCCCGGCTACGACGGCCTCACCGCCGACGGCGTGCCCTACAACCTGGCCACCCAGGACCGCGGCATCGTGGTGATCCGCGAAGGAACCGGCGGCACCCGGGTCCGCGAAGGAGCGGCCGGAACCGCCGCCATCAAGAGCTACGCCTACTACACGGTGGAACTCGCGGTGGTCCCGACGTCGAACGTGTACGTGAGCGTCTCCGCCGCCTTCCCGCCGTCGCAGGAAGCCGACGGCAGCCTGACCAACCCGGCCCCGCTGCCCAACGGCCTGGGCGACACCGTGTGGCTGTGCGTGGGAACCACGGACGCCCAGTGCGACGAGCTCTCCGAATTCCAGCGGCACTACGTGGTCAACGGCGCGGTGGTGGACGAGGCCGGCCGGGCACTGACCCTGACCTTCACGCCGGGCACCTGGAACACGCCGCAGCGCGTCTACCTCTGGGCCGTGGACGATCCCCGCGCCGAAGGCGACCGCACCGTGGTCCTGCAGCACAGCGTGATCAGCCAGGACACCCGCTTCCACCGGGCCGCGGTCCGCCAGGTCAACGCGCTGGTCTACGACAACGACACCCCCGGCGTCTACGTCACCGAGGTGGAACCCGGCGGCACCTCCGTGGACGGCCGCACCGTGGTCATCGAAGGCAGCGCCCTGACGCAGCGCACCGACGACCTCCTGCTCAGCCTCGCGAAGGCGCCCGCCGCGGGCCACACCATCTGGGTGAAGGTCTGGATGGACGCGGACAGCCAGCGGCTCATCCAGCTCGACTTCAGCCTGGTCCCGGCCGGCCGCTGGCTCGCCTTCTCCGACGGCCACGGCGGCACCTACTACTCCGTCAGCTTCGACTCCACCAACTGGAGCACCCCGCTGCGGATCGTGGTCAAGGCCCGCAGCAACAGCGACCCCGGCGACCCGCTGACCGCCGTCGTCAACTACGAACTCGACACCCTGCTCACCGCACCCGCCGCGGCGGCCGCCTACCCGTTCCCGAACCTGCGCAGCGGCCTGCAGCGCACCGACGTGCTGGTGTACGACGACGAGACCCCCAACGTGGTCAGCCTCCCCACCGGGGCGGACACCGTGGTTATCAAGTGCGGCAACTCCGCCTGCACCATCCCCGGTGGCACCGACGGATACACCATCCGGCTCACCCGGGCCCCCGCAGGCGGCGCGGGCGGCACCGTCCGGATCGCGCTGATCCCGGACGGCCTGGTGGACGTGGTCTCGGTGGGCGGCACGGCCGTCACCCCGGCCGGCTACGCGGTGGTGGGCGGGGACATCCCGGCCCGCGCCTTCCAAGGCGCACTGGCCATCGCCGGAGCTACCGTCAGCCGGGCCAACGGCAGTGACCTCGGCAGCTTCCTGGACGAAGGCTTCGCCGCCGGGCAGCGGATCACGATCTCCAGCTGCGGCGCGACCATCTTCACCGTCCTGTCCGTCAGCGCCAACGGCAAGTCCATGGTCCTGTCCTCCGCCCCGGCCTGCGCGGGCGGCGCCGGCATCAGCATCAACCGGATCACCCGCTCCGGCGCGTGGGACGGCACGGCCACAACGGAATTCGTGGGCGGCGCCTGGCGGCTGGTCCGGCCTGTAAGCGGCAGCTGGCTCGCCGACGGCTTCAGCGAAGGCCAGTGGGTGCAGATCTGCCAGGCCGGCACGTGCATCCGGGCCAAGATCGCCGTCATCCGCGGGGACAACGCCGGGCACGACGAGAAGCTGGAACTGCGCAACTTCGCCCTCAGCGGCGACTCTCTGGCCGCCTTCGGGGCCGGCGCCTTCATGGTGGTGCGGATTGCCGCCGTCGTGGACTTCACCGCCGCCAACTGGTTCCAGGAACAGTTCATCGAACTCCGGGCGGACGTGGCCTACGAACAGCCGCTGCAGCGGCAGGGCGTGAAGATCTTCCCGGCCGGCCAGCACCTGGTGTCCCGGCTGCGCGGCCCGCTCGCCGTGGAAGGCGGCGTCACCGGCGCTGACCGCTCCCTCCAGCTGGGCCTGAAGCTCCCGGGCGAACAGGACGGCCCGCTCTTCGCGATCGCCACGCAGGCACCCGAGTCCAAGCAGATCGACATCCTGAACATCTACAACGACTCCTCCCAGGCGAACGGGCGCGGGGCCATGAACAGCACCTCGCTGCGCGGCTTCAACATGGCCAAGGACCTCGACTTCGGGGCGGCCTACGGCGGTGCCGAGGGCCAGACCTTCGGCGAACCGCAGGTGTTCCCGGGCGGCATCAGCTACGGCACCGTCCAGTTCATCGACGGGCAGTTCGTCACAAACGGCGCCAAGTCCACCATCGAGGTCTTCAACCTGATGCTCGGCACCGGGAATGACCACCTGGACATCCAGGGCACCTTGCAGCCGGACGACGCCGTGAAGCTGACCGGCACCGTGGTGCTGGCCCCGTCCGTGGGCGAATACGGTTCCACCCACCGGATCAGCCGGCCCGCACCGTTCGACTGGAAGGCCCAGGGCTTCCTGATCGGCCAGCCGGTGACCATCAGCGGCCTCGCCGGAACGTGGAAGGTGCTCGGCTTCGGCGACGACGACCCGACGGACACCACCGACAACACCGTGATGTACCTGCTCCAGCTCACCGGCCCGGCGGCCGGCGCCTCCACCGCCGTGCGCACCCTGGTGGCCGCGGACGTGCCGGTCAGCGTCACCGGCGCCGTCACCACCGTCCCCAACGCAGCCAACGACGGCGGAACGGTCACCCGGGCGTCCGGCAGCTGGATCGCCGACGGCTTCGTCGCCGGCCAGTTGGTGATGATCCAGGGCGTCACGGGCGCCTGGCGGCTTACGGCGGTGACGGACCTGGTGCTCACCCTGGGCCGCGGAGACCCGCTGCCCGCCCTGAACGGCAGCCGCACCGTGTTCGTCCCCGGACCGCACGGCGGCCTCACCACCGTCCACGGCGGCGGCAACTCCTTCATCCGGAACGCCTTCGACATGCAACGCTCCGCGCCGGGCCTTGGTGCTCCCGCCGGCACCGGCCTGGTCCTGACCCGACTGGATGGGCTGCCGTGGGCACTCACCGACTACCTGCCAGGCAGCGGCTACTTCGCCCTGGACCCGTACGGCCACGGCCCGCAGCACATCCAGCTGGCAGGGGAGTCCTTCACCCGGCTCATCCTTGGCTTCGGCAACGCCACCTGCCCCTTCGCCGATCCGTTCCCGCACTGCGGCGAAGGCTCGGTCATGTACCTCTCCGGACCCGTCTACGGTGGCCCGACGGCGGTAGTCCCCACGGACGTGCACGCGGCCAAGCCCGTGGCGCTGACCGCCAGCGGCACCATGCAGTTGCACACTGATTACCTCGTCCGGACCGACGGCGGCTCCTTCCTGGCCGACGGCTTCAAGGTGGGCATGCAGGTGCGCATCAGCGGCCTCGCCGGGCCCTTCACCATCAAGGCCCTGACGGCCACCACCATGACGTTCTGGAACGCGGCCCTCCGGCCCACCGTCCACCTCAACGCCGCCGGTGTGGCGGTCTGGGATGCGCCGGTCTTCACGGTCACCGGCTACGACGCGAACCGCGACGGTGGCCTGCTGATCGGCGGCGACACCATCACCGTCTGCAGGCTCGTGGCCCCGGTCATCGACGGCACAGCGGTCCCCTGCGACCTCGACGCCACCGCGGGTCCCGGCTCGCCGCTGGTGGTCTACGGCGACACCAGCCAGGACGGCGTCTGGTATTCGGGCCACCCGTACGACGTCCTCGGCATGGAGTTCGGCCCCAAGCCCTTCGACCCCTTCGTCAACATCCCCGACGCCGGGAACGAGGACGACGAGTGGATGCTGGGCCTGGCCAACCCGTACGACTATGCCGGCAACGACATCATCGACGCCTCCGGCCTCTTCGCCCACCTGGCACCCGCCCAGCTGCCCACCGTCGGCTTCACGGCCTACGGCGGACTCGGCGACGACCTGATCATCGGCAGCCAGGCCGGCGACCACCTGGCCGGCGGCTCGGGCGACGACGAAATCCGCGGCCAGCGCGGCGTAGACCACATCTACGGCGACTCCGGCGTCAACGTCAACGTCTTCACCCGGGCGCTGGACATTGCCGTCGTCGACCGCAGCCCGCTGCCGTCCGTCACCGGCGCCGGCTTCCTCAACAACGGCACCACCATCCAGCCGTACCCGTCACCGGTCCGCGACGACCTGCTGACGGCGGGCCGGGACCTGCTCTTCGGCGAGGGCACCGGCACGATCGGATCGGGTGCTGGCGGCTCCGGACCGGAGTCCGCCTACGACGACATCGTCTTCGGCGACCACGGCGCCGTGATCCAGGACGTCGCGGACCCGAACGAACCCGACGCGCGCCTCCAGAAGATCCAGACGACGGCGCTCGCCTCCGTGCTGGCGGTCGAGTCCCGCAACCTGCAGCGCGGCGCGGACGACATCATCTTCGGCAACCTCGGCCGGGACCTGCTGATCGGTGGGGCCGGGCACGACATGGCCGACGGCGACGACGCCGACGACATGGTCCTCGGCGACAACGCCCACCTGCTCCGCACCGACTTCCTCAGCTACCACTTCCAGACGCTCTGCGGCACCCTGCTCTACAGCCGCAGCGACCAGCCCAACGCCTGCGGCGGAACGGTCACCGAGGACAACAGCGGCCTGCTCCTCGTGGACGGCACCCCGCGTGCCTACCGCGATCCGGACGGCGCCCCCTGGTGGGCCGAATACGACGTCACGAACCTCTTCCACGACTTCGCCTCGGACGAAGGCGGCAAGTGGGCCGGCAGCTTCGGAAACGACTACCTTGCAGGCGGCGCGGGCCACGACGTGATCCTCGGCCAGCTGGGCAACGACGTCATCCAGGGCGATGGCGGCATCGAGCAGGCCTTCGCACGCATGGTGGACGACCTCACCGTGACCCTGCACGCGGGCGCCTCCCGCACCCCGCTGGGCTGCACCGGCACCCCGGGCAACGTGGTTTGCGACTTCACCGGGGTGCTCGCCGTCGTCGCCTCCTTCGAGGCCGCCACCGACGGCGAGGACTACATCGAGGGCAACGCCGGCAACGACGTGGTGTTCGGCGGACTCGGCCAGGACGACATCGTGGGCGGCAGCAGCGACTTCTTCTCGCTGGTTACCCCCGAGCTCCGCCCGGACGGGCTGCCCTTCCCGGCCTTGGCCTACCTGCCCGGCGATGACCGCGGCGCCGACCTGCTGTTCGGCGGTGCCGGAACCCAGATCGCCATGAACAACCAGGTGAGCGGCGTGGCCGGCACCCCGGGCTTGCCCGGCGGCATCCTGGCTGACAATACTCTCCCCGCCAACATGCACGCCCGCGACGCCGACACCATCGTGGCGGACAACGGCCGGATCATCCGGATCGTGGGCACCAACCACACGGACGTCAACCCCACGGGCGCAGTCGGCGCGGCCAACTACGTCACCTTCAACTACGACAACTACGGAAACCAGCGGATCGTGGTCCGCGGTGTCCACCTGCTCGACTACACCCCGGGCGGCCCGGACTTCGTCCCCGCCAACTTCGGCCAGGGTGCCGGTTCGGACTGCAACGGCTCGCCCACCCAGCCCACCTGCTCGATCGTCCTGGACACCGCCACCGGCACCTGGAAGTACACGCAGATCGGCGGCCGCGACGAGGTCCACGGCGAATCCGGCGACGACACCGCCTACGCCGGCGCCGACCACGACGCCCTCTACGGCGACGCCCAGGACGACGACCTGATCGGCGGCTGGGGCAACGACTGGATCTCCGGCGGCACCGGCACCGACGGCATCCTCGGCGACGACGGCCGGATCTTCACCAGCCGCAACACCGGCTGCTCCGTGGCCTCGAGCGCGGTGTGCACGCAGCTGGGCGAGCCGCTCTACGGCGTCTACCGGTTCCGCACCGTGGACCCTGACACCCGCACCAGCGAAGGGGATGTCCTCAACGAGGCCATCTACACCCCCGGCCGGGTGCAGACCGCCACCATCAACGTCGCCGGGCAGCTGGCCAAGGCCGCGGACCTCACCCCGTACAACCTGGGCGACAACGTCAACGCCAGCCAGCACCACGTGGCCAACCAGCCGCTCTTCGACGCCAACAACTCGGACGACATCATCTTCGGCGGCTGGGGCAACGACTTCATCCACGGCGGTGCCGGCGACGACGCCATCTCCGGCTCCGAGGCGCTCGGCACCTCCTACGCCCAGCACTTCGACGCCAACGGCAACCCCGTGGGCCTGGAACTGATCGACTTCCTGCACCCGTACAACCCGGGCGACGTGCTGCACTTCGGCGCCGACACCAACGCCTGGCACAGCAACAACCACAACATGGGCCGGCTGGGCGAATTCCTCCTCTACGACGAATACGATCCGCGCCGCGCCATCCTCTTCAACGCCGATGGCAGCGTCTGGAAGGGCACTGTCCCGCCGTGGGCCCGGCAGTTCTTCCTGAACAACGACGCCGGCTCCGGCAACTGGGTGACCGCCTGTGTCGCCGTCGACAACCAGGGCAACTGCACCGCAACCATCACCAACCAGCCCTCCGACGGCGACGACGCCATCTTCGGCGACCTCGGCAACGACTGGTCCGTGGGCGGCACCGGCCAGGACACCCTCTGGGCCGGCTGGGGCAACGACCTCTCCAACGCCGACGAGCTGCTGACCACTAACAACGGCCTCAACGACGCTCCCGACGGCGTGAACTCCAGCTACCAGGACCGCGTCTTCGGCGGCGCCGGCCTGGACATCCTGATCGGCAACACCGGCGGCGACCGGCTGATCGACTGGGTGGGCGAGTTCAACAGCTATCTCGTCCCGTTCGCGCCGTTCGGCATCGCCACCGTCAGCCGCCAGGTGGAACCGCAGCTGCCCAGGTTCCTGTACGCCCTCTCCCGCAGCCAGGGCGCGGACCCCACCCGGGCCACGGATACCGGCAATGATCCCGCCCGGAACGGTGAACCCGACGGCGAGCTGGGCCTCATCACCCAGCACGACCACGGCCAGTGGCAGACGCAGACCGGCGGACCCACCGACCCGCAGGCGGGCAACATCCCGGGCGGCCGCCGCGACACCCTCCGCGGCGCCGACTTCAACGACGGCACACTGCAGGGCTTCGCTACCGACTCCGGTGCGTTCGCCGTCCAGAACGGCCTGCTCAAGGTGACGGCCGCCGGGCCCTCGCAGGACGCCGTCGCCGTCTGGTACTCGGACGCCTACAAGTCCGTGTACTACGAAATCGCGGCCAAGATCTCCATGGACAAGGCGGTGGGCGGTTGGAAGGCCAACGCGTTCACCATCTTCGATTACTTCGGTCCGGAGGACTTCAAGTTCGCCGGCATCGACGATTCGATCAACAAGATGGTGATCGGCCACCGCAACGCCGCCGGGTGGTGGTACGACGCCCAGGCCTCGGTGCCCGGCTCGGTGAGCGCCGGCAGGTTCTACGAGCTCAACGTGGTGGTCAACGGGCTGGTGGTCACCGTGACGATCGACGGCAAGAACGCCTTCAGCCACCAGTTCCCGGTGCGGTACGTCGACGGGGACGCCGTGGCCCTGAACAAGGGCTTGGTGGGCTTCGGTTCGCAGCAAGCCCAGGGCTGGTTCGACAACATCGCCCTGACGGTCATCTCGCCGGAGATCTCGCTGGACCGCACGGAATACTTCGACGACGGCACGGCCGAGGCGTTCACCCCGGCAGCCGGCTCGTGGAGCATCGACACCGGCCGCTACCTCGCCAGTGCAAGTACCGGCGCCGCGTTCCCCGCCAACACGGCGCTCGCCTCGGCCCAGTTCGGCAGCACCGGCATCGACTCCCTGTCCTACGTAGAGGTCGAGGCCACGTTCCGTGCCGCCGGCGTCACCGGCATCGTCTTCGACTACTACGCCGCCAACGACTACAAGTTCGTTGTCCTCGACGTGCCCGGGCAGCGGGTGCTGATCGGGCACGTGAGCCCGCGCAGCGGCTGGGTGGTGGACCAGGCCGTCGCCCGGACCACCGCCGCCGGCAGCGAACAGACCCTCAACCTGGTGCTCAAGGCCACCGTGGCCACCGTGACGCTCAACGGCCAGGTGGTCACCAGCCGCTCCTTCAACTCCGCCGTCGCGGACGGCCGTACCGGCCTCCTCGGCAGGCCCGCGTCAGGCACGGAGCCGGCCTCGTTCAACAGGTTCCGCTTCCGCACCGACGATGACCAGTTCACCCCGCCCGCCGTCATCCAGCGGGAAGTGCGGATCGGCGATGCCACCGTGGTCGAGGGCAACAGTGGCGCCAAGACGGTGACGCTTACCCTGACGCTGAGCCGGGCCCAGGACACAACGCTGACACTCAGTTGGCGGACAGTGGCCGGGACTGCGGCGGCGGGCTCGGACTTCCTCGCCGCTTCCGGGTCCGTGACCTTCGCGGCCAACAGCACGACGGCGACCATCACCGTGACTGTCTACGGGGACGCTGTGTATGAATCCGCCGAGCAGTTCATGGTCCAGCTCCTCGCCGGGCCGGACTTCAACCTCGCCGACGGCTTCGGCCAGGTGACCATCAGCAACGACGACGCCGCCCCGGCCGGCGGTGCCGCCGCCGCCACGATGTCGTCGCCGGACGCTTCGTCCTCGACCCAGCCCGCCTCCTCCGCCTCCACCGATCCGGCGCCCGCGGCGGCCTCCTCCGATGCCCCGCTCACCGTGAACTACCTGCCCGACGGCGGCGTCAGCTTCGCCGTCCAGGGCGCCAACAACCGGGACTACTACACCGTGCGGATCGTGTCCGGGGACTACTCCACCACCCTCACCGTGGTGATCGGCGCGGACGGCACCGGCACTACGCAGGCCGTCTACCCGCCGTCGGGCAGCTGCACGGCCACGCTGGAAATCCCCAAGCAGATCAACCGCTCCCGGGTCCTGGCGACGGTCACCTTCACGGTCTGAGCCCGCCCGGAGCCCCGCCGCCCAAAGCGGGTACTGCGGGAGGCTCCCTCGCCGGGGCCGCTGCGCCTACGGTTGTTCCATGGATAACCGTGCAGAAGTCCGTGAGTTCCTCACGAGCCGCCGCGCCAAGGTTTCGCCCGAACAGGTGGGCCTTCCCGCAGGCTCCAACCGCCGCGTGGCGGGGCTGCGCCGCATCGAGGTGGCGGCGCTGGCCGGAATGAGCGTTGAGTATTACACCAAGCTGGAACGCGGGGCGATCAGCGGGGCCTCGCCGGAGGTCCTGGACAGCCTGGCCCGCGCGCTCCTGCTCGACGACGACGAACGGGCCTACCTTTTCGACCTCGCCCAGGCGGCCAGCCCGGTGGGCCGGCGTCCCCGGAAGCGGAACCCCGCGGACTGGCGCCCGCACGCCAGCCTCCAGTGGATCCTCGATTCCGTCACCGAGGGCCCGGCGTTCGTCCGCAACGGCCGGATGGACCTGCTGGCCGGCAACCTCCTGGGCCGGGCCTTCTACAAGGACATGTACGACGCGGAGGGCCACACTCCCAACTTTGCCCGGTTCATCTTCCTCGACCCGCGAGGCTTCGACTTCCACCCGGACTGGGAACGCGCTGCGGACACCACCGTGCAGATCCTGCGCATGGAAGGAGCACGCAACCCCCACGACAAGGAACATCACGAGCTGATCGGCGAGCTGGCCACCCGCAGCGGGGAGTTCCGCCGTCGTTGGGCCGCCCATAGTGTCTGGCGCCCCGGTGCCGGCTTCAAGGTCTTCCGGCACCCGGTGGTTGGCGAAATGACACTGGCTTTCGAAGGCATGGAAATGGCGTCCGATCCCGGGCTGACCCTGACGATCTATGCGGCGGAGCCGGGAACACCGTCCGCCGAACGCATGCAGTTGCTCGCGTCCTGGGCGGCCAGCGAATACGGCGGCCGACCGGCGGACCAGTCCTCGTAGGCGGCGGCTTAGCCGGCTGCTGTGTCCCGGCCGGCGGCCTTGGCGGTCAGCACAGCCAGCAGTGCGGCGGCCCCGAGCACCGCGGCACTGACCATGAAGGTGCTGCCGTACCCGCCGCCGTCGAACAGGACACCGCCGAGCGTGGACCCGAAGGCGATGCAGGTCTGGACCGTGGCCACCATGAGCCCGCCGCCAGCCTCGGCGTTGTGGGGCATGGCCGTGGCCACCCAGCTCCACCAGCCGACCGGGGCCGAAGTTGCGAGAAGCCCCCACAGCCCCAGCAGCACCAGCACCGCGGCGGCCGAGGGACCGCACGGAACCAGGGCCAGTGCGACGGCGGCCAGCAGCGCCGGGATGACGGCCAGGGTCCGGTACAGGCCCGGGCCGAGGAAGCGGCCGATCAGCAGCGTGCCGATGAAGCCCGCCACGCCGACGATGAGCAGCGCCAGCGACACCGTGGCCACATCCACCTTGGTGACTGTCTCCAGGAACGGCCGCACATAGGTGAAGAGGATGAACTGGCCCATGAAGAAGGCGCCGCATGCGGCCATGCCCAAGGCAACAGGGCGGCTCTTGAGGGCCGCGAAGATGCCGAAGATCTGCCGGACTGACGCCGCTGTCCTGGCGGCCTCCAGTGAGGGCAGGCTGAACCACTGCCAAGCCAGGCACAATAGCGAGATCGGGACCAAGCAGAAGAAGGCCCCGCGCCAGCCCACCACAGCGCCAAGGTAGCTGCCCAGCGGTGCTCCCAGCACGGTGGCCAGCGCGCCGCCGCCGTTGAAGATGGCCAGGGCTCGGGGCAGCCGGGAGGCCGGGACGAGGCGCATGGCGGTGGCCGCGGACATCGACCAGAAGCCGCCCACGACCACGCCGATCAGCGCCCTGCCGGCCATGTACACGGGGTAGTCCGGGGCCACGGCCACCATAGCGCCGGAGATGCCCATCAGCGCCGTCATAGCTAGCAGCAGCGTTTTGCGGTTCATCCCGCCGGCCAAGGTGGAGACTGACAGGCTGGTCAGCACCGCGAACAGTCCGGAGATCGCGATGCCCTGGCCAACCATTCCCTCGGACACGCCAAGGTCCGCCGCCATCGGCGTCAGCAGGCTGACGGGCATGAACTCCGAGGAGATCAAGGCGAAGGCACACAGCGACATCGCGAAGACGCCCTGCCAGTGAGCAGGGTGTTCTTCGGCCGGCGCTGGGTGAGCTGCGCTTACAGGCTCAATGGACGTGCCGTGTGACATGGAAATCCCCTTTCGACCGCGGGCGGGTTCTCCCCGACAAATCCAATGGGACCACCCGGCGCCCGGCTGAGGGAGTCTCGGTTGATACGGGTACTGCGAGTACCTCCCTGCAGTCCAGCAGAAACTCACCGCACTCCAAGATCTGCTCCGTCATGCGGGCCTACACTTGGCTCAGGGCGAGGGCTAGCAGGACGGCGGGTGATCGGGATGGTCGATGTCCAGGTTGAAACAGTCATCAACCGGCCGCGCGCCGTCGTAGCGGATTACGCGGGCAATCCGGACAAGGCGCCTGAGTGGTACGCCAACATCAAGCGGGTGAGCTGGGAAACCGAACCGCCGCTGAGGCGGGGTTCCCGGCTGGCGTTCTCCGCCCGATTCCTCGGCAGAACCCTTGACTACACCTACGAGTTCGTGGAGTTCGTGCCCGGCGAGGTCCTGGTGATGCGCACTTCGCAGGGGCCGTTCCCGATGCAGACCACCTACCGCTGGGAAGACCACGGCAACGGCACCCGGATGACCCTGCGCAACACCGGCAAGCCTGCGGGCTTCTCCAAGCTCGCGGCCTTGGTCATGGCACCCATGATGAAAAGCGCCATGACCAAGGACCTGAAGCGGCTGAAGGAAGTGTTGGAAGCTCCTACAGGTACGGCTGCGTGATCATTTCCAGGCCGTGTCCGGCGGGGTCCTTGAAATAGACACCACGGCCGCCGTGCTCGGTGTTGGTTTGCCCCGCCAGTTGCATCTGCGGATCAGCCCAGTGCTCGATTCCGTTCGCCTGCAGGCGTGCGTAGGCGCGGTCGAATAGTTCATCGTCCACCAGGAACGCGTAGTGCTGCATCTGGATGTCCACCGGCGGCTCGGCAAACTGCAGCAGCACGCCGCCTTCCAGCATGACATTGGTGAACGGCCCCCAGGAGGGTGCCTCGGAGAGCTCAAAAATCTCCCGGAAAAACCGCGCTGACTCGTTCCGGTCCTTGGCGGCAATGATGGTGTGGTTGAAAGAAACGGTCATGTAAGACCCCTTGGATACGACGCCTCCATGCCTGGCGCAGTCCGCCAACGGCACGCGACGTTGCCAACAGCCTAGTGCAGGCCGTAGCCCGCTTCGGCAGCCGCCTGTAGTCCTCCCGAAACCTCTCCGAAACACCCCGGGCCTACCCTTGTCACACACCCGCGGAAACCGTGCCCGGCGATGAGGAGAAGCGATGCACTTGATGCCCCGTGAGCAGGAAAAGCTCATGATCGTGGTGGCGGCGGACCTGGCCCGGCGGCGGCAGGCCCGCGGGCTCAAGCTGAACCACCCCGAAGCCGTGGCCATCATCAGCTACGAGCTCATCGAAGGCGCACGCGACGGCCGCACGGTGGCCGAGCTCATGGGCTGGGGAACCACCATCCTCGGCCGCGAGGACGTCATGGAAGGCGTGCCGGAAATGATCCACGACGTGCAGATCGAGGCCACCTTCCCCGACGGCACCAAGCTCGTCACCGTCCACCACCCCATCCGCTAGGAGGCCGCCATGATCCCCGGCGAATACCGGCTCCGTCCCGAGCCGATCCACTGCAACAGCGGCCGCGAGGCAATCGCCGTCGACGTCGTCAACCGGGGCGACCGACCCGTGCAAGTCGGCTCCCACTACCACTTCGCCGAGGCGAACCGGGCGCTTGAATTCGACCGCGAAGCTGCCTACGGCCGCCGCCTGGACATCCCGGCCGGCACCGCGGCGCGCTTCGAGCCGGGGGACCGGCGCACCGTGCGGCTCGTCGAACTCGCCGGGCGGCGCGAGGTGCACGGACTGTCGAATGCCGTGAACGGCCCGCTTGACCATGGAACCGTCGACGGCGGCACGCACCTTGAGGGAGGCACCAAGTGAGCTTCGACCTTCCGCGCCGGCAGTACGCCGAGCTGTACGGCCCGACGACGGGCGACGCCATCCGCCTCGCGGACACCGAGCTGTTCCTCGAAATTGAGAAGGACTACACCGTCTACGGCGAAGAGGCGGTGTTCGGCGGCGGCAAGGTGATCCGCGACGGCATGGGCCAGAACGGCCAGGCCACCCGCGACGGCGGCGCCACCGGACAGGAAGTTCCGGACACCGTCATCACCAATGTGATTGTGCTGGACTACACCGGCATCTACAAGGCCGACGTCGCCCTCCGGGACGGCCACATCCTCAGGATCGGCAAGGCCGGTAACCCGGACATCAGTGACGGCGTGGACATCGTGATCGGCACCGGCACCGAGATCATCTCGGGCGAGCGGAAGATCCTCACCGCCGGCGGCATCGACACCCACATCCATTTCATCTCCCCGGACCAAGTGCCCGCGGCGATCAGCAGCGGCATCACCACCATGGTGGGCGGCGGCACCGGCCCGGCCGAAGGCACCAAGGCCACCACGGTCACTCCCGGGCCCTGGCACATCAAGCGCATGCTGCAGGCGGCCGAGGGGCTGCCCGTGAACATTGGCGTCTTCGGCAAGGGCCACGCCTCCGCCGTCGAGCCCCTGGCCGAGCAGATCCGGGCCGGCGCCGTCGGGCTGAAGGTCCACGAGGACTGGGGCTCCACCACGGCCTCGATCGACAATTCGCTCAAGGCCGCCGACCAATACGACGTGCAGGTGGCCATCCACACGGACACCCTCAACGAGTGCGGCTTCGTGGAGGACACGATCAAGGCGATCGACGGCCGGGTGATCCACACCTTCCACACCGAGGGCGCCGGCGGCGGGCACGCCCCGGACATCATCAAGATCGCCGGCATGCCCAACGTGCTGCCCGCGTCCACCAACCCCACGTTGCCGTATACGCGCAACACCATCGAAGAGCACCTGGACATGCTCATGGTCTGCCACCACCTCAACCCGGACATCCCGGAGGACGTGGCCTTCGCCGATTCGCGCATCCGCGCCGAAACCATCGCCGCCGAGGACGTGCTGCAGGACCTCGGCATCTTCTCCATCACCTCCTCCGACTCGCAGGCGATGGGCCGGGTGGGGGAGGTCATTACCCGCACCTGGCAGCTGGCGGACAAGATGAAGAAGCAGCGCGGCGTTTTGGAGGACCCCCGGGGGGAGAGCGCTGCCGGGACCCACGGTTCCGCGGACAGCGACAACTTCCGCCTCAAGCGCTACGTTGCGAAATACACAATCAACCCGGCGATCGCGCAGGGCATGGCGGACTCCATCGGCTCCGTGGAGGAGGGGAAGTTCGCGGACCTCGTCCTCTGGGATCCGGCGTTTTTCGGCGTGAAGCCGGAGCTGGTGCTCAAGGGCGGGCAGATCGCCTACGCCATCATGGGCGACGCCAACGCCTCCATCCCCACGCCCCAGCCGCGGACCATGCGGCCCATGTTCGCTACCTTCGGCAAGGCCATGCAGAAGTCCTCCATCACCTTCCTGTCCAAGGCCGCCATCGAGGCGGGCGTCCCGGAGGAGCTCGGCTTGGAGAAGGTGATCCGCCCGGTTTCCGGCATCCGTTCCCTGAGCAAGGCGGACCTGAAGTTCAACGACGCGACTCCGGACATCGCCGTCGACCCCGAAACGTACCGGGTGACCGTCGACGGCGAGGACGTCACCTGCGAGCCGGTCACCGAGCTGCCGATGGCGCAGCGCTACTTCCTCTTCTAGGAGCTTTTGTGATCATCGAAAAAATCCTGGGCAACGTGTACGAGCTGCCAGCCCCGGGACGCTACGCCGGCCGGCACAAGGAAAAGGTGGTGCTGCCCAGCGCCCTGCTGGTCAAGCGGATCCAGCGGGTCACGACGGACCACGGCAAGGAACTCGGCATCCGGCTGCCCTCCGGCTCCCCGGACCTGCGCGACGGCGACATCCTGGCTGTGGAGGACAAGAACCTGATCGTCGTGTCGGTGCTGCCCACGGACGTGCTGGTGATCGCCCCGCGGAGCATCCACGAAATGGGCGTCGTGGCGCACTCCCTCGGCAACCGGCACCTGCAGGCGCAGTTCTTCGACGCCGCGTCCGAGTACGGCGCCGAGGTGATGGTGTGCCAGTACGACCACACTGTGGAGGACTACCTCAAGCACGTCGGCGTGCCCTACGACCGACAGGAACGCGTGATGCCCGTTCCCTTCCGCCATGCCGAACACAGCCACTAGCCGCCGCCTCGCCCTGCAGCAGCTCACGGATTCCGCGCTGCCCACCGGCGCATTCGCGCACTCCTTCGGCTTCGAGTCCTACATGGAGCGCGGGCTGGTGCACGACGAAGCAAGCTTCGGCAGCTGGCTGGCCGCGTTCCTGGGCCAGCAGCTGACGTACTCGGACGCCCTGGCCATCCGCTTCCTCTACGAAGGCCACCCGGTCGAGGAACTGGACGAGCTCCTCACCGCGCAGCTGCTTCCCCGTCAGATCCGCGAGGCAAGCATCAAGATGGGCGGGCGGCTGCTCGGGATCGGTGCCGAGGTCTTCCCGTCCCCGGAGCTGGACGCCTACCGGGCTGCGGTGACCACCGGCCGCGCCGCGGGCCACCAGCCGCTGGCGTTCGCCGTCGTCGCGCGCTCCCTGGAGGTCCCGCTCGGGGAAGCGCTCGCCGCGTACCTTTTCGCCGCCGTCACCTCGCTGACGCAGAACGCCGTGCGCGCCATCCCGCTCGGCCAGAACGCCGGTCAGCGGCTGCTGCGGAACGCGCACGACGGCGTTGCTGCCGCCGTCGAACGGGCCGGCACCCTCACGCCGGACGACTTCGGGGCCATCAGCCCCGGCCTGGAGATTTCGCAGATGCGGCACGAGAAGCAACGTGCCCGCATGTTCATGAGTTAGTAGGAGGACACCATGTCAGAACCCGTTAAGATCGGCATCGGCGGACCCGTGGGCGCCGGCAAGACCCAGCTGGTGGAACGCCTCACCCGGCACATGAGCGCGGAGATTTCCATGGCCGCGATCACCAACGACATCTACACCATCGAAGACGCCAAGATCCTCGCTGCCAACGGCATCCTGCCCGAGGACCGGATCATCGGCGTCGAAACCGGCGGCTGCCCGCACACGGCCATCCGCGAAGACACGTCCATGAACACGGCTGCCATCGAGGAGCTCAAGAAGCGGCACCCGGGGCTGGAGGTGATCTTCGTCGAATCCGGCGGCGACAACCTCTCGGCCACGTTCAGCCCCGAGCTGGTGGACTTCTCGATCTACATCATCGACGTCGCCCAGGGAGAGAAGATCCCGCGCAAGGCCGGCCAGGGCATGATCAAGTCCGACCTCTTCATCATCAACAAGACCGACCTCGCACCCCACGTCGGCGCGGACCTGGCCGTCATGGAACGCGACTCCCGCGAGTTCCGGGGCGACAAGCCCTTCTGCTTCACCAACCTCAAGACGGACGAAGGCCTGGACGCGGTCATCCAATGGATCCGGCACGACGTCCTGATGCTCGACCTCGCGCGATGAGTACGACGGCGGGCGGCAGCAGAGCGGTTCCCACGCCGGCTCTCCCCGCTTGCGGCGCTGCACCGGATATAAGGGGCCGTGCCCGTCCCCAGGCGCTCCCAACCCTCGCAAGCTCGGGTCGGGGCCCTCGCGCCAGTGGGCCCCCCACGAGGCCCTCCACACCGCGGCCCCTTATATCCGGCTCCGCTGCTGCTGTTGAGTCACCTATGGGCGAGCTTCAGCTGCGGGTCGCCTTGCGTGGTCAGCGTTCCGTGGCCGTGCATCAGTTCCATCAGGGTGCCTTGCGGGTGTTGCGGCCCCATTACTTGGATGACTCGGGGCAGCTCGGCTACGTGGTGGTCAATCCGGGTGGGGCGTACTTGGATGCGGACCTGTATGTGGTCGACGTGGAGGTGGAGGACGGGGCATCGCTGCTGCTGACCACGCAGTCGGCCACCAAGATCTACCGCACGCCGGGTTCCTTTGCCGAGCAGCGCATGTCTATCCGGCTGGGGGAGGGCGCCAGGCTGGAACTGGCACCGGACCAGCTCATCGCCTACCGGGAGGCCAGCTACCGGCAGGACACCCGCATCAGCCTGCACCCGTCGTCGAGCCTGGTCGTGAGCGAAATCGTCACGCCCGGCTGGTCCCCGGACGGCACGGCGTTCAAGTACGAGGAACTGCGGCTGCGCACCGAAATCCGGGTGCAGGACCGGGCGGGGGGCGCGGGACTGCTGGCCCTGGACAACGTGCTCATCCGACCGCCTTCGGGGGACGTCACCGGGCTGGGCTTCATGGAGGGCCGCAGCCACCTGGGCTCGCTGCTGGTAGTCGACCCGCGGGTGGACCAGGCCCTCGCCGACGAACTGCACAGCCTTGCCGCCCCGCACGATGCCTTGGCAGGGGTCTCCCTGACCGCGACGGTCGGCGGAACCACGGGGCTGGTGCTGCGCGCCCTCTCGGACAACACTGAGGAACTGAACCGCCTTCTCGGTGCCTGCACCGCGCACCTGCGCAGGCACTGGTACGGCCAGGAGCCGCTGAACCTGAGGAAGTACTGATGACCGCGCTCGCAGCCCTGTACCGGCAACGCGAACACCTGCCGCTGCGGACGCGGCTGCTGTTCACCTTCGGTGCGGTCGCCGCCCTGCATCTTGCCGCCGTCGGGCTCCTGCTGTTCGGCCTGCTGCGTTCGGCGGGAACCGGCGGGCAGCCGCTGGCGCTCGGGCTGGTGCTCACCGCGTACCTGGCCGGGGTCAAGCACAGCTACGACTGGGACCACCTCGCCGCCATCGACAACTCCACCCGGAAGTTCGTCGCCCAGGGCAGGGAGCCCGTCAGCGTGGGCTTCGCGTTCAGCCTGGGGCACAGTTCCGTGGTGGTGCTCGCCGGCGTGCTGGTGCTTGCGGGTGCCACCGTGGTGGGGCGGTTCATGGAGGACGGCAGCGCCGGGAACCTGGTGCTCGGGCTGATCGGCAGCGGTGTCTCGGGCCTGTTCCTCCTTGCGATGGGTGTCTTCAACGGCTCGGCGTTCCTCCGGGCGTCGCAGCTGTACCGGCATGCGAAGGCCGGCGGGGCGGCGGCCGTCGAGGACCTGGAGGCCAAAGGCTTTGTGGCGCGGCTGCTGGCCCGGCCGCTCGCCCGGGTGCGGCGCCCCCGGAACATCTACGTGATCGGCTTCCTATTCGGGCTGGGTTTCGATACCGCTACCACCATCGGGCTGCTGGTCATGACGACGGCGGCCTCCCTCGCCGGAGTATCCCCGCTGGCGCTGCTCGCGCTGCCGCTGGCCTTCGCCGCGGCCATGACGCTTTGCGACTCGGTCAACGGCGTCGCCATGATGCGCATGTACCGCTCCGCCCTGGCAGACCCGCGCCGGAAACTGGGCTTCAACGCCGTGATCACCGGGATCTCCGCGGCCTCGGCGCTATTCATTTCGGTTGTCACCCTCGGCGGGTTCCTCAATGCCGCGTTCGGCCTGGACGATCCGGTCACCGCCTGGCTCGGGTCGATCGACCTCGGCGAGGCCGGGCTGCTCCTCGTGGCAGTGCTGCTCGCGGTGTGGGGGACGGCAGTGTTGCGCGGGCGGGCCGCGCGCGGGAAGACGGTTTCCTAGCGGCCGTCCTCCTGCTCCTCCAAGGGATCCTCTTCCCGCAACAGCAGGGCGGTGCCCTGGAACGCGGGCAGTTCAAGGAAGAAGCTGCCCAGATCGTCCACCTGGCCGATCGTGCTGCCGCTGAACAGGTCCTGCACCGTGGAACCGGGCAGCAGGTGGCTTGACTGGATGCTGCCGGCCACGTCCTGGTCCGAGAAGTTCAATACGGTGACCTCCAGCCCGCCGCTTCCCAGCCGGGTGACCAGGACCAGCAGGCCCCGGTGCGAGACATCGGGGACATCCAGCAGTGTTCCGGTGGCGATGCCGTGCTCTTCGCGGACGGCGAGGACATGCTGGAGGCGCCGGGCAAAGGAATTCGAATCCTGCAACTGCTCCGGCAGCGGGCCGTACAGGCTGCGGGCCCGGGGCATGCCGGAGGCCGAGGCCTTGGCGTCCGGGCTGGTACCCATGAGGTCATGCGCCCCGCGGTTGATCCAGCGCGTGTCGCCCTGGGCGGTGAGTTCCGCGACGCTCTGCCGGTCAAGGGCGGCGATGCCGGTCAGGTCCCAGCCGGACAGGGCAAAAACTCCGGGCTGCAGGGCGTTGTACATGGCCAGGAGGATGTGGGCGTCCAGCACCCGCGCCTCCTGTTCCTGCGTCATTGCTTCCGGGTTCCGGATGCCTAGGGCCGCCATGATGAAGCTCACCGTGGTGCAGGCGATGCCGTTGGTGGTGAACACGGCGTTGTACGGCGCGCTCTCCCCGGTGAGGCGCTCACGCATGGTTTGCTGGACCTTCTCGGCCAGCTCGGCGCCGGTGAGTTCTTCGCCGCCGAGCTCGAACACTTCATCCCGGTGCCCCGAGGCGAAATGCATGAGCTCATAGGTGAGTTCGTCATGGTTCTGCAGAGCGTGCACCAGTGACGCCTGGTCCACGCCAATCTCCATGGACAGCCGGAGCATGAGCCGCAGCAGCTCGGTGTCCGCGGTGACCAGCGCGTAGTGGTAGGCCGGCCGGGTGATGAAGTCGTAGGACAGGTCCGGGCCGGACTCGGAGGTGGCCTTGATGTCGTCGATGGTCAGGTTGAGCTCCTGGAAGGAGAACCCGCCCACCTTGCGGACCATGGAACCGATGAGCTGGTTGGCGGCCTCGGAGAGCGGGTGGCCCTCCGACCAGCCGGGCTGCTCCTCGGCGCTCTTTTCCACGCCCAGGAAACCGTTGGCGTCCAGCCGCAGCGCCCCGGTGCCCAGGTCAAGCAGGGAATGCAGGGCGTCGCCCACCACCAGGCGCATGCCGGCGAACGTGGGGTCCAGCCAGTTGATGGACGGCTGGCCGGCCTTGAAGTAGTGCAGGTACACCCAGCGTCGGGTCTTCCCCGTGGTGTCCACCACCGGCCGGGTGGCGCTCCAGTTGGTTTCCTTGACCCCGGGTTCGTAGAAGATCACCCGCTGCAGCCGGCCGATGATGTAGCCGGCCTTCTGCAGCGCCTGTTCGGAGTCCGGGCTGAGGTTCACCGAGTCCTGCCCGTCCGGAACGTCGGGCAGCAGGTGCCAGTCCTCCTCCGGGATGTCCACCATGTGGTAAATCCCCGGGTAGTCCCGGAAGTTCATCTCGGCGAGGCGGAAATCGGCGCCCTTGCCGGTGTGGCCGGGCACGATGTCGTCGATGATGGTGCCGTCGTGGTCGGCGGCCACCTCGCACATGCTGCGGAACTCGTCCTCGGTGCCGAACACGGGATCGATCGCCATGCTGATCCGGTCGAAGTGCCCGTCCACGCTGGGCGTCTGGGACCAGCCGCTGATTCCGCCGGCCAGTTTGACGGGCCCGGTGTGGATGGCCCGGATCCCGATTTCCCGGAACGCGTCCCACATGTTCTTGTCGCCCAGCGCGGCCAGGAAGGATTCGCCGGGCCGGGTGATGAAGGACAGCGGATACGCGGTGAACCACACGGGCGCACGTTCGACGGCGGCCCTCGGGTTCGGGTGGGCGTAGGAGTTCTGCCACATGCTGGCCTGCCCCGAAAGCTGCCGGGACAGGGTGTTGGCGTCGCCGAGCATTGCCTGGTTGCGCAGCCATTCGACGTACGCGGTGTTGCGGCCGTCGAACTCGAAGGAGGGCTTGGTGGCGAGGTACTGCCGCCGCCGGGCAATCGGCCGGAGGGCCTTTGGCCGCGCGGGGTAGAACTGTTCGTCGTAGTTCATGTCGGGGTCGACCGCGGTTTCGGCGGCGGCCGGCACCGCCTCTCCTTCCCCGCCCGCAAGGGTGTCCGATTCAAGAAGACCGTCGCTGGCACTGAATTCCCGCATAGATTCCTCCTACCGGTGGGTGCCCGCGGACCGCGGGCATCGTTCCAGGTCGCCTTGCCCCTGCCAACGTACCCCAGAGTGCCGGGACCCGTCAGGCGTGGCTCGGCCACATTTCCCAGCCCCGGTGCTTGGAACCGCGGTCTTGCGCGGACGGGCTGACGTGCTCACAGGCAGGGTGGCAGGATAGGGCGCATGGAACTGCACATCACAGGGGACCCGGCCGCCGACAAACTGCTCAGCGACGACGCGTTTGCGCTGCTCACCGGCATGCTGCTGGACCAGCAGGTCACGATGGAGTCGGCGTTCGCCGGCCCGGAAAAGATCCGGACGCGCATCGGCTCGATCGCGCCCGCAACGGTCGCCGGTTTCGACCCCGCAGGCTTCGTGGAGATGTTCAAGGAGGGCCCGGCCGTGCACCGCTTCCCCGGCTCCATGGCGGGGAGGGTCCAAGCGCTCGCCGAGACCGTCGAGCACGAGTGGGGCGGGGACGCCACCGCCATCTGGACACAGGGCGATCCCGACGGCAAGGAAGTGCTGAACCGGCTCAAGGCCCTGCCGGGCTTCGGCGAGCAGAAGGCCAAGATCTTCCTGGCGCTCCTCGGCAAACAGTGCGGGCTCCAGGCCGAGGGCTGGCGCGAAGCCGCCGGGAACTACGGCCAGGCGGACGTCTTCCTTTCCGTGGCGGACATCGTGGATCCGGAATCGCTCCGCAAGGTGCGCGCCTCCAAGCAGGCTGCGAAGGCCGCGGCCAAGGCAGCCAAGTCCGCAGGGCACTGACATCCGGTCCGCCGAGGATTAAACTGTGGCTATGTCCGCCATAGCAGCGCGCAAGTTGTTCAAGCATTCGGGCACGGGACTGATGTTCCGCGGGGCTTTGGCCTTGCTCCTGGCCTGGGCTGTTGCGGCCCTCCCGGTGGACACGGTGTTCGCCCTCGCGTACGTGTTCGGAACCTATGCGATGACCGACGGCGTCGCGAACCTGGCGCACTACTACTACGATCCCGTCCGCCACTCCCGCTGGAGCATGATCGGCGGGATTGCCTCCGTCGGCGTCGGCCTGGTGGCCGTTTCGTGGCCCGGCATCGCCGTCATGCCCTTGGCCCTCCTCATCGGGATATGGGCCCTGGCACTGGGTATCACGCAGATCTTCATCGCGCTCGAAGGCAGGACCACCATCAGGGCCTGGCGTAGTGCCGCGCTGACAGGCTTTGTCCTCATCGCGTTCGGCGTCCTTCTCCTCGTCAACCCCGGCGCCGGAATCCTGGCACTTTCGGGGATGCTGGCGGCGTTCACCGCCGTCGCCGGCGTGCTGCTGGTGGTCTCCGGAATCTCCATGCGCCGGGTGGAAGCCCGCTCGGCGACTGTCTGACTGCACGGGTCCGCTCCGACGCGCTACTAGGCGGGCGCAGGTGCCGGCTCCGCCGTCAATTCTTCCGTCGTGGGCGGGTTTGCGCCGGGCCTGTTGACCGTGATGGCGGCTGCTTTGGACGCCGTCCGGCCGAGGATTTCGAGCACTGCGGGAGCCAGGCCGTCGCTGCTGCGGCTGAGCAGGCCGTAGACCAGGGCGGCCATGTAGGAATCGCCGGCTCCGATGGTGTCGGCAACAACGGTCTTCACCGCCGGCACGTGCAGGCGGTTCGCCGGTGTCGCCAACAAGGATCCTTCGGCGCCGCGCGTGATCACGGCCAATCCGGCACCAAGTCCGAGGACGCGGTCGGCGGCATCGTCCAGTCCGAGGCCGGGGTAGAGCCAGCGCGCGTCCTCGTCGCTGAGCTTGACCACATCCGTCAGTGGAACGAGGTCCTCGAAGATGGCGAGTGCTTCGGCATGCGTGCCGAGCAGGGCAGGCCGGATGTTGGGGTCGTAGGTGACCAGGGTTTCGCGGTACGACTGCTCGAGCAATGTCCTGACGGCTCCCGCGCCAGGGGAAAGGAAGCTGGCGATCGATCCGGTGTGCAGGATCCTGGGGAAGGAAGGGGGAGCCACGGGCGCCAGTTCCCAGGAGATGTCGAACTCGTAGCTGGCGGAACCGTCGGAAGCCAGCGTGGCGGTCGCCGAAGCGGTCCGGCCCGCCGAGATGGACCCCGGGAGCAGGGACACGCCGGCCGAGGACAGGTGGCGGGAAATCGCGGCACCGCGTTCGTCGTCGCCGATCGAGGTCAGCAGGCTGGTCCTGACCCCCAGCCGGCCCAGCCCGTAGGCCACGTTGGCCGGCGAACCGCCCGGATGTTCAACTGTGCCGCGGGAAGAAGTGACGACGTCGATGAGTGCTTCGCCGATCACGACGACGTCGGCTGACTCTGCATGGTGAGCGGAGTCTGGGTACGAGTGGGCCATTTCAGGGAGTCTTTCGCAGGGCCGTCCGCGGACGCGGCGTTGTGGGGCTTCGCCGGGTCCGCGGACGGGAGGTGGGGTGGAACGCCGTCAGGACGGTTCAGGCCGTTGCGGCACCTGTCATGATCGCCACGGCATCCGTCATGGAATGCGATTGTGGCGTGATCGTGGCCGCGCACTTGCCGAGCCGCTGGATGTGGATCCGGTCGGCGACGTCGAACACGTGAGGCATGTTGTGGCTGATCAGGATGACCGGCA
Organism: Arthrobacter celericrescens; assembly: GCF_003614925.1. Lineage (GTDB taxonomy): Bacteria > Actinomycetota > Actinomycetes > Actinomycetales > Micrococcaceae > Arthrobacter > Arthrobacter celericrescens. The sequence goes on from NZ_QYLP01000100.1 coordinate 54,665, forward strand.
GACCGCGGTCCCGGAGGTCCCGGACCAGCTGCAGGACCTGGTTCGATTCACGCACACCCAGGGCCGCCGTCGGCTCGTCCAGCACCACCACCTTGGAACCGAAGGCAGCGGCCCGGGCCACGGCAACTGCCTGGCGCTGACCGCCGGAGAGATTCTCCACCGGAACGGTGACGTCCTGGAGTGTGGAAATACCCAGCCGGATCAGCTCCGCCTTGGCCTTGCGGCGCATGCCCTTGGTATCGAGGACCCGGAAGAGCGATCCCAGGGGCCCGGGGAGCCGCTCTTCACGGCCAAGGAACAGGTTCGAAGCCACATCCAGGGCGGGGGAGACCGCCAGGTTCTGGTAGACAGTTTCGATGCCGTGGGCCCTGGCGTCCTGCGGCCTCTTGAAGTGGACCTGCTGCCCGGAGACGAGGAGTTCGCCGGTATCCGGGATCTCCGCCCCGGTGAGGCACTTGATGAGGGTGGACTTGCCGGCCCCGTTGTCACCGATGATGGCCAGTACTTCGCCGGGGTAGAGGTCCAGGCTGACACCGTCCAGCCCCACCACCTTGCCGAAGGTCTTGACCAGGTTGCGTGCCTGCAGGATCGGTTGGCGGGTCCCGGTAGCCGGAGTGGGAACGTCGACGGCGGTCATGACTTAACCTTTCGGATCCACTGGTCCACCGACACAGCGACAATGATGAGCACGCCCACGGCGAGGGTCTGGAACAGGACGTCCAGCCCCGCGAGGGACAGGCCATTCCGGAAGACGCCCACGATCAGCGCCCCGAGCAACGAACCCCAGACGGATCCGCGGCCGCCGAAGAGGCTCGTGCCGCCGATGACGACGGCGGTGATCGAGTCCAGGTTCAGGTCCACGCCGGCGTTGGGGCTGGCCGCGTTGGTACGGCCGATCTGGATCCACGCGCCGACGGCCAGGACCGCGCCTGCGGCCAGGTAGACGCTCATGAGGACCCGGTTGACGGGGATGCCGGCCAGGCGGGCCGCCTCCTTGTCGTCACCCACCGCATAGACGTGGCGTCCCCAGGCGGTCTTGCCGAGGATGAAGGCCACTCCGATGTAGAGCAGCAGCATCGCGACCACACCGGTGGAGATCCGTACCGGACCCACAGGGAAGGTGCTGCCCATCCAAGTCAGCAGGGCCGGCATGCTCGAGCCGCGCACGGTGGAGCCGCCCGAGTACAGCAGGGTCAGTGCGATGAAGATGTTCAGCGTTCCCAAGGTCACGATGAACGGCGGAAGCTTGAACCTGGTCACGAGGAAACCGTTGAGCGCGCCGGCGGCGAGTCCGACGACGAGCCCCGCCACGAGCGCAAGCGGTGCCGGCATGCCGTTATTCACCGTAGTCTGCGCAACCACCATGGACGCCAGGATCATCACGGCGCCCACTGAGAGGTCGATGCCCGCAGTGAGGATGATAAGGGTCTGCGCGATGGCGAGGGTTCCCACCACGGAGACCTGCTGCGTAATGAGGGAGAGGTTCTCAACGCGCAGGAAGCGGTCGTTGAGGACGCCGAACACCACCACGGCTACCAGGAGCACGATCGTCGGGCTCAGGGCGGGGTAGCGGTGCAGGACGTTGCGGATGCGGCTGAGGGGTGTGCTCCGGTCCATGAATTCCTCGGCCGGGTCGGAGTGCTTCTCGGCTGGCGGTCCGGCTGCTTGCTGTTGCTGGGTCATGTTTGCTCCTGTCAACGACCGGTCCTACTTACCCCAGCAGACCTGGGCAGCATCCGCCGTCGTGATGCTCTTGACGCCTTCGGCCGCCTTGTCGGTGACCAGTTCGACTCCGGTGTTGAAGAAGTCCAGTCCCGCCGAGTTCTCCGGCTTCTTGCCGGTCTTGGTGAGGTCGACGATTGCCTTGACGCCGAGCTCTGCCATCTTGACCGGGTACTGCTGGGCGGTGGCGCCGATGACGCCGGCCTTGACGTTGTTCACGCCGGCGCAGCCGCCGTCGACCGAAACGATGAGGACGTCCTTTTCCTTGCCGGCGGACTTGAGTGCCTCGTACGCTCCGGCGGCAGCAGGTTCATTGATGGTGTACACGACGTTGATATTGGGGTTCTTGGACAGCAGGGTCTCCATCGCCGTGCGGCCGCCGTCCTCGGCGCCTTGGGAAGCCTGGTTGCCGACAATCTCGTAGTCGCCGCCCTTGCCGCCCGTGTACTTGCCGGTCTTGGCTTCGTCGCCGTTCTTCTTCTTGTCCGCCGTGTCGACGCCGAGGCCAGTCAGGAAGCCCTGGTCGCGGTTGTAGTCAACGGAGACCACCTTGTCATCGAAGAGGTCGATCAGCGCGATGGTGGCCTTCTTGCCTCCTAGCTGCGCGGCGGTCCACTTTCCGATCAGCTCGCCGGCCGCGAAGTTGTCCGTGGCGAACGTGATGTCCGCGGCATCGGCCGGGTCCGGCGGGGTGTCCAGGGCGATGACAAAGAGGCCGGCGTCCTTGGCCTTCTTCAGGGCGTCGACGACGGACGGGCCGTTGGGGGTGATGAGGATTCCCTTGTCGCCCTTGGAGATGGCGTTTTCGATGGCCTGGATCTGGGTGTCCTCGTCGCCGTCGGCCTTGCCTGCCGCGAGCTTGAGGTCGACGCCGTCAGCTTCGGCGGCCTTTTTCGCGCCGTCCTGCATGGAGACGAAGAACGGGTTGGCGGTGGTCTTGACGATCAGGGAGACGCCGATCTTCTCGGAGGAAGACCCGGTGGTGGAACCCGTGCCGCTTGAACTGCCTCCGCAGGCCGTCAGGCTCAGTGCACCGAGGGTCAGGACCGCGCCGGCGGCGAAGAGGCGGCGGGCGGTGGAGCGTGGGGCGATGGAACTCATCTTTGAATCTCCTGTCTCAGGGCACCTTGCGTGCCTGACAACGATGTCATCCCCATGTGTAATCCAGCTCACACGCTATAGTCAACGGGGACACCTCGAGGGGGAGAATATTTCGTGACAACGTTGTCTCATCGTTACCAAGCCAACCAGAGCGGGCGCCCGACCATGCGCCATGTTGCTGCCCTCGCGGGCGTCGGTATCAAGACCGTCTCGCGCGTCATGAACGACGAGCCGGGGGTATCCGAAGCAACCCGGCAGCGTGTTCTGCAGGCCAGCCAGCAGTTGAACTACCAGTTGGACATGGCCGCCGGCAGCCTGCGCCGGTCCGGACGCCAGACCCTGTCCATCGGACTGCTTCTGCCAAGCGTGGCCAATCCGTTCAGCAGCGAAATACACCGCGCGCTTGAGGACACGTTGTCCGAGCGCGGCATCGCGGTCTTCGCGGCGAGCCTCGATGACGACCCCGAGCGGGAAAAGGCTCTCGTGGCAGCCTTCCTCGGCCGGCGGGTGGATGGCATGGTGCTTACGCCGATCGCCAGGAGCCAGGCGTACGTGATCCCGGAGCATTCACGGGACCTTCCAATGGTTTTCATCGACCGCGAACCGGTGGGCATTGAGGCGGACGCCGTGGTCACGGACAACGCTGCCGGAGCCGCCCGGGCGGCTGCCCACCTGCTGGGCCACGGCCACACCCGGCTGGCCTATTTTGGTGACACGCCGGACATCCAGACGGCGCGGGAACGCCGCCGCGGCTTCCTTGAGCAATTGGGCCAGGCAGGCATCCCCACCTCTACTGTTTCCGTCCGGGAAGGGCTGCGGGATGTTGAATCAGCGCGGCTTGCGGCCCTTGCCGTCCTGGCCTCGGATGAACCGCCTACCGCCATCTTCTCGAGCCAGAACCTGGTCACCTTCGGGGTCATGCGCGCCTTGAAGGAAATGGGCGCGAGCCGCCGCGTGGCGTTGGTGGGCTTCGACGACTTTGCCCTTGCCGACATGATGGACCCCGGAATCACCGTGATTGCCCAGCATCCTGAACGGATCGGCAAGCTCGCGGCCGAAAGGCTGCTTGCCCGGATAGACGGCGACGACGGCGCGCCGCGGACTTACGTGGTCCCCTCCGAACTGATCGTGCGCGGCTCCGGCGAGTTGCCGCCGTCGTACTAAGCCCGTCCCAAGAAGCCATCACCAAAGCAAGGAGAGCCACGCATGGCCAAGACACTGTATGCCGAATTCACCGTCAAGCCCGGCAGCGAGGATAGGGTCGCCGGGATGATGCGCGAGCTGACGGACCGCGTGCGCGAGGAACCCGGCAACCAGTTGTTCCTGCCGTACACCCGCGAATCCAACCCGCGGGAGTACTTCGTGTTCGAGGTGTATCGGGACGATGACGCCTTCCGCGAGCACATCACCGCCGACTACGGGGCCGTTTTCAATGCCGAACTCACGGAGCACATCGAAGAAGACGGCTCGGTGCTGACCTGGCTCGAACCGCTCGCCTGAACATCCCCCAACCCCAACTGACTCGCAGTTGATGTCGTTTTGAGGGCTCATAACGACATCTATTGCGAGTCAGTTGGGCTGCCGGCGCTATTTGAACATTGACTGCCGCAGCGGCGTTACCGTCAGGGATTTGAGGTGCGCCGTCCCGCCCTCGGCGAAGAGCGCGACGTCCGTAGCTCCGGCATCCGGGAACACCTGGTCGGTGATGCTTCGGAGGCCGTCCTGGGCGAAGACTTCCACGGAGGAGCGGTCCATGTAGATGCGCAGGGTGATGTTGCCTTGCCCATCAACGGAGACGGGGGCGGAATCCAAGGAAGTGAAAAGGGGGTGGAACCCGGTATTCCCGGAGTTTCCGCGGTCCACGTACAGTTCCTTCGTGACGGCGTCGTAGCCGATGACGGTCGACGACGTGCCGTTGCCGAGCACGGTGATCCCCGACTTCAGCGCCGTGCCCGGGTTGAAGGTGATGTCGATCCTTTGCACGTCGCCGGAGGCCTGGCGCGGCAGCACTTGCGTGCCGGGAGCGATGGGCCCGCCTGCCTTGTCCTGGTAGCTGGGTTTCAGGGCGAGGGAGTCCACCTGCTTGACGGCTCTCTGGGTGAGCCGCGGCCCGTCGGCCGTCTGGGTCAATGCCACCTCGCGGGGCAACGACATGGCGCTGCGCCAAGGGGAGGTGGGAATGGCGTTGGCGTAGTCCCAGTTGTTCATCCAGCCGAGCACTACGCGTTTGTCCTGCGGCATGTTGCCGAAGGACACGGTGGCGTACAAGTCCCGGCCGTAGTCCAGCCAGTCATAGCCGTTGATGCGGGGCCTTGCGGGCTGGGCGGAAGCGATGAACTCGTCCGCCAGGATGTGGCCCCAGCCGAAGCGGTTGTTGTCCACGATCCGGATGTTCGCCTTGCGGCCCTTGAACTCCGAGACGTTCCAGGAGGCCCAATCCAGGACTTCGCTGTTGGCGCCCGTGGCGGAACGGACCACTTGGCCGTCGACCACGAGGTTCACGGTGGTTTCGTCCGAGCGGGGCACCGCGGCGGAGTCCGTCAGCATGACGTGGTCCAGGGTCAGGTGCCCCCATCCGCCGGTAGCCTGGTCCACGATCCGGAGCCGGGCTTGCTTACCCGCGAACTCGGACACGTCCCAGCCCTTCCAGTTCAGCTGCCCGGCGTCGTCTCCCGCGACCCTCCGCACGACCTTGCCGTCCACCAGCAACTGGGCTTCCAGGGTCTGCCCCGTTTCGGGGCCGCGATGCCCGCCGCCCACCAGCAGGCTCATGAAGTTCCGCGAGACCGTGAACTCGGGCGAGGTCAGCGTGCCCTGCCGGTCGTCGCCCGGCGCGCCGCCGGTCTCGAAAGTGTTGATGCGCTTGGCCCCGAGGTAATAGTCCCCGCCCGCAGTGGCCGGCTGGTACGACGGCGCGAGGTCGCCGGTGCCGGTCCAACCGGCTTCCGCCAAGGTGCTGCCGTCCGGGACCTCGAAGCCAGCGAACAGCAGGTCCCCGGGCGGCGGGGTGTTGTCCAGCTTGTCGGAAACGCGCGGGTGCTGGCCGCCGCCCACCAGGAAGTTGATGTAGTCGCTGTCCACTGTGAAGTCGGGGGAGGACATGGACCCCAATGGCCAGTCGCCGTCGTTGAAGGAGTTGACCAGCCCCGCGCCCGCGAAGCCGCTCACGGGATTCTGCCCGGGCAGGGATCCGTCCGCAGGGGTGTGCGCGAACGGACCGTCCTTCCAGTTGCCCGGCTTGTTGTTCACGGTCCATCCGTTGTACGTGCCGTCGTTGAATCCGGCGATCGGGGTGCCGGCGGGAAGCGCGTCCGCCGGCTTGGTGGTCTCGGAGGTGAACGTGGTGCCGTCGAAGGTACCCACGAAGTACTGGCCGGCCGAACCGCCGGCAACGCCGCCGGGGTTGATGTTCACCACCATGACCCATTTGACGTTGTTGGTGTTGCCGTCAACGGCCAGGGGGAACAAGTCCGGGCATTCCCACAGGCCTCCCGTGGCATTCGCGGGGCCAAACTCGCTCAGGGCCGTCCAGTCCTTGAGGTTGTCCGACTTGTAGAGCAGCACCTTGTGGTCAAGGGCCTCCACGGCCGTCATTACCCAGTAGCCGCCACCACTGGGGGAGCTGTACCAGAACACTTTGGGGTCCCGGAAGTTCGCCGAGTTACGGTTCAACACAGGATTGCCGCTGTACTTGGTCCAGGTGCGACCCTCGTCAAGGCTGTAAGCAAGGGATTGTGCCTGAAGGCCGCGGTGGGGTGAGGCGTCCTTGTAGGCGCTGGTGTAGATCGCCACCAGCGGCGGATTCTCTGCTGTGCCGAAGCCCGAAGAGTTGTCCTGGTCCACCACGACGCTTCCGGAGAAGACGTCCTCCTGTGTGTCGGTGGAGATCGCCAGCGGCTGCTCCTTCCAGCTCACCAGGTCCTTGGACGTGGCATGGCCCCAGGACATGTTTCCCCATGTGTTTCCGTGTGGATTGTGCTGGTAGAAGAGGTGGTAGACGCCCTTGTAGAAGACCAGGCCGTTGGGGTCGTTCATCCAGTTCTTCGCCGGCGAATAGTGGAACGCGGGACGGTATTGCTCCTGCCCCAAGGTTTCGCCGGAAGCTGCGATACCTGCCCAGTGGCTTCCGACGTCGGCCTTGCCTGCCGCAGCGGGACCCGCTCCGGCGAGTCCTCCCGCGAGGGTGAGCCCGGCGAGCGTCAGTGCTGAAAGTGACTGCAGGCGGATGGTTCGTTTCTTGTGCATGTGTGTGGATTCGCCCTTCATCGCGCGTGTCTCCCCCGTAGACAACGTTGTCAATGCGGGGAACGCTAGGTTATGTCCACGAGACAAGTCAACGATCGGCGATGAATCGCGGCGACTGTCTGACTGCACATCGTATTTCGCCATCTCTGGCCAAATGCCCATTGGTGTGAGCTGCGCGACTTTCTAGGCTTGAGGAAGTCCCGATCACTAACGGCCAAGCATGAGGTTCAACGATGAAGCGCATCGCACTCCTGGGCAACCGCGTTGCCCCTGTCAGCCCTACCGGTTCCCACGTCCCCGCCTCCGGCCCGTGGAGCCCCGACGCCGAGCCGCAGGCCGTGCAGACCTTCGCCGAAGGCCACGTGTTCCCGGCCCACAACGGCATTCCGACCATGTGGCGGCCGCGTCCGGCGATGGCGGTTTCGGCATGATTCCCGCGGTTGCACCGAGCAAGCCCGCACCCGAAGCCAAGCTCGTCCCGCCCGCCGATTGGTCCACGTTCAACCGCGGTGACGCCGTCTGGGTCCATGAGGATGGCTGGGGTTACGACACCGGCATCGTCGACGAAGTTGCCGGCGGACTCCGCATGCTGTGGATCGTCCTGGAGCAGGGCGGGCGCCGCCTGATCTGCGGCAACGATCCCCTCGAAGTCTGGGCAGCCTAGCTTCCTGGGCGCCTTGCCTCCGGGGCCCAGCAGCGCGGCAGCGGGGCCTCAAGCCTTCCGGCGTTCGCGAATGCGGTCGAGGAACGATGCCCCGCAAGAGACCAGCGTAGCGGCGACGGCGATGGCCAACGGGGTGTGAAGCGCCGCGGCGATGGTGGCCCCCGCGAACGCGGTACCGGCGGAGCCTGCGGCGATCTTCAGCGCCCCCACCCAGACGAACACCTGGCCCCGTGCCGTGGCGGGCGCGTATTCGCTCCGTGCGGCCAGCGTCGCGGCGAAGAACAGCGAGTTCGCTGCACCGGCGACGGCGTAAGCGCCAACGGCTGCCCAGAAGACGCCGGTGAGCGCGACGAGGCCCAGTGCGGCAGCGACGATCGACGCCAGCAGCGTCATGGTACGGTCGGCGTCGCCGGGCAGCGGCTTGATCATCAGCACCGCGGAACCGGCCAAACCGCCCAGCCCGTAGGCCGCCGTCAGGATCCCGGCAGCGGCCGGGGCGACGCCGAGGGAGCCGGTAGCGCCGACGGCGGTGATCGGGAGCGCGGCGACGGAGAACGCCACGATCACGGTCAGGTAGAGGGTGCGGCGCAGCGGGCCGGTGGTGAGCATCATCCGGAGGGTTTGTGCAGGATGCGGAACCTCGCCTGATCCGGCCGGAGGTCCGGCATAGGGAAGCAGCCGGATGAGTCCCGCGGCGGCGAAGGTCCCGGCGGCGAGCACGAGTGCCGCCACGGTGGGGCTGGACCACGCGGAGACCGCTGCCACGAGCGAGGGGCCGATGGTTCCGCCGATGCCATAGGTGGCCACATCCCAGCCCTGTGCCCGCCGCTGGCTCGAACGGTCAGGCCCGGCAATCGCAGGGAGGCGGCTGCTGACGCCGCCGGTGAGCAGGGGGCCGACCAGCCCGGAAACAAGCAGCAGGGCCACCGTGACCCCTGTCCACATATGCGGGTAGGCGAGGACGGCGGCGGCCAGCGTCGCGCCATGGAAAACACAGGCCCAGGCGATCACTGTCCGCCCGTCCTTGGCCGTGTCGAGCACGCGGGCGATGAACGGACCTGCCAGGTGCGGGGCGGTGATGGCCGCACCCAGCAGTCCGGCAAGCCAACCCGGTGCGCCGCCGGTGCTTGCCAGCAGCACGATGGCGACCACCGCGCCGCCATCGGCAGTGCGGGCAAGGGTTGCGGCGGCGACGTACCGGGCCAGGCCAGCGGGCGCCTTGTGTGGACCGTCCGGCAGGCGCGGCTGCTGCCCCTCGACGGCGGCGCTCACGCTTTTCGCAGGAGCCTTCACCGGAGCCTTCACCGGAGACTGATCCCCGCGCTGAGGTCCAGCAGCTCGCAGACGCGCTCGACGTCGTCGCGCTGGCTTCGGTCGAGCCCGCGGATCGGCAGGGGGAGGCAGTGCGACGGAACCAGGCCGAGGTGTTCGGCGATCGCTGCCGTCACCCGGAGGCTGCCGTGGCGGCTGAACAGGTCCCACAACGGCTGCAGGCTTCCGGAGATCTCCCGTGCGCCGTCCGCGTCTCCGGATCGGGCGGCCCGGGTCAGGGCAAGGGCCAGGGCCGGCAGGGTCCCGCCGATCACCGAATACCAGGCGTCGCACCCGGCGTTCAGGCCGGCCGCGGCGAACGCGTCCCCCGAGACGCCGATGGTGACGTGGGCGGGAAGGATGCTGCGCAGCCCGGCGTTGCGTGCGGACGCCGCAGCGGGGCCGGCGGGAACTCCGGGGATCTTGATGGAGGCAACGTGCGGAAGTGCGGCGATGGACTGGTAAAGCTCGTCGGTGAAGGTGAAGCGTGTGGTGCCGGGGTTGTCGTAGACCGCCAGCGGGACGGACAGGTCGCGGGTCACGTCCTCGAACAGTCCGAGCACGTCCTCCGGGGTGAGGGCCTGGTAGGAGACGGGCGCCAGCAGCAGGCCCGAAGCGCCGGCGTTCTGCGCGTCCTCCACGAGTTCGAGGACATGCTTGGTGCGCAGCGCGCCCACCCCGATCATCACGGGTACGTCGCCGGCGCTCTCGACGGCCAGGCGTGCAACGCGGGCCCGCTCCTCCCGGGTGAAATAGGCGTAGGAGCCGGTCGATCCCAGGGCAGTGATCCCGTCGACGCCCGCCGCCACGAGGCGCTCCACCAGGCCGGTGAAGGCTGTTTCGTCGATGCGCTGGTCAGCCAAAGGGGTCAGCGGAAAGGCGTTGAGGCCGGTGAACATGATGGTGGGCTCCCTCGGGTGGGCTTCGTCAGAATGGTCCATACCCATGTTCATGGCGGGCTTGGTTCTAACATAGATCCAAGAATCAGAAGAATGAGAGGACCAAAGTGGAGGCGGAACTTCCGATCGTCCTGGACCGCGCCAGCCCTGTTCCTTTCGCCGCCCAACTCGCCGGCCGGCTCCGGGAAGCGATCCTCGAAGGGACCCTGCGGCCCGAACACACCCTGCCCGCCTCGCGGCGCCTTGCCGCGGAACTGGGCGTCTCCCGCGGCGTGGTGGTGCGCGCTTACGAGCAGATCTCCGGTGAGGGATACCTGGAAAGCCGCGGATCGGCCGGCACCCGCGTGGCGGTGCGGTTCGACGGCCGGGGAACTCCGGCGCCGAAAGCCGCTCCCAAGCCCGCGACGGCGCCAAAAGCAGTCATCGATCTGACGCCCGGCAGGCCGTCAGGCGAGCCGTTCCGGGACCGCGAATGGCGGTCGGCCTGGAAGAAGGCCATCGCCGGGCCGGTGCAGGTTGGGCTCCCGCCGGCGTCGGGAATGCCAGCCCTGCGTGCCGCCCTGGCCCGCCACCTGGGCGCGTCCCGCGGACTCACCGTGGATGCGGCGGACATTGTCATCACAGCCGGCACCAGCGACGCACTCCAGCTCATCTCCACGGCACTGCGAAGCAAGACCAAAGGTCCGAGGATCCTTGTCGAGGACCCCGGATACCCCACCGCCCGGCGGGTCCTCAGCGCCGCGGGTGCCGTCGTCGAGGTTATTCCGGTCGGGGAGGACGGGGCGGAGGCGAGCCGGCTCGACGCCCTGGGGTCCCGCCCGGATGCCATCCTGCTGACCCCAAGCCACCAGTATCCGCGCGGCGGGCGGATGCCCGTCCAGGAACGCCTCGCCGTGCTCGATTGGGCCGAACGGAACCACGTGACGGTCCTTGAAGACGACTACGACAGCGAATTCCGCCACACGAGGATGCCCTTGCCGGCGCTCGCCTCGCTGCCGTCCAACGCCGAGGTGATCCTGATCGGCACTTTCTCGAAGACCCTGAGTCCGTGGCTGCGCTGCGGCTACCTCGTGGTCCGGGGAACCGCGGGGGAGCGCATCAAGAGGGCCAGGGAAGAACTGGACACCCCCGTTTCCGGCATCTTGCAGTCCGCGCTTGCGGACTACGTCGACGGCGGTGGGCTGGCACGGCATATTGCCCGCGCCCGGCGGCAATATGCCCACCGCCGGGCGCTGATGCTCGACCGCCTGGGAACGCGGGATGGCCTTGAGCTTGCAGCCCTCGACGGCGGCCTGCACGCAATCATCCGCATCGGCGGGAAGGTGGATGCCCGCGTCGTCGTGGAAGAAGCACTGAAACAGGGCGTGTGCGTGGTGGCTCTGGAGGGGTACTTTGCCGAAGCCGCCCCGGAGAACGGGCTGGTCATCGGCTACGGCGCGCCCTCGGACCTGGAACTCGCCCGTGCGCTGGACATCATCACGGCAATCATCGACCGGATGGCGAAGGGACCCGGCGCCGGACCCACGTAACCCCGGACGCCGGCCCCGCTGAGGACGAAAAACGGGGAGGGCCCGACGCCCCAAGGGTGCCGGTCCTCCCCATGATCCTCCCGGCTTCCCGGGGCGGTCGGAGTGAGTGGGTCAGCGCTCCAAGCGGAAGCCAAGCTTGATGGTGACCTGCCAGTCGGCCACGTCGCCCTCGTTGAGGTGGCCGCGGATTTCCTTCACTTCGAACCAGTCGAGGTGCCTGAGGGTCTGTTTTGCGGTGGCGATGCCGTTCTTGATGGCGGCGTCGATGCCTTCGGAAGAAGTCCCAACAATCTCGGAAATGCTGTAAGTGTGGTCAGCCATTGTGTGCTCCTCGCGATCGTCGTTGATGCCTGTGGGCAGGCCCGGCCTGGCAAGCAGGCGTTGAGAGCAGACTAGCCCAGCCCGGGGCTTGCGGCTAGGGGTAGGTTCCCCGGGGTTTCATCCGTTGTTTCAAGGCGGTACGGCGCGGATTTTCGTGCAAGTTCCAAATGATAAGAGGGCGCTTATTCCATATTCATCCGATGTCTCTACGCTGCGGGGGTTGAAGCATCCATCCGCAAGCTGAAGGGCAACACTCCCATGACTTCCCCCAGTCGCCGCACGGCGATTGCCGCGTCCCTCGCCGGCCTGGCCGCCGTCGGCGCCACCGCAGCCTCCGCAGGCGCCGCCAGCGCAAGTACCACCACGTTCGGCGGCGCGCGTCCGTCCGGGACGCTCATGAGAAGACCAACCAGACCCTGTGGGAGGACAACGGCACCGGCGGCGAACGCGCACTGGACGGCCGGGAGGCCAGCGGCCTGCAGGTGGAGGTCTACCAGGACTGCGTGATCATCAAGGCCCGCGACTACCGCCGCGGCCAATGGATCAAGGAAGTCCAAGTCCCGCTGTTCTAAGGGGGAGGAGAGAAGCTCAGGCCTCCAGCACGTAGTTCTTCAGGTCGTCCAGGGTCTGCTGCATGTGGGCGTCCATCGCCTGGCGGGCCTTGTCCGGGCTGCCGGCGGCCAGCGCGTCGAGGATGTTGCGGTGGTGCCCGATCGCGTGTTCCTGGATCTCGGGAACCTTGGAGGTCTGGGTGCGCCGGGTTTCCAGGACGCGGTGCAAAGGCTCGAAGAGCACGGCGACGAAAACGTTGCCGGAGGCGTGCAGGATCACGTCATGGAAGGCCAGGTCCGCCTCCACGAACGCGGAGACGTCGTTGCCCTCGTGGGCCGCCTGCATGGCGTCGACGTGGCGGCGGAGCCGGTCCACATCCTCAGCCGAAATCCTGGAGGCTGCCAGTTCGCAGGCCCCGGTTTCGAGCATGCGGCGCAGTTCGATGAGCTGGACGGCCGCGGCGGCGTCGTTCTCCCCTTCGGACGCGGCACGCAGCACGGCCTCGAGGGAGGCCCAGCGGTTCAGCGGGTTCACGAACGTGCCGCGGCCGCGTTCCACGCTGAGGATCTGCTGCGCCTGGAGGGTCTTCATGGCTTCGCGGACGGTCATCCGGCTGACCTCGTGCTTCGCGCTGAGCTCGAGTTCCCCCGGGACCACCGTTCCGGGGGGGAATTCGCCCGCCACGATGCGGTCCAGCAACTCATCAGCGACGACGCCGACCAGCGACTTGCGTGCCATGGTGCTCCTTCTCTTGCGCCGGCCGGGCCGGCTTGCCGGTGCCGCCGCGAAGGCAACACCATAGATGTCTGACATTTTACGCTGTGCTGCAGCGCTCCGCCTGTCACCCGGGTGAAACACGGGCCCGCGTTGCGCACAATCGACGCAACGCGGGCCCAGTTTCCACGAGTCTATCGGGGTGGAGGGTTTCAGCCGGCCGTGATGAGGTGGCTGGCGGGGTCGTAGCGGAATGTCACCGGACCGCCGGGGTGGTTGAGCAGGATGTTGCTGCCGTTGGCCGCACCGCCCAGCCCGTAATTTTCCGCCCAGGAATTGTTGATGGCGGCCTTGAATTCGTAGCTGCCTGCCGGGAGCTCGGCCACCGAAAGCTTCCACACGCCGTCGGCCGGATCATAGGCGAGCTGGGCCTGGGCGCAGTCCGGCATCCAGTCTCCGGCGCAGCCCAGCTCCGAGTCCAGGCTGCCCGGCACGGACACCGCCGCGGGCTGCTGGTCGGCGTAGGCCGCACGGATGACGTTGGTGCTGTGGTCGTAGATGAACGTGACAGCGCCGCCCGGGTGGTCCAGGGCAATGTTGGCCCCGTTGGCCTCCCCGCCGGCTCCGTAGTTCTCGTCCCAGCTGCCGTTGAGGGCGGCCTTGAATTCGTAGTGCCCGGCCGGAAGCTCCGGGACGCGCAGCAGCCAGAGCCGGTGCGTGGGGTCGTAGCTCATGCCGGCCTGCGTGCAGCCGGGCTGCCAGTCCGCGGAGCAGCCCAGTTCGCTGTTGAGGCTGCCGGCCACCGTGACCGAATCCGGCTGGGTGGGTTCGCCCACGGTGCCGCTGCGGACGCCGCTGGGGGCGGTGTGGCCCGCGTTGTCCAGCACCACGGCCCGGTATTCCACCGCGGTGCCCGCCGCCAACGCGGACACGTCATGGAACACCTGGTACGGGGCGTTGTCATCAACGCCGATGCGCTGCCAGTCGCCGCCCGGAACGCGGGCCTCGAAGCTGACTTCGTTGAACGACGAGCCGTCGACGGCGGCGCTGACCTTCATGCGGCTGCTGTCCGCTGCTGCGGTGACGGGCTTGCCGAGCGCGACGGCTGGAGCCGCCTCCGAGGCCGGGAGCTTGTCGACGGCGCGGTACACGACTGCCGAGAGCGGCGGTACGGTGACGGTCAGGGTGGTGTTCGCCGCCGTCGTGAGCTCCTTTGCCGCGTCGCCGTAGATCCGCTTGAATCCGGCGTTGGCACGGTAGGTGGGCACGGCCGCGGTCTGCGTGGTTTCGCTGTTGTTCAGCGCCACCAGGTATTCGCGCTGCTCGGTGGCGTCGGTGCGGGAGAAGGCGTAGATGCCGGCGCCGTCCGCGGCGTAGCGGTGCTGCTGGGCGCCGTCGCGCAGGGCGGGGTGCGCCTTGGCGAGGGCGGCGAGTTCCTTGATCTTGCGGTACAGCGGGTGTCCCGTGTTGAAGTTGGCGGCGGCGTGCGTGGCTGAGGTGCCCAGCAGGTCGTCGTCGAGGTATTCCTGGACCTGGCTGGCGAACAGCGGCTGGCGGGAATCCTGGTCCCCGCCGGCTCCGGTGAAGCCCTGTTCGTCGCCGTAGTAAATCACGGGGTTGCCGCGCGAGAAGTACATCAGTTCGTGGGCCAGGCTGTCCCGCTTCACCAGCTCGGAGTCCGTGGCACCGGCGTTGTCCTGGGAGATGAACGTGCCGATGCGGCCCATGTCGTGGTTACCCAGGAAAGTGGGCAATTGGTAGGCGTTGGAGTCGGCGTCGGTGTACCAGTCGTCCCCGCCGAAGAAGTCCTGCAGGCCCGAGGCCTTGCTGCTCTGGGAGGCGAAGCTGCGGGCGGCGCCCTGGAAGCCGAAGTCCAGCACGGCCTGCATGCGGTTCCTGGTGGTGTACTTCGAGGTGATGGTCTTGGAGGTGTCGAAGACTTCGCCGAACATGAAGAACTCGTCCTTGCCATGGGCCTTGGCGTAGCTGAGGACCTGCGGGCCGAACTGCTGCCAGAACTCGTCGTTGACGTGCTTCATGGTGTCGATCCGGAAGCCGTCGATCCCGAAGTCCCGGATCCAGCCGGTGTAGATGTCCACCATGCCGTTGACCACGCGCGGGTGCTCGGTGAAGAGGTCGTCCAGGCCGAAGAAGTCGCCGTAGGTGGAGTCCTCGCCGGCGAAGTTCGTGTTGCCGCGGTTGTGGTAGAGCGTGGGGTCGTTGAGCCAGGCCGGGACCTTGACGTCCTTCTCCGCGTCGGGAACGAACGGCGTGTACGGGAAGGACGTGGCGGCGTCGAGGGCCGGGAAATCCTGGGTGCCGGCGTAGGCGTGGTCGTCGAAGACCTCGCCGCTTGCCGAGCGGTAGGGCGACGTTGCCTTGGAAATGTAAGGCGCGGAGGACGTCTCCCGGTACTGGATGACGTCCGCAGTGTGGTTGGCGATGATGTCGAAGTAGACCTTCATGCCGCGCGAATGTGCGGCGTCGATCAGCGACTTCAGCTCGGCGTTCGTGCCCAGGTGCGGGTCGATCTGGGTGAAGTCCGTTACCCAGTAGCCGTGGTAGCCGGCTGAGCTGTTGTCCAACTGCCCGCCGCCCTGGACGGCCTTGTTCCTGAAGCTTGGAGTGAGCCAGAGGGCGTTGGTTCCCAGGCCCTGGATGTAGTCGAGGCGGTCCTGCAGGCCCTTGAGGTCGCCGCCGTTGTAGTAGCCCTTGCGGGTGGGTTCGAAGCCGGACACCAGGGGGTCGGTGCCGAGGCCGCCGGTGTCGTTGGCGGTGCTGCCGTTGTTGAATCGGTCGGCCATGACGAAGTAGAAGTTCTGCTCGCTGACGCCTCCGCGGACCGAGTGTCCGGCGTCGGGCGAGGGCTTCCGGGCGGCTTCGGCAGCGCCTGCCGGTGCCGTGGCGGAACAGGCCAGCGCCGTGGCTAGGACGACGGCGGCGGCCCGGCCAAGATGCCGACGGTGGCCGCCCCGGCGCGCGGCTGTGCGCGTGGAGTTTCTGGGGAATGACAAGTGATTGAGCCTTTCACGATACGAGGATGCTGTGTGGCAAGTCACAACTGTAAGCGTTTGCGGGCTGTTAATCTATGAGTTTTCTGGGCGCGCCTTTCAGTAAGTCGCCATTCTGGTGAATTTTCTGGAAACGTTTGCAGTCGAAATGGCGGTACGCCCGTTCGGGCTCCTTGGGATATGGCTAGGCGGTGCCTCCGGGGATCAGGGCCGTGGGCGAGCCGGTCTCCAGCCGGCCGGCCGGACCTGCAGGCAGCCCGGTCTCGGGGCCTAGGCGGAACGTCACGATGTCGTTGGAGCGCTCGTGCGCCACGTGCAGCCAGCCGTCGCGGACCAGGTGGTGGCGAGGCCAGTTGCCGCCGCTGGGGGTGTCGGCCACGGGCTCGAGGCGGGTGCCGCCGTCAACGGCCCGCCCGCCGGTAATCCGCAGCGTGCAGATCCGGTTGGAACCGCGTACGCCCACATAGGCATGGCGCCCGTCAGGCGACAGGGCAATCTCCGCCGCGGCGTCGCCGTCGGACGCTTGCGCCACGCCCGCCGGGCCGATGGAGGTGAGTTCGAAGCGGCCGCCCGCCCCGGCCCGCACCCCGGCGACCTCGATGGAATACTCCGTCACCACGAAGACCGTCCCGTCCGGATGCTGCACCAGGTGCCGCGGCCCCGAGTCCTTCGGCAGCACCACGGTCTGCGCCAGCCGCAGGCCCCCGCCCGGCATGTAGTCCCACAACCGCAGCAGGTCGTGCCCGAGGTCCGTGGTCATGATGCCGCCGTCCTGCAGGAAGAGGGTGGCGTGCGCCCGGCTGGGCCGGGCGGCGTCGTACGGATCCCGCGAAGGCTCCGCCGCCAGGCGCGAGGTGATGGCGCCGTCGTCGTCCAATTCGTACAGGAGCACCTGGCCGTCGCCCCAGCAGGCGACCACCAGGAAGCGGCCCTGCGGATCGACGGCGACATGGCAGGCGGCGGCGCCCGCCGTCCAGGCTTCGCCGAGCGGCTCGAGGGCGAAGCCTGCTCCGTTCCGCCGGTAGGCGCGGACCGTCCGGGCGTGTTCGTGGACCCCGTAGACGACCGGAAGTCTCGGGTGTGCGGCCAGGAACGACGGCGACTCGCAGGCCGCCGCGAGGCCAAGGGGCTCCAGTGAGCCGTCCGGGCTGGCCCGCAGGGCGGTGATTCCCTCGCCGTTGCCGCCGGCGTCGGCGGTGTAGGAACCGGTCCAGATCAAGGTCTCAGCCATTCCGCCATTTTAGTGACGGGTGCCACCTTGCGTGGCCGCGGGACGTGTGTCACACTGGAGCAAATGCAAGATGTCTGACATCTTACATTCATGAACAGAACAGCCTTCCCACACAATGGAGTGCCCCGTGGCCCTTGAAGCCGACGTCCTGGCCGCCTTCCCGGCCGAAGTCCAGGTTCCCGCCCAGCTCGTGGCCGACGCCGTCGCGGCGTCCGCGGCCGCCTCGCCGCGCATCCTCATGGTGCTGGACGACGACCCCACCGGAACCCAGTCCGTGGCCAAGCTGCCGGTGCTGACCCGCTGGGATGTCGCCGACTTCGGCTGGGCGTTCACCCATGTGGTCGAGAACGGCCTGGAACCCGCCGTCTACGTCCTCACCAACACCCGCAGCCTCGATCCTGCCGAGGCCGCCGCCCGCAACGAGGAAATCGTCCGCAACGCCCTCGCCGCGGCCCCGGCCGCCGGCGTCCGCGTGGGCTTCGTCAGCCGCTCGGACTCCACCCTGCGCGGCCACTACCCCCTGGAAACGGACGTCATCGCCGCCACCGTCGCGGCGGAAACCGGTGAAGCCACCGACGGCGTCGTGATCGTTCCGGCCTTCCCCGACGCCGGCCGTGTCACCATCGGCGGCGTGCACTACATGCGCGGCGACGCCGGCAGCCTCACCCCTGTGGCCGAGACCGAGTTCGCCAAGGACGCCACCTTCGGCTTCGCCAACTCGGAGATGGCCAAGTATGTGGAGGAGAAGTCCCAAGGCCGCTTCGCCGCCGGCGACGTGATCGTGCTGGACCTGAACACCATCCGCGCCGCCGGGTCCGAAAACGATCCGCAGATCGCCGCCAAGGCCATCGCCGACGCGATCGAATCCGCCACCAACTCCACGCCGATCGTGGCGGACATCGTTACCGAAAACGACTTCCGCCTCCTCGCCCTCGGCCTGGACGAAGCCGAACGCCGCGGCAAGAAGCTGCTCTACCGCGTGGGCCCGCCCTTCGTGCGCGGCCGCATCGGCCAGGAAATCCGTGCCGCCCTCAGCGGCGAGGAAGCCTTCGAAGGCAACACCCCCTCCACCGCCGGCGGCCTGATCGTGGTCGGCTCGCACGTGGGCCTCACCACCCGCCAGCTCAACGTCCTCACCGCGGAGCACGGCTCCGCCCGCATCATCGAGATCGACGTCGAGAAGCTGCTCGCCGAAGGAGCTGACAACTACATCGGCACCGTCGTGTCCGACGTCGTCGACGCCCTGCACGAAGGCGACGTGATCGTCCACACCAGCCGCCTGCTCATCAAGACCGACGACGCCGCCGCGAGCCTGCAGATCGCCCGCACCGTCTCCGCCGCCGTCGTGGCCGTGGTGAACCGCACCCTGAAGACCTTCCCGCCGCGCTTCGTCATCGCCAAGGGCGGCATCACCTCCTCGGACGTCGCGGCGCACGGCCTGGAAATCCGCCACGCGATCGTCCGCGGCCCCATGCTGCCGGGCATCGTCTCCCTCTGGGAGCCGGTGGACGGCCCCGCCAAGGGCATCCCGTACATCGTCTTCGCCGGCAACGTGGGCAACGACGACTCCCTCGCCCAGGTCACCCGCAAACTCAGCACCTCTTTCTAAAAAAATTCAATGGAGAACACCATGACCAGCAACTACACCCTCACCGTCCTGGGCCTTGGCGCCATGGGCCTGCCCATGGCCACCCGCATGGCCTCCCAGCTGACCGTCCACGGCTTCGACATCGCCGAGCCCCGCCTGGACCTGGCCCGCGACGCCGGCATCAAGACCTTCGCCTCCGCCCGCGAAGCGTCCCAGGACGCCGATGCCCTGCTGCTGGCCGTCCGCAACGGCGAACAGCTCAACGACGTCCTCTTCGGCGAGAACGGCGTGGCCTCCGTGCTCAAACCGGGCGCCGTCGTTATCCTCGGCAGCACCGTGGGAACCGAAGCGATCCCGGCAACGGTCGAGCGGCTGGCGGAGTACGGCGTCGAACTCGTTGACGCCCCGCTGTCCGGCGGACCCAAGCGCGCCGGCGAAGGCGACCTCCTGATCGTGGTGGGCGCTGCTCCGGCCGCCCTCGAAAAGGCCCGCCCGGCCCTGGAACTGCTGGCCTCCACCCTGAGCATCGTGGGCGACAAGCCCGGCGACGGCCAGGCCCTGAAGACCGTCAACCAGCTCCTGTGCGGCGTGCACATCGCCGCCGCCGCCGAGGCCCTGGCCCTCGCCGACGCCCTCGGCCTCGACCAGGCCAAGACCCTCGCCGCCCTTGAGGCCGGCGCCGCGGGTTCCTTCATGCTCTCCAACCGCGGCCCGCGCATCCTCGAGGCCTACACCGAAGAGGGCGCCGAGGTCCTGTCCCGCCTGGACATCTTCGTCAAGGACATGGGCATCGTGGGCAAGGCCACCCGGGCCGCCGGCCTCGCCGCACCCGTGGCAGCCGCCGCCGAGCAGCTTTACCTGCTGGGCCAGGCCCAGGGCCTCGCCGCCGCCGATGACTCCGCCGTCATCAAGGTGGTCGCGCCCACCAAGCGCAAGTAGCAGTACCTCCCCAACCAGAAGCCGCGACGACGGCGGTCCCCCCTCCGCCGTCGTCGCACCTCCCGCCGGTCTTTAGACTGGTATGTCAAAGGAGACACCCCCAATGAACCCCCTCATCAGCCCGTTGGTGGTCAGCGCCGCCGACGCGCCCGCCATCAAACCCGCAGTGGAGCTGGGCACGCCCCTCCTGCTGACCATCGCCGCGGCCGGTATCGCGCTGCTGCTGGTGCTGATCATCCGCTTCAAGATCCAGGCGTTCGTGGCCCTGCTGGCCGTCAGCATCCTGGTGGGCGTGGCCGCGCAGATCCCGCTCAAGGACATCTTCACCGTGGTATCCACCGGTGTTGGCAGCACCATGGGCAAGGTGGCGCTCCTAATCGCCCTCGGCGCCGTCCTCGGACGCATGATCGAGGTCTCCGGCGGCGTTCAGTCGCTGGCCACCCACTTCACCGAGAAGCTCGGCGCCAAGCGCGTCGCCATCGCACTGACCGCGGTGGGCTTCCTCGTGGCGATTCCCGTGTTCTTCGAGGTCGGCGTGATCGTCCTCGTCCCGATCGTCTACGCCTTCGCCAAGATCGCCAACGTCCACCCGATCAAATTCGGCCTGCCCATGGCCGGCATCATGCTCTCCATCCACGTGGCCGTCCCGCCGCACCCGGGCATCGTTGCAGGCGCCGGCGTCTTCGGCGCCGACATCGGACTCATCACCCTCATCTCCCTGCTCATCTGCGTGCCGCTTGGCTTCCTGTCCTACTGGGTTGCCAGCATCATGAACCGCAAGGATTACGAACTCCTGCCCGGCATCAAGGCCCAGGTAGAGGAATTCGGTTCGAAGTCCCTCGTGCACGTGGGCCACGACGGCCCCGGCGCCCGCGCCATCGCTCCGCCGCGTCCCGGCCTGATCATGTTCCTGATCGCCGCTCCGATCGTCCAGATCCTTCTCGGCACCGTCGGCACGCTCACCCTCGCGAAGGACAACTACTGGTACGGCGTGGCCGCGTTCATCGGCAACCCGTTCTTCGCGCTCCTCGTTGCCGTGGCGCTCTCCTTCTTCCTGCTGGCCGTCCGCCGCCACTGGTCCCTCAAGGAAACCGGCGAGATCTTCGAAGGCGCCCTGCCTCCGATCGCCTCCATCCTGATGGTGGTTGCCGCCGGCGGCGTGTTCGGCGAGGTCTTGCGCACCTCCGGTATCGGCGCCGCCCTGTCCCACACCCTGGACAGCCTGGGCCTGCCGGTGATCGTGCTCGGCTTCATCATCTCCCTGGCACTGCGCGCCGCCCAGGGTTCGGCAACCGTCGCCATCGTGACCACCACCGGCCTGCTCACCTCCGCGGTGATGGAAGGCGGATACTCGCCGGCGCAGATCGCGGTGATCGTGATTGCCATCGGCTTCGGCTCGCTCGGCCTCTCCCACGTGACCGACGCCGGCTTCTGGACCGTAGTCCGCTACTACGGCCTCACCGTCTCCGACGGCCTGAAGACCTGGACCGTACTCACCACCATCCTGGGCCTGGCCGGCTTCGCGCTGACCTACGTGGCCTGGATCCTGGTCGGAGGCCTGGCCCACTGATGCGAGCCAAACTCGACGAACTGGTAACGGCCGCCCTGCAGCGCGGGGCGGCCGTTCCGGCCTTCACCTGCTACGACTTCACCACCGCCACCGCCGTGGTGGAAGCCGCCGAGGAAACCGGCCTGCCGGTGATCCTCAACGTGGCGCCCAAGACCGCCGCCACCCGCGCCGGGCAGCGGCTCATCACCGCCCTCCGCGGTCTGGCCGACGGCGCCGCGGTTCCGGTGTGCGTCCAGCTGGACCACGCCTCGGACCTCGCCGTCATTGTTGAGTCGGTCCGCTCCGGCGCCGACTGCGTCCTCGCGGACGGTTCCGCCCTCGGCTTCGAGGAGAACATCGCCCTGGTGCGCGAAGTCTGGGCCGCGATGGACGCCGACGGCGGCCCGTCCGGCCGCGGCTCCGCCGCCGTCGTGCTCGAAGCGGAACTTGGCGGGCTGGCTGGGGACGAGGACAAGGCTTTCGCTGCCGGCGACCCGGGCCACGCGGGCCAGGAGGCGGCCGGCCTCACCGACCCCGCCCAGGTGCGCGACTTCGTGGAGCGCTCCGGCGCGCAGCTGCTGGCCGTGGCCATCGGCAACGTGCACGGCAAGTACAAGGGCGCCCCGCAGATCCGTTGGGACGTGCTGGAGCGCATCTCGGCGGAAACGGACGTACCTTTGGTGCTGCACGGCGCCTCCGGCATTCCCGCCGACGAGCTGCTGAAGGCCCGCACCCTGGGCGTGGGCAAGGTCAACTTCAACACCGAGCTGCGCACCGGCATCCTCGCCACCCTGGAAGCGGAGACCACCCCGCACCGGGCCGACGGCGAGAACCTCCAAGGCCTGCTGGGCCGCTGGAACGCCACGGCCAGGGAGTTCGCGGCAGCCACGCTGCGCACCCTGGGGGACTAACCCGTCAGCACCCGGAATCCAAGCTCCGCGTTGAAGCCGTGGATTTCCCGGGTGTCCAGCGCGGACATGAAGGCCAGGGTGTCCGCCGTGATCACCTGGCCCGGCACGAGCACCGGGAAGCCGGGCGGGTACGGGGTGACGAACGACGCCGACACCAGCTCCTCGCCCGCCGCCACCCGGCGGGCGAGCTCGGCCACGGAGAGGTATTCCGTGGCCCCCGGCTTGTACGTCTCGAAGTACGCCTCCCGCATGTTCCCGTCCGGCGTCTGCGCGTCCACCCGGAAGCGGGCGGCGAAGCGGCTAAAGTCCGGCAGCGGCGGCGGGGAACTGGTGAGCGCCGCCACCCGGGCTTCGTGCGCGCGCCGGCCCAGGCCGCTCAGGGCCGCCTGTTCGTCCTCGAAGGACTCGGCGAGCTTCACCAGCACCTCCACCAGGTACGCCACCGAGCTGCGCGAGGTGCCGATGTTGGTCATGAACAGCACGCTGTTCCGCGAGGTCTTGTTGACCTGGATGCCGTACTTGTCCATCAGATATTCGTGCTTGAAGGTGTCCCCGTCCACCCCGGTGAGCCCGATGTGCAGGGTCAGCCGGCTGGGGTCCACCACGAACTCGTCCCGGCTCCAGGACTCGGCCATCGCGGCCAGGCCGTCGCGCAGGGGCATCTGCCGCTGCGTTTCGCGGTACTTCGCCGGGATGAGGTCCCGGGTGCCCAGGATCCGGAAGTACTTCTTCAACAGGGGATGCCGCGCCACGGCCTGCGCGATGCTCACCGCGAGGTCCGCCTGCCGCTGCACCAGCTCGTAGCCTTCGAACTCCACCTGCCGGCGCCCCGCGTCCAGCGAGGCCAGGATCTGGTAGTTCGGCGAGGTGGAGGTGTGCGTCATGTACGCCTCGTGGAAACTCTCCGCGTTCAGCTGCCCGAAGTCCTGGTCGTGGATGTGGATCATGGACCCCTGCCGCAGCGAGGTAAGGGTCTTGTGCGTGGACTGGGTGGCGTAGACGCGCAGCCGCGCCCGCGCCGGGTCGGGGATGAGCCGGGTCTGCAGCAGCTGCTCGTCACTGACTGAATCCAAGCTCCCGACGGCGGCGCTGTTCGCCCCTGTGCCGCCTGTGCCGCCTGTGCCGGTCAGCCGCCGCTGCTGCTCGGCGTACCGGCGCGCGTACGCCGGATCGCGGAACTGCTTTTCGAGCTTTTGCGCCGCCGCCATGGCCGTGCGGCGCCGGTAGATGTGGTGGAAGCCGGCGAAGGCGAACCAAGCCTCGTCCCACAGGAACACCAGGTCCGGCTTGATGGCCAGGCATTCCTCCATGACGCGTTCCACGTCGTAGACGATCCCGTCGAAAGTGCAGTTGGTCAGGGCGAGCATCTTGACCTCGTGCAGGCGCCCGGCCCGCCGGTAGTCCAGGAGCATGCGCTTGATGCTCTCCAGCGGCACCGCGCCGTAGAAGGAGAACTCGTCCAGCGGGTAGGCGTCCAGGTAGGCCACCTGCGCGCCGGCCAGCATCAGGGCGTAGTGGTGGGACTTGTGGCAGTTGCGGTCCACCAGCACCACGTCCCCGGGCGCCACGATCGACTGGTGCACGATCTTGTTGGCCGTGGACGTTCCGTTGGTGACGAACAGCGATTTCTGCGCCCCGTAGGCCCGGGCCGCCAGGGACTGGGCCTTCTTCAGGGAGCCGTGCGGGTCCAACAGGGAGTCCAGCCCGCCGGAGGTGGCCGAGGTTTCGGCCAGGAGCAGGTTCAGCCCGTAGAACTCGCCCAGGTCGTCGATCCACTTCGAGTTGACCACGGAACCGCCGCGCGAAACCGGCAGGGCATGGAACACCCCTGCGGGCTTGCGGCTGTACTGCTGCACGGCGTGGAAGAACGGCGCCTCGTAGCGCGCCGCCGCACCACCCAGCAGGGACAGGTGCAGTTCCAGGCTGTCCTGGCGGCGGAACAGCCGGCGGAAGCGGCGGGTCAGGGAACCCGCCAGTTCCTCGATCGACACCCCGGCCACCAAGTAAAGGTCCAGCTCAGGGCGCAGTTCGCCGAGCTTTTCCGCGAGCATTAGGATCCGGTCCATCGGCCGGGCAGGCACCTCGCCGCCGGTGAACCCGGCCAGGAAGGCGCGCAGGTCCCGGCTCAGCCGCTGCCGGCTGCGGGCCACGAAACCGGGCCGCAGCACGCAGGCCTGGATGTCCGGGTTGAGGAGCACGGCCACCAAGGCATCCTCGAAGCTGGGCACGAACACCGGCTCGTAGACGAACTCGTCGGCCGGGCGGCGCTGGGCCAGCAGATCGGCGCGCATGGCCTCGCGCTCGGCCTCGGACATGTCGTCGATCACCAGCACCTCGAAGCGCCGGCGTGTTTCCGCATGGCTTTCGGGCTGCTCTGTTTCCCGCTCCGTGTCCGCCGCGGTTTCCGGGGATGCCTGCCCGTGCCGGGACAACCGTCGTGTGACCGGCTCGATCAGTGCCAGCGCGGTGGCGTAGTCGCCCTGTTCCAGGCTATGCCGCAGCTCCGCCACGTAACCCTGGCCTGGCGCGGCCCAGTACAGTTCCAGGGCCTCCAGTGTGGGCAGCAGCCGTGCGGCTTCGGCGGACAGCCGCCCGTTGCGGGGGCCGTCCGTTCCGCGTTCGTGCCCGACGGCGGCCGCCTGCTTGACCGCGTAGCCCAGGTACTCCCACGCATCCACCCTCAGCCGCCAGGCGCTGCTGGGCACCTCGCTGCCGGGAGTTCCGACAGTTGGAGTCCCGGCTCCGGTGAGGTGGCCCGGGAGGCGGGTGCCGGCGTCGGGCGTCGTGTCGGAAAGGTGCGGTCCGTGCTGAGAGGCGGCTGCGGCACGGGGCTGGCGGAGGGGCGCGGCGGGAAGCATGGGGATCCTGGGTCTCGTTCTGCTGGTGCCGGCGGCGTCGTTGCAGCCGGCTGTTCCAACTAAACGACGAATGCCCTGTGGTGCGGGCCGCATTACTCCCGGTTTTGTCTGGAACTCCGGAATGCCGCACTAGCGCCGGGCAGGGAGGAGCCCCGCGCGCTGGAGCCAGGACCCGACGCCGGGTCCGGCATTGCGGACTTCCTCGCCTTTGACTGCGAGGCCTTCACCGATCGTCGCCCCCGGGCAGGACTGCCGGTAGTCGCGGACGGTGGTGCCGAGCCCGCTCATGGCATGGGTCGTGAGCGGAAGGATGGTCTTGCCGGTGAAATCGTAGCTTTCGGCAAATGTGGCCATGATCATCGGTGCCCTCACGTTCCAGATGCCGCTGGCGAGGATCACGGTGTCGTACCGGCCGACGGCGGCCAGCGGGTTGAGGATCGCGGGCCGGGCATCCTGGTCCTGTTCGCGGACGTTGCGGGCCACCGTGGCGTCGTAGCTTTCCGGGTAGGGCTCTGCAGCCTCGATTCGGTGCACATCGCACGGTATCAGCGCGCTGACCATGCCGGCGAGTATCTCGGTGTTGCCGACGTCGAGCTTGGTTCTGCCGCCGTAATGGTAGTTCTCCCCGGCACGGGAAAAGCAGGCGAGCAGAACGCGCCGGCCGTCTTGGCCGGGAACGGCAGCGCCAGGCGACGGCGCGTCGTCACCTGAGGGCATTGCGTCCGTTCCTTGTGCCGTGCAGCCTGTTGCCCCGGCGGTGAGCAGCACCCCGCCCAGGCCGGCGGCCGCACCGCGAAGGGCGGACCGCCGGCTGATGGCCGCTGGTTTGGTGATCACGACTGCCCTCCCCTAGTTGTACCGGCGGCCGCCCAGCCAGCTGACCTTGTCGGGGTCGCGGTGGTCGAAGAAGAGGCTGGCGCCGGTGTCCATGGCTGCGATCCGCGCCATCTCCCCTTCGGTGAGGGTGAAGCCGAAAACGTCGAGGTTCTCGGCCATGCGCTCCGGCCGGACCGACTTCGGAATGACAACGACGTCGCGCTGGATCAGCCAGCGCAGCACCACCTGCGCAACGGACTTGCCGTGTGCTTCGGCAATGGCGGTGAGGACCGGATCCGTGAACAGTTGGTTCCTGCCTTCAGCGAACGGGCCCCAGGACTCGATCTGGACGCCGCGTTCCTGCATCAGTTCCTGGTCAGCGGCGCGCTGGTGGAAGGGGTGCGTTTCGATTTGGTTCACGGCCGGGACGATTTCGTTGTGGTCGATGAGGTCTACGAGCCGGTCGGGATGGAAGTTGGAGACGCCGATGGCCCGGGCCAGGCCTTCCTTGTTCAGGTCCTGCATGGCGCGCCACTCGCTGTAGTAGTCGCCCAGCGGCTGGTGGATCAGATAGAGGTCCAGGTAGTCCAGGCCAAGCCGGTCCAGGGAATTCCGGAACGCACGCTTGCTGTCGTCGTAGACGCTGCCCGCGGGCGCGTGCTGGATCCAGAGCTTGGTGGTGACGAACAGTTCCTCGCGGGCGATCCCGCTGGCTTTGATGGCGGCTCCCACGGCCGGTTCGTTGCCGTAGGAGGCCGCCGTATCCGGATGCCTGTAGCCGGCTTCCAGTGCCGCTTCGACCGCTGCCTGGGTCTCTTCCGCGGGAATCTGGAAGACGCCGAAGCCGAGGATCGGCATTTCGACGCCGTTGTTGAGCGTGACGTTCTTCATGGATCTTCCTTTGCGTTGTTCGTGCTTCCAGAAAACCAGCCCTTCCACCGGCGCGGGAGTGCTTGCTGTGCGGTGTACTGGCAGTTCCTGTTAGAACGACGTGACCCGCCGTAGCGTGGAAGCCATGGACAAGACGAACGATGTCCGCGAGTTCCTGATGAGCCGGCGATCGCGCCTCACCCCCGCACAGGCAGGGCTGCCCGCTTATGGCGGAACAAGGCGGGTGGCCGGACTCAAGCGCGAGGAAGTGGCCGTGCTCGCCGGCGTCAGCACCGAGTACTACGCCCGCCTCGAACGCGGAAACCTGCGGGGAGTCTCCGACTCCGTACTGGACTCCCTCGCCCGTGCCTTGCAGCTCGACGAGGCAGAACGTGCCCACCTGCACGATCTGGCCAAGGCTGCCACGCCTGCTCCGGCGTCCGGTGTCCGGCGGACACGGTCCGAACTGCGGCCAAGCATTGGAAGGCTCCTTGCCGGGATGACCGGAACGCCCGCTTACGTCCGGAACTCGCGTATGGACGTCGTTGCGGCCAACAATCTCTGCTTCGCTCTCTACGCGGACATCCTCAGCCCGACCGCGCTGCCGCTGAACCTCGCCCGCTTCATGTTCCTGGATCCGCGTTCCCGGGACTTCTTCGTTGAGTGGGAAACCCTCGCCGATGACTTTGCCGCGGCAATGCGCGCTGAGTCCGGACGCAGCCCCCACGATCGGGCGCTGAACCAGCTCATCGGCGATCTCGCCGCCGGCAGCTCCGAATTCTCCACCCGGTGGGCGCGGCACAATGTCCGCTTTCACCGCACCGCCCGCAAAACCATGCGCAATCCGCTCGTCGGCGAGATCGAGCTCACCGGCGACGCCCTTGAGCTGCCCGGCGAAGGGCTGACCCTGATCGCCTACACCGCCGAACCGGGCAGCCGCGCGCAGGACCAACTGGATTTCCTTGCCAGTTGGAGCGCAGGCAACATGACCCCGGCTGAAAAGGCCCCCGGTCCCGGCTGAAAGGGCCCCGGTCCACCCGCCGACGGCCTAAGCAGCAACAGGCAGGGCGAGGCCCAACTGCTCCGGAATTCTGTGGTCAGCTCCCCTCCCGCCACAGCGGTAGCGGCACCACCCCGGTGCTGCGGCCGTTCTCATCGAGGATGTGCCCCAGCCGCTTGTAGGTGCGCACCACTGCCTGCCGGGAGATCACCGTGCTGCCGGGCGCGCGGGCCGCGAGCTCGCGTTCGTGGGCCTGGACCTCGAGGTAGTCGCGCACCCAGAAGGTGACCACCAGGTTCTGGGTGCCCAGAACCTGGGCGCTGAGCCGGCAGCTGGGCAGGGCGGCGAAGTAGCGGCCGACGTCGTCCACCTGGCTGGCCGGGACGTTGAGAGCGAGGCTAACTTCGCGCAGGTTCTGCTGCACGGCGGCCGCTGTGTCGCAGCGCATGGTGATGTAGCCGGAGGCGAGGAAGCGTTCCACGCGGCGGCGCGCGGTCTGGGGGGAGACCCCGCAGCTGGCGCCGAGCTCGGCCCAGCCTGCGCGGCCGTCCCGGGCGAGGGCCTCCAGCAGGGCGGCGTCGAGCGTGTCGGGGGAGTAGGCCGGGGGAGCGGGCGTGGATTCCTTGGCCATGAGCCTGGCCCGCGCCGGCTCGAGGGTGCCGCTGCGCCAGTCGGAAGCCTGCCGGTACAGCTGGGTCACGAACACCACCTCGCGCCGGGTCACGCCGGGCAGGTCCGCGAAGGAGCCGGTGACGATCGCCATCAGTTCCTCGTGGCTGGAAGCGAAGCAGTCCACGAACAGGTCGTGCGGCCCGGACACCAAGGACACCGTGCCGAACGCCGGCTCGGCGCACAGCCGTTCGATCAACGCCCCGTGCTGCTCCGGAACCGAGGACAGGTTGATGAACGCCGACCAGCCGGCGCTCAAGTAGCGCGGGCCGGGCGACGGCGTGATCCACGCCAGGCCCTGATCCGCCAGCGCGCTCCAGCGCCGCGCCACGGTGGGGCCGGACAGTTCCAGGACGTCCGCCACCCGGGACCAGTCGGCCCGTGGATTGATCTGGAGGGCGTTGACGATTTCAAGATCCAACTCGGAGATCATGGAAGATTCTTTCAAATCTGCGGGCTTGATGGAGGTTTTCATCAATAATCCGATGGTGCGTGAGGGGCTGAATAACGTTGTGACTCGCGCCACTCCGGGCGCCCCGAACCCCCAAGGAAGCATATGGCAAGCAAGGCAATGCCGCCCCGGACCATGCCACCGGCCGCGGCCGCACTCACCCGCAGGACGATCCTGGGAATGATCCTGGCCATGGCCCTGGTCGAATCCCTCAGCGGCGTCACCCAGGGATACCTGAATCCGATCCTCCCCGCACTGGGCCCGGTCTTCGCCATCGACGACCCCGCCATCAACGGCATCTTCCTGATCTCCAACGTCAGCTTCGCCGTCCTCACCCCGATCATCTCCCGCCTGGGCGACAGCTACGGTTACCGGCTGGTGCTGCGATGCTCCGCAGCAGTGGTGGCGCTGGGCGCGTTCATGATGGCTTTCTGGCCGTCGCTGTGGACGGTGACGGCCGGTGTCGTGCTGCTCACCTGCGTGGTGGGCTTCATCCCGCTGATGATGGGC
The DNA here is from genome assembly GCF_003614925.1 of Arthrobacter celericrescens. Classification (GTDB taxonomy): domain Bacteria; phylum Actinomycetota; class Actinomycetes; order Actinomycetales; family Micrococcaceae; genus Arthrobacter; species Arthrobacter celericrescens. The sequence goes on from NZ_QYLP01000100.1 coordinate 84,126, forward strand.
ATCCTGCGCGTCAGCAGCCCTGCCCACACCCGCACCGGCGTCAGCGTGATGATCGGCGTCCTCATGATCACCTTCGGTGCCGGCGGGCTGCTGGCCGGGATCATCGGCGCCTCCCAGCCGACCCTCGGCCTCTGGGTCGCCGTGCCGTTCGCCGTCGCCGCCCTTGTTGCCTCCTTCCTGCTGCCCGACGCCGGAACCCCCACCCGTGAAGGCCTCGCCCTGGCGCCGCTGATGTCGTGCTCCCTCGGCCTGATCGGATTCGTGGTGGCGCTGTCCATGGGGCCGGAATGGGGTTGGCTGGATGCCCGCACACTGCTCGCCGGATTGCTTGGGCTCGCGCTGCTCGCCGTGTGGGCCAAGATCGATTCGCGGCTGCCCGGTGCGGCTGGGAACGCAAGGCGCTTCATGGACCTGCGCATGCTCGCCAAGCCGCGGATCCGCGCGGTCTCGCTCGCCACGTTCTTCTTCGGCTTCGCCTCCATCAGTTACTTCGGCACCAACGGCATCTTCCTGCACGCCAACCCGGAGAAGACCGGTTACGGCTTCGCCCTGAGTTCCTTCAACATCGCGGTCATCCTGGCCCTCGGCTCGGTGCTGTCCCTGGTGTCCTCGCTGCTGACCGCCCGCGTGCTGCGCAGCTTCGGCGAACGCGCCACCCTGGTCTCCGCCGGCGTCCTGTTGGCCGGCGGCTTCGCCGTCATGGCCCTCGCCCACGGCTCCCTCGCCGGATACTGCGCCGGCTTCGCCCTGTTCAACCTCAGCCTGGGCATGTACCAGGCGGGCACCCGCGCCCTGTCCGTCGAGGGTGTTCCGTTGGAGGAGACCTCGACGGCGGCCGGCCTGAACGAGCTGGCCCTGTCGGTCGGGATCGCGGTGGGCGCCGCCGTCGTGAAGCTGATTTCCTCAAGCACCGCCGACGGCGGGCGGATCAGCGAGGGCGGGCTCTTCGCGATCTGGGGTGCGCTCGCGCTGGCCGCGCTGATTGCCTCGGCGGTGTCCGCCCGTTACCCGAAGGTGAAGGTGACCGCATGAGCAACGCGGCACTTGCGGCTCCGGCAGCCGTGCAACAGCACCTGGAATCCGCGCTGGAACGCTGGGAGGCCGACATCCTGGGGCTGAGCCACGCGATCCACGCCGACCCCGAGCTGAGCGGGGAGGAGTTCCGGGCGGCCAAGCGAGTCCGTGCCCTGCTCGGCGCGGCCGGTTTCGCCTTCGACGCCGTCCAGCCCTCGCTCCCCACCGCCTTCAGCGCACGGTACGGCAGCGGGAAGCTGGTCGTCGCGCTGTGCGTCGAGTACGACGCCCTGCCGGACATCGGCCACGCCTGCGGGCACAACGTCAACGCCGCCAGTGCCGTGGGCGCCGCGTTGGCGCTCGCCGCCGTCGCCGATGACCTCGGCATCACCGTCAAGGTGCTCGGCACCCCGGCGGAGGAAAGCTTTGGCGGCAAGGTGGCGATGATCGGGGAAGGCTTCTTCGACGACGTCTCGCTGGCCATGATGGCCCACGCAGCCGCGTCGGATGTGGTGGGCGGGACGTCCCTGGCGATGGGCATGTGGGAGGTGCTCTACGAGGGCCGGCCCGCTCATGCGGCGGCCGCTCCGGAGGAGGGCATCAACGCCCTGGACGCCTTGGTGGTGGCGCAGACCGCGCTCGCCCTGGCCCGGCAGCAGCTGCCCGCCGGAGCCATCGTTTCGCTGATCGTCACCGAGGGCGGAAGCGCGGTCAACGTGATACCCGAGCGGGCCCGTGCCAGCGTGGAAATGCGCGCCCCGGACATCACCACGCTGCGCGTGATCGAGGACCGCGTGCGGCGTTGCCTCGACGCCGGGGCGCTGGCCAGCCGAGCTGCGCTGACCGTGACGCCGTCGGGCAATCCCTATGCGGAACTGCGGCAGGACCGCTACCTGTCCGAGGCCTACCGGGAAGCCATGGTGATCCGTGGGCGCGACGTCGCCTTCGATCCGGCGCCGGTGGCGTCCACCGACATGGGCAACGTCTCGCTGCTCGTGCCGAGCATCCACCCGCTGGTGGGCTACGAGGTGGGCGGCGCGGCGCACCACACCGCCGAGTTCGCCGCGCACGGGGCCACCGCCTCGGCGGACCGGGCAGTGCTCGACGCCGCGTTCGGCCTGGCGATGGCTGCGGCGGCTGCCGCGGTGGATCCGCGGGAACGCGAGCGGCTGCTGGGCTGAGTGTTGTTGGTGGGCGGCGCCGTGTTGGCGTGCGGCCTGACCGCGGGCGGCGCGGCTAGGATCGGTCCATGACCGTTGCTTCCCTGGTATTTGCGCTCCTCGCCGGCCTCCTGCACGTGTACATCTTCACGATGGAGTCCCTCACATGGACCCGCCCGGCCACCTGGAAGCGTTTCGGCGTCGCGTCCCAGGCCGACGCCGAAACCACCAAGCCCATGGCCTTCAACCAGGGCTTCTACAACCTGTTCCTCGCCGTGGGCGCGCTCGCTGGCATCTGTTTCGTGGTTTTCGGGCGTCCTGAGATCGGCTGGACCCTGGTTTTCGCGTCGTGCGGCTCCATGCTGCTGGCCTCGCTGGTGCTGGCGGCCAGCGGGCGGAAGTACCTCCGCCCTGCGGTGCTGCAGGGCACCACGCCGCTGCTCGCCGTCGTGCTCGGCATCCTGGCGGTTGCGCTGGGCTGACAGCCTTTGGCACCTCCGGGGCTAGGCAGCCGATGCCGGCTGCAGCGCTTCGAGGATCAGCTCCAGCCCGTAGCCGAATTCGTTGCCGTAGTCGTAGTCGGGCTGCATGACAACCTGCGTTGCGATCTCAACCAGGTAGGGGTATTCCCCGGTCGCAAACCGCTCCATGATGGGGGCTGCCACCTGAGCCATCGGCTCGCCGCCTGAGATAGGGAGCCCGGCCTCTTGGAGGGCGAACCCGTAGATGTAACTGTCCAGCAGGGAGTAGGCGCGGGCTGTCTGTTCCACGGTGAAGCCTCCCTCGCGCAATGTGGCCAAAGTTGCCTCGTGGTGCTTCAGGGTCTCCGGGCCGGGAGCCTTGCGGGACTCCAGCAGTCCGATCGCCCACGGATGGCGCCGTAGCACTTCCCGGGCCGAGTGGGCGCGGCGGCGCATCTGTTCCTTCCACTCGCTGCCGGCCTGCGGTGTGCTGATCTCGGCAAAGACGAGGTCCACGAGCCCGTCCAGGATTTCCTCCTTGTTGGCCACGTAGTAGTAGAGGGACATCGGCTTCGTGCCGATGCTCTGGGCGAGCGACCGTATCGACAGGGCAGCGATGCCCCCGGCATCGGCCAGTTCGAGAGCCTTCTGCAGAACCTTCCCGCGGCTGAGCTCAGGCCGGCCTGCGGCGCCTTTGGCTGCACCTGTCATTTCGTGCTCCTCTTTGCTCTTCCACTTTCGTACACTGTACTGTAGCGTCTTTCGTACAGCGTACGAAAGTTGTTGGCTCACAGGAGGGATTGCCGTGAAAACCCAAGAACGCTCTCATCGTCAGGGCAGCGAAACAACGGACATGCGGGCTATCGGCCGGGAGACCTACGGCGGGCCGGAGGTGCTGCGCTTGGAGCGGGTGGCGCGCCCAGTCGTCAAAGGCAAGGATGTACTGGTCCGGGTCCGGGCAGCCGGTGTCGACCGCGGGGCCTGGCACATAATGACCGGCCTGCCGTACATTGCGCGTCTCGCATTTGGCCTCCGGAAGCCGAAAGACCCGGCTTTGGGCATGGACCTCGCCGGCATCGTGGAGGCCGTGGGCCCCGAGGTCACAAAGTTCGCCGTCGGCGACGCGGTCTACGGCAGCGGCCGGGGTTCCTTCGCCGAATACGCCGTTGCGCCGGAGGCCAAACTGGCGGCAATGCCCCAGGGTCTCTCATTCGAGCAGGCCGCGGCCGTGCCGGTCTCCGCCGTCACCGCTCTCCAAGGCCTCCGCGCCGGAAAGATCCAGCCGGGACAGAAAGTGCTGGTCACCGGCGCATCCGGCGGCGTGGGAAGCTTCGCGGTCCAGTTGGCCAAAGCCTACGGTGCGCACGTCACTGGCACCTGCAGTACCGGAAAGATCGGGTTTGTCCGCGACCTTGGCGCCGACCAGGTCATCGACTACACCAGGGAAGACTTCGTAGACGCCGGCCCCTTCGACCTCATCCTGGACATCGCGGGCAACCCCCGGATCCCGCGCTTGCGTCGTGCCCTCACAGCTAAGGGAACGGCGGTCATTGTCGGCGGTGAGGGCGGCGGGAAGCTGGGCGGGGGACTGCACCGCCAGCTGGGCGCCGTCGTCCTGTCACCCTTCATCGGCCAGCGGTTGACCATGTTGTTCGGTCTGGTCCGTGCTGCCGACCTTCAGGAACTTACGCAGCTCATCGAGGCCGGTGACATAGCGCCGGCCCTCGACAGGAGCTTCACGCTGGCTGAGGCTGCGGACGCCCTCCGATACCTGGAAGACGGCCACGTGTCCGGCAAGGTGGCGTTGTCCGTTTGACCTTGCTGCCTGTCCGCGCCGGGCGAGCCACGTGCTGGCAGTCCCTCCAGGCCCCTGCCCTAATCCGCCAACTCGGCGGACAATGGAGCCAACAGGGAACATCAGCCGCAGGGGGCGCGATGGGATTCTTGAGGCAGGGCAAGGCAGCTGCCGGGCAGGCCGCCGGCAGTGCCCGGCGCGACCCGGTCATCGATATCGCCCGCTTCTTTTGCCTCACCCTGGTAGTCCTCTCGCACTGCATGATGGTCAGCCCCGTGCTGCACGCCGACGGCACTGTGACCCAGGAAAACACCCTCATGGAGCAGCGCTGGTTCGAGCCGGTGCTCTGGGCCCTACAGGTCATGCCGCTGTTCTTCGTGCTGGGCGGCATCACCGGGCTTGAATCCTGGCGGCGGCTGCGTGCCCGAGGCGGAACCGGCGTGGACTACGCCCAGTTGCGGCTGTTGCGCCTCATCCGGCCCGCCACTGCCCTGCTTGCCGTGATGTTCCCGGGACTGTTCGCTGCGCAGCTGCTGGGCGTCCACCCGCAGGTGGTCCAATTGATGGCCACCGGTGCCGGGATGCCATTGTGGTTCCTGGCCGCCTACCTTGCCGCGCAGCTAAGCGTGCCGTTGCTGGCCAGGCTGCACGAGCACGCGCCGTGGCTGACGCTCGCCGTCCTGGTCGCCGCGGTGATCGCCGTGGACAGCCTGCGCGGCGCATTCCCCCTCATCGCCTCGCTCAACATGGTGTTTGTCTGGTGCGCGGTCCAGCAGTTTGGCTTCTTCATCGCCGACGGTTTCCTCGCCGGGCGCAGCAGCGGATGGCTGGTGGGGCTGGTGGCGGGCAGCAACCTGCTGCTCGGACTGATCACCGGTGCCGGGGTGTACTCGGGGAACATGATCGTGAACCTGAACCCGCCCAACCTGTGCATGCTGCTGCTGGGCCTGTCGCAGGCAGCCACCCTGCAGTTGCTCCGGCCGGGGGTCGCCTGGCTGGCCCGCGTCCGCTGGGTGATGTGGATGGTTGCGGCGGCCGGCCGCCGCTCCATGACCATCTACCTCTGGCACCTGCCGCTGCTCGTGGCGATGACCGGCCTGCTGCTGCTCAGCGACTTCCCCAAACCGGCCGCCGGCACCGCCGCGTGGTGGTGGGCGCGGCCGCTGGTGCTGCTCGCCGTCGTGGTGCTGCTGCTGCCGGTCCTGCTGCTTTGCGGCAGGCTTGAAGAACGCCCGACGGCGGCCGTCCACGCTCGGGGCCGCGCACCTGCCGCCGTAGTGACGGCCGGCGTCGTGGTGTTCATCCCCATGCTGGACGCAGCGCTGAACGGACTCAACGTCGCCCTGCTGGGCGGAGGGGCGGCATGCTTCATGCTCGCGGTGCTGCTGCTGGGGCGCGTGGTGGAGCCGTCACAACCCTCGCCTTCCCGACCCGAAACGGAGGCAGGCCAAGGGCGTGCGTTGCCATTGCCAGAGGCCGGATTACGTGCCAATGTCGAGTCATGACCGAGTTCACGGATTCCCTGGCAGAGTCCTTCCACGGTGACGTCACCACCGTCCGGAACGACAAATTCCACCGTTACGAACTCCTCGTGAACGGTGAGATTGCGGTGATCTCGCAGTTCATGGACCGGCCCGGCCATATCGATTTCATGCACACCGAGACCCGGGAAAAGTTCAAGGGCCGCGGCCTGGCGAAGGTCCTCGCCCGGTTTGCCCTGGACGACGTGGTGGCTTCCGGAAAGCGCATCATCCCGCACTGCCCGTACATCGCCGCCTTCCTGCGCAACCACGAGGGCTACGAGCTCGACGTCGACTGGCCGGCAGAGCCGCCCGTCGGAGAGCCCGGCAACGAGTAACGCCTCTGCCCGCTGTTCAGGGCAGCCGTCCAGGCCTGCCGCTCAGGGCAAGTGGGCCCGCCAGCGCGACAGCTCCGAATCGAAGTCGGCCTGCTTGTCGGCGTCGTTCCACAGGTCCGCGAGTTCGTTGGCGTCGGGCCTGCGCATCCGGTCGAGGACTGCGGCGGCCTTCGCCAGCAGCCGGTCGGGGAGTGCCTCCGAAGTGCGCGGCCACGGTTCGCCCAAGGATTGCGAAGTTGCGTCGTCGAGGACCGCGGGATGCCCCCAGGAGATCGCCAGCGCCGCTGCGGCCAGGCCGACCGCTCCTTCGGGTGCGTAGACATAGCCGTCCTCGCCGGCCACGGCGTTGAGGCCGTCTTCAAGGACCGTGATGACCTCTCCCGTTGATCCGGCGTCTTCGATTTCGAAGAGGAAATCCGCCGCGTCATCGTTGCCGAAGACCGATTCACTCCATGCGCCCACGTCTGGCTCCCTTCAGTTCCGTTTCACAAGATTCCGAGTGACCGCAGTGTTGCAGGAGGCGCCGACAACTCTCAGCGTGCCCGCCGCTTCTGCCATTGCCATGCGTGCCAGAACAGCAGCGCAACGGTGGTCAGGGCCGAGATCAGCAGCAGTTGGGGCACGGAGTTCATCAGGACGAAGAACACGGGAACAGCGCCGGACTCCGATGTGGTGCCGCCAAAAAACGTCGGCTCGAAACTTTCGCTGATTGCCCAGCCCACGAGCACCATGAGGGCTCCATTGAGGACCCAGAGAACCATGATGAACGGATTCACGCGGAACTTCCGGGTCTCCTCCGGCGTGGCCGCCGGGTCATGTGGTAGCGCGTTTCCGTGTTCGTCGATTTCCCTGAAGCTTGCACTGGCGCTGTTTGTATCCTGCATCGTTCCCCCTTGGATGCCGTATCCGCGCCCGGGACCCGCCGGGCGCGTTTGCAGAGGACTCTACACGCTGCGCGGCCGTACAGGTCTCGGTCCAAGCCGGTACATTTTGCTGGATCACCCCGCTCCGACAGACTATGAAGCCCCGTACTTCCGGGCCGACGGGATCCGGGCCACACGGGTGATCCAGCAGAACGTCCGCCGATGGCCTCCCGCCCCGGGCGAGCGCCCCGCCCGGCCCTGCCCCGACCCGCCCGGATGCGACCCGCGCCCCCACCCCGCCCCGCGTCTGCACCTTTCGAACATGTGAAGGCGGGCAAATTACAGCACAGCGGCCCGCCGGATCCAGTCAACCCTTCCCGCCCGTCACACCTTATGAATTAGGGCACAAAAGTTTGACGAAAAGGCAAGCCTAAGTAAGGCTTGCCTTGCCTAACAGCGCGCGGAGTGTTGCTGGGCATTTGTTCGAACCCAGTGGAAGGAGGCCGACGTGACGTCGCCCAGCATGGAAGTCCGGCGCAGAGATATCGAGCGCAGTGATATCAAGCGCAACGAAACCGGGCGCGGTGAGGTTGGGCGCGGTGAAACCGACGCCCCGGAAGCGGACTTCGGGTCCAACGTGGAGCTTGCCCTCGCGGCCACCAACCAGCTTTTCAACGCGCGGAACTCGCCCAGTTATGTCGCACAGGTGCTGCAGGGCGTCAACGCCGTGGCCACCAAGGTCCAGCGGACCGCGCGGCCGTACACCGGCGTCGGGCATGCAGGGCTGAAGGCGAAGGTGGACGCCGTGGACCTCGGCCGTCCCCTCCGCGACACCGCCGCTGCCCTCGAGGAGCTCGACGAGCTTTACCTCAAGGACGCCATCTACTTCCACGACTCCCGCTACGCCGCGCACCTGAACTGCCCGGTGGTGATCCCTGCGCTGGTGGGTGAGGCCGTGCTCTCCGCCGTCAACTCCTCCATGGACACCTGGGACCAAAGCGCCGGCGCCACCATGATCGAACGCCGCCTCATCGACTGGACGGCTGAACGCCTCGGGTTCGGCAATGACGCCGACGGCGTGTTCACCTCCGGCGGCAGCCAGTCCAACTTCCAGGCCTTGCTGATCGCCCGCAACCATGCCGTCGCCAAGCTCCGCGCCTCAAGCCCCGAGGCCGGCGAGGCCCGCCTCCCGCACCTGCTCGATCGTCTGCGCATCTTCACCTCGCAGGACAGCCATTTCAGCATCCAGAAGTCGGCCTCCATGCTGGGCCTCGGGTTCGACGCCGTCGTCGCCGTCCCCACCGCCGCGGACCACCGCATGGATCCCGCCGCGCTGGCGGCTGCCCTTGCGGAAACGCACGACGCCGGCCTGGTGCCGATGGCGGTCGTGGCCACCGCCGGGACCACGGACTTCGGTTCGGTGGACCCGCTCGCGGAGCTCGCCGCCCTGGCCCGCGCCTACGATTCCTGGCTGCACATTGACGCCGCCTACGGCGGCGGCCTGCTGGTCTCCAACCGATACCGACACCTGATCGACGGCACCCAACTGGCCGACTCCGTCACCGTGGACTACCACAAGACCTACTTCCAGCCCGTGAGCTCCAGCGCCTTGATCGTCCGCAAAGGCTCCATGCTGCGCCACGTCACCTACTACGCGGACTACCTCAACCCGGAAAGCGCCGCCAAGGCACAAGTCCCCAACCAGGTGGACAAGAGCATCCAGACCACCCGCCGCTTCGACGCCCTCAAGCTGTGGCTGACCCTGCGCACCATGGGCGCCGACGCCATCGGTGCCCTCTTCGATGAAGCCATCGACCTCGCTGGACGCGTCGGTGCGCTGCTGGCCGAAGACCCGGAATTCGAGCTCGCCGCCGAACCCCAGCTGAGCACGCTCGTCTTCCGCTACCGGCCGCTTGTGGACGGCTCCCGCCTGGACGAAACCGCGGCGGACCGCCTCAACCCCGCCATCCGCGCCGCCGTCTTCGCCTCCGGCGAGGCCGTGGTGGCCGGCACCAAGGTGGACGGCCACCACTACCTGAAGTTCACCCTCCTCAACGCCGAGGCGAGCCGGAACGACATCCGCGAAATCATCGATCTCCTGCGCCGCACCGGCGCCGGCCTGCTCCCCGGCACCAACAGCGCCGGCACCAACAACGAGGACAACGCAGCATGAGCACTACCGCCCCCAAGGAATCCCAGGACAACGCCCGGGATACCGGCCGCATCTACGACCTCGCCGGGATCGGCCTCGGCCCCTTCAACCTGGGCTTGGCCGCGCTGAGCGAACCGATCGACGGCCTTGACGCCGTCTTCCTGGAGCGCCGCGAGTCCTTCGACTGGCACCCCGGAATGATGCTGGAGCCGGCGCACCTGCAGGTTCCCTTCATGGCGGACCTCGTCACCCTGGCCGATCCGACGTCGAAGTTCTCCTTCCTGAACTTCCTCAAGCAGACCGGGCGGTTGTACCGCTTCTACATCCGGGAAAACTTCTACCCGCTGCGCGCCGAGTTCAACCAGTACTGCCAGTGGGTGGCTGGCCAGCTCGACTCCGTGTGTTTTAGCACGGATGTGCTGGATGTTTCGTACGACGACGGCGTGTACACTCTCTCCGTGCAGGGCCCGGGCGGCGCTGAGGTGCTGCGGGCGCGGCGGCTGGTGCTCGGCACCGGAACCAGCCCCTACATTCCGGCCGCCTGTGCAGGAATAGTGACCGGCGAGAACGCCGGCGGACTTGTCCTCCACAACGCCGACTACCTGTCGAGGAAGAGTGAGCTGCAGGCCAAACGCAGCATCACCATCGTGGGCAGCGGCCAGAGCGCCGCGGAGCTCTACTACGAGCTGCTCGGCGAAATCGACGTCCACGGCTACCAGCTGAACTGGGTGACCCGTTCCGGCCGCTTCTTCCCGCTGGAGTACACCAAGCTGACCCTCGAAATGACCTCCCCGGAGTACGTGGACTACTTCCACTCCCTCCCGGCGGAGCAGCGCGATTCGTTGATCGACAGCCAGAAGAACCTCTACAAGGGCATCAACTCGGACTTGATCGACAGCATCTACGACCTCCTCTACACCAAGAGCCTCTCCGGCATCGTGGACACTCAGCTCTTCACGCACTCCTCGCTCAACGCTGCAGCCTGGGACGCCGCCAAGGGCACCCACACCCTTGACCTGCGCCACGACGAGCACGGCCGCGACTTCACCCTCGAGTCCGAGGCCGTAGTCTTCGCCACTGGTTACAAGTACCAGGAACCAGGCTTCCTGGCCGGCATCGCGGACCGCATCCGCCGCGACTACCGCGGACGGTTCGACGTCTCCCGCAACTACAGCACCGGCGTCGAACCCGGGGAAATCTTCGTCCAGAACGCCGAACTGCACACCCACGGCTTCGTCACCCCGGACCTCGGGATGGCCGCGTACCGCAATTCCTGGATCCTGCGCGAAATCACCGGCCGCGAGGTCTACCCGATCGAGGGCAGCATCGCCTTCCAGCAGTTCGGCGCCCCCGTGACGGCCGGCGCACCGGTCACCCCAGAAGCACCGGTGGCGGTGAACGCATGAGCTTCGCCTTCCGCCCTGTCGACCCCGTCGCCGACGCACCCCTCCTCCACAGCTGGGTGAGCCAGCCGTATGCGCGCTTCTGGGGCATGGTGTCCTCCACAGTCCGGGATGTTGAGGAAGAGTACGCGGGCATCGCCGCCAGCGGACACCACCAGGCGTTCCTGGGGCTCGACGGCGGCGTCCCCGCCTTCCTGATGGAGCGTTACCAGCCCGGTGAATCACCCTTGGCAGAGGTCTACGTCGTGCAGCCGGGGGATGTCGGCATGCACCTGCTCGTGGCCCCGCCGGACGGTGACCCGCAGCCCGGGTACACCACCGCCGTCATGCAGTCCGTGATGTCGCAGCTCTTCGAGGATCCGCAGGCCGAGCGGGTCGTCGTCGAGCCCGATGCCCGGAACCACAAGATCCACGTCCTGAACGAGCGGGTGGGCTTCCGCCCCGAGCGGGTGGTGACCCTTCCCGCCGTCGACCCCGCCGAAACGCACAAGGAAGCGCTCCTCAGCTTCTGCACGCGCGCCGATTTCCTCGCCACGTTGACCCCTGTGCTTGCCGCAGCCCGCCCCGCCTCCGAACCCGCAGGAGAGAGCCGATGACCGCCATTCTCGAAGCAAGCACCCGGTCCTCCGGCCCGGTGGAACACCTGACTCCCGAACGCTGGGCGGCCGCCAACCGCCACCTGGTCCGCAAGGCCATTGCGGAGTTCTCCCACGAGCGCATCCTGGTGCCCGAACTCCTGGAGGAGGCGTCCGCCGGCGTCGGGCAGTACCGCCTGGTGAGCGACGACGCCGCGGTGGAGTACCGCTTCCAGGCCAGCGTGCTCGAACTGGAGCACTGGAGCATCCCGGCGGAATCGATCACCCGGACGTCGCTGGCGGGGGACGGGCAAGGCAGACTGCCGCTGGACGCGCTGGACTTCATCGCCGAGTTCCGCGACACCCTGGCGATCCGCGAGGAGCAGCTGCCGGTCTACCTCGAGGAAATCAGCAGCACCCTTGCCGGCCACGCCTACAAGCAGGGCAACCCCCTCAGCTCGGCGGAACTGGCGGCCGGCATTACGGGCGGGGCAGACGTGGCCGCCGATTTCCAGGCCATCGAACGGACCATGAGCGAAGGGCATCCGTGCTTCGTGGCCAACAACGGCCGGCTCGGTTTCGGGATCACGGACTACCACGCCTTCGCCCCGGAAAGCGGTGCCGCCGTGCAGTTGCAGTGGATCGCTGTCCACGGCAGCAAAGCCGTATTCACCTCCAGCGCCGGCCTGGGCTACCGCGCCCACTTCGAAGTCGAACTCGGCGCAGACCTTCTGGCCTGCTTCGACGGGGAGTTGTCCGCGCGCGGCCTCAGCCCGCAGGACTACCTGCTCATGCCCGTGCACCCGTGGCAATGGGAGAACAAGCTCACCGTAACGTTCGCGGCCGAAATCGCCCGGCGGCACATCGTCCACCTGGGTACGGCGCCTGACGCCTACCAGGCACAACAGTCCATCCGGACGTTTTTTAACACGAGTGCGCCAAATAAGTGCTACGTGAAGACGGCCATGTCCGTGCTGAACATGGGCTTCATGCGGGGCCTCTCGCCGCAGTACATGAAGGCCACGCCGGCCATCAACGACTGGCTGCACGGGCTGATTTCCAGGGACGCCGAGCTGCAGGAACGCGGCCTGGCAATGATCCGCGAGTCCGCCGCGATCGGCTACCACAACCACTACTACGAGGCGGCCTCGGCCAAGGGCTCGGCGTACCGCAAGATGCTCTCGGCCCTATGGAGGGAAAGTCCGCTGCCGCTGCTGGACGGCGGAAAAGACAAGGGGCAGCAGCTGGCCACGATGGCGTCGCTGCTCCATGTGGACGCCGACGGCGCCTCCATGGCCTCGGCCCTCATCAAACGCTCCGGACTGGAACCCGCCGAGTGGCTGCGCCGCTACCTCGAGGCCTACCTGGTTCCGCTGATCCATTGCCTCTTCGAGTACGAACTGGCCTTCATGCCGCACGGCGAGAACGTCATCCTGGTGCTGGAAAACGGCGTGCCGGTCCGCGCCATCATGAAGGACATTGCCGAGGAGATCGTGGTGATGGGGGAGCGGCTCGAGCTGCCGGAGGAAGTCTCCCGCATCAAGGCCGACATCCCCGCCGAGGAAATGGTGCTCGCCATCTTCACAGACGTCTTCGACTGCATCTTCCGCTTCCTGTCCGCAATCCTCGCGGAGGACGGAACGCTCGCCGAGGATGAGTTCTGGAAGGTGACGGCCGGCGTCGTGCGTTCCTACCAGAAGCGGCACCCGGAACTGGCGGATCAGTTCGCCATGCATGATCTCTTCGCGCCGGACTTCGAGCTGTCCTGCCTGAACCGCCTGCAGCTGCGCAACAACCAGCAGATGCTGGACCTGGCGGATCCTTCGGGCGGGCTGCAAATGGCCGGGCGGCTGAAGAACCCGCTGGCGCGGTTCGCTTAGGCGGCCCTTGTCCTTGGGCGGCACTTGTCCCTGGGGTGTCAACACTGACACCCCCAGGGACAACGCTCAAAGCGTGGGGACGTTTGCGAGCAGTTCCCTCGCCGCATGGCAGCCGGACAGCGCCTCCCTACAGTGACCTCAGGATGATTGCAGATCCTTGTCCGCCGCCGCCGCAGATTCCCGCGGCTCCTATCTGTCCCGGCCCGCCCTCGGCAAGTTGCCGGGCAAGGGTGCCGACGATGCGTGCCCCCGAGGCTCCGATGGGATGGCCCAGGGCGATCGCCCCTCCTCGTGTATTGACTATGTCCGCACTGACGCCGAGCGTCTGGGTCGACCGGATGGCCACCGCGGCGAAGGCCTCGTTGATCTCGATGGCGGCAAGGTCCTGGACGCCGCCGTCGATCTTTTCGAGGGCGGCCAGTATGGCCCTGGCGGGCTGCTCGTGCAGGCGGACGTCGGGTCCGGCCACGAACGCGTGGGACTCCACCACGGCGATCGGCGACAGGCCCAATCGTTCGGCCGCTGCCGGGCTGACCAGGACCAACGCGGCGGCGCCATCCGTGATCTGCGAAGCGTTGCCGGCGGTGATCGTGCCGTCCTTGCTAAAGGCCGGGCGCAGGCCCCCGAGCAATTCGTCGGTCATCCCGGTCCGGACGCCGTCGTCGTCGGCAATCACCGTGGCGCCCCCGCGCGACGGGACCGTGTAGTCGGCGATCTCGTCCGCATGGAAGACCGCATACTTCTCGGCACGCTGATGGGAGGACGCCGCCCAGGCGTCTTGGACGGCCCGGTCCAGGCCGTAGTGGGCGTTGCCGTCCTCCGTGGACATGCCCATCGAACGCTGTTCGAAGGCGTCCGTCAGCCCGTCGACCTCAAGGGTGTCCACCGCCTGGAGGGCTCCGTACTTTTGGCCGGAACGGGCGTTGAAGACGTGGGGTGCGAGGGACATCGATTCCTGGCCCAGGGCCACCACGATGTCCGCTTCGCCGAGGTCGATGAGGCGTGCTGCAGCAGTGACGGCCTCCATGCCGGAAAGGCAGACGGCGCTCAGCGTCAACGCCGGAACGGTCAAGGGGATGCCCGCGGCAACGGCGGACTGGCGGGCAGGGTTCTGCCCGGCTCCACCTTGCAGGACCTGCCCGGCAATTACCCTTTGGACCTCCTCGGGACTGACGCCTGCGCGGTTCAGTGCCGCGGAAATCGCGTGCGCCCCGAGCGCTGTGGCCGGGATGGAGGCGAAACGTCCGTTGAACTTGGCGAAAGGGGTTCGCGCGTAGCCGGCGATCAGGGCGGTCATGCGCCTGCCCCGACGGTCTCTGCCAGGTCCTGCAGCTCCTGGCCAACGTTGAACGCCGCGCCCGTCAGCTCGCGGAGCTCGGCGATGCTTTGCCCCGGCGCGACCTGGCGCAGGACAAGTTCCCCGTCGACCACATCGAAAACTGCTCGGTCGCTGATAATGCGGTTCACGACGCCGACTCCGGTCAAGGGAAGGTCGCATTCCGCGACGATCTTGGGGGTGCCGTCCTTCGCCACGTGATCGGTGACCACGATGACGCGGGGAGTGCCGGCCACCAGGTCCATGGCGCCGCCCATGCCTTTGACGAGCTTGCCCGGGATGGTCCAGTTGGCCAGGTCGCCGGAGGCCGAGACCTGCAGGGCACCGAGGATGGCAGTCTGGACATGTCCGCCGCGGATCATGCCGAACGAGACGGCCGAGTCGAAGAAACTTCCCCCCGGCAGCACCGTGACGGTCTGCTTTCCAGCGTTGATGAGGTCGGCGTCTTCCTCGCCGTCGTAGGGGAACGGCCCGATGCCAAGCAGTCCGTTCTCGCTCTGGAGGGTGACGCGGACGCCGTCGGGCAAATAGTTGGCGACCAAGGTGGGAATCCCAATGCCGAGATTCACGTACTGGCCGTCTTCAAGTTCGGCGGCCGCGATAGCGGCCATTTCATCACGGGTCCACATGTTCATACCTCCGCGCGGACCCTTACGGTCCGCTGCTCGATGTCTTTGCTTGGGTTGGCTACGTGTACGACCCGCTGAACGAAGACGCCGGGTGTAACGACGTCGTTGGGATCGAGGTAGCCATCGACGATCTCTTCCGCTTCGGCGATGGTGAGGCGGCCTGCTGATGCGACGAGGGGGTTGAAATTGCGGGCCGTCATCCGATACCGCAAGTTGCCTTCGCCGTCGGCCTGGTGTGCGCGAACCAGGGCGATGTCGGCAACAATGCCGCGTTCCAGGATGCACCGCCTCCCGTCGAATGTGGCCTCCGGCTTGCCTTCGGCGATCGGCGTTCCCACGCCGGTTGGGGTGTAGAACGCGGGAATTCCGGCCCCTCCCGCCCGGAGGCGTTCGGCGAGTGTGCCCTGGGGAACAAACTCGACGTCGAGCGTCCCCGCCAGGTACTGCTCGGCGAACAGCTTGTTCTCTCCTACGTAGGAGGCCAGGACCTTGCTGACTTGCCGGTTCTCCAGCAGCAGGCCCAGCCCCTTGCCGTCGACGCCCATGTTGTTGGACACGACGGTCAGGTTCCGGGCGCCACTATCCCGGACCGCCTCAATGAGGTCCCGGGGAATGCCGCTGAGGCCGAAACCGCCCACCGCAAGCGTCATCCCGTCCCGGATGGTTCCGGCCAGCGCCTCTGCTGCGCTGTCCCAAATTTTTGATGCCATCATCACTCCGTCCATTATGTGGTCGCTCCCGATCAGGCTATGGATGGCTCAGAAGGCAGTCAATTGATTTGCCGCGGAGCGGGAAGATTGCTCGGAATGTGGCCCAGTCGCTCAAAAGTGTCCATAATGTAGACATGAGCGGAACACTTCCTGGCGCCCAAGTCGTCGGCCGGATCGGCCAAGTTCTCCGGACCGTTAGCGGTGCCATGCCCCGTGGCATCGGCACGAGCGAGGTTGCCCGCGCCACCGGCTTGGCGCGGCCCACAGCCCACCGCTTGCTCTCGTCCCTGGCGGCCGAGGGCTTCCTCGACCACGACTCGAAGGCCGGCAGGTGGCATCTCGGGCCGGAGCTCTACCTCATGGGATCGGTCGCCGCCGAGCGCTATGACATCACCCACCTGGCGCATGAGCACGTCCAGGCCCTCGCCGAGGAAACCGGGGAAAGTGCCTTCCTCTCCGCCCGCCGCGGCGGTGAGACGGTCTGCGTGTTGCGCCAGGAGGGCAGCTTCCCGATCCGCTCGTTCGTCCTATACGAGGGCAAGCGCTTCCCCCTCGGGGTTGCGTCAGCCGGCCTGGCCATCCTCTCCTTCATGCCGTCCGACGCCGTTGAACGCTACCTCTCGCACGCCGAACTCGAGGAACACTACGGTCCGGAACACAGCCCGGAGCGTATCCGCCAGGGAATAGAAGCGACGAGGAATGCTGGCTATGCCACCAATCCAGGCCTCGTCGTGCCCGGGAGCTGGGGGATGGGCGCCGCCGTGTTCGACGCCGCCGGGCAGCCGGCCTGGGCGCTAAGCATCACCGGCATCGAGTCGCGGTTCTCCGCCGAGCGCCGTCCGGTCCTCGGCCGGCTGCTGCTGAGGCACGCCCATGCCCTGTCCGAAAAGATCAAAAAGTGACCGGCTTGCCATGGCCTGCGGCGGGGCGTCCTCCAAGCAGTCACGGTGCGGCCGGCAGTCTTGCGTTGCCCTAGCCAACAGAGCCGGACAGTGCTTACCTGAGTGGTATCGGGACAGCATTCGGGGGTTGGCATGGCTGAACGGAATGATGACCATTGGGTCCTGATCGGGCGTGATCAGCTGCGGGGATCCCTGGCCGGAACCTGCGCGTTCGTGGCGCTCCTGTGCTGGTGGATCGGGCTGACGGGCTACGTCAACGCCGGCGGATTCGCCAGCGGTGCCGGTGGGATTCTGGTGTTTCTCATGCCGCCTGCATGGGTCACCGCGCTTGCCGTGGTGCTGATGCGCGGCGTCATCCACCATGCCCCGAGGTCGGTCCGCCATTTTCCGAGGCGCCACCACGGAGGCCGCCCTGCCAGGTGACCCGGCGGGCTTAGCCCTCGTCCGTCGTCGACGGCTTCTCCAGGAGGGCGCGGGCGTAGTTCTTCATCGAGCGCTGGTACCGCGGAAGGTGCGGCGCCAGCGCCGCGAGGGCGAGCGAGAGGCCTTCGCGTTCCCGCCCGGTATCGGCGAGGGCCAGGGCCAGCACGGCGTCCACGGCGTCGGAAAGCCGGTCCCGGCCGCGGCCGCGCTCGTCCGTCAGCATCGTCACGCTGATGTCCGGGCGGCCCAGGTTCCGCAGTGAGCTCGCCAGCTGGATGACCGCCCGACGCCGGCGCTCGCCTTTCAGCCCCGTTTCCAGCGCCTTGCCGTACAGGGGAACGGCGCGTTCCGGATAGCCCGTGGAGTCGTAGGCTGCCGCCAGTTCGAAGTCGGCTTCGGCCGTGCCCTCGGGCAGTTCCGCGCAAAGCCTTTTCATCGCGGTATGGAAGTCGTCGCGCGCGTGCTCGTCGAGCGAGGCCCACAAGGCGGCGACGCGTTCTTCCCACTCACGGTTCTGCATACGGACAAGAGTAGCGGGAGTGACACGTGGGGTCCGTCGTGCCTGTGCGATTTCCCTGGAAGAGTAAGCCGTTGCATCAATTATTCAGATTTTCTTGGCCGGATTTATTCGCTATGCAGATGCAGTTTGGCGCGTGATGATGGGTAAACCGTCACACAGGGCGCGATCTTTGATGTCGTGCGCGTCAAGTTACATAGGAGTATTGACATGGCTAGCCAAGAGGTTGAAGTCCTCGTTGTAGGCGCGGGTCAGGCCGGGATCGCGATGAGCGAGCACTTGGGTGAGCGCGGAATTTCGCACCTGGTCCTGGAACGGGACCGCATCGCCGAGCGGTGGCGCACCATGCGCTGGGATTCCCTGGTCGCGAACGGGCCGGCCTGGCACGACCGCTTTCCCGGCCTGGAGTTCACCGGCCTCGAGCCCGGCGAGTTCGCCTCGAAGGAACAGGTTGCCGACTACTTCGAGGCCTACGCGGCCAAGATCGACGCGCCGGTTCGCTGCGGCGTCGAGGTGACGTCCGTGCGCAGGAAGGCCGGCGCTCCCGGCTTCCACGTCGGGACCAGCGACGGCGACCTCGACGCCCGCTACGTCGTTGCGGCAACGGGACCATTCCAGCAGCCGGTGATCCCCGCCGTCGTGCCTGAATCCGCAGGGCTGGTGCAGCTTCATTCGAGCCTGTACCGCAACCCGGAACAGCTGCCCGACGGCGGCGTCCTGGTTGTCGGGGCCGGTTCCTCCGGCGTGCAGATCGCCGCGGAGATCCAGCGGTCGGGCCGGCAGGTCCACCTTTCGGTGGGCCCGCACGACCGTCCCCCGCGCAGCTACCGCGGACGCGACTTCTGCTGGTGGCTCGGGGTGCTCGGAATGTGGGACGCCTCCACGCCGCCGCAGGGTGCGGAGCACGTGACGATCGCGGTGAGCGGGGCCGACGGCGGCCGCACCGTCGATTTCCGCGAACTAGCCGAGGGTGGCATCGCGCTTGTTGGCCGGACCGAAGCGTTCGAGGACGGCATCATGCGGTTCGCGGGGGACTTGCGGAACAACGTCGCCAACGGCGATGCCCACTACTTGGGTCTGCTCGATGAAGCCGATGCGTATGTCGAGCGCAACGGCCTGGACCTTCCGGAAGAGCCCGAAGCCCGTATCCTGCGGCCGGACCCGGAGAGCCTCGCCGCCCCGATCCGCGAGCTCGACCTGGCTGCGGCGGGTGTTACGTCCATCATCTGGGCCACCGGTTTCGTGCAGGACTACAGCTGGCTGGAGGTGGACGCGTTCGACGAAAAGGGCAAGCCCCGGCAGCAGCGCGGCGTTTCTACGGAACCGGGTGTGTACTTCCTGGGCCTGCCGTGGCAGTCCCGCCGCGGCTCGAGCTTCATCTGGGGCGTGTGGCACGACGCCAAGTACGTCGCCGACCAGATTTCCATCCAGCGCAGCTACCGGGCCCACAACGAGGAGCAGCCGCTTGTAGCGGGTGGAGCGGCCGGGGTGCCGGCCGGAGTGGCGAGCTAGTCATGGACAGGCCGAAGGCAGGGCGGCTGAATCGCCGCCCTGCCTTCGGTGCGTATGGGTGTTCCTGCGCCCGTCTTTCGGGTCTCCTGTTGCGCCGGAGGGCAGGTTCCCATGCGCTAACCGGACACGAGTCCGGCGGTCTGTGCCGGCTAAATTAGTGCCGGCTACATGATGCCGGTCGGGACGAGCAGGGCCCACGCCAGCGCCGGGGCGACGAGGACAACGCCGCCTGCGTACGCCATGAGCTGCCGGTAGACCCGCTGCCGGTCGGCGTCGCGCGCGTTGGCGACCACGAGCGCTCCGTCCGTCGAGAACGGCGAAACGTCCACCACGGTGGCGGCGACGGACAAGGCGGCGACAGTTCCCGAGGCGCTCAGCGAGCTGGTTGCCAGCAATGGACCGGCCATCGGGATGAAGGCGGTCAACAGGGCAGTGGAGGAGGCGAACGCCGACCCGACGCCGATCACGTAGCAGAGGACCAGGGCGATGAGGAGCGGTGCACCCAGTGCGAGCGCCAGTTCGGCCAGGGTGTCGATCACGCCGACGTGCTGCAGCAGGGAAACGTAGGTGATCATGCCCGCCACCAACAGGACCGTGGACCAGGAGACGCCGCCGATGAACGTCTTGTGTTCCTTGATGTTGACGAAAGCCAGGAGGAGGCCTGCCGAGAGGGCAACGAATCCGATCGGCATGTGGAAGCCCAGCGTGCACACGAGGATCGCGGCGATAAGGCCCAGGGTGAGGATCTGCTGGCCGTGCGGCCGCGTTGCCTGTGCGGCATCGATGCCCGCATAGCCGTTAGCGTGGTTGTCCTGCAGCTTGCCCAGGAGGCCGAAGAGCACGATTGTCAGCACCGACAGGATGAAGTTGACGGCAAAGCTGGCCAGGAACAGCGCGCCTTGGTCGATGGGGAATTCATTCTTGTGGGCGATGTCGTGGACCAGCACTCCGGCAACGGAGAGCGGGGAGAAGCCTCCCGCATGCGCTCCGTTGATAACGAAGGCGCCCATCACCACGGGGTGGATGCGTGATTCATAGGCCAGCCCCAGCGCGGCCGGTGCCAGGAGCGCGACGGCGGCCGGGGAGAAGGTGCCCAGTGCCGTCAGTGCTGCGGCCATGAGGAAGAAGACCCAAGGCATGAGGAGGGTCTTGCCCCGGACCAAGCGCACGCAGGCCTGGACGATGATGTCGATGGTCCCGTTCCTTTGGGCCATGCTGAAGAAGTAGGTGACTCCGATGATCGTGATGACGATGTTGGCCGGGAAATCCGCGAGGATCTCTTTGTCTTTCATGCCCAGCATGAAATAGCCGACGCCGAACGAGGCAACCAGTCCCATCACCCCAATGTTCAGCGGCCACTTCGTCGCCACCACGAACATGATTACCAGGATGACCAGCGGGATGATTTGCGTGGCGGTCATGGTCGGCTCCGATCCCGAAGCGGCCGAAGGGTTGCCCATGGCACCGCCGAAGAAGAGGGCAGAAAGTCCCAAAACGGTGATGGCGATGGCCGTCACCAGCAGGATACGACGGCGGCGCTTGGACCGCTGGGAACGGTCGTCGAGGTCAGTGATTGGTGCAGTGTTTTCTGCTGTCTTGGTCATGGTGCTCTCTCTTCGTTGAGTAGCGTTGCTCAGTTGATGGCCCAGCTCAGTTGGTGGCGCCGGCGAGGGAGGCGCCGACTGTGCTGTCGACGTCCCGGGGAAGGTGGATGGTGGTGGAAGCGATGGTGCGGGCTGTTCGGTCCACGCCGACGAGCTGGGATCCGTCCCGTTCCTCGCTCCAGGTTTCGATCACTCCGGCTGGCGTGCGCAAGCGCAGGGTTGAGTGGGTGCTGCCGCGCATGAAGTCGTTCATGGCGGTGCCCGGGGTCCGGGCGGCAAGGGTCAGCGCGATGCTTCCGGTGATGGCCAGGGCCGGGTGCGGCTTGCCCATGGAGAGCATCATGACGCTGGCGTCACTGTCCCGGTCGGAGCGGGCAGGTGGAGCAACGATTGCGACCTTGGGGACGGCGCGGGCCGCCTCGCTGGTGGTCGCTGCGAGGCCCATACGCACGGCCGCCTGACGGCGGATGTGTTCCAGCGTCTCCAATCGCAGTTCCAGCCCGGCGAACCAGGTGTCGTAGCGTTCAGGGTCAAGGCCCGACTCCTCAGCGCGGAGGATGACGACCGGCGCCCCGGCGTCCACCATGGAGACGGTCCAGCGGGTTCCGCCGGCCGTGATCGTGTCCGAGGCCGATCCGGTGGGAAGCAACTTGCCGGTGGTTTTGCCGGCCGGGTCCTGGAAGCCGAGGCCCACTCGGTAGCCGGGGAACGGCACACCCGGCATCTCCGTCTGCGGGACGATCGGCAGGGCGCCGGACGGTGTGGACACCCGCTGGATGATGATCTGGCCGGTATTGGTGTTGCGGGTAACGATCCGGGTGACATCGCCGTCAGGCGTCACCCAGCCTTTTTCGATGGCGTAGAGGCCGACCACTGCCGAGCAGTTGCCGCAGTTGCTGCCCCAGTCCACGGCTGCTTCCTCGATGCCCACTTGTGCGAAGGTGAACTCGACGTCGACCTCACCGCCAAACGGCCGGTTGAGGATCATGGCCTTGCTGGTTGTTGAGGTTGCCCCGCCAACGCCATCGATCTGCCGGTGGTCGGGACTGCCGAAGAGCCGCGGAAGCAAGACGTCCGGGCTCGTTTGGGTCTCTTCCAGATGTGCCGTCTCGAACACCCAGCACTTGCTGGTGCCACCGCGCATCCATTCCGCTTCGATCTTCATGATCTCTTCCTTGCTCTCTCGAGGCCCCGGTGGTGAAGGGGGTTGATTCGAGATTGAGCCAGATCACAAATGAAGACAATGTTGGATATCTGGAGAGGTATGTAGCATTGCTTCATTCATTGTCGTGAGGGGGAAGAATGAATGACTGATCGCGCGGGAAATAGCATGACTTCCGCCCAGGATGCAGGATTCCTTGGAGCGAATGCATAGAATTAACCATTCGAACTGAAGGGTGAAGCGTTGCTAAACGAGGATCACGCAAGTCTTTTCGACATCCGGCGCCTGGCGCTGCTTGTTGAAGTCGTGGAGCAAGGATCCATCACCGCCGCAGCCGAGCTGATGCTGTACACGCCCTCCGCTGTTTCCCAGCAACTCAGGAAGCTTGAGCAGGAAGTCGGCCAGCCTTTGCTGAACCGGCGCTCCCGCGGCGTGGTGCCCACGGAAGCAGGCCAGGTACTGGCCGGCCACGCACGGAAAATCGTTGGGCAAATGAAGGCTGCCCATGCCGACCTCGAACAAATCGCGGGGCTGAAGCGCGGCTCGCTCGCCGTAGGCACCTTTCCCACCCTTGCCGGTTCTTTCCTGCCCTTGGTGATCCGGGCCTTCAAGAAGCGGTACCCCGCCATTGGCCTGTCCTTGCGGAGCGCGCGCTTCGATGAACTCGTCAATGATCTGCAGTCCGGACTCACCGGCCTGTGTTTGCTATGGGACTATCCCTGGAATCGCTTCCACGATGACACCATCCGCTTGACCGAGGTTTTCCACGAGAGCACGGTGCTCCTCGTATCGCGCAACCACCCCCTCGCCGATCGGGAGGAGATCCGGATGGAGGAACTCCGCAAGGAATCGTGGATCGTCCGTGCCGAAGCCCACCCGGTGGTGGAGGTCCTGCAACGCTCCGCCCACGCGGCAGGCTTTGAGCCGACCATCGGCTTCCTGGCCAACGACTACCAGGAGGCCCAGGCCATGGTCAGTGTCGGCATGGGCGTAGCCATGGTGCCCAAGACTGCTGTTGCCCTCCAACATCCCGATGTGCGCGTCATCAGCCTTGGCCCTGATGCACCCCTGCGGCGGGTGTTGCTGGCCCAACGCCAGGACAAGGTCTACGCCCCGGCGGAAGTTGCTTTCCAGTCCACTTTGTTGGAGATCGCCCGGGAACGGGCCGAAGACTACTTGTAAGAGGCCAGGGACGCTGCTCCCTACCCCAACCCCGCCAATGACCTCGCCGACAGGGCATCCTGCGTCTCCTGTGCGCCCAGCAGGCCGCGCTCGATTACGAGCTCCGCGATGCTCCGCTCCGTGGCGAGGGCTTCCTTGGCCAGTTCCGCCGCGGCCGCGTAGCCCAGGAGAGGGGCCAGGCCCGTGACAACGCTGACCGAGGAGAACATGCGCTGTTCCAGGATCCGGGTGTTCGCCCTGATGCCGTAAACGCAATGGGTGCGGAGTTGCCTGCACGCGACCGTGAGCCAGGCGATCGATTCCAGGAGGGCGTCGGCCATGACGGGCTCGAAGGCGTTGAGCTGAAGCTGGCCGGCCTCGACGGCCATGGTCACGGTGGCGTCCGCGCCGACCACCCGGAAGGCCACCTGGTTGACCATCTCCGGGATCACCGGGTTCACCTTTCCGGGCATGATGGACGAGCCCGCCTGCACCGCGGGCAGGAAGACTTCCGCGAAGCCGGCCTGCGGTCCGGACGAAAGCAGTCGGAGGTCGTTGCAGATCTTGGAGAGTTTGACGGCTGCCCGCTTCAACACGCCGGAGACGAGCATGAAGACGCCGGTATCGCCGGTGGCCTCCACCAGATCGGCTGCGGAGACCAGGCGGAGGCCCGCGAGCGCGTTGAGCTCGGCGATGACGGCGTCCCGATAGCCCGGCGGGGCCGTGATGCCGGTGCCGATGGCGGTGGCACCGAGGTTGGATTCGCGCAGGTGGGGGAGCAGCTCCTCGAGCCGGTTTCCGTCTTCACGAAGGGTTTCGGCGAAGGCCCCGAACTCCTGGCCGAGCGACATCGGCACGGCGTCCTGCAACTGGGTGCGGCCCACCTTGAGGACGCCCGAGAACTCCGTGGCCTTGGCCCCGAAGGAACCGATCAGCCTGGCGTGTTCGGCGCAGAGACCGCTGATTTCCCGTTGCAGGGCGATCTTGATGGCCGTCGGGTAGACGTCGTTGGTGGACTGGCTGCGGTTCACGTCGTCGATCGGATGCAGCGCGGCGTAGTCGCCCTTGGCACGGCCCATCAGTTCCAGCGCCCGGTTGGCGATGACCTCGTTGGCGTTCATGTTGGTGCTGGTTCCGGCGCCGCCCTGGATGGCGTCCACCACGAACTGGCCGTCCAGGAGCCCGTCCATCACCTCCAAGGAGGCCTGCTGGATGGCCGCGGACTTGGCCGGATCAAGGAGGCCGAGGCCTTCATTGGCGCGGGCAGCCGCGTATTTCACGGCGCCGAGTCCCCACACGAGGGACCGTATGCTGCCGATGGTCCGCCCGCTGACGGGGAAGTTTTCGACGGCCCGCAGGGTGCTGATGCCCCAGTAGGCGTCCTCGGGGACCTCACGGTACCCGAGGCTGTCGTGCTCCACGCGGGTTCCCGGTTCCCGGGAAGAAGTTCGATCTGTCATGGTTGGTCCGCCAGGAAGTCCAGAGCTGTCAGCGCAAGGGCGGCGGCGCCGTCATGGATTGCCTGGTTGGCGGCCGCCCCGACGCAGTGCGCGGCGAACTCAGGCTGATGGTTGGCCGCGGGGAAGCAGCCCAGGCCGATGTAGGGGTGGATGGCCGGGACCACTTGGGACACATTGCCCATGTCGGTCGACGCCCGGTTCATGGTGGCCTGTTCGGGCGGTGCGTTGAAGTCCCGGCCCAGGGATTCCGCGTGCCGGATGTACAGCTCCAGTGCCCGCTGTTCCGTTCGGAACTCCGAATAGGGCTCGGATTCCGGGGTGACGGAGAGCTCGCAGCCGGAGGCGACGGCCCCCGCTTCGAAGCAGCGGTGCACACGTTGCTCCAGCTCGCCCAGTTGGGCGAGTGACTCGGCGCGGACGTACCAGCGGCCCTCGGTCTTGTCGGGGATGGCGTTCGGTGCCTCGCCGCCGCGGGTCTGGATGCCGTGGACCCGGGTCCCGGACGGCAGCTGCTGCCGGAGCAGACCCAGGGCCACCTGCGCCACCACGAAGGCATCGTTGGCATTGACGCCCTGCTCCGGATAGGCGGCAGCGTGGGCCGATTTCCCGCGGTACTCCACGTGGTTGTGGGCCACGGCGTAGGGTTTGGCCTCGGCGGAATCGACGGGGCTGGGGTGGGCCATCATGGCCAGGTCGAGCCCGCTGAACGCGCCCTTCTTCAGCAGCTCGATCTTCCCGCCGCCACCCTCCTCCGCCGGGGTTCCGTAGAGCTCCACGGTCAGGTCCCGCTCGGCGGCGAACTCCGCCAGGGCGACGGCGGCGCCGCAGGAAATCGCGGTGATGATGTTGTGGCCGCAGGCGTGACCCAAGCCCGGTAGGGCGTCGTACTCCGCCATCAGCCCCACCCGCCGTGAGCCGTTCCCGACGACGGCGCGCACCGCCGTCGGGAAGCCCAGGTACCCTTCTTCGACGGCGAAGCCGTGCCCGGCGAGATACGCGGCCGTCCAGCCGGCGGCGCGGTGTTCCTGCCAGCCGAGCTCCGGATTGGCGTGCAGCGTCTCGGAAAGCCCGATCAGCGCAGCATGCTGCGCCGCAATCGACTCGAGGACCCGCGTGCGGGTGTGCGTTCCCGATTCCAAAAGTTCAGCGCTCATCGCCCGGCACCCCGTAACCAACCGACGCCGCGGGGTCCAGGCCGCGCACCACGTAGTCGTTGCGCTGCGGAAGCCAGACCTCCAGCAGCCGTCCGAGTTCCGCGATCGGATCCTCGTGCCAGTCGACCCGCAGGTCCGTGTCCCGCCAGCCGTGGCCGGACACCACCGACAGGCCGGCCGAGCGAACGGGCCCCGCTTCGCCGCCGGCCGCCTCGGCAGCCCGCAGCGCGGCCATCAGCCGCACCTCAAGCTCGCCGGAGGTGGCCTCGAACTCATCGCAGAGGGCCTGGACAACACCGGGCCCGGCGAGCATATTGCCCGCTGCCACGCTGTTGGGGCCGCGGCCCTCGCCGATCACGCCCAGCGAATGTTCGCCGCTGAACACCGCGGATCCGCCGCGGGCGTCCAGCACCACCAGTTGCCGGTAACCGGCCGCCGGGGATTCCTGCACGACGGCGTCCACCGCCTCCTGCGCGGAATAGCCCGCCTGGAGGCGGTCAAGCAGGGCGGTGCCCAGCCGGGGGTCGGTGATGTTCTGCGAGCTGACGGCCCCCACGCCGTCGCGCAGGTGCGCGCAGCGGGCTGCGACGGCCGGCGAGGAGGAGGAAACCGCGAGGCCGAAGCGGCCGTTGCCGTCGGTGGCGGCGATGCTGAAGGTCACGCCGCGCCCTCCGTGGTGGTGTTCGACGCGGAAATCACCGCGGTGGCGTCGATTTCCACGAGCCACTCAGGCCGGGCCAGTGCGGAGACGACGATGCCCGTGGAGACCGGGAAGACGCCCTTCAGCCAGCGGCCCATGGTGCGGTAGACGGGCTCGCGGTATCGCGGATCGATGATGTAGACGGTCACCTTGACGATGTCCTCAAGGCTGCTACCGGCCTCCTTGAGCAGCATGTCGATGTTGGCCATGGCCTTTTCGGCCTGGGCTTCGACGTCGCCGATGCCCACGGACTCCCGCGTTTCCAGGTCCTGTCCGATCTGGCCCCGGAGGTACACCACACCGTTGGCCACCACGGCCTGGCAGAGATCGTTGTCCAGGTTCTGCTCCGGGTAGGTTTCCTTGGTGTTGAACGTACGGATGCGCTGATGTTTCACGTGGCCGCTGCCTCTTCGTCTCGCTGGGTGGATGCTTGAGACTCAGCTTCCCTCCGCCAACCGAATCTGTCCAACAGTCTTTTTCGAACAGTTGTATCGAAAAAATTGATGAAACGGGTATCCTTGTGGAATGGATGTCACGCTCACCCAACTGCGGTATTTCGTCGAAGCCGCGGCCCAGCTGTCCATGACCGGGGCTTCGGTCCGGCTGAACGTCGCACAGTCCGCGGTGTCGGCCGCGATCGCCCAGCTCGAGCGCCATGTGGGCACCCAGTTCTTCATCCGGCAGAGGTCCAAGGGACTGGTTCTCACCCCGGCGGGGGAGCTGTTCCTGCGCGACGCGCAGTCGATCCTGGCCCACGTCGAAGAGAGCCTTGACCATGCCCGCGGCGAAACCCAAAGCGTCGCCGGGCGCGTCCGCGTGGCCTGCTTCAGCACCCTCGCGCCGTTCCTGCTCCCGGGCATCCTGAGCAAGCTGCGCGAAGACCACCCGGCCCTCGAAGTGGACGTCATCGAATCCGACACCTCGGGATGCGTGGCCGCGCTGCTCAGCGGACAGGCCGACCTCGCCCTCTGCTACGACCTGGACCTCCCCGACGCGATCGCAACCTCCGTGGTTGATGCCGCCCGGCCCTACCTGGCGGTACCCCCGGACCACAAGGTTGCGGACGCGGGCAGCGTGAAGCTCTCAGCCCTGAAGAACGAGCCCTTCGTGCTGCTGGACCTGCCGCACAGCCGCGACCTCATGCTGTCCATCGCCCGGCTGGGCGGCAAGGAACCGGACATCAGGTTCCGCTCTGCGAGCTACGAAACCGTGCGCACCTTCGTGGCGCGCGGGCTGGGTTATTCGATCCT
The DNA here is from genome assembly GCF_003614925.1 of Arthrobacter celericrescens. GTDB lineage: Bacteria > Actinomycetota > Actinomycetes > Actinomycetales > Micrococcaceae > Arthrobacter > Arthrobacter celericrescens. The sequence goes on from NZ_QYLP01000100.1 coordinate 111,807, forward strand.
GCACCAGCGCCCGCAGCACGGTTTGACGTACGACGGCGGCAAGCTGGCCACGGTGGAAATCCGGGACGACGTGCCGGAACTGAAGACCGTGCTCGCCTACCTGCGGACGCAGCGCCCTACGGCGCGGGTGCGTGCGGTGGCGCAGGCGGTCCGGCACCAGATCGCCGCCGCGAAGGCGGCGCGTTCGTAGGAACCGGGCCTCAGCCCGAAACCCCTGCCTTGTCCGGTGCGAGGACGCAGAACTCGTTGCCCTCCGGGTCGGCGAGGACCCGCCACGACACCTCAGGGCCTTGGCCGACATCGGCGTCGCTGGCTCCCAGGGCCCGCAGCCGTTCCACCTCGGCGTCCAGATCGTCGCCGGCGTACGGTTTCACGTCGAGATGGACACGGTTCCATACCGTTTCCGGGCCCTCGGTCCGGAGCAGTTCCAGGTACGGACCCACCCCGCTGGCCGAACGCAGCCTCGCATGATCGTCGTCCACCTCGTGCAGGGTCCAGTCGGTGGCCTCGCTCCAGAACCGGGACATGGCGCGCGGATCGGCGCAGTTGACCACCACGGTGGCGATCGGCCCGGTGTCCCGGTAGATCTCCCGGGGCTCGAGGACGCAGAAAACATTGCCCTCGGGGTCGGCCAGGACCGTCCACGGCACGTCGCCCTGGCCGATGTCGGCGTGCGTGGCGCCGAGTTCCAGCAGGCGTGCCACCAGTTCGTCCTTGTGGGCGGCAGAGGTGGTGGCGAGGTCGAGGTGGGCGCGGTATTTCACGGTTTCGGGATCGGGAACAGCAACCACATCGATGCAGAGCGCGGTGGGATCCGGCCAGTTGAAGCCCAGCGGCTCAACATTGGTCACTCCGGGTCCCTCGCTGGAAACACCCCAGCCGAGTGCGTCGGCCCAAAAACGGCCAAGAGCCGCGTCATCGCGGGCCTTGAAATTCACCTGAACGAGTCGCAGAGCCATAGTGCCCGAGCCTACAACCCCGGCAACAGCCGGTACAGGAGGCGCTCCTAGCCGGAGGCCGGTGCCGTCTGCAGGGCAAGGCGCGCCAAGGCACGCTCCACGAGGTGGCGCTGCCGGGAGCCCGTGACGGTGTCCGGGTCCAGCATGGAGGTCACGTGCAGGCCCATCATGATGTTCAGCAGCTCATCGGCCACCGCATCCGGATCGGCCAAAGGTGCGCATTCGCCGTCGTGCTCGGCCTGCGCGAGGAAGTCCATCACCAGGCCCCGCCAGTGCAGCAGCGCCTCCCGGCCGACTGCGCGCAGCGCGTCCTCCGTCTGGGCCCGCTGCCAGAAGGACACGGCCACGCGGGCCTCCACCACGGTGAGCGGGTCCGCCGGGATGATTTCCAGGCACATGCTCCGCAGCGCCGCGAGCCCGCGGCGTCCCTTGGTGCCGGCGACGATCCGCTCGTTGGTGCGCTCGCAGATCAGCTCATAGGAGGCCAGCAGCAGCGCGTCCTTGTTGGGGAAATAGTGGGCCAGCACGCCGGGGGCGGCGTATCCGCATTCCCGGGCGATGTCACGCATGCTGGCGTTCTCGATGCCCTGCCCGGCGATCAGCCGCCACGTGGTCTCGATGATCGCACGGCGCCGTTCCTGGTGGTCGACCAAGCGGGGCATGCTGCTCCTTCCGGGACGGATGTGCGACGACGGCCGGGCACCTGGTCATGCGTGTTACCGCCCGGCCGTCGTCACCTTATCAGTGGCAGTGCTTCGCCGGCTCCGCCGCGGCCGCGGCGGCCGTTGCTGGCGCTGCGCAGTGCCCCGCTGACGACGGCGGCACGTTGAGCGTGGGGTTGGCATCGAAGAAACCGTGCGGCTTCAGCGTGAAGCCGGTGGTGTCCACGGGCATGATCGGCCAGTCCTCCGGGCGTGGGAAGTGGGTCAGGCCGAAGGAGTGCCACACCACCAGGTCCTGGCCATCGAGGTCGCGGTCTTGTGCCACGTAGGCAGGCAGGCCGGCGCCGCCCGGGTGCTGGTTGACGAAGTCGCCCGCGGCGTAGAGCTCGTCCTCGGCGTGCCGGGTGACCCAGAGGTGGTGCCGGGCGAACGCGGCGCGGGAGGCGATCGAGGAGTCGTCGGCCATGGCGAGCGTGGGCTGTCCCTCGGGGTAGAGGGTATAGCCCACCGGGTGGCCGAGCTGGTTCAGCGATTCGGGGTTGCTGATGTGCCAGGCGCGTCCCTTGCTGCCGTCGGCGTCGCGCACGGCCTCGGATTCGCGGGCCAGCAGCGTGCGCTTCTGGGTGAAGGCATTGCCGTGCGGGTTTCCGGGTCCCTTCGGGAGGCGCACGAGGTCGAGTTCCTCCACGCGGTTCGTCTCGCCGTCGAGCATCATGTCCAGGCGGGCGCTGAACAGGTGCTGGTGGAAGGGTGCGCCCAAGCCGGGGGCGATCTCCGAGGCGTAGGCGTAGGAATTGTCCGGCAGGGCCGCAGTGAACACGATGCCGGTGGCCTTGGCTTCGAACTCGATGGTGCCGTCCAGGTAGAGGTACCAGTAGAAGCCGTAGTCGTAGTTGCCCACCGTGGTGAAGAACGACACCACCAGGCGGCGGTTGCGGCGCACCTCGTTGGAACCGGCCCACTCGTCCGTGTGCTTCCACAGGATGCCGGCGTCTTCCTCGTGGATGCAGATGCCGTTCTCGATGGTGCGCGGGTTGCCGAAGTCGTCGGCCACGACGGGGGACATGTAGGTGATCTCGCCCAGGCAGTCGCAGCCGAGCTTGAGCGAATTCGCGTCCCGGCCCACCAGGTATTCGCCGGAGTCGAAGTAGTTCTGCCAGCTCCGGTACGGGGACGGGTCGCCGTACGGGACCACCATTTCGGAGATCGACGCGCGGTGCACCAGTGGGCGGCGGCGCCCGGCGTGCGTGTGGTGGAGTTGGTGCAGCACCAGACCCTCGCGGGCGTCGAAGCCGACCCGCAGGTCCCAGCCGGCCCAGCTCAGGAGGTTGCCGTCCAGCGTGAAGCTGGGGCCCTCGGGCTGGGTGATCTCGATCGGTTTCAGGTCCGTGCGGAGTTCCCCGTGGATGGCGGGATCGGTGTAGTTTCCGTTGACCTCCGGGACGGGAACGGGGCCGTCGTCGATCAGGTGGTCCACGCGGCGGTTCTCCACGTCGACGAACGCCACCAGGCCGTCGATCGGGTGCGCCCAGGCGTGGTCGCCCGGGTAGTCCTGCCGGAAGCCCAGGCCGCGGAGCAGGCGCTTGCCTTCCTCGTTTTCGTATTCGAAGACGCCCGCGGAGAGCGGTGCCACCCGGACCTGCTCCGGGGTGAGCCCGCGGTCCGTGAGGGCGGCCTTCCACTGCGGGTCCGCGGCGAGGATGTCCTCGATGATCCCGAATTCTTCGATCAGCACCGGCAGTTGGCCGTCGACGGCGGGATCCAGCTCGCGCTGTTCCAGGACTTCTCCGGTGGCCAGGGACAGCCGGACGTCGAGCGAGCGGGAGAGGGCCGCGTCCCACAGCATGGCGCGGACGGTGCGGTCCGGGGCGGCTGTGTGCGGGAACCGAGCGTCCGCATACAGGGCCGCTTTCGGCGGCTCAACCAGGCCGAGGTAGGCGAAGCGGGTGGTGTCGGCAACCAGTCCGGCGTCCGCCAGGATCCGGCGGGCCTCGTGGATTTCCCGGCCCGAGAGCTGCTCCAGCGGGTGCTGGGCCACGGTGGGCTGGGCCGCCGCGAGCAAGGGGGTCGTCTGAAGGGTCATGGCACTTCCTGAAGTCTGATTTTGATGGTACAACTGTTCAACCAACGCTTTGATGTTAGCCACCTCACAGCCCCGGCGTAAAGTCCCCCGACTGATCGCGCCGGGCAGGCAGGAAAAACCATGGACCAGATCACCCCGCGCCCGGGGAGCCTCAGGCTCGCCCGGATCCCGGCGGGCATCGTCGGCACCTCGGTGACGGCCGGCGCCGCGGCTCACGTTGCCGCCGCCTTGACCGGGCCCGCCGGCGCCATGGCCTGGTGGATGGCGGCGATGGGCGCGGCCTGCCTGGCCTGCGCTTCGCCGCTGGCCCTCCCGGCACGGTGCGCGGGGCGCGCCGCCGCGCACCTGCTCGCCATGAGCGCCGTCATGATCCTCATCCACCTGGTGCTGCTCGTACCGTCCGGCGCCGGAGGCCATCACGGAACGGCTGCAGCGGCGGCGCCCGGCCACGCAGGTTCCATGCTCGCCGTCATCGCGGTCGAACTGGCTTGCCTGATGGGCGCTTCCGTGGCACTCCGCCTGCACCGTAGAACCCTTTCCACAACCAAGGAGCAACCATGAACACCACGCTTTCCCTCGACTGGCACAGCCAGGCAGATTCCCTCGTGATCGACGGCCGGGCCTTCGTTGACGGACGCCGCGTCACAGGCAGGCTTTCGCGCCAGACCGTCAGCCCTGTGGACGGCCGGGTCCTGGCTGAACTGACCGCCTGCGGCAGCGCCGACGTCGACGTAGCGGTTGCCGCCGCCCGGCGCGCCTTCCCGGCCTGGTCGCGGGTGGGGGCCGAACCCCGGAAGGGCGTGTTGCTGGAGCTCGCCGCGCTCATGGAGCGCCACGCCGAGGAGCTCGCGCTGCTGGAAACCCTGGACAGCGGCAAGCCGATCCTGCAGACCACCACCGTGGACGTCCCGGGCGCTATTTCCACGCTCCGCTGGTACGCCGAAGCGGCCGACAAGCAGGCCGGCGAACTGCCGGCAGTGCCGCCGGGAGCCACCGCGCTCGTCACGCGTGAACCGCTGGGTGTGGTGGCCGCCATTGTGCCGTGGAACTTCCCGCTGGAAATCGCCGTCTGGAAGCTCGCCCCCGCGCTGGCGGCCGGAAACACGCTCGTCCTCAAGCCTGCCGAGCAGACCTCCCTGAGCGTGCTGCGGCTCGCCGAACTGGCCGCCGAGGCCGGGCTTCCGGACGGCGTGCTGAACGTCGTCACCGGTTCGGGCCGCGAGGTGGGGGCTGCGCTGGCGCACCACATGGACGTCGACGCGCTCGCGTTCACCGGCTCCACCGCCGTGTCCCGCACGTTGCTCGAAGCGTCCGGCCGCAGCAACCTCAAGCGGCTGAGCCTCGAAGCCGGCGGCAAGAGCTCCAACATTGTCTTCGCGGACACCGAAGACCTCGCCGCCGCTGCCGCCAAGGCAGCCTTTGGTGCGTTCTACAACCAGGGCCAGGTGTGTTCGGCAAACTCGCGGATCCTCGTCCAGCGGGAGGTCCACGATGAGTTCGCGGCCCTGCTCACCGCCGCCGCGGCCGGCTACGCGCCGGCGGATCCGCTGGCCGGACTGGACGGCAACGGTGCGCTGATCAGCAGCACGCACGCCGACGACGTCGAACGCTGGATCGTACGCGGCCGCACCGAAGGTGAGGTGCTTTTCGGCGGCGAACGGCGCGAGATCCGCGGTTCCGATGCGTACCTGGAGCCCACGCTGCTGGGCGGCCTCCCCGCCGACCACGACGTCCACCGGGAGGAGATCTTCGGGCCGGTGGCTGTACTGCAGGCCTTCGACTCCGAAGCGGAAGCAGTGCGGCTGGCCAACGCCACCGACTACGGCCTGGCCGCGTCTGTGTGGACCTCGAACCTCTCGCGCGCCCACCGCGTGGCAGGGGAGCTGCTTGCCGGCACGGTCTCGGTGAACACGGTCGACGCGCTGGGCAACACCACCCCGTTCGGCGGTTTCAAGCAGTCCGGCTTCGGGCGGGACCTGTCCCTGCATGCCTTCGACAACTACACCGCCCCGAAGACCACGTGGATCCAGTTCGGCTGACTGCATCAGAAGAAGCGATGATCCACATCACCATTCCCTTGTTTACGTGATGCAGCTCACGATCCTACGCTGAGTTCATCCCTCCCCAAACCGTCTGCGCAGCAGCACACTTAAGCAGTAGCAAAGGACCGATCATGGATCAGCCAATCTCCTCAACCAGCCTTGCCCGGGAGCAAAGCAAGCATCTGCAGAAATCCCTCGGCCGCTTCGACATCCTCCTGCTGGTGGTCGCGGCCGTTATCTCGGTGGAGGTCCTGGGCCAGGTTTCGGGCTTCGGCGGCGAAACCTTCACCTGGACCCTCATCCTGGCGGTCACCTTCATGGTCCCGTACGGGCTGATCTTCGCTGAGACCGGTGGTGCCTTCACCGAGGAAGGCGGGGTCTATGTCTGGACCAAGATGGCCTTCGGCCGCGTGGTCGCCGCCATCACGTCCCTGTTCACCTGGGTCACCCAGCCGGTGTGGGTAGGGGGTGCCATGGCGTTCGTGGCCGTGGAGACCTGGTCCGAGTACGTGGGCCACCTGGAAGCCGGCGGCGTGGGGGACTACCTCTTCAAGCTGGCGTTCATCTGGATCACCGTGAGCTCGGCCATCATCAGCCTGAAGCACGGCAAATGGCTGCCGTCCCTCGGCGCGATCCTGAAGGTCGTGTTCCTGACCTTCTTCATCGTCGTCACCCTGGTCTACGGGCTGCAGCACGGCTTCAACGGCCTGGACCTCGGCTTCTTCTCGCCCACCCTCGCCGGTTTCCTCGGCGTCACCCCGCTGCTGCTGTTCTCCTTCCTCGGTTTCGAATCCGGCAACAGCGCCGCCGGCGAGATGAAGAACCCGGCCAAGGACGTCCCGATTTCCGTGGCACGCTCCTCGATGATCGCCGCCGCGAGCTACCTCCTGCCGATCCTGGCCATCCTGCTGGTGGTGCCGCTGGACCAGATCACCGGCATCGGCGGGCTCTTCGGCGCCGTGGCCACCGTCTACACGGTGTTCGGCCCGGCAGCGGAGGCCATGCTCGCCGTCTCGGCCATCATCTTCTGCTTCGTGCTGGTCTCCCAGGGCGCGGCGTGGATGATCATCAGTGACCGCATGCAGGCCATGGCCGCCGCGGACGGTTCCTTCTTCGGCGGCTTCTTCGGCCGCTTCCATCCCAAGCTCGGCACGCCGATCCGCGTCAACACCCTCTCCGGCGTCGTGGCCACGCTGTTCATGCTCGCCGCCATGCAGCTCAGCGGCACCAGCAGTGCCCTGTTCGGAGTGGTGCTGACCATCGCCATCTCCACCTTCCTGCTCAGCTACCTCCTGGCGATTCCCGCCGCGGTCAGGCTGCGGAGCAAGTACCCGGACGCCGTACGGCCCTTCAAGGTGCCTGTCTCCGACACCATGTTCCGTGTAATGGGCGCCATCTGCTTCGTGTGGATCCTCATTGGTTCGTGGGTGGCGGTCTTCCCGGGAACCCTGGACGCGCTCTTCGGGCTGCCCTATGACTTCGAAGCGGTCTGGGGCGTCTCCCAGCTGACCTTCGAAGCCTTCGCCCTGGGCACGCTCGGCAGCATCCTCGCGCTGGGAATCGTGGGCTATATCCGCGGCAGGAAGGTCCGCGACGCCGCGGGCCAGGACGCCGTTTCCCCTGCCGAAGGCAGGACTACGCTTGGCGTATGACAGCCATTGCGAACGCCCTTACCGCACTCGTCACCGGGGCCACCGCCGGGCTGGGCGCTGAGTTCGCCCGGCAACTCGCCGAACAAGGCCACCACCTCGTCCTCGTGGCGCGCGACGACGGGCGGCTCCGGGCCGCGGCGGAGGTCCTGGAGCGCGATTACAGCATCACCGCTGAGGTGCTTTCCGCGGACCTGGCCGACGACGCCGGAGTCGCCGCCGTCGTCGAACGCCTTCTGGACGCCGCCCGGCCGGTGGACGTGCTGGTCAACAACGCGGGGATCGGCCTGCTGCACTCTTTCGAAAAGAACAGCATCGAGGACGAGCGGCGGCACGTCCGCCTCCATGTCCAGACCCCCATGGAACTGTGCCACGCCGCGCTGCAGGGCATGCTGCAGCGCGGCTCGGGCCGGATCATCAACGTGGCCAGCGTGGCGGCGTTCGCCAACCGGGGCAGCTACTCGGCGGCCAAGGCCTGGCAGGTGAGCTTCAGCCGCTGGGCGAACCTGGCCTACGCGGCCCGCGGGGTCAAGGTGACGGCGCTCTGCCCGGGCTTCGTCCACACCGAATTCCACGACCGGATGGGCATGGACAAGTCCGTGGCCCCGCGGTGGATGTGGCTCAAGGCGGACCGGGTGGTCAGCGAGGCACTCGCCGACAATGAGGCCGGCAGGGGAATCTCAATCCCCACCAAGCGCTACAAGGTGGTGACCGCCGTCGCGCGCGTCCTGCCCGCCCGGTTTACGGCAGGTCCGCCGAAGAGGCCGCTGCCGGTTTCGGGGGAGGCGTCCCGGAACGGCGCTTCCGCGAACGGATAAGCACCACCACCGCGATCCCGGTCAGCGCACCCACCAGGGTCTCGACGGCGCGCTCTGCCAGCAGTCGGCCGGGGTCCACGGGCGCGGCGAGCTCGGTCATCAGTAGGATCACGGGGGTGAAGAACACCATGGCCCAGCCGTAGTGCCGGGTCATGAACAGCTCGGTGCAGAACTGGCAGATGATCACCAGGAACATCAGCACCACCGTTGCCGGGAGGTACCGGACGGGGGAGAGCGGTCCCGGGAAGAGCACGACGGCGACGATCCCCAAGCCCAGGAATGTGCCCACGATGCGGTGGATGCCGCGGTTGACAGCGCTGGGCATGTCCGCGCCGGCGAGCGGGACCGCCGCGGCGGCCATCGCCCAGTGCGGGTAGCCGCTGCCGCTCAGCACGCCGATCCCTCCCGCGACACCCACCGCCGTCACGTAACGCGCGGCATGCACGACGGCGGCCTGCCGGAGCTGCGGGGTCAGGGCCGGGGCGTACCGGACGGCACCGGATTTCCAGGCGCGGACCCGGAGCCAGCCCGCGAAACCGACCAGCAGCGAGAATGACGCCGAGGCCGCCGCGATCAGCACGGCCATGCCGAAGGGGACGGCCACGGGAACCGAGGCGCAGGCGCCGAGCGCGAGGATGCCGAAGAACGGACCGTTGGGCTTGAGCCGCACCCGGTCGGAATAGACGGAACCGACGCCGGCCAGCAGCGCCTCCACCACCACGAGCCCCCAGGAATGGATGTGGTTCACGGCGAGGAAGGTGCCCACCGTGACGCCGCCCACCAGGACCACCGCCGCCTGGAGCTGGTGCCTGAGCCGCAGCTGGTGGCTTTCGTTCCTGCCGTACATTGCGGTGAGGCCGCCGAAGACCGCATAGAGCGTGAGTTCGGGCCGGCCGATCGCGAGCAGGAACAGCGTGGGTACCGCCACACTGAGTGCGACACGGACGGCGGAAAGGCGGTCGTTGTTCGCGGGGCCGATCGAATGGAGGTCCCGGGCGAGGGAGAGAAGCTTGCGCACCGGGGCCATTCTTCTTTGGGTGACCGGGGCCTTTCCGAAAAGTACCAAACGGCGCCGATCCCCGCCATCGGCCGGGTCACACTGTGCGCAGCGTCATGGCAGGATCGAGTCATGACGGTCTCGTTTACCTGCCGGACCCGGCTGGCCATGGCCCCGGAGGTGGCCTTCGACCTCTCCCGCAGCGTGGACGTCCACCTCGGCTCCATGGCCAAGTCCAATGAACGGGCGGTGGCCGGCGTGACTGCCGGGCTGATGTCCCTGGGCGACACGGTCACCTGGCGGGCCCGGCACTTCGGACTGCCGGTGCGGATGACCAGCCGGATCACGCAGTTCAGCTTCCCGGAGTCCTTCACCGACGAGCAGGAGCGCGGTCCGTTCCGTGCCTTCCGGCACGTGCACGAATTCCTGCCCGACGCTTCGGCGCCCGACGGTTCAGCGCCCGACGGCGGCGGGACCCTCATGGTCGACCACGTCGAGTTCACCGCGCCGTTCGGAATTCTTGGCCGCCTGGTGGAGAAGGCTTTCCTGGGCCGCTACCTGCAGCACCTGATCGAAGAACGGAACAGGTACCTGCAGGGATCGAAGTAGTGCGCCCTACTCCGCCACCAGCTCCACTTCGTAGCCGTCCGAGTTGATCAGGAAAGCGGCGTAGTGCTCCGGGCCCCCGGCGTGCGGGTACTTGTCCGCGTAGAGCTCGAACCAGTCCGAGTCCACGGCGAGCTCCCTCAGCCGGTCCACGTTGTCCCGGCTGCCGCCGTGGAACGCCACGTGGTTCATGCCGGCGTCGGTGCGGCGGTGGATGGTGCTGGTGAGGTCGGGAGACTGTTCAACCACCACATACGCGGAGCCGAGTTTCCAGCTGCAGCCGTTGGGCCACTTCCGGTACGGTGTGTAGCCGAGCTCGGTGAGCAGCCAGCCCCACTCGGCGGCCGCGCGGTCGAAATGCGGGACCCAGATTTCCAGATGGTGCAGCATACCCACTGACGAACCCACAGAAGCATCGGCCATCTGCCGAGTCTAAGGCGATGGCCGATGCTTCTGGTAGGAGGCGCCGGTGGGCGGGGCGAAGCCGGCGCCCCTAGGAGACGGCTACGGGTTCCTTCGAGGTTTCCGGCTGCGTGCCGTTGCCGGAAGCCGGCGTGCCGGCCACGTCCTCGAACGGCATCTCGTCCAGGTCGAGCAGCGGGTTCTCGTCCTGGGTGGCCACGAGTTCGCGGGCCTCGGCCGGAGTGTCCACGCTCGGCATGGAGCCGGGCAGCGGGCGCTGGGCCGACTCCTTCAGGAAGTAGATGGTGACTGCGCCGACCACGGACGTGCCCATGAGGTAGTAGGCGGGCATCATGTCGTTGCCGGTGCCCTGGATGAGGGCGTCGACGATGAGCGGCGTGGTGCCGCCGAAGATCGCCACGGAGAAGTTATAGGCGATGCCCATTCCGCCATAACGGCTCGACGTCGGGAACAGGGCCGGGAGCGCTGAAGCCAGGTTCGCGATGTAGAAGGTCACCGGGAAGGCGATCAGGGCCAGGCCGGCCAGGGTGGACCAAATCTCGCCGATGCCGATCAGCAGGAACGCGGGAACCGAGAACAGGATGGTGCTGCCGGCGCCGATCCACAACACGGGGCGGCGGCCGATGCGGTCCGAGAGCTTGCCGGTGAGCGGAATGCAGAGGGCCATGATGACCAGCACGGGGATAGTGAGCAGCGTGCCGTGGACGGGATCGTAGCCCTTGGCCGTGGTGAGGTACGTGGGCATGTAGGAAGTCAGGGCGTAGCCCACCGTGTTGGCGGCGGCGGCCAGGATCATGGCAATCAGGATCTGGCGCCAGTAGGCCTTGATGATCCCGATCGGTCCCTTGGCCACGGCGGCGTCACCGGCAGCGGCTTCGGCGGCGTGCGCTTCCTGGGCGTCGAGGGCGGCCTGGAACTGCGGGGACTCCTCGATCTTGTTCCGGAAGTAGATCGCAATCGCGCCGAGCGGTCCGGCGATCAGGAACGGCAGGCGCCAGCCCCATTCCTCCATGGCTGCCTGGCCCAGCGTCAGCTGCAGCATGGACACGAGGGCGGCACCGAGTGCGAAGCCGATGTAGGAACCCATGTCCAGGAAGCTCGCGAAGAAGCCGCGGCGCTTGTCCGGCGCATATTCGCTAACGAAGGTGGTGGCACCGGCGTACTCACCGCCGGTGGAGAAGCCCTGGACGAGCTTCAGGATCACCAGGAGGGCTGCGGCCCAGATGCCTATCTGTGCGTACCCGGGCAGGATGCCGACGGCGAAGGTGCTTGCCGCCATCAGCATCAGGGTCGCTGCGAGGACCTTCTGGCGGCCCACCTTGTCGCCGAGCCAGCCGAAGAAAACGCCGCCGAGCGGGCGCGCGATGAAGGTGGCGGCAAAGGTGCCGAGCAGGAACAGGGTCTGCACCGCCGGGTCCGCTTCGGGAAGGAAGACCGGACCCATCGTGGTGATCAGGTAGCCAAAGACACCGACGTCGTACCATTCCATGGTGTTGCCGACGATGGTTCCGCCAAGGGCTTTCTTGAGCATCGGCTGGTCCACGACGTTGACGTCGGAAACCTTGAGCCGGCGGCGGACGGGAAACTTCAATTTAGAGGTACCGCGGGGTGTGGGTGCGGTAAGTCCGGAGGCGTTCCTGGCGCCTACCGGAGAGTCGGTGATGCTTTGGTCTGTGGGCATTTGGGCCCCTCCTAAGGAGGTCATTTGCTTGCGACGTACAGCTGCCCCGCTCCGGGCAGGGTTTCAATTTTACGCGGGTTCGGGTCACACCAAGGGCTCCCGCGGTGCTGGTCGGACGGTTCAGGGCCCATCTGTTGCGTATCGCGGAACAGGTTTCGCCCCGGAATCCCGCGGGAATCCGCGGATTTCCGGCCCTTCGATGCCGTCGTTATCTAATCGTGACCTTCGGGGGTCGATTCGGGCCTGAATCCGAGCACAACCGTCGCATCAAGTTCCTCGGACCGCAGCACCTCCGGACGCAGGCCGGCGGCATCGAACAGGGCCGCCGTGCGCGGTGCCTGCCGGACGCTTGTTTCGATCAGGAGGCGGCCGCCCGGCGCCAGCCACAACGGAGCCTCCGCGACGGTCCGCCGCTGCACCGCCAAACCGTCCGATCCGCCGTCGAGCGCTATGAGCGGCTCATGGAGGCGGGCCTCCTGGGGCATGGTCCCGATATCCATTGACGGCACATAAGGCGCGTTGACCAGCAGCACGTCCACGCGGCCGCGCAGGCCCGGCGGCAGCGCCGCGTACAGGTCGCCCTCATGGACCCGCCCGCCGGCCGGCTCGATGTTGCGGCGCGCGCAGCGGACGGCGGCCGGTTCGATGTCCGTCGCGTGCAGCTCTATGCCCGGAACCTCCGCCGCGAGGGCGGCACCCACTGCGCCGGTTCCGCAGCAGAGGTCGACGACGGCGGAGCCCGGCCGGGCGAACCGCGTACCCAGCTCGACGAGGTACTCCGTGCGGCGGCGCGGGACGAAGACGCCGGGGTCGACCGCGATGCGCAGGCCGCGGAACCCGGCCCAGCCGAGGACCTGCTCGAGGGGGAAACCGGCAATGCGCTGTTTAGCCATCCGCTCCAGGTCCTGCGGCGAGCCTGCCTCGGCGAGGAGCAGTTCTGCCTCTTCCTCGGCGAAGACGCAGCCTGCCGAACGGAGTCGGAGGGTGAGGTCGGAACGGGTGTGGTTCGCGGGGTAAGTAGTCATGGGAGAGCCTTTCGGGATACCGAGGGGTGCTCTCCGGCCCGCTACGCCCGGAAGGGAAGCGGCTGCGGGGGAGCACCCGTACTGCCATTGCGTTGATGGGTCTCACCTCCTGGATCCGGGACCTGCGCGGGTCGTCTGAGTTGCAATGCTAGCCGACGCTCCGAAAATTCGGGGGTTCACAAGGGACGGGAGTCTGCTTAGGGTAGTGGGCATGGGAACACTGATTTTTGAGTAGACCGGCCTGTCCGGGCTTGTCCCGAACCGCCGTGTTTGATCCGAACAAAAATCCACGCCTGGTGAGGCCATGCCTCCGCGTCGTTCCCCTTTTTACGCATCGGAACGGTTTTTCCCTTCAAGTTCCGCAGCAAGAAGGCACCCTGAACGCCGCATCTCCGGCACCTCTGACGGCATTGACGCTAAGGAGAGCACTGTATGACTGCGGAATCCCCGAACAGAGCCGCCGCGGAAGGCGGCATCATGTCCAAGCTGAGCGACGCCCAGCGGGAAATGCTGGAGCGGAAGTCCCGCGGCAGCTCCGGTCCCGGCTGGCAAAGCACCGGCCGCGGACACAAGCCCACGCACACCAGCGGAAAACTCGCCAAGACCGAAAAGAAGGTCCGCTGGTAACGCTGACAGCACCCCTGAAACATTGCGTACCCCTGAAGTACCGCGGAAAGGAAGAACAATGGCCGAGAACCATGCAGGACAGAAGATCAATCCGGAGCTCGCCGAGCACCTGACCGGAGCCATGGACATGGCACCGATGCCCGAACCCGCCGCCGTAGCCACTACCTTCGCTTCGGCCAAGGGAACGGCCTGGCCGGACGGGAACGGCAAACGCCGGCACCCCAAGGAACGCGGCACCAGCCACGGCCGTTCGGGCCAGGGCGCTGCCGTGACGGCGGTGCACCGCACCAGCCGTCCGCAGATGCCGCACTCCTCCTAACAGGCTGACCCAAGCCGTCAACTGGAGATCCGGCCCAACTAGCTCGCATTTAACGTCGTTTTGACATGAAAATTCGGTGAGGCGGGCTGCACTATCCAGTCTGGTGCAGGGGTTCGAGGGTGACATGGTAGCCGAGTGATTGGAGCTGTCCGAGTGCTCGGGCCTTGGCTCTGGCCGGGGTGCGGTTGGTGAAGTAGTCGGCTCCGGGATCCTTGTAGAGTTCGCCGGT
>NZ_QYLP01000101.1 GCF_003614925.1 Arthrobacter celericrescens
GGCCGTGAAGATGTCAGATACCTCCACTAAGCCCCGGAGGTCCTCCTCACTTCAAGACTTCTGTCACCAACGTCATGGCCGAGTACACCTAGAGCTCTGCCTTGCGTTCGCTGACAAGGCGAAGCAGCTCGCCGAACAGCGGGTGTTCGGTGCCGATGCCGGTGATCTTCCGGGTGGCTTCGGCGGCGTCCAGCGTGGCCAAGGTCTCAGCCAGTTCCCTTGCTTCGTCGTCCGAGCCGTCGTCGAAACGAAGGGCGGCGGACATGGCGTCCAGCAGGGCCACCGGCGTCGTCCCGCGCTCGGCGAGCTCCGCGGCGGGTCCGACGAATCGCTCGTGCCGGCTGAGCTTCCGCATGGGTGCACGGCCTACACGCACCACCGTGTCCGGCAAGTGCGGGTTGGTGAAGCGGGACAGGATCTTCTGTACGTATGCTTCCTGCTCGGCCTCGGCGAAACCGTGCTTGGCGACCAGCAGTTCCTTGGTTTCGTCGAGCACGGCGCGGACCTTCGCCGCCACGGCCGGATCGGCCATGGCGTCCGAGATCTTCTCCAGCCCTGCCTGGTAACCGAAGTAGGCCGCCGAGGCGTGTCCGGTGTTCACCGTGAACAGCTTGCGCTCGATGTACGGTCCCAGCTCGTCCACGAATGTCGCCCCCGGGATCACCGGGGCGTTTGCGCCAAACGGCGTGCGGTCGATGACCCACTCGTGGAAGGTCTCCACCGTGACGTCCAGGCCCTGGCCCGGCGCCTGGTTGGGGACGATGCGGTCTACCGCCGTGTTCGCGAAAACCGCGACGGCGTCCAGCCCGCCCGCGGAGTCGTCCCAGGCCGCACGGACCTCCTCGCGGAGGAGGTCCGTGGCGTTGATGGCGTTCTCGCACGCCATCACCTGCAACGCCGGCAGCGAGGCGTTCCGGGCGGCAAGCCCCCGTGCGATCACCGGTGCCACAAACTTCAGGATGTGCGGGCCGACCGCCGTGGTGACCACGTCCGCCGTCGAGATTTCCTCGACGACGGCGGCTTCCTGGGTGCCCGAGTTCAGTGCCCGGAACCCGTCGACGGTCTTCGCCGCCGGGTTCTCCCCGACCTCGTGCACCTCGTAGCTGTCCGCGGATGCCAGCTGGCTGATCAGCGCGTCCGCAACATCCGCGAACACCACCTCATAACCGGCCTCGTGCAGCAGCAGCCCCACGAATCCGCGCCCGATGTTGCCTGCCCCGAAATGGACTGCCTTCACTATGCGTTGACCTTTCCGAACAGCTCCAGGATTTCCTCAACCGTGCTGGCTTCCTCCAACTGGGCCACCTGTGCCTTGTTGGTGAAGATCTTGGCGATGGAGGCGAGGATGTGGAGGTGTTCATTGTTGAGGCCGGCCACGCCGACCACGAACTTCACTTGCTTGCCGCCCCAGTCGATGCCCTCGGGGTAGCGGACGATTGACACCGCCGAGTGCTTGATGTGCTCCTTGGCGTCGTTGGTTCCGTGCGGGATCGCCAGGAAGCTGCCCATGTAGGTGGACACGGATTCCTCGCGTTCGTGCATCGCCTGGACATATGTGGTGTCCACGGCGCCGCGGTCCAGCAGCAGCTTGCCGGCCTCGTCGATCGCGGCGTCGCGGTCCCGGGCGGTGCCGTCCAGGACCACGCTTTCGGGAAGCAGCACGCCCTTGGTCCCGACGGCGGCACCCGGCTCCGCGACATGCGCGCCCTGTGCCGGGGCTGCTTCTGCTTCGACCGCACTGTCCGGGTGGGCAGCAGCAGGACCTTCGGTGTTGCTGGTCTTCACGAGCTCCACGATTTCGTCGTACTTGGGGCTGCCCATGAAGTTGTCCACGGAATAGTGCACGGCGCTGGAGGTCTTCGGCTGGGCACGCTCCGTGAGGTCCTGGTGCGTGACCACCACATCGTAGGTGTCAGTCAGGTTGGCGATTGCCGAGTTGGTGACCTTGACGTCGGGGAAGCCTGCCGCCTTGATCTTGTTGCGCAGGACCGTGGCTCCCATGGCGCTGGAGCCCATGCCGGCGTCGCAGGCGAACACGATGTTCTGGACCGGGCGGGTCAGGACGGCGACGTCGCTTCGGCCGCCAACCAGTGCCGAGGACACGGAGCTCTTCTTGCCCTTCATCGCTTCCATGCGGGACGTGGCCGCGGCCAGGTCGTCTTCGCCCTTGTCCTTCGAGGTGCGGAGGATCAGGGAGGCGATCAGGAAGGAAACCGTGGCGGCGAGCACCACGGCGAGGATCACGCCGACGTAGCTGTCACGGGAGGTCTGGAAAAGGACCGCGAAGATCGATCCCGGGGCGGACGGTGCCACCAGGCCGGAGTTGGTGATGGCCAGGGTGGCGATGCCGGTCATGCCGCCGCCGATAGTGGCGAGGATCAGGATGGGCTTCATCAGCACGTAAGGGAAGTAGATCTCGTGGATACCGCCGAGGAAGTGGATGATCGCGGCGCCCGGAGCCGACGCTTTGGCTGCGCCGCGCCCGAAGAACATGTAGGCCAGCAGGAGGCCCAGGCCCGGGCCGGGGTTTGCCTCAAGCAGGAACAGGATGGACTTTCCCTGCTCCAGGGACTGCTGGATGCCCAGCGGGGTGAGCACGCCGTGGTTGATGGCGTTGTTCAGGAAGAGGACCTTGGCCGGTTCGATGAAGATGCTGGTCAGCGGCAGCACGTTGTTGCTGACCAGGAACTGGACCACGTTTCCGGCACTCTGGCTGAACCAGGCGACTGCCGGCGAGATGCCATAGAAGCCGAGCAGGGCCAGCAATGCGCCCCAGATGCCGGCGGAGAAGTTGTTCACCAACATCTCGAAGCCGGGGCGGATCTTGCCCTCCCACAGGGAGTCGAGTTTCTTGATGGTCCAGCCACCCAGCGGGCCCATGATCATGGCGCCGATGAACATCGGGATGCCGGCGCCGACGATGACGCCCATGGTGGCGATGGCGCCCACGACGCCGCCGCGGACGTCATAGACGATCTTGCCGCCCGTGTACCCGATGAGCAGCGGGAGGAGGTACGTGATCATCGGGCCAACCAGGCCCACGTTGGGAACTCCTTCGGCGTTGGTGCCGAAGCCACCGAGCGCGGGCACGGGGATCCAGCCCTTTTCGATGAACAGGGCGGTGATGATGCCCCAGGCAATAAACGCCCCGATGTTGGGCATGATCATGCCGGACAGGAATGTTCCGAATTTTTGGACGCGAACGCGCAGGCTGGTCCGGGGCTTTGCAACGGTCTCTGTTGCCATGTGAATTCCTAACGGTATCCCGCTACGGCGCGGGCTAGTCGATTGTTAGATCGAGGGCAGCTTCAGGAGCTGCTGGAAATACGGTGAAGCCACTCAAGGAAGAGCTTCAGTTCAGAGCTGGACAGTTGATCCGAATGCGAGGCCTGCAGTGCCGCATTCAGGGCGATTGCCGCAACAACCACGGAGGACTTACCGGAGTCCTCCGCTGCGGCGCCACGGGCGGTTTCCGTGGAGACGGCGAAGATCATGGAATCCCGGGTCATCGTTGAGAGCTCGAGGTTCCGGTCTTCCACCGGTTCGGAGATGAGCATGAGCGTGACACCCACGTTGGCCGCGAGAATGCTTCGTGCCGCTTCGCGGGGCGGCACGTTGAGCTGGCCGGCGATCGCGGCCTTGTTCAGCATTTCCTCCAGGAGCGCCTCGGCGTCTGCGACGACCGCCGGGCGGCTTTCCGGCCTGATGTTGCCGAACATCACCAGGTACAGGTGGGGCTGGGCTAGTCCGAACGCCACGTGGTTGTCCCACATGCGCCGGATGTCCTCCAGGGGTTCCCCTGATGGTGCGAAGTCACGCTCACCCGCCACGTACTCCTCAAAGCCGGCCGAAACGACGGCGTCGAACAGGCCTTCCTTGTCACCGAAGTGGTGGTAGAGCGTGGGTGCCGTGACCCCCGCCAGCTTGGTGATCTGGCGGGTAGAGATCGCTGACCCTTCTGAATTCGCCAGCAATTCGGCAGCCGCGCGGAGCAGCCGGACTTTGGGCGGAAGCTGGTCATCGAAACTCATAGCCGCTACCCTAGCATCTATAGCGCTGCTATATGAAGTGGCTCACAAGCAATTTTTCGCAGATCCGCGGTGCCGTCGCCGCCGGATCCCGTGTAACGAAGAGAAGCAGAGGATTCAGTGCAGAATTTCCAAGGGGTAGGAGTCAGCCCGGGCCGCATCGTCGGCCCCGTCCGCCGGATGCCGAAGGCGGTGACCGAACCGCCGTCGGGCGAGCGCCTGGACGCGGCCATCACCGCGGAGGCCGCCGTCGCGGGCCTGAAGACCGCGGCGCAGTCCGTGCATGACGGCCTCAAGGCCCGCGCGGACATCGCCACCGGCGACGGAAAAGCCGTGCTGGAAGCCACCGCGCTCATGGCCAAGGACACGATGCTGCTGAAGCAGGCCGCCAAGCTCATCAACGCTGGCACTTCGGCGGAACGCGCCATCTGGGAAGCCGCGGCGTCCGTGGCCGAGATGCTGCACAACCTCGGCGGGTACATGGCCGAACGCGCCACCGACGTCCTGGATGTCCGCTCGCGCATCGTCGCCGAACTCCGCGGCGTCCCCGCGCCCGGCATCCCCTCATCGGAGACGCCTTTCATCCTGGTGGCCGAGGACCTCGCCCCGGCCGACACCGCCACGTTGGACCCAGCCAAGGTCCTGGCGCTGGTGACCTCCGGTGGCGGGCCGCAGTCGCACACCGCCATCATCGCCCGCTCCCTCGGGCTGCCCGCCGTGGTTGCCGCCCACGGTGTGGACGAAGTGGCGGACGGCTCCGAAGTGTACGTGGACGGCGCGGCCGGCTTCGTTGCGGTCGCCCCCTCCGAGGAACAGCGCGCGGCAGCCGCCGCATGGGCTGAAACTTCGGCAACGCTGGCCGGCTTCGATGGAAACGGCACGACGGCGGACGGCCACCTGGTGCCGCTCCTCGCCAACGTGGGCGGAGCCAAGGACGCCGTGGCCGCCGCCGGGCTCGGCGCCCAGGGCGTCGGCCTGTTCCGCACCGAATTCTGCTTCCTGGAACGCGACACCGAGCCGTCCGTGGACGAGCAGGCCGCCGCGTACAAGGCCGTGTTCGACGCCTTCCCCGGCAAGAAGGTGGTCCTGCGCACCCTCGACGCAGGCGCGGACAAGCCCCTGCCGTTCCTCACGGACGCTACCGAACCCAACCCGGCCCTCGGCGTCCGCGGCTACCGCACTGACTTCACCACTCCGGGAGTCCTGGAACGCCAGCTCTCTGCGATTGCCCGGGCCGCATCCGAATCCGAGGCCGACGTATGGGTCATGGCGCCCATGATTTCCACGGCCGCCGAAGCCGCACGTTTCGCTTCCCTGTGCGCGGCAGCGGGACTGAAGACCCCCGGCGTCATGGTGGAGGTCCCCTCCGCGGCGCTGACCGCAGCCTCGGTGCTGCGCGAAGTCGGCTTCGCCTCGCTCGGCACCAACGACCTCACCCAGTACGCCATGGCCGCGGACCGCCAGCTCGGCCCCCTCGCCGAACTCAACACGCCCTGGCAGCCCGCCGTGCTCCGGCTGGTCCAGCTCACCGTGGAAGGCTCCGCCCTGGAGGGCAACAACAAGCCGATCGGCGTCTGCGGCGAGGCGGCCGCGGACCCGGCCCTCGCCGTCGTCCTCGCCGGCCTTGGCGTCTCCACGCTGTCCATGACCGCCCGCTCGCTCGCCGCCGTCGGGACCGTCCTGAAGACGGTCACCCTGGAGCAGGCACAGGAACTGGCCCGGCTGGCCCTCTCGGCGCCCGGCGCCACCGAGGCCCGCGAGTGGGTCCGCGCCAAGCTTCCCGTGCTCGAAGAGCTCGGCCTCTAGATCCTTTCGACCAGCTACCCCAAGGAGATACCCATGCCCGAACGCACAGCCACCATCGCCAGCCGCTCCGGCCTGCACGCCCGCCCCGCCGCATTGTTCGCCGAGGCCGCGGGCGAGCAGCCCGTGGACGTCACCATCGCCATGCAGGGCGATCCCGCCGATGACGCCCTCGACGCCGCCAGCATCCTGTCGCTCATGACACTCGGTGCCGCCCAGGGCGATGTGGTGGTGCTCCGGGCCGAAGGCGAGGGCGCGGACCAGGCCCTCGATTACCTCGTCCAGGTCCTCGAAACCGACCACGACGCCGGGTAGCCAAACACGGCCGGGTAGCCCGCTCCGTGCTGCTTGCGGGCTACCCGTTCATCCGCTGTTCAATCCCCCGTTCCTGACCGGCCTCGCGCTAGCCGCATTTCGCGTTGGGGTCAGGGAAGGGCAGAATCACTTAGGTGACATTGCAACGCAACGAGGCGAACGGCGACACCTCATCGCCGTTCGTGGAGCTGGACAGGCAGACCTGGTCCCGACTGGCCGCGCAGATGGAGCAGCCTCTCAACGAAGAGGACATCATCCGGCTGCGGGGCCTTGGCGACCCCCTCGACATGAACGAAGTGCGCGAGGTCTACCTGCCCTTGTCGCGGCTCCTGCACCTCTATGTGGAGGCGTCCCACCAGCTGCACGCAGCCACCACCACCTTCCTGGGCGAACAGACCCAGCGCACGCCCTTCGTGATCGGCGTGGCGGGTTCGGTCGCCGTCGGGAAGTCCACCATCGCCCGCGTGCTGCGCGAGATGCTGCGCCGCTGGCCGGGCACCCCGAACGTCGAGCTCATCACCACCGACGGCTTCCTCTATCCCCTCGCGGAACTGAAGCGCAGGCACCTGCTCGAACGCAAGGGCTTCCCGGAATCCTACGACCGCCGCGCGCTCCTGCGTTTCGTCAGCGAGATCAAGGGCGGCGCCGAGGAAGTCCGCGCTCCCTGGTACTCGCACGTCACCTACGACATCGTGCCGGACAAGGAAGTGGTGGTCCGCCGCCCGGACGTCCTCATCGTCGAAGGCCTGAACGTCCTGGCCCCGGCCCGTCCCCGCCACGACGGGCGCCAAGGCCTTGCCCTGAGCGACTTCTTCGACTTCTCCATCTACGTGGATGCCAAGACCTCTTACATCGAGGAATGGTACGTGGACCGGTTCAGGAAGCTCCGCGGCACGGCCTTCGCGCAGCCGGAATCGTACTTCCACCGCTACGCCACGCTGTCCGATGCCGAGGCCGAAGCGACAGCCCGCGGCATCTGGAAGCGCATCAACGAACCGAACCTCGAAGAGAACGTCCTGCCCACCCGCGGCCGCGCCCAACTGGTGCTCACCAAGGAGGCCGACCACACCATCCGCAGGATGCTCCTGCGAAAGGTCTAGCACGCATGTGCCACAACAGCGGGCCGGACCGCAGGACGGTCACGGCGCTGCTCGCCGCGGGTTTGGGGTTGGCGGCGCTCACCGCCTGCACCCCGGACGATCCCAAGGTGACCGGTGCCGCAACGGGCAGCGCTTCCATGACGGGCAGCCCGACTGTATCAAGCAGCCCGACCGTATCAAGCAGCCCGACCGCCGCGGCCAGGCAGCCGGCTCCTTCACCTGCCAAAGGCGCGCTGCCGCCGTCGGCGTCCCTCGCGAAACAGCATTCGCTCACTGATCCGCGCAGCCCCTGGGTGGTGGTCAACAAGCACCGCCCGCTCACGCCGCTGCAGTTCGCGCCGCCGGATCTGGTGCAGCCTGCCGTTCAGCTCGCCACCAGCGGCGAATCGGCACTGCTCAACAGCACGACGGCGGCCGCGGCCGGGAAGCTCTTCGCGGCGGCCGCAGCGGAAGGCGTCACCCTGACGCTGGCGTCCGGCTACCGTTCCTTCCAGACCCAGACGGCCACGTACAACGGCTACGTCAACACCCGCGGGCGGGCATCGGCGGACACAGCCTCGGCGCGCCCGGGGTTCTCGGAACACCAGACGGGGTGGGCCTTCGACATCGGCGACGGCGGCGGGGCCTGCAGCTTCCAGCCCTGTTTCGCCGAGCAGCCGGCAGCCGTCTGGGTGAAGGCCAACGCGCACAAATACGGCTTCGTGGTCCGCTACCCGTGGATGCTCCACGGGACCACCGGCTACTACTACGAACCCTGGCACCTGCGGTACCTCGGGCCCGAGGCGGCCGGGGACATGGCCAAGCGCGGCATCACCACCGTTGAGGAGTACTTCGGGCTGGAAGCGGCGCCCGGGTACCGCTGAGTTCCCGGATCCTTCGCGGCTCCTGCGCTATTTTGGAGCCATGTTGAGCGGATTCAAGAAGTTTCTCATGCAGGGCAACGTCATTGACCTTGCCGTGGCTGTCGTCATCGGTACCGCCTTCAACGCGGTGGTCGATTCGATCGTCAAGGGTCTCCTGACCCCACTGATTGCCCGTATTTTCAACGCCAAGGACCTTGCCGGCATGACCTGGGAAGGCTTTGCCTACGGCAGTGTCCTTGCAGCCATCATCAATTTCGTGCTCGTTGCGGGCGCAATCTACTTCGTGGTGGTCGTACCCATGAACCACCTGATCGAGCGCCGCAACGCAAAACTCGGCATCAAGGAACCGGAAGCGGAAGTCGATCCGCAGATCGCACTGCTCACCGAAATCCGGGACAGCCTGGCTGCCCGCAACTAGCCACTCCGACTCCGGAAAGCAACAAGAAACGGCTGTGGCCCGCCTCCTTGGGAGTCGGGCCACAGCCGTAATTGCCTTAAGCTCAGACCGGTAGTTCGCGCGGAATTCCGAGGCGGTCTTCCACGACGCCGGCGAGTTCGGTGCAGATCCGTTTGGCCGTTTCCATGTCGGCGGCTTCCACCATGACGCGGACCAGCGCTTCCGTTCCGGAGGGGCGCAGCAGGACGCGGCCCGTTTCGCCGAGTTCCAGTTCCGCCGCGGCGACGGCAGCAGCCACTCCCTCATCCGTAGCGGCGCGGGTCTTGTCCACGCCCTTCACGTTGATCATCAGCTGCGGGAGCTTGGTCATGCTCGTGGCCAGGTCCTTCAGGGACCGCCCCGTGCGCGCCACCTGGGCTGCCAGCTGGAGCCCGGTGAGCACGCCGTCGCCGGTAGTGGCGTAGTCCGAGAAGATCACGTGGCCGGACTGCTCGCCGCCCAAGCTGTAGCTGCCCGCGCGCATTTCCTCGAGCACGTAGCGGTCGCCGACGGCGGTTTCGCGGATCGAGATTCCGGCCTTGCGGAGGGCGATCTTGAGGCCGAGGTTGCTCATCACGGTTGCCACGAGGACGTCGTCCTTGAGCTTCCCGGATTCCTTGAGGGCCAGGGCGAGGATGGCCATGATCTGGTCGCCGTCCACCTCGGTGCCTTCGTGGTCCACGGCCAGGCAGCGGTCGGCGTCGCCGTCGTGGGCAACGCCGAGGTCGGCACCGTACTTCAGCACGGCTTCCTTCAGCGGGCCCAGGTGCGTGGAGCCGACGCCGTCATTGATGTTCAGGCCGTCCGGCTCGGCGCCGATGACAATGACGTCGGCGCCTGCGTCCTTGAAGACCTGCGGGGAGCAGCCGCTCGCGGCGCCGTGGGCGCAGTCGAGGACCACGCGGAGGCCGTCGAGGCGGTGCGGCAGGGTGGTGAGCAGGTGGACGATGTAACGGTCCTCGGCGTCGGAGAAGCGCTGGATGCGTCCGACGTCGCCGCCCAGCGGGCGGGAGGGCTCCTTGCCGAGCTGTGCCTCGATGGCGTTCTCGACGTCGTCGGGCAGCTTCTGCCCGCCGCGGGCGAAGAACTTGATCCCGTTGTCCGGAGCGGGGTTGTGGGAAGCGGAGATCATGACGCCGAAATCGGCGTCGAGGTCCGCCACCAGGTAGGCGGCCGCCGGGGTGGGCAGCACGCCGGCGTCGAACACGTCGATTCCGGAGCTGGCGAGGCCAGCTTCGACGGACGCTGCGATGAACTCGCCGCTCGCCCGCGGGTCACGGGCGACGACGGCGCGCGGCCGCTTTCCGTCGGGGGTGCGGTCATGGCCAAGTACGACGGCGGCGGCCTGGGCGAGCTGCAGAGCCAGCTCGGCGGTGAGGGTTCCGTTCGCGAGACCGCGCACGCCGTCTGTTCCAAATAATCTAGACATCGCTGCCCAGTCTAGTGGAAGGGCAGGCCTCCACCGGACCCGACCCGCTCAGGGGTCCCTGGGGCCGTCATAGGCGTTAACGACGGAAGCCCGCCCCGCCGAAAAGGCGGAACGGGCTTCCAGGCTCCGGCCAAGGCCGGACAAGCGAATTAACGCTTGTGGAGCCAAGCGGTAAATTGCGCCGAGGGAGCCCAAAGGCCCGGTCGCCAAGCGACCGGGCCTTTGGGTAGGCGCAAATTTAGCGCTTGGAGTACTGCGGGGCGCGACGTGCCTTCTTGAGACCGGCCTTCTTACGCTCGATGACGCGGGCGTCACGAGTCAGGAAGCCGGCCTTCTTGAGGGTCGGGCGGTTATTCTCTACGTCGATCTCGTTCAGCGAACGGGCAACACCGAGGCGCAGGGCACCAGCCTGGCCGGAGGGGCCACCACCGTGGATGCGGGCGATGACGTCGTAGGCGCCTTCAAGTTCGAGGATCTTGAAGGGTTCGTTGACTTCCTGCTGGTGCAGCTTGTTCGGGAAGTAGTTGGCCAGCTCGCGGCCGTTGATGGTCCACTTGCCGGAGCCCGGCACAACGCGAACGCGTGCAACGGCTTCCTTGCGGCGGCCAACAGCTGCACCGGAAACGGTCAGCGCGGGGCGCTCCTTCTTCGGCGCAGCGTCAGCCGGTGCGCTTTCAGAGGTGTAGCTGGTCAGTTCCTCAGCCTCAACGGCTTCGTTGGTCAGTTCTTCGTTCTGAGCCACGATTCTCCTTGTATAAAAAGTTGTTTGGTGGCCAGGACTACTGGGCGACCTGGGTGATTTCGAAAGTCTTCGGCTGCTGGGCAGCGTGCGGGTGCTCAGCGCCACGGTAGACCTTGAGCTTGCTCAGCTGCTGAGCGGCGAGGGAGTTCTTGGGGAGCATGCCCTTGACGGCCTTTTCCACGGCGCGAACCGGGTTGGACTCAAGCAGTTCCGCGTAGTTGACGGAGGTCAGGCCGCCCGGGTAACCGGAGTGGCGGTAAGCGCGCTTCTGCTCCAGCTTGGCGCCGGTCAGTGCGACCTTCTCGGCGTTGATGATGATGACGAAGTCGCCCATGTCCATGTGGGACGCATAGGTCGGCTTGTGCTTTCCGCGCAGCAGTGTTGCGGTCTGGCTGGCAAGACGACCAAGGACAACATCGGTGGCGTCAATGACGTGCCACTGGCGGTTGATATCGCCGGGCTTCGGGGTGTACGTACGCACGGTTTTGCCTCGTTCTTGTTCTGGCGTTCATGTTTTAGGCCACACGCGCAAGCGTGGACCTACTAGGTATGCGCTACCGGAACAGAGGTGAGGGCTCTATGTAACCAGTCATCCCAAGGCCTCGAAATGCCTCCCGGGTGTGTGATCCTGCAACTGGATCCCCAAGCGGGCATGTGTCATCGAGAAAGGACACGCACAACGACTATCAACAATAGCGCCAAGAGACTTGCAGGGTCAAAATGACGGATCTGAGGGACGCGCGGCGTCAGAATGAGGGGAACTGCCCAGCTGCCGTCCGAGGAGGTGCCGGTGACCGTCGCGCCTGAACTGCTTGTCCTTGCCGGGATCGCCGGCGCCGGTTTGAGCCTGCTGGCGGATCTCGCGATCAAGCTCTGGCTGCCGCGGCTCGGCGGCATGCCACCCCTTTGGACGAGGCTTACGACGGCGGCCGTCACCGGACTTTTGTTCGTCCTCTTTGCATGGCGTTTCGGAATTTCTCCCGAATTGCCGGCTTTTCTTGCCCTGGCGGTGCTGGCCGTCCAACTTTCGCGCATTGATATCGCCCTGCATTTGCTTCCAAACCCCTTGGTTCTTGGACTCCTCGGGGCTGGTTTGGCCCTCTTCGCGGCCTCCGCGGCACTCGGATCTGAGTGGGGTGGACTGCTCCGGGCAGCTGCCGGGGGTGCCGTGCTGTTCGCCGGGTACCTGATTCTCGGATTAATTTCCCCGCGGAGCCTCGGAATGGGCGATGTGAAGCTCGCCGCACCCCTCGGCATGTACTTGGGCTACTTAGGTTGGAAACAGGTGTTCTATGGGGGGCTGCTGGGCTTTGTGATGGGCGGCTTGCTAACGGTGCTGATGGTGCGTCTGGGCCGCGGAAATACGCCGAAAGAGACGCCGCACGGCCCTCCGATGTTCGCTGCGGCCATCAGCGTACTACTGCTCCTGCCGTAGCTCCTGGTCAAGAGGCCTGCGTACTTGACGAACGGGCCATGCCCGCTTCCAAGTAGTACTCGGAATAGAAACTGAGTACTCACACAAAAACCGTCAAGATGACCCGGAAAAAGTCGAGTACAGCCATCTCTTGCCACCTTCCCACCCCCGGGTGAATTCTTTTGCTATCGAAATCCGAACCGCTGGATATGGGGGCGGCCCGGAATTCGTCCAAACCAAATTCACCTTATCTGGGAAGGATTTTCCAATGTCATCTCTCATGCTCTCCGTTGTCTCTTACATCGCCGGCCTCAAGGACCGACTCACCTCCGAAAAGGGCGCGACGGCGACTGAATACTCGCTGCTCGTCGCATTCATCGCCTTCGCCATCATCATCGGCGTCACCTTCTTCGGCCAGCAGCTGAGCCTCTGGTTCAACGACCTCGGCACGACAGTGAGCAACTGGGCCAACTAGCAGGCCACCTCGGCTCAATCCATGGTGCCGCGTCCGCGCAACGCGGGCGCGGCACCGCCATTTTCTGGGTCCATTTCTGGGTAGTACCACACAAAAACGGCCATCTGGGGGTCACATGAAACACCAAAAGGACCGCGCCAGGGAAGAATCCCGGGGCGCTGTCGCCGTTGAATTCGCCCTTGTTGTTCCCTTCCTGCTCCTCCTGGTGGCCGGGATCATCGAGTTCTCTCACGCTCTGGGCGTGCAGATCTCGGTCACCCAGGCCGCGAGGGAAGCGGCCCGGACTTACGCGATCACGAACGACTGGGGCAAGGCAACTGCAGCCGGCACGGCGGGCGCACCAAGCCTCAGCGGCCCAATTTCCTTCAGTCATGACGTTGATTGCGAGCCCGGAAACACCGTCAACGTAACCGCGGAATATACGGCGAATTCGCTCACTGGATTCGCTCTAAACGTATCCGGAAACCTTGTTTCCTTTGCGGGATCATTCACAAGTAGCGGAGTGGGAGCAATGCGATGCGGCGGCTAGTCAGGAATTCAAAACCACGCCACCGGGCGGAGAAAAGCAACGCAGTAAATAGGGAACGCGGCGCCGCAGGCGTAACGGTGGCACTGTTGCTAATGGTACTTGTTGGTGCCGGGGCCATGGCAGTCGACGTAGGCCAGATCTACGTCGAACGGGGCGAATTGCAGAACGGGGCTGACGCAGGAGCAATGGCGGCTGCGCAGCTCTGTGCCGAAGCCGATGGCTGCACCCAGCTCGAAGCCGAAGCGGCCGCAGCCAACTTAGCTAACGGAAACGCCAGGGACAACGCCTCAACCGTTCAATCGGTGGACCTCAGCGTCGCCAATCAAGTAACGGTCGTTACCTCGACCCTGAGTGGCACTACCAACGCCGGCTTCCTCAGCAAGATGTTCGCCAGCGCACTGAATGCGCCTCCGGTGACCGTCGGCGCACAGGCGACGGCGGGCCTGACGTTCCCGGGAGGGGGTGGGGCGTTTCCACTCGCCTTCTCGGACGAGTGTTGGGACCTTAGCGAGGCCGTGGACACCGGCGAACTCCAGAAGATCTCCTGGAAGCCAGGTACTACCTGCACCAATCCCTCGGGCCATACCGTACCGGGAGGTTGGGGCTGGCTGGAAGACCCGGACAACGACTGCTACGCCGTAACCACAACTGGCAATGTGGTCGGGTCCGATCCGGGCAGCGATAAACCCGCCCAATGTGCCACGATCCTGCAGGGCTGGATCACGGCCCTCGATTCCGGGGAAACGGTTGAGGTGACCTTCCCGGTCTTCGATTCCAAGTCTGGAACGGGCAGTGGGGCCATCTTCCACATCATCGGCTATGCGACCTTCAGCATCGTCGGTTGGAAGTTCGGCAACGGCAGCGTCTACGAGTACCACAACACCACTGCAGCTCTGGGCAACTCCAACCTTGCGTGCTCAGCGGGCAACGCCCGCTGCATCATCGGCCAATTCGTCAAGTACGTAACCCTCGAAGACGCCGAAGGCGGTGGGGCCGGGTCTGGTGAAAATCTCGGCACTGTCGTCGTCAAACTCATCAAATAGCGGGCCGGCACCGCCCGATTCGCGCAGTGACAAGGAGAAGGAAAAGTGAAAACACGCCTACTGGGAGGCATCGCTGCGCTTGTCGTAGCCGTTATCGGGACCGTGATGCTCCTCATCTACGTCCAGGGCGCTGACAGGCGCGCCTTGGCCAACACCGAGACCGAAGAGGTCTATGTCGTGCAAAAGGAAATCCCGGCCGGAACGGCCGTCGCCAAGTTCGGCGACAGCGTGGCCAAGAAAGCCGTCCCGCGGTCCGCCGTCGTGGCGGACAGCGTCAAGAGCCTCGACGATTTGGGAAACAAGGTGTCATCCATCGAATTCCTGCCCGGTGAACAAGTACTCACTTCCCGCATGGTGGACCCGGGATCGCTCCTTGGCCGCGGCCGCGTGGAAGTACCGACCGGGCTCCAGGAAGTGACCGTCAAGCTCGACATCGAGCGGGTTGTCGGCGGCAATCTTCAGGCCGGCGACACGGTGGGAGTGCTCATGTCTTTCAAGCCGGAAGACTCCGCGAAAGCCCCGGACATGACGCAACTGGCACTCCACAAGGTCCTTGTCACCGCCGTCCAGGACGGCACCGGGACTATCTCGGAAACCGCCACCGAAACGTCCCAGTCCGACAACAGCAGCTCGCTCAACGCCAACAAGAAGTCTTCTGCGCGGGGTACGTATTTGGTGACCCTTGCCCGCCCGGCAACCGATGTCGAAAAGATCGTCTTCGCGGTCGAGTTCGGCTCCGTCTACCTGAGCAAGGAACCGGTAGATGCCACTCAAGGCAACTCCGGTGTGATGACCCTCGGCAAGGTAATACGATGAGCCGCTTCATTCTGATCACCCCAGACACTGACTTCGAACGCAGGGTTCGCTCCGCTACAGCCGGTATGAGCGGCAGCCTGCAATGGTTCCAGGCGGACTACCTCCCGGAAGGTCCCCAGGACATCCTCAACCAGCTCCTTGGGGAAGCCCCGGAGGTCCTCATCCTGGGCCCCGGCCTGGACGTCACCGACTCCCTCAAGCACGCGTCGTTGCTCGACCTGCAATTTCCTGAGATCAGCGTGGTCCTCGCGGCCGAGCAGACCCCGGAACTGGTGCTCGCAGCCATGCGGGCCGGTGTCAGGGACATCCTGTCCCCGGCGGCTGAAGCTGACGGTATCCGCGTCATGGTCGAACGTGCCAGCCTTGCGGCGGCCGGCCGCCGTCGCGGGCTTGCGCCGAGCGCGGCCGAGTCTCCGGATCAGGCCTCCGGCGGGCGGATCATCGCCGTGATGTCGCCCAAGGGTGGGGTCGGCAAGACCACCGTGGCCACGAACCTCGCCGTGGGTCTGGGCAGCCTTGCCCCCATGGGCGTCGTCATCGTCGACCTGGACCTGCAGTTCGGGGACGTCGCAAGCGGCCTGCTCCTGGAGCCGGACCATACAATCACTGATGCCGTTCTCGGGCCGGCGAGCCAGGACTCGATGGTGCTCAAGACCTACTTGAGCGTCCACCCAGCAAGCATCTACGCCCTCTGCGCCCCCCGCAACCCGGTGGAGATGGATCGTATAAAGGCCGAGCACGTCACAAACCTCCTGGAACAGCTACGGCACGAATTCCAGTACATCGTGATCGACACGGCCCCCGGACTCGGCGAACATGTCTTGGCGGCCCTGGAACAGGCCACCGACGCAGTGTGGGTCTGCGGCATGGACATCCCCAGTATTCGCGGTCTTCGCACCGGCCTTGGCGTTCTCGACGAACTGCAGTTGCTACCGCAGCACCGCCATGTCGTCTTGAACATGGCCGATCCGAAGAGTGGACTGAGGCTCCCGGATGTGGAGGCGACCATCGGCGTTCCGGTGGATGTCGCCATTCCGCGTTCAAAAACCCTGCCATTCTCCACTAACAAGGGCGTCCCCCTGCTGCAGGACAACAGGCGGGATTCCGCAACCAAGGGACTCCGTTCCCTGGTTGAACGCTTCAAGCCCAATTGGGACGAACGAACCCACAAGCAACTCCACAGAAGGGCGGTAGTCCGGTGAACCTCTCACGCAGGCTCGAAAGCCTTCACGGTGACGAACCCTCCGGCGGCGGAGCCGCTACTACAGAGGATGGGGTCTACGCGGCGTCAACCGAGTCGCCCACTCTCAGCCGTTTCCAGGAAGTCCGTGCGGCCGAGGCGGCTCAAGCCGTTTCGCAACGTGAAGTTGGAACCCAATCTGCTGCCCTCGCCAGCGAGGCGCTTGGCAGCCTCAAGGAGCGCGCCACTGCGGCCCTGTACGAACGCATGGGCTCGCGGCTGACGGACTCCAGCCTGGATGAGGCGGAACTGCATCAATATGTCCGCGACGAGTTGAAGCTCGTTGTCGATGCCGAGCAGGTCCCGCTCACAGCCGCCGAGCGTCATCGGCTGACTTCCGAGATCATCGACGACGTCCTGGGGCACGGACCGATCCAGCGTTTCCTCGACGATCCCGAAATCACCGAGGTGATGGTCAATCGCTACGACAGTGTCTATGTCGAACGGTACGGCCGGCTTTTCAAAACGGAAGCGAAGTTCACCTCGGACGAAGCCCTCCGGAAAGTCATCGAACGCATTGTCTCGCGGGTGGGTCGCCGGATCGACGAATCGTCGCCCCTGGTAGATGCCCGTCTTGCCGACGGTTCCCGTGTCAACGCCATCATTCCACCCCTGGCAGTTAACGGCCCATCGCTCACCATCCGAAAGTTCGGCCGCGAGGCCCTCACTGTCAACAAGCTCATCGAGTTCGGTAGCCTGACTCCGGAAATGGCCGAGCTCCTGAGGGCTTGCGTCCTGGCCCGGATGAACATCATCGTTTCCGGCGGAACCGGTACCGGCAAGACAACCTTGCTGAACGTTCTCTCTTCCTTCATCCCTCCGGACGACAGGATCGTCACCATCGAGGACGCGGTCGAACTCCAGCTCCAGCAGGAACATGTGGTGCGTTTGGAAAGCAGGCCAGCCAACATCGAGGGCCGCGGCGAAGTCACCATCCGTGACCTGGTGCGGAACTCCCTTCGCATGCGTCCCGACCGCATCGTGGTCGGCGAAGTCCGTGGCGGTGAGTCCCTGGACATGCTGCAGGCCATGAACACCGGCCATGACGGATCGATTTCCACGGTCCACGCAAACTCGCCACGCGACGCCATCGCGCGCCTGGAAACCCTGGTGCTGATGGCGGGCATGGACCTACCGCTGCGTGCAATCCGGGAGCAGGTCGCTTCAGCCGTGAACCTGATCGTGCACATCACGCGACTGCGCGACGGCACCCGCCGCATCACGCACTTGACTGAAGTCCAAGGCATGGAAGGCGATATCGTGACCCTCCAGGATGCCTTCGTTTTCGACTACTCGGCAGGGGTTGATGCCAACGGCCGGTTCCTCGGCAAGCCGATGCCCACGGGTGTACGCCCCCGGTTCACCGACCGCTTCTCGGAGCTCGGGATTCCGGTTTCACCGGCGGTGTTTGGCGCCTTTGCTCCAGGAGTGCGGCGATGAACGCCGCCGCTGGCCAGTCCATCATGCTGGTAGCCGGGCTGGTCGGCGTATACCTGGCGTTGCTGCTCGTGGTGCTGTTGGTGCTCAAGCCCAGCCGGACCCTCGACCTCCAACGGCGCCAGCCTGGAATCCAGGCCCGACAATCCGCTTTGACGGTACTCACCGACAATGCAAAAGGGGCCATCGACTCGAGGATCCATAATGGATCGGGCGGACTGCTCTCTCAAGCCCGACTGGATGCGGCAGGCCTGAAAAAGCAGGCATCGGACTACATTCTGATCTCGAGCGTCACAGTGCTTCTCGCCGGCGTCGTTGGCTTTCTCCTCGCAGGCGTGCTGTTCGCTATCCTGATGTGCCTTGTCGCGGTGTTGGGTCTGTTCCTGACTTTGAAGCTGCTGACGTACCGGCGCCAGTCACGATTCGATGAACAGGTCCCGGATACTCTCCAGATGCTGACAGGTGGTATGCGAGCCGGCCACAGCTTGCTGCGTGCCGTCGACGCGGCGGCCAAGGAAAGCGAATCCCCGATGTCCGAGGAACTCACGCGGATTGTGAACGAAACCAGGATCGGCCGGGATCTCGGCGAGTCGATGAACGAAGTCGCCGCCAGGACCTCGAACGAGGACTTCACGTGGATTACACAGGCAATCGAAATCCATCGCGAAGTCGGCGGCGATCTGGCGGAAGTCCTGGACCATGTGGGCGAAACAATTCGCGACAGGAACCAGATCCGCAGGCAGGTGAGGGCCCTCAGCGCAGAAGGAAGGGTCTCGGCGTTGGTCCTCGTCGCGCTTCCGGTGGTCATGTTTGTGGTGCTCTGCTTCATGAATCCCTTGTACGCGCAGACGTTCACGTCTACGTTCGCCGGATTCGTCATGATTGCCGCCACGGTAGTCATGCTCACCCTGGGTTCTCTCTGGCTCAACCGCCTCATCAAGCCGAAATACTAGGAGTCAGTCATGCAGATCTACGCGTATGCCGCCATGCTGGCAATAGTTGCTCCAGTGTCCTGGATGGTGTGGCTCGCTCTAACCGGAGACCGCGCCGCAATGCGGAACATTCGGAGGAACCTCGGACAGAAAACAGCCGTCGCCGTCAAGCCGGCAAATGCCGCCCAATGGTTGTCAGACATTTCCCGACAGATTGCACCAGGCGGGTACGTGGCCTGGCTTGACAAGCAATTGGCCGGAGCCGGGCGGCCCAAAGACTGGCCGCTCGGCCGGGTGCTCATGCTCAAGCCACTCCTCGCCTTGGGCGGTGCAGTCCTCGGCGTTCTGCTGTTCGTTGGCGATCCGTCTGCAGGCAAAGTACTGCTGGGTTTCGCGGCAACGGGCATAGCCTACTTCGTACCGGACATCCTCATCCGTTCCAATGCCCAGAAGCGACGGGAAGCGATGAAGATGGCCCTTCCCAATGCCCTGGACCAGATGCTCATCTCGGTCCAGGCCGGTCTCGGTTTCGAAGCCGCCATGGCACGAGCCGCGGAAAACGGAAAAGGACCCCTCGCCGACGAGTTCATCCGGACCCTTCAAGATATCCAAGTTGGTCGGAGCCGAAAGGAAGCATACTTGGATCTTGCCGACCGCGTGGACGTGAGGGACGTACGTAGCTTCGTCAGGGCAGTCGTCCAAGCTGACGCCTACGGCATCGCCATTGCAAAGGTACTCAAGGCGCAAGCTGGTGAAATGCGGCTCAAGCGCCGGCAGCGTGCCGAAGAACATGCCATGAAGATCCCGGTCAAGATCCTCTTCCCGCTGATCACCTGCATTTTCCCGGCTTTGCTCGTAATCATCCTGGGCCCGGCGGTACTGTCGATCGTCAAGATGTTCCAGGGGTGAACACAATGTCCAGCCTGGAACAGGACGACAGCGTCCCCGCAGATCCTGACCCCCGGGACAACGAACGCGGGAGCATGGCCACCGAGTATTCGGTCCTGATGGCCTTCATGATCACGCTGGTCATAGTAGGCGTCACCGCATTCGGTTTAGCGCTGAGTGAGCACTACGACTACCTCAACGCCACATTGAAAACCGCCCTCGGCCTCCCCTAACCCACCAACCATCCAAAACCAGCCTGTCTGGGCAGGCACTGGAGTACCTCGACGCCACCGCCGGCAACTACTGGGCCTGCCGGAGGGAGGTACCCGATTTGGCACCCTTTGCGAGGGGGCGCCACCATACCGACCACCCGGTACCCAGAGCCGCAGTGGTCATCCCGACCCCCTTCCGGTACCCAGAGCCGGAAGGGGGTCTCTCACGTTCGGGAAAAGCGCGCACCGCCCCCGTCGGCCTCATGAAGCCAGTGATAATCAGCATCAGGAAGAAAAGACCGATGGCTACAGCAGCCCAGCCCCCGAATCGACGCCGTTGACACGGACACATGCCAACGATGGAGCGCCGGCAGGCCTACAGCTCAGCCTTTTCCCCGGGTTGCGATGGCGGGGACGCCTGGGGGAACCGGGGCAGGGCGCGGTCGGGGGGTGTGGAACAGCGAGAGGGCGAGCCTGCGATAGGTGTTCAGTCCCAGTCGCGGACCCGCAGGGATGCGGTGAACGTGGTCTTGGAGCTCTTCCAGACGCGGACGATGTTCAGGGGAACCGGGTCGGCGCCGGGCAGTTCGAAGGCGACGGCCCCGGCGTCGGGGAGCGCGCGGCCTCGACCTGGACGGCGGCGCCGCCCATCGAGATAACCAGCAGCCGGCCGGGGACCCCGGCCACGGTGACGGGGACCCGGTGTGCGCTCCTTCGTGAGGTGGCGAATTCGGCCACCCGGATCCGCAGGGTTCCCAGGACGAGAACCACCCCGGAGAGGACCAGCCAGACACCTGCGGCGACCGGGGAGCCCGGGCTGGTCCTCCACGCGGAAAGACGCAGCACGGGCTCCCCGACGTTCTCCGTCGTCGCGCGGACCGGTTTCGCCGCTGACGTGCCGGCGCCAAAGGCCACTATGAGGCGGAAGGAATCGATGGTCTGTCCGTCCGTGCCGAACGTCCGGAAACTCGACCGCTTCGCTCGCAACAACACCAGGCCGGGCAAGGAGCGCGGCCACTGACCAATCAGCCGGCCGGTAAACACGGTAAGGCCTCTGCGCTGTCGGTGACGCAGAGGCCTTGTGCCGCCCCCTCCCCATGAGGCTGCTTCAGGTTATGCCCGCACAGTCTGGCAAGCAAGAGGGCGCGTTGACTCATAGAAAACCTCCGCGTAGCTGGATACGTTGCCTCATTTGAAAACCTCCGCGTAGCGGCGTGGTTGGCAAGTGTGGCGGTGTTTGGGGGCTATGCCCGTTTTCATGGAGCTAACGATGGCCCAGCGGCAAGCTGTGACGAAGAAAAAGGCCCTCGCCTATAAGGGTGCTGATCGTGCAGGGAAGTCCCGGATCCTGAATGAACTGGTCGAGCTGACCGGTTGGCACCGGGACTACGCCCGGGCGGCGTTGCGCGATGCCTTGGTGTTGAAGATCGTAAGACCCAGGCCAGGCAGGACCCCGGTATACGGGCCTGATTTGCTGCCTGCCCTCATCAAGTGCTGGGCCGTGCTGCGCGCCCCTGCCGGCAGGCTGCTTGCCCCAATGCTGCCTGTCCTGGTGCCGCTGCTGCGCCGGGACCGGGAGCTTGAGCTGACCGATGAACAGGCCGGACTGCTGATGCGGATGAGTGCAGCGACCATCGACCGGAAACTCGCCGGCGAACGGGCAAAACTTTTACCGCGCGGGCGGTCCCATACCAAGCCGGGCACGCTGCTCAAATCCCAGATCCCGGTCCGCACCTGGGCCCAGTGGGATGACGCCGTCCCGGGGTTTGTGGAGATCGACCTGGTGGGCCACGAGGGAGGCAACAACTTCGGCGAGTTCTGCTGCACCCTGACGGTGACGGACATCGCCACGGGCTGGACCGTGAACCGGTCGGTGCGGAACAAGGCCGCCAAATGGGTGTTCGAGGCCCTCGAACACGTCACCGAGGTGTTCCCGTTCCCGATCATCGGCATCGATGGGGGTGTCAGATGGTTTGTGTAGGAGTTCCGGTCCTTTGTTGTTTGGAGAAAACTGTGACCATGGCTGGTTCAAGTGAAGAGCTCGGCGCGGAGCTTGCGGCGAAGGTGGCTGCTGCCGGCGGGATGGAGCAGTTGCGGGAGTCTGGTGCGTTTGAGGAGTTGATGGCGCAGATCGATTCCGGTGAGCTGCAGATCGATGGCAAGAACGGTTTCCTGAACCAGATGATCAAGGCCGTTCTTGAGCGCGGACTCAAGTCCGAGCTTTCCGGCCATCTGGGCTATGAAAAGGGCGATCCCGCGGCACGGGCGCTGCCAAACTCACGCAACGGCTTCTATCCAAAGACCCTGGCCAGCCAGGCCGGGGAGGTTGAACTGGCCATTCCGCGGGACCGGAACGGATCCTTCGTTCCGCGGCTGGTGCCCAAAGGCTCCCGCCGCACGGGTGGTTTGGATGAAATCATTGTCAGCCTTTACGCCGGCGGGATGACCGTGCGGGACATCCAGCACCATCTGGAATCGACCATCGGAACCGAACTGTCCCACGAAACGATTTCCAAAATTACCGACGATGTCCTCGATGAGGTGATGATCTGGCAGCGCCGCCCGCTGGATCCGATCTACCCGATCCTGTATCTGGACGCCATCGTCGTGAAAATCCGCGACGGGGCCCAGGTACGCAACAAATCCGCGCACATTGCCGTGGGAGTGGATATGGACGGCATCAAGCACGTGCTCGGGATCTGGGTCGAGGCCACCGAGGGGGCCAAGTTCTGGGCAGGGGTCTGCGCGGAGCTGGCCAACCGCGGAGTCCGGGACGTGCTCATTGTCTGCTGCGACGGGTTGACGGGCTTTCCCGAAGCGATCGCCGCGACGTGGCCCCTGGCTACGGTCCAGACCTGCGTGGTGCACCTGATCCGGGCCTCGATGCGGTTCATCGGCTACAACGATCGGAAACGGGTTGCAGCCGCCCTCAAACCCATCTACACGGCATCGTCGGCCGAAGCGGCGGAAACGGAACTGGAGGCATTCGCCTCCTCCGAGCTGGGCAAAAAGTACCGCGCCACGATCAACACCTGGCGCAACAGCTGGGAAAAGTTCGTCCCCTTCCTGGCCTTCCCTCCGCCACTGCGGCGGGTGATTTACACAACCAACGCCATCGAATCGCTGAACTACCAGCTACGCAAAATCATCAAGAACCGCGGCCATTTTCCGAATGACACTGCCGCGGTCAAACTGCTCTGGCTGGCCATCTGCAACATCGAAGACAAACGCGCCAGCGAACGCGCGAAAATCCACGGCCAGGCTCGCGAGAACAGAGGCAAATCCGTGCACACGCTCATTGAAGGATCCCAAGGCCAGGGCTGGAACGAAGCACTCGGCATCCTCGCCCTGACCTACCCCGAACGCATCGAACCCTACCTGGGCTGACCCACCGGCCGGTCACTTACACAAAAATCTTGACAAGCTCGCATCGATTCGGACAACGGTTCCGAGTTCATCAACGAGCATCTGTTGGCCTACTGCCATGCACATCAGATCACGTTCACCCGGTCCCGGCCCGGCAACAAGAACGACGGAGCCCACGTGGAGCAGAAGAACTGGGCCAGGGTCCGGGAACTGGTCGGCTACCTGCGCTACGACACCGCCGCGGAACTGGCCAAACTCAACGAAATCTGGGAGCTGGACCGCGTGTTCACCAACTACCTCCTGCCACAGCAGAAGCTACTCTCCAAACAGCGGCACGGCGCGAAAGTCACCAAGAAACACGACGCGCCAGCCACACCCCACCAACGCGCGATCCGGCATGAACGGATGCACAAACGCCCGGTCATCCAGATGAACGCGGCCTTCAAACGCATCAAGCCAGGAGCCCTCTCACGCCAGATCCTGGCACTGACCGGACAGCTGGAAACACTGGCCCTGGCCAAGAAACCAGCACCCCTCAAACCCGTCAACCGCGCCTGGAACAACTAGGCATCCCGAAAGCCCGATTCAACGAGGCAACAACACCACTCATCCGGAGGTTTTCAAATGAGGCAACGTATTACTCTTCCCGGAGGTATTGCTTTGAGGCAACAGGGAGGGAGGGCACCCAAAGCAGACGGTCCTTGACGGTCGTACCCTGCTTCGCAGATGGGTACCAGTTCCCGGCTTCCAGCGGTAACGACCTCGTCGTTCCCGACTTCTACCCCACCCGCGGCAAGGACCACGGCAAATCGGTTGCGATCCCAAAGACCACTGCCCTGTTCAACACCACCGGGACAGCAGGCATGGTGGCGGCAGGTCCTCGGACCAGACACGGCCCAAGCCTTCCCCACCGAAGATAATCAACTGGTTCGAATGGGACAAGGTGGAGAACGAGGTTTGTTCCAAGGGTCGACTGGACGGCAGCCACCACACCGGCGGTCCGCGAGGGCTTCACCACAGAGCTGCCCGCCTGGCTGCACTTCAGATCCGGGCAACCTACGGCGCTCAGACGGTAAGTGCGCACGCCGGGAGGGGTGGCCCCCACCCTAAGACGGGTGGGAGCCACGAATCGCCCGCCCCATCTCCATGGCAGGGGACTGGGCGTCCGCCTGGGTCCTCCGAGGAATGGGCTCTACAGGCGCCGTCAACCGGGAGAATCTTCGCGGTGACACGATGCTACGTGGCACCGACGGTCTAGGGAACATCAATTGAGTACACATGCCCCGCCTCCGCCGTGAAAGACAGGTACCGACTACTCGGGTGCCGCGAAGTAACTCGCGCTTACCCTTCAAGCAAGCGCGCAGGCGGCGCGCTGGCATTCCACGGAATGTCGCGTCTCGAAAGGCTGGGCGGTGGAGACGGTGAAGCGGGGGTGCTAGTTGCTCCACGTATCCAAGAACGGGATTCTTTGCTGAACGTGCCGGCCAGTACATGCAGGCCGTACGGTCCGTGATCGGGCGGCCACGGCTTGCGAATAGCGAAACATGGTTCAGAACCTGGACAAAGGAACAAGGAACATGAAGAAACTATGGGCTGCCGGCGCTGTGGCCGGACTCGTCCTGCTGGGTGTTGCACCTTCGGCGATGGCTTCCCCGCCGCCGGACCACCAAGTCACCTACTGCCACGCAACACACAGCGAGAAGAACCCGTTCGTGGTCATCACCACCGATGAGATCGCCGTGGTAGCGGGACATCAGAACCACCAGGACTTCGAAGATGTCATTCCGCCCTTCGACTGGGCGCTGCCCAACACGAGCGGGCACTTCGATGGCCTGAACTGGGGACCCGGAGCGGAGGACTTCATCGCCAACGGCTGCGTCGCAGGACCTCCGACGAGCTGATCGGGGAGAATCCCTCCCACGGAGGAAAACAGGTTCGGCCAGCGCCGCACCTTGGCATGAAGGCCCGGTCCCCGGCGGGACCGGGCTTTCACGCTTCCGTTCGACCAGGCTTGGTCGGCATGTTGTAGTTTTGGGCGATTCCCACTTTGTTGAGCCTTCCCAGTTGTTCATCGGAGACGTTCAACGGCCCGATGTCCGTGGCCTTGCCGCCGTCCCAGTTGTACCAGTCAGAAAAGCTCACGCTCGTCTCCGACGTGTACGTCCATTCGCCGCCCGGACTGCTCGGCGGGTATACGGTCACCTGGCCCCTGGGTGCTGTGGCTAATACCGCCGCTTTGCGTAGAACCAGTCAGCTCATCTTTGCCGATGCAGTAGCCCTTTCAATCGGTGCTCACTGGATAGGCGACCGGCCCCGTGACACCGGAAGTGCGGCGTCTTCCAGCGCTTTCCTGGCGAGGTTCTCGACGTCGGTGCCGACCTGATTGGAACGTCCTCTGCGGGGACCGGGTTCACCGAGCCCTCCAGGGTAGGCGTCCTCTCCCGCGGTATGGCCGCCCGGATCATTTCCTTCTTCCCCAAATCCGGTCCGCGAACCGGCAGAGCCCCGCGATTAGTCCCTGCGGTCACCGCCCTGGCCGCCCGCACTCTGGCTGGCCTTCTCCTGCTCGTCGGCATTGGCCTGCAATGCCGTGCACGGTCCCATGGGCAGGACTTCCCATGGGACGTGAAACGGTTACTCCCTCTTCGCCCGGGTCAGCTCAGCGCGGGCAAGCAGCTCGCCGTCGGCAGGATAGGCGACATGTTCAAGGACCAGGGGATGCGGCGCGGCCAGGACCGACTTCGCGTCGCGGACACCGGCGAGCAGGCGGTCGTGCATCCACTGCGGAGTCTCCAGCCCCTCCCCCACGCGAAGGGCACCGCCCACCAGGGACCTGACCATGTTGTGGCAGAAGGCATCAGCCTGGACGGTGGCGAC
Source organism: Arthrobacter celericrescens (assembly GCF_003614925.1). Lineage (GTDB taxonomy): Bacteria > Actinomycetota > Actinomycetes > Actinomycetales > Micrococcaceae > Arthrobacter > Arthrobacter celericrescens. The sequence goes on from NZ_QYLP01000101.1 coordinate 25,946, forward strand.
AATGACGCCGTCCTCCCCGCGCACGAACTCAAAGGCCTGGAGTTCCCGGATGGTGGTCGCTCCCTCCCGGGGCCGGCAATAGGCCCGGAAGTCCTGGAGGCCCAGCAGTTCGGCCGCTCCGCGGTTCATCAGGGCCTCGTCAAGCGGGGCCTTGTGCCAGAGGGTCAATCCCCGCAACAGCGGGTCCCAGCGTTCCGGGCCGTCGGCGATCCGGTAGCTGTAGCGGCGCCACAGCGCCGAAAACCGGGCGTCGAAGCCCGACGGCGCCAGGCCGGCGTCGTGAATCTCAATGGCTCCGCGAATACCACCAGCGCCGTAGTGCCCCTCCAGGACCCTGCTGAGCGCCCCGCGCAACTTGCGCTGCAGGGCAACGGCCGGCTCGTACAGTCCACCGCGCGAAAGGCGTGACCACTCCTCCGGCGAGAGGTCCACATGAACCACTTGGCCGCGGGCGTGCACGCCGGCGTCGGTACGGCCCGCCACGGTGACCCGGACCGGACGGCGGATGACCAGCTCCAGCGCAGACTCAAGGCAGCCCTGCACGGTCCGGAGTCCGGGCTGCACTGCCCACCCGCTGAACGGCCCGCCGTCATACGACAAATCCATCCGGATACGCAAGAACCCGCCGCCTCCGGAAACGGGGGCAGCGGGTTCCTGTTCGTTCATAGACCCAAGTCTATCGGGAAGAATTCAGCGAATTACTTCTCGTCCTTGGCGGCCTCTTCGGCCGGAGCTTCGGCAGCTTCCTCAGCAGCCGGAGCCTCTTCGGCAGCAGCTTCGGGAGCCTCTTCGGTCTCGACGACCTCTTCAGCCGGAGCTTCCTCAGCAACCGGGGCAGCCTTCTCGGCAGCCTGGGTGGCTTCGGCTACAACAGCCTGCTTCGGGGAGAGCGGCTCGAGAACCAGCTCGATGACAGCCATGGGAGCGTTGTCGCCCTTGCGGTTGCCGATCTTGGTGATGCGGGTGTAGCCGCCATCGCGGTTCTCCACTGCCTGGGCAATGTCGGTGAACAGCTCGTGGACAACGCCCTTGTTGCTGATCAGGCCGAGGACCCGGCGGCGGGAAGCGAGGTCGCCACGCTTGGCGAAGGTGACCAGGCGCTCTGCGTACGGCTTCAGGCGCTTGGCCTTGGTGACCGTGGTGGTGATGCGCTTGTGTTCGAACAGCGATGCTGCCAGGTTCGCGAGCATCAGGCGCTCGTGAGCCGGACCGCCTCCGAGGCGCGGACCCTTAGTGGGGGTAGGCATAGTAATTTCTCCTGTAATGAAGGCCGTACTGGTCCGTCCGGGACCCGATGGCCAAGATCTGTGTTAGAGCTCGTCGTCGCTGAACGCGGCGTCGTCCTCTTCGATGGCTGCGGCGCGGGCTGCAAGGTCGAAACCGGGCGGCGAGTCCTTCAGGGACAGGCCCAGTTCCACCAGCTTTGCCTTGACCTCGTCGATGGACTTGGCACCGAAGTTGCGGATGTCCATCAGGTCAGCCTCGGAGCGGGCAACGAGTTCACCCACGGTGTGGATGCCCTCACGCTTGAGGCAGTTGTAGGAACGGACCGTGAGGTCCAGATCCTCGATCGGCAGTGCCATGTCGGCAGCCAGGGCTGCGTCGGTGGGCGACGGGCCGATCTCAATACCTTCAGCTGCGGTGTTCAGCTCGCGGGCCAGACCGAACAGTTCCACCAGGGTGGTGCCTGCGGAAGCGACGGCATCGCGCGGGGCGATGGCCTGCTTGGTCTCGACGTCGACAATCAGCTTGTCGAAGTCGGTGCGCTGCTCAACACGGGTGGCTTCGACGCGGAAAGTCACCTTCAGGACCGGCGAGTAGATCGAGTCGACCGGGATACGGCCGATCTCGGAGTCGCCGGACTTGTTCTGAGCTGCCGAAACGTAGCCGCGTCCGCGTTCGATGGTCAGTTCGAGTTCGAACTTGCCCTTCGAGTTCAGCGTGGCGATGTGCAGATCCGGGTTGTGGAATTCGACTCCGGCCGGCGGAGCGATGTCCGCGGCGGTGACGACTCCGGGACCCTGCTTGCGCAGGTACGCGACAACCGGCTCATCGTGCTCGGAGGACACGGAGAGGTTCTTGATGTTCAGGATGATCTCGGTGACATCTTCCTTGACACCCGGAACCGTCGTGAACTCGTGCAGCACGCCATCGATCCGGATGCTGGTAACAGCGGCACCGGGGATGGAGGAGAGCAGGGTACGGCGGAGGGAGTTGCCGAGGGTGTAGCCGAAGCCCGGTTCCAGCGGTTCAATGATGAAACGCGAGCGGTTCTCGGAGACTACTTCTTCAGACAGAGTGGGGCGCTGTGCAATAAGCACTTAGGTTTCCTTTCGGCGAGCATCCGCTATATGACGCAACACAGGTGGTGGAAATCGGCTTGTTTTCCGAAGCTGCCGGCCGTGCCCGCCGGACAGGAAAACTGTCCGACGGCGGCACGGCCGGCCGCAGCAGAGTCAATTAGACGCGGCGGCGCTTCGGCGGGCGGCAACCGTTGTGGGCGCTGGGGGTGACGTCCTGGATGGAGCCGACCTCAAGGCCAGCGGCCTGCAGCGAACGGATTGCGGTCTCGCGTCCGGATCCCGGGCCCTTGACGAAAACGTCGACCTTGCGCAGGCCGTGCTCCTGGGCGCGCTTCGCAGCGGCCTCGGCAGCCATCTGGGCAGCGAACGGGGTGGACTTACGGGAGCCCTTGAAGCCAACCTCACCGGCGGAAGCCCAGGAGATCACAGCACCGGTCGGGTCCGTGATGGACACGATGGTGTTGTTGAAGGTGCTCTTGATGTGCGCCTGGCCGAGCGCAATATTCTTCTTATCCTTGCGACGCGGCTTACGGACCGCTCCACGAGTCTTGGGGGGCATGTTTTCTCCTACAGAAAAGTTATCGGGTGAAGACGACCGCTATTTCTAGCGACCGGCCTTCTTCTTGCCGGCGACGGTACGCTTCGGGCCCTTGCGGGTACGAGCGTTGGTCTTCGTACGCTGACCGCGTACGGGCAGGCCCTTGCGGTGACGCAGGCCTTCGTAGCTGCCGATCTCGACCTTGCGGCGGATGTCGGCGGCCACCTCGCGGCGAAGGTCACCCTCAACCTTGTAGTTGCCCTCGATGTAGTCACGCAGCTGAACCAGTTCGGCGTCAGTCAGGTCCTTGACGCGAACGTCAGCGCTGATGCCGGTGGCAGCCAGGGTTTCCTTTGCACGGGTCTTGCCCACGCCGTAGATGTAAGTAAGCGCAATTTCCAACCGCTTTTCGCGGGGAATGTCTACGCCAGCGAGACGAGCCATAGTGGCGGTACTCCTTGAATAAACCGGAGGTCGTAGGCAGTACACCCACACTTTCAGTGTGGCCCCAGCCTCCGACCGGGGGTTCGCTGTCCGGGCTCTGTGTTGCTCAATGTCCCAGCGCAGCTTGTGCTGCCTTTATTTACTTGCGTGGGCACAGCCCAGGTTTGCCCTTGCGGGCGCTGATTCCCTGGCGGGAATTAGCCCTGGCGCTGCTTGTGGCGCGGGTTCTCGCAGATCACCATGACCCGGCCATTACGGCGGATCACTTTGCACTTGTCGCAGATCTGCTTAACGCTCGGCTTGACCTTCATGGCGTTCCTTTGCGTGTTGCAGGTGGTCGGCTGGAACGGCTCGGGCTATGCCCTGCCGCCCAGCAATTTACTTGTAGCGGTAGACGATGCGACCACGTGTGAGGTCGTAAGGGCTCAGCTCCACCACTACGCGGTCCTCAGGGAGAATCCTGATGTAGTGCTGGCGCATCTTCCCCGAGATGTGTGCGAGAACGATGTGCTTGTTGGTCAGCTCAACGCGAAACATCGCGTTGGGCAGAGCCTCGGTCACAACGCCCTCGATCTCAATGACCCCGTCCTTCTTGGCCATATCCTCCGCTAACTGTTGTTTGCCGCAGTCCTTCCCAAGGGAATCCCCGCGGACGTTTTTGGGTTTTCGGTTGCCCCCGCCTGCCCACCGGCAGGCCCGGAATTCCGGTTCTGTAAATGGGCGTGGCTGTGCAGACAACCAACAGACAACACTACGCCAAAGCGGGCCGAATGTTAAATCGGCTCATGCTAGCGCAGACGCATCGTACTGTCACGCCTGCCGGCCGTCCGTTCGGGTGGCGAACGCGCGGAACTCACCTGCCGGCGTCGTGATGGTTTCCGCCGCGGCAATGCCGTCCAGGATGGCGAGCCGCACCGCCTCGGCGGCCGCGCTTTGCAGGGTGATCAGGGAAACCTGGCGCGCCTGCTCGCTGCTCCGGTCGAGGGCGACGGCGCCCGTCGCCAGCGCGAAAACGGTGTCACCATCGGCGAGGGTGTGGGAGGGGTTCAGGGCCCGGGCGAGGCCGGCATGGGCCGCCGCGGCGGTCCGCTTGCAATCCGCCGGGTCCAGGATCGCGTTGGTGGCGACGACGACGAGCGTGGTGTTCGGTTGCGGGTTTCCTGGCGCTTCCGGCGCCTCCGCCCCGGCCGGCAGGCCGAGTGCGTTCACCACCGCGATGGCACCCACCACCACGGGCCCGTCCGGGGAAATGGCGTCGAGGGTGAGGGACGACGTGCCCACCCCGCCTTTGAACGCGCCCCTGCCGAGCACCGCCCCGGTGCCGGCACCGGTGTTCCCGCGGACGACGTCGGCCTGCTCACCGGATGCTGCCGCGGCGGCTGCCGCTTCGTAGCCCATGTCCGCGCCGGGCCGGGCGGCAAAGTCGCCGCCGCGCCCCAGGTCGAAGATAGCCGCGGCCGGGACGATCGGCACCACGCCGCCGGGCACCGGGAAGCCACGGCCCTGCTCCTCGCACCAGCGCTGGGCACCATGCGCCGCGGCCAGTCCGTAGGCACTCCCGCCGGTCAGCACCACCGCGTCTACCGTGGGGACAAGTGTGGTGGGATCGAGGGCATCGGTCTCGTGGGTGCCGGGCCCGCCGCCACGGACGTCCACCGAGCCCACGGTTCCCGGCGGCGGCAGCACCACCGTGACCCCGGACAACCAGCCGCCGCCGATCTTCTGGACGTGCCCCACGCGGATTCCCGGAACATCGGTGATCTTGGATGCGGTGGTTTTGGATGCCATGGGGCCATTGTGCTCCACGCCGGCCTTAGAGTGGGCGCGAACGTACAGTTGAGGCCCCTTTTCCGGCGATTAGGGCCGCAACTGTACGTTCGCGCTCATGGGTTTTAGCGGGTGGTGACGCCCTCCGCGATGCCGAGCCGGGCGAGGGAGGCACGCAGGGCCTGGGCCGATTCCTGGATGAAGCGTTCGCCGTCGTACGGAATCGCGCGCAAATCCGTCAGGGAGGGAGCCTCGCCACGGTCGACGCGCGCCTGGTATTCGGCGGCCATTTCGCGGATGCGGGCCACCTCGGCCGGAGCGAGGTCCGGGTGCACGGCCAGCCATTCGGGGTCGTCCAGGCCGATAGGCAGGTGCAGGGTGGGGCCGGCGTTCTCGATGGAGAGCGGCAGTTCCGGGTTGGCCGCGTGCAGGATGCCCAGCACGGCGTCCCAGTCGATGGAGCCCTGGCCGATGGGCGCGAAGACCCGGCCGAACACCCCTTCCTGCTCCCCCAGTACGAAGTCCCTCAGGTGCGTGGCGCGGGTGTACGGCGCCACTCGCCGGGCCGCCGCCACGGGGTCCTCGCCGCGCACCACCACGTTGGCGGTGTCGAACGTGACGCCCAGGACGTCGGGGCCCACGGACTCCACGAGCCGCACCACCTCGTAGCTGGTGATCTCCTCGTGGGTCTCGATGTTCAGGTGTACCCCATGGTCGCGGGCCACCGGGGCGAGCAGGCGCAGGAACTTCTCGATCGCCACCAGCTGGTCCGGCCACGGGGCGTCGGTGCGGAAGCGGTCGAAGACGTAGTAGCCGGGCATGCCGCGCTGGTAGTTGGCGCAGGCCACCCACAGGTCCGTGACCCCGGCGGCCTCGTGTGCAGCCTCGATCATCCTGACCATGCCGCGGGTGTAGTCGCCGTCGCCCAACCGGCGGACCTGGGGCGCCTCGGCGGCCGCATAGGGGTTGACCTTGGCCAGGCCCATCTGGAGGTAGAGGCCAAGGTCGTCGGCGCAGGAGCGCACCTCGGCGAGCAGGCCGCGGTCCAGGGTGGGCGAAACATCCATCACGGAGCGGAAGTAGACCCCCTCCATGCCCATCGCGTGGGCGCGCTCGAGGATCCGGACCGCGGAGTCCTCGGCCTCGTGGGGGATCTTGCTGCCATCAACACCAATACGCATTTTTCTTGTCCTTAGTTGGTTCTTGAAGTCGTGTGGTGCCCGCCGCGGGACCGGACGCACCGGTTGTCCGCGGCGGGCAGGGTGCCGCTAGCGGCCCCAGTTGTAGAAGGAGAACGTGGGCGAGTACGCGAAGTCCTTGACCGAGGGCGACAGCACGGCCGTGAACTGTGCGCGGTAGAGGATGATGGTGGGCGAATTGGCCCGCCAGGAATCCACCAGCGCATTGATGTACGGCAGCTGCGAATCGAGATCGGAAGCGGCATTGAGCTTGTCCATGAGCTCCGGGGTGCCGGGGATGCAGATGTGCTGGTTGTTGAAGGTGCTGCCGCAGGTCATCTTCTTGCGCAGCTCGTACGCGGCCACCACACCCCCGGTTTCGAACAGCAGGGCCGACTGGTACTTGCCGGTGTTGAACCTGGTGGCGAACGCCGTGGGCGTCTGCGAGTCGATGTTCACGCGCACCCCGATGTCCTCCCAGGAGGACTTGAGGATGGTGGCGAGCGTGGACACGCCGGGTGAGGACGGGTTGATCATGAGGTCGATCTGCGGATCCACCAGGCCCGATTCCTTGACCAGGGCCCGCGCCTTGTCCTTGTCCAACGGCCGGGGCGCCGAACGCTGCGCGTCGAAGCCCGGGATGCCGGGGACGAAGGGGCCGTAGAAGATGTCCGCGTAGCCGTAGGCCACGCTCGCCTTGATCTGCTCATATGGCACCGCGTAAGTGAGCGCCTCACGGAGCTTCGGATTCGCCGTGGTGCCCGAGGAGTTGTCCAGGGACACCGTCACCGGGGCGAAGGCCGGCGCGGTGGTCACGCGGCAGCAGTCCTCCTGGCTCAGCTGGTGGACAACGTAGGGCGGAAGGCCCAAGGTCACGTCGGCTTCGCCGCGGCGGGCCTGCAGCATCAGCGTGGGGATCGAGGTGATGAAGTTGACCCGCACCTCCGCTTCCTTGGCCGGTTCGCCGTAGTAGTTCGGGTTCCGGGTGAGGACGGCGTAGTTGTTGGCGACGTATTCGTCCAGCACGTAGGGGCCGCTGCTGCTCGCCGTGTGCGAGGCGAGCCATTGGTTGGGCACACCCTTCTTGTCCTCGCCGTGCTCCTTGATGACCTTCGGGTCGTAGATCGAGCCGCGGCTCTGGGCCAGGGTCACCAGGATTGCCGGATAGGGCCGGGAGAGTTCCATGCGCACCGTTTCCGGGTCCACTACGACGACGTTGCTGATCAGCGGCGGATCCGTCAGGCCGATCTGCAGGCCGAGGGCGCCGCAGCCGCCGATGGTGAGGTTGCGCATGATCGAGTAGCGCACGGCTTCGGCGTCCAGCGGGTTGCCGTTGGCGAACTTCGCCCCGGGGTGCAGTTTGAAGGTGTACGACTTCCCGTCCGGGGACACGGTCCACGAGGTTGCCAGGTCGCCCTTGACCCGTTCGGGCTCGTTGACCGCCACGAGGGTGCCGTCCTTCTGCGGTTCCTCGTCGAGCCTGACCAGGCGGGCGTAGAAGTTGGTGGCGAAGCTGTTCTCATTGCCCGCGCATACGAACGCGGGGTCGATGTTGGTCAGGGAGGCGGCCCAGTTCACGGTGAAGGGCCGTTCGCCGGTGCCGGAGGACGCCGCGGGCTGGGCACAGCCGGCCAGGCCACCGGACAGGGCGAGCAGGCCCACGGCGGCGAGCGCCGCCGTCGTCCGCTTCATCAGCCCCGCCTTCGCGGCTGCCGTCCATTTCGGGAGGGTCAACATGTCACATTCCTTCCATGGCGTCGGCCGTGCCCGCCGTGGCGAGCGCCGCCGTCGTCCGCTGCTGGGCTGCTGCCCGCTGCTGGGCTGCTGTCCGCTGCTGGGCTGCCCGGCGTCGGGCACCCGGCACGGCATCCAGCAGGGCACGGGTGTACGGGTGGGTGGTGTTGTCGAAGACGTCGGCGGAGGTGCCAGCCTCCACGATCTCTCCGGCGTTCATGACGGCGATGTGGTGGCTCATGAGCCTGGCAACCGCGAGGTCGTGGACGATGAAGAGGTAGGTCAGGCCGAGTTCGTCCTGCAGGTCGCTGAGGAGGTTAAGGACCTGGGCCTGGATGGAGACGTCCAGTGCGCTGACGGGTTCGTCCAGGACCACCAGGTCCGGGTTCAGGACGAGGGCCCGGGCGATCGCGATGCGCTGGCGCTGGCCGCCGGAGAACGCGAAGGGGTAGCGCTGGGCCTGCTTGACGCTGATTCCCACGCGGTCCAGGACTTCGGAGACCCGGCGCGAGCGTTCGGCTGAGTCGGTGACGCCGTGCACGATGAGCGGTTCCTCCACGAGGTCCGCCACGGTGAAGCGCGGGTCCAGGGAGCCGTTCGGGTCCTGGAAGACCATCTGGATCCGCCGGCGCATCTTGCGCATCCCGGCCTTGGACAAGGTGGTGAGGTCCACGCCGTCGAACTCGATCAGCCCGCTGTCCGCCGCCGTGAGGCCCATGACGCAGGCCGCGGTGGTGGACTTTCCGCTGCCGGACTCCCCCACCAGGCCCAGGGTCTGGCCGCGGCGCAGTTCGAAGGAGACATCGCGCAGGATCTGGGTGCGGTGGCGGCCGCCGATGCCTTTGGCATAGGACTTGTTCAGCTTCTCCACCCGCAGGAGCGGGGTGGCGCTTGCGTTATTCATGCTGTCTCTCCCTGGGGGTCGTAAGCGAAGTGGCAGCGGACGACGGCGCCGTTGGACAGGGTGCGCGGCTGCGGCCTTTCGATCGCGCAGCGTTCCTGGTCCCGGCCGATCGGGCAGCGCGGGGCGAAAGGGCATCCGGGTTCGTCCACCGAGAGGTCCGGCGGCGATCCCGGGATGGCAGGGAGCGCACCGCGCCGGGCATTGGCGGGGTCGATGACGCAGTCCAGCAGGGCCTTCGAATACGGGTGGCCCGGCGAGGCGAACAACGCCTCGGTGCTGGTGCATTCGACGAAGCGGCCGGCGTACATGACGTTGACGCTGTCGCAGAGTTCCTCCACGATGCCCAGGTTGTGGGTGATCATCACCAGCGCATTGCCGCGTTCATCGCAGATCTTGGCCAGCAGGTCCAGCACCTGCGCCTGGGTGGTGACGTCCAGGGCGGTGGTGGGTTCGTCCGCGACCACCACGGAGGGATCGTTGGCGATGGCCATGGCGATCAGGACGCGCTGGCGCATGCCGCCGGAGTACTGGTGCGGGTAGTCGGAGAGCCGTCGGGCTGCATCGTTGACACCCACTTCGCCAAGGAGGTCGGCGGCCATCTTGCGGGCAGCCTTAACCGGGACGTCCTGGTGCACCCGGATGGTTTCGACAAACTGGCTGCCGATGGTCTTCAGCGGATCCAGGGCGGCCATGGGGTCCTGGAAGACCAGGCCGATGTCCTTGCCGCGGACCCTGGAGATCCCGGCGTCGTCCAGGCCCACGATCTCCTTGCCGTTGAGCCTGACGCTGCCGCCGACCACCCGGCCGGGCGGGGGCACGAGGCCCATGAGGGACATGGCCATCGCGGACTTGCCGGAGCCGGATTCGCCCACGATCGCCAGGCGCTGCCCCTTGCGGAGGTCGAAGGAGACGTCGCGGACGGCGTGGACGGTTCCGACGGCGGTCACGAAGTCGGTCCGCAGGCCGCGGACGCTGAGGACGGGGTCGTTGCGCTCGGGCTCCGGGCCGCCGTCGCCCGCCAGCCGGGGTACGGGAAGGGAGAGTGCGTTGCTTTGCATCAGCGTGCTCCTACTCGGGTGCGGGGATCGGCAGCGGTCATGAGGAGGTCGGCCAGGAGGCTGACCACCACGTAGAGGACGGCCGCCAGCAGGAGCACGGCCTGGACCACCGCGAAGTCCTTCTGGATGATGGCGTCGGCGGTCATGGAGCCGATGCCGGGCCAGCCGAACACCTTCTCCACCAGCAGGCTGCCGGCGAGGAGGTCGGCGAAGAGCAGGGAGGCGGCGGGCAGCAGGGACAGCAGCCCGTGCGGTGCCACGTGCCGGTTGTAGACCGGGAGGCGGCGCAGGCCGTGGCTCCGGGAGACGGCCACGAAGGTTTCCCGGAGGGTGCCACGCAGCTGGTTGCGGTAGAGCCGGCTGAGGAAGGCGAAGGGGCCCATGGCCACGATCGCTGCCGGCAGGATCAGGTGCCACGCCGCGTTGGCGAAGGTTCCCCATTGCCCGGCCAGGAGCGAGTCCACGGTGAACATCCCGGTGATGTTCGGCGGCTTCAGCATGCCCGGGGACAGCCGGCCTTCCGGTCCCGGGAAAATCCCGAGCTGGATGGAGAAGACCATCAGGGCCAGCAGCGCGATCCAGAACGGCGGCGAACCCATGGCCAGGGAGGAAGCCGCCCGGACGGCCTGGTCCGGCCACCGCCGTCGAGAGTAGACCGCGAAGCTTGCCGCGAGCACGGCGGCGACGATCGCGATGATCACGGACAGCAGGCCGAGTTCGAGGGTGGCGGGAAGCCGCTGCCCCAGGAGCGTGCCCACGCTGTTGCCGGTGCTGTACGAGAAGCCGAAGTCGCCGCGGAGCAGGGAGCCCATGTAGTTGCCGTACTGGACGAAGAGGTTGTCGTCCAGGCCCATGGACTTGCGCAGGGCGGCGATGGTTTCCTCGGTGGCGGTGTCGCCGGCGATCGCCCTGGCCGGGTCGCCGGGGACCTTGCGCAGCAGGACGAAGGTGAAGATCGAGGCCCCGAAGATGGTGGCCAAGGCGACGCCGAGGCGCTTGAGAAGGGTGCTGGTCATCGCAAGCCTCACTTCGCCTGGGTGAATTCGCCGCGGGGATCCAGGACTTCCCGGGCCCGGTCCGCGATGACGGTGGTCAGGGTGACGGCGGTGAGCAGCCCGAGGCCGGGGAAGCCGGCGATCCACCACTGTCCGGTGAGGAAGAACTGCTGGCCTTCGGTGATCATTTCGCCCCATTCGGCGGTGGGCGGCTGGGCTCCGAGCCCGAGATATCCCAGGGCGGCCAGGGACAGCACGGCTGCGCCGAACACGGCCGCCATCTGCAGGATCATGATCGGGACCAGGTGCGGGAGCACATGCCGGAACAGGACCCGGGCGGGGTGGGCACCGATCGCCATGGTGGAGCGGATGAAGTCCTGGCCGTACAGGCGCATCACTTCGCCGCGGAGGGTCCTCATGTACCAGGGGAAGGAATGCAGGGACAGGCCAATGACGGCCGCCGTGACGCCCGGCTTGAGGGCCATTGCGATGGCCATGGCCAGCAGCAGGGCTGGGAAGCACAGGATCGAGTTGGTCAGCCAGGTGAAGACGGTGTCCACCCAGCCGCGCATGGAGCCCGCAAGCAGGGCGGTCACGCAGCCGACGATCGCCCCGATGAGGGCAATGGCCAGGCCTGCAAGGATGGACGTCTGCCCTCCGGCGAGGAAGCGGGACATCACGTCGCGGCCGGTGTCATCCGTGCCCATCGGGTGCGCGAAGCTGGGGCCCTGGAGGACCGAGCCGAGGTTGATGGCTTCGGGCTGGATCCGCCAGAACAGCGGGCCGAGCAGCGTCAGCACCACCAGGGCGGCCAGCAGGGACAGGGCGAGCGTGAGCCTCCTGTCCCGTTTGAGGAAGCTGGTGAAGGGCCGGCGCCTGGCCGGGACAACGGCCTGCGGGGCGGCTATTGCTGTCATGAGAGTCCTTCCTCTCCGGAGAGGATCGTGGCCGGGGCAGCAATGCCGGCGCCGATCGTTGTGAGGATCCGCCGCAGCGTTGCGGCGCTGTGGAGCAGTTGCCGACGGCGTTCGGCAGGGGCGGGGTCGTCGTCCCAGCCGGCGAGGGGCGGGATGTCGCCGCGCGCCACGCCGTCGTGAGTCAGGGCCCCGAGGCGGGCCAACTGGCCGAGCTCCGGGGCGTCGAGGTGGGGTTCGTAGCGGAACCATGAGCGGTCGAAAACGGGGGTGTCGAACTTTCCGCGGTGCTGTTCGAGGGTGAAGTCACGCACCCCGGAGGCAAGCAGGCTGCCCAGGAGGACGTCCCAGTCGAGGACGCCTTCGCCGAGGGCGCGCAGCCGGCGCCGATACCCGTGCGGCACCGCGAAGAGGACCAGGTCCTCCAGGTGGGTCATGCGGATCGAGGGGCCGAGGGACGCTGCCACAGCGTGCGGATCTTCGCCGCGGACCACGAGGTTGGCGACGTCGAGCCCGATGCTGAAGACGGCGGGATCGAGGCCCTGCACCAGGGACAGGACCTCGCCCGAGGCGAGGTCCTCGTGGGTTTTGACGTTGATCCGGGCCCCAGTGTCCCGCGCTTTTGCGGCGAGGGATTCAACGTTTGCCCGGACCAGCCGGAGCTGCGCGGCGTGGTCCAGGAAGCGCCCTTGCTCCACCAGGCCTTCCCGCACGGAACGGGTGTAGACGAAGAATTCCGTGATGCCGAGGTCCAGGCCCCGCGCCAGGGCGGTGTGCAGTTCCTGCCGGACGGCGGCCGGATGACCGGCCGGGCCGGCGCAGCCCAGTCCCAGTTGGAGTTCGACGCCGGCGCGCCGGGCTTCGGCCGCCACCTCGTCGAGCGTGTCCTCGGTTTCGCCCGAAAGTTCCGCAGCGATGTTGTTCAAGACGACGAGCGTGAAGCCGTCGTCGACGGCCTGGCGGAGCGAATCAAGCAGCGGCAGCTGCTCCATTCCGGGGTAGCGGGTGAATTGGATGCCGAGTCGGACGGCGGGAAATTCCCTGTCTTCGGGCGACCTCGAGCCAGGAAATTGTTCTGTGATCTGGGTCATAGCGACTAAGATACACTCGTAAGACGTCTTACGAAAGAGTGGATTTTCAAACGTCCATGTGAGACGCTTCGTGGACGTTAGAACCTGAGGGGGCACCATGGCGGTGAACGGACGGCGCAGTGTGGTCGATGAAGCAATCGACGACATCCGCCAGCGGATTCGGCAGGGCGAGTGGGGACTGGGAGACCGGATCCCGCCCGAACCCGAACTGGGCAGGGCGTTGGGGCTGAGCCGCGCTCCTTTGCGCGAGGCTTTGCGTGCGCTGGTGCACGCGGGGCTCCTGGTGACCCGGCAGGGCGACGGGACGTTCGTGGCCGCCGTCGACGAACAGGAGATCGCCCTCCGCAAGGGCTTCCAGGACGCGGATCCCTTCGAGGCGGTCGAGGTCCGGCGCAGCCTTGACGTGCCCGCGGCGGCCCTCGCCGCACAGCGGCGGGACAAGGCCGACCTGGACAAGCTCGAGGACGCACTCCACCGCCGTCGTGCTGCTGCCGAAGCCCGCGATGACGAGGGATTCCGGGCAGCCGACATCGACTTCCACCGCGCCGTGGTGGATGCCGCGCACAACCAGCTCCTCGCCGGCATCTACGGGTCCCTGGCCGAGAACATCGACGGCGCCTGGACCTCCGCCGCCGGCCTCGACCGGGCCGCCCACGCAGGGCATGACAACCACGACGATCTTTTCGAAGCCATCCGCGACGGCTCCGTGCAGGACGCCATGCTGGTGGCCGGGGCCATCCTGGACAACCAGGCACACGATTTGGAGAACAAGTGATCACACGCATCAAGGCCGCCTTCGTGATCGGCTATGCCGACGGCGACCATTGCATCCTGCCCGACGCCGAGTTGGTCCACGAGGACGGGACCATCCTCTTCGTCGGCCGGAACTACCCCGGCACGGTGGATGTGGAGATCGACGCGGGGCAGGCGATCCTCTCCCCCGGTTTCATCGACCTCAACGCCCTGGCCGACATCGACCACGCCATCTTCGACTCCTGGCACGGCCCCGCGACCCGCCTCGGCCTGGTCTGGTCCGAGGCCTACCTGAAGGACCACGGCGCCGTCTTCACCCGGGAACAGGCCCGCTTCCGCCGCGAGTTCGCGCTCTCCCAGCTGGTGCGCAACGGCATCACCACGCTCATGCCCATCGCGTCGGAGAGTTACCACGAATGGTGCGAGGACTACCAGGACATGGCGGACACCGCCGAGGCCGTTGAAGCCCTCGGCGTCCGTGCCTACCTCGGCCCGAGCTACCGCACAGCCGTGCCATATACAGACGGTGCCCGCGTGCTGCTCCACGAAGACGAGCGCCGCGGCCTGGAGGGCCTGGAAGACGCGATCCGGTTCGCGCAGGACTACGAGGGCCGGGCAAATGGGCTGATCCGTACCGCCCTGGTGCCCGCGCGGATCGAGACCCAGACTGAGCAGACGCTGCGCCTGACCCGCAAGGCCGCCGACGACCTGGGCATTCCGGTGCGCCTGCACGCCGCCCAGGGGCTCTTCGAAATCGAGACCATGATCGCCCGGACCGGCAAGCGATCCCTGCCCTACCTCGCCGACCTCGGTTTCCTGGGCGAGAAGACCTTCATCCCGCATGCATGGACCGTGCCAGGCCACCCGCTCATGCCCGAAGCCTTCGGCAGCGGCGACGACCTCGCGCTGCTCGCGGACTCCGGCACGAGCGTCCTGCTCTGCCCCATCCCGATGGCCCACTACGGTGGCATGCTGGACAACTACGATTCCTACCGCGAGCGCGGCATCCGGATCGTGCTGGGCACGGACTCCGCCCCGCCGAACATGATCCGCGCCATGGACCTCGCCATGGGCATGACCAAGGCCACCACCGGAAACCGCACCAGCGCCCAGGCCGCGGACCTCTTCCGCTCGGCCACGCTGGACCCGGCCGAAGCGCTGGGCCGCCCGGACCTCGGCCGCCTCGCCCCCGGGGCGCAGGCCGACTACTTCGTGCTGGACCTGACCGGCCAGCACATCGGCCCGCACGGCGACCCCATCCGAACCATGGTGATGAACGCGGACGGCCGCGACATCACCCGCGTGGTGGTTGCCGGCCGCACAGTGGTCGACGGCGGCGAGATCGTCACCGTGGACACGGACAGCTACCGCGAGCGGGCACAGGAATTCCTGGACCTCTACATCGCCTCGTTGAGTGTCTCGGACCACGCCCGCCGATCCACCGAAGAACTCCTGCCGGCGAGCTTCCCGCTCCGCTGACACCCTGCATCCGCGATATTGAAAGGAAACCGTCTTGAACACCTCTCTTGAGATGCAAGGAGTCAAACGGCTCAACGACCTCCCCCGTGACGAGTTCGTCAAAGTGATGCCCGAACTGTGCCACCTTCCCGTGGAAGACTGGGCAATCGACGTTGACCGTCAACGGCCGTTCAGTGACTTCGACGACCTGATCGCAAAGGCGCGCTCAGCTGTCACAGCCCTGAGTGACGCCAACGTGGTCGCTGCCCACGTTGGCTTGAGGCGACTGGGATCCACGCACGACGGCTTCACCGGCCGGCGGCTGCGGTGGGCCAAGCAGGAATCCGCCCGCATGGACCGGGACGAGGAAGCCCTTCAGGCGCTGAACGAGGCCCAGGACGCCTACGAAGCAAAGTTCGGCCACGTCTTCCTGATCTGCGCAACCGGACTGACGAACGATGAGATGCTGGCCGCGCTCCGCGCACGCTTGGCGAATTCACCCGAGGCGGAGTGCGACGCGGTCAGGGAGGAACTGCGCAAACTGGTGGCCATCCGCCTCACGAAGCTCGTTGACGAGTTAAACGATCCGGAAGCGGCCCTCACCGAGGCATAACCGGCTGCTCGACCGGACATGTCCACCCTTGGAACCAAACGATGGGCATTTAAGTGAAATGTCCACTCCTGGTGGCCAGGAGTGGACATGTCCGGTGGTGGATTGGGCTCAGGCCGGGATCGGCACCGGGGTGACGCCGAACTGCGCGAGCCGCTCCGCACCGCCGTCGGGCGCGGACAGGACCCAGATGCCCTTCTCGTGCACGGCCACGGAGTGCTCCCACTGGCAGGAACGCTGGCCGTCGGTGGTGACCACGGTCCAGTCGTCCTCAAGGGTAGCGGTCTCGATTCCGCCGCGGACCAGCATCGGCTCGATCGCCAGGCACAGCCCCGGGCGGATCTTCGGCCCGCGGTGGCCGGTGCGGTAGTTCAGCACGTCGGGGGCCATGTGCATTTCGGAGCCGATGCCGTGGCCCACGTAGTCCTCCAAGATGCCCAGCGGCTTGCCGGGGACGGCGGAGACGTAGTCGTCGATCGCGTTGCCGATGTCGCCCACGAACTTGCCCTTGGCCAGGGCGGCGATGCCGCGCCACATGGCTTCCTCGGTGACGTCGGAGAGGCGCTGGTCCTCCGGGTCCACGGTGCCCACGATCACGGTGCGCGCGGAGTCGGAGTGCCAGCCGTCCACGATCGCGCCGCCGTCGATCGAGATGATGTCGCCGTCCTGCAACACGCGGTCGCCCGGGATGCCGTGGACCACTTCCTCGTTGACTGAGGCGCAGATGGTGGCCGGGAAGCCGTGGTAGCCGAGGAAGTTGGACTTGGCGCCGGCGTCGTTGAGCACGGCGGCGAACACTGCGTCCAGTTCGCGGGTGCTGACGCCCGGCTTGGCGGCGGCCACTGCGGCGTCGAGGGCACGGCTGAGCACCAGCCCGGCCTCGTGCATCTTGCGCATCTGCTGGTTGGACTTGTATTCGATACGGGGCTGGCCGAACGCCATGGTCTCCTCGGGGGTTGCTCTCAGCGGCTCATGCAGGGCGCACGTGCCTTGGCTCTGCCAACCATTTTCCCGCATCGGCGAGCGTGGTCGAAATCGGATCCACTCCGAGCTCACCGCGGAGCCGGTCCAGGCAGTAAGTCCGCTGCATGCCGAGCTGGCTCACGGCATAACGGGTGAGCCGCGGCGGCCTGCGGACTGCGGCTGCCACGCCGTCGGATACACCGGCCAGGGCCATGGCCAGCGGACCCGGGAGGTACTTCACGGCCACGCCTCCATGGCCGGTGGCGTTCAGCGCGGAACGCAGCACGGCGCCCAGCGGCACCGGGCCGGCGTCGGCCACATTCACGGCACCCCGCACTTCGGACGTGCAGGCAGCGAGCGCCGCCGTCGTGAGGTTTTCGATGTGCGTGAGCTGGTGCAGGACACCGGGATGGCCCACGCTCAGCAAGGTGCCGCGGCGGATGTTGGACAGCAGCCGCGGCAGCAGGGTCCGGTCCCCCGGCCCGTACACTGCGTGCGGGCGCAGCACCAGGGCGTCGGGATGGCGGCGGGCCTCGACGTCGGCCAGCGCCTTGCTCCGGCCGTAGGCGCCCAGGTGCCGCGCGGCGGGTTCCTCCTCGGCCCGGTCGATGCAGGGCTCCCACCACGGGTAGACGCTGGAACTGGAAATGTGCACCAGCCGGGTGCCCGGAAAGGCCTCCGCGACGGCCCGCGTGCCCAGGGCGTTGACGCGATGGAACACTCGCGCAGGTCCCCAGTCCGCCACTAGGGCCCCGGCATGCACGACGGCGTCCACCATCGGCGGGCGCGCGGGCGGCGGGCCGGCGAGGTCCCACGCGAGGATTCCGGGCGCCGGCCGACGGCCGAAGCGGACCACCTCCCAGCCGCGGGCTTCGGCGGCATCGGCGATGGCACCGCCGACGAAACCTGCCGCTCCGGTGACGGCGATCCTCATGCCCGGACTCCTGCCTGTTTCGAAGCGGCCTTCGGCGCGTCCGCGACGGCAGCGAAGTCCGCCCGCAGCTTCGCCCGGTCGGTCTTGCGGTGCCGGCCGCCCACCGGGAGTTCCTGCAGGACTTCGATCCGGTCCGGTAGGGCGGATTCGTCGATGAGCCGGGGCAGTTCCCGGGCCAGCCGCGCCCTCACCTTCGCCGGTTCCTCCCCTGCTGAGGGAACGACGGCGAGCCATACTGCCTCGTCGCCGTTGGCGTCCGGCACGCCCACCATGGCCGCCTGGGCCACACCGGGGACCTTCATGATCAGCGGCTCGTACAGCGCCGGGTAGATGTTGGTCTTGCCGCGGATGATCATGTCCTTCTTGCGCCCGATCATCACCAGCCGGGGCTTCCCGTCCGGGCCGCCGTGGTCCAGCCGGACGAGGTCTCCGGTGGCGTGCTCGGACATGTCCGGCTGCCCGAGGTAGCCGCGGCACATGTTGGGGCCGCTGGCCAGCAGTTCGTGGTCTGCCGCGACCCTGATGCGCACCCCCGGGAGGGGCGCGCCCAGGAAATCGCCCGCGCCGCTGCCGTCCGGCGCAGTCAGTTCGGCTTCCGCCCCGGAGGCGAAGGCGAGCTTTTCCGCGCCGTCGGAGATGGCGATCGGCAGCAGCTCGGTCATGCCGTAGATGAGCTTGAAGTCGACGCCGGGCAGCACGCGCATGGCGCGTTCCAGGAACGGGGCCAGGACGGGCGCCGCGCCGAGCATCACGGTCCGCAGGGTGCGCGGCAGCACCACCGTCCCGGCTTCCACGGCGTCCAGGATGGGCGCCAGCTGGGAGGGCACCAGGAAGAGGTGGGTTACGCCGTCGTACTCTCCGGGAACGGGACCCAGCTCGGCGGCGAGACGCAGCGGATCGATGTGCGCGGAGAAGCCGTAGGCGGGCATGGTCCAGTGCGCCCCGGCGATCAGGGCCGGCAGGCCCATCATGAGCTGCTCGGAATGGATCCGGTCGCCGGCGTCGAAGGTGCAGCGCTGGGTCAGCTGCCCGAAGCCCGCCGCCAACGAACCGCGGGTGTGGACCACGCCTTTCGGATGGCCGGTGGTGCCCGAGGTGAAAATGATCACCGCCTCCTGCCCGGGCACGGCTTCGGGCACGGACAGCAGCCCGGCCGTGTGCCCCGCGCCCGCCAGCTCCTTGACCGGCCGCGCACCTCGGGGCACCCCCGGGAGCCACGGACCGGAGTAGAGGTGCCGCACGTCCATGGCGCCGTAGTCCGGAAGCAGGAGCCCGCGGCGGCGGGCGAGGGGCCGCAGCGGCCCTTTGGCGCTCAATGCGTACAGCAGGGACTCGGCGGCAGCCCAGCGCGGCGCGGCGAGGTCCGCGCGGTCCTTGAACAACGCCGGGCCGATCCCAGGATCGATGAAGACAATGGACCCGCCCGCCCGGACCGCACCCAGCGCCAGGACGAAGGCATCCGGGCCCGGCCGCACGGAGAACAGCATCCGTTCCCCGGGCCCGAACCCCTCGGCCCGCAGGGCGAAGGCGGTGGACTCGATCCCTTCCACCAGGGCTGCGTAGCTGATGGTCCGGCCCGGCACCGGAAACGTCCGGCCCGGCACCGGAAACTTCCTGCCCGGCGTTCTCCTGCCCGGCGCCGTGATGGCGGGCCGTTCCGGCCAGCGGCGGGCGGATTCGTACACGCCGGCGATCAGGTCGGCGCCGGAGGAATCATCGTTCATTGGCCAGCTCCAGGGTGTCGTATCCGGGGATGAGGACCCGCCGTTTGACGCGCCGGGACACGATTTGCCAGGGCTGCTGCGCGTAAAGGTCCAGCAGGCTCTCGAGCGTGGAATTGATCTGCGCCATCGCCAGCGGCATTCCGATGCAGAAGTGCGGGCCGGCGCCGAACCAGAGCTGCCGGGCGTGCGGGGGGACGGTGCGTTCCGGGTCGAAGCCGCCCAGGCTCTTGGCCGCGTGGACCGTGGAGAGCAGCAGCCGGTCCCCCGCCCGGAACCGCACGCCGCCCAGCGTCCCGGAGCCGACGGCGTCGCGCAACATCATCGGCGAGGGCACCGTGAAGCGGAGGCCCTCATTGACGGCGGCGGGCAGGGCGGCACGGTCCGCCGCCAGCGCGGGCAGGCGACCGGCGTCGGCCAGCACCGCGACAATCCGCGGGATGAACGACACCAGCGTCTCGGTGCCGACGATCACGAACGCGCTGACCACGCCCACCGCTTCCTGCTCGCTCATGCCCAGCGCCCGCAGGCGCCCGGGGAAGGTTTCCGGTGCACCGCTGCGGTAGGCCTTGCGGGCCGGGCCTGCCAGGCGCTCGACGGCGGCACGGGCTTTGGCGGTCTGCGCCGGTGTCAGCTGGTGGCGGCCCAGCCGGACCAGGGAGGTGATGGAGGAGCCGAGGTCGTACAGTTCCCGGTCCGGCAGGCGGCCCGGGGCGTCTTCGGCAAGGCCCAGGATCCTGGCGATCACGCCCCCGGACAATTCCTTGACCGCCCCCACGACGTCCACGCGGCGGCCCGCCGGCAGCTCGCCGGCCAGCTGCTCGCGAAGCCTGGCCGCGGCAGGCTCCACAATGCCGGCCACGGAGTGGGCCGTGAACGCCCCGCCGAGGCGCCGGCGCATTTCCAGGTGCGCGGCGCCGTCCATGTTGAGCAGCGCCTTGGGTCCCACCACCGGTGTCCACAGCCCGCCGGACGCGGACGGTCCCTGCTTGACGAAGCGTTCATTGTCCATCAGGACCTCGCGCAGCAGGCCGGCTTCGCTGACGAGGATCCCGAGCCCGGGAATCCGCTGCACGCGGCGACGGTAGCCGAGGCCGCGGATCAGCGGATACAGCACCGGATGGGCGCCCAGGTGGAGCCGCCGCTCCCAGCGTTCCAGGTCCCCGCTTTGCACGGAACTCACCGGATGTCCACCACCTCGGGCTTGTACCGATGGTCCGCATACCAGGCGAGGGTGTTCTTCAGCCCCCAGGCCTTCACGCGCCGGGAGGAGCCGTACACCACCACGTCGCGGCGCAGACCGTAGGCCCGGGTGAGCCTGCGGACCCGGTTGGAAAGGGCCCGGTCTTCGTGGACCTCCTCGATCCGGGTCCGGGGAAAGCCGCCGGAACGGTGGTACATGGCTGCGGTGATCGCCATGTTGCAGCCGGGCAGCATCAGGTACGGGCCCAGGTAGTCCTGGCCCTTGTTTCCCGGCCGGATCCGGCCGAAGAAGGAGGCCACCTCGACGGCGAGCAGCATCGTCCGCCGTTCAGTCGCCGTGATCCCTTCGTCCTCCCGCGGGATCAGCTGTCCGGCCACCAGTTCCAGGCCGTCGTCGAACGCCTTCATGATCCGCGCGGTCCAGTCCGGCGCGGCCAGGCAGTCCGCGTCCGTGCGGGCCAGCCACGTGGCCCCGTGCAGGACGCCGAAGCGCATTCCGGTGTCGGCCGCGGCGCCGGTGCCTTTCCGGCGTTCGTGGATCAGCCGGATGTCCATCCCGGGGTGCTCCGCGGCGAAGCCGGCCACGATCCCGCAACTGCGGTCCGTGGAACCGTTGTCCACCACGACGACAGTGAAATCCCCGTGCTCCTGGGCCGCCAGCGACTCAAGGGTCTGCCGGATCAGCTTTTCCTCGTTCAGGACAGGTACCGCGATGCTGAGGGGCCGGACCGCCGTCGTACTGGAAAGGCCTTCTGCGTTCGAAGGTCCAGCGGCACCGGCGGGGCCGCCGCTCACAGCCGCACCACCGCGACGCCCAGGCTGACGCCGCCCGCCAGGCCCACGAGTGCCACGAGGTCACCGGGCTCGCAGCGGCCGCTGTCCAAGGCAAGCTTCAGTTGCAGGGGCAGCGTCACGGAGGCGAGGTTCCCGTAGTCCTCCACGGTGGGCACCAGCCTGGCCTCGGGGACGCCGGCGCCCCGGGCGAACACCTCCCGGTAGGGCGCGCTGACCTGGTGCACGCAGACCACGGCGAAGTCGTGCCAGGACAGCCCCAGCCGCTCCAGGGTCGAGTGCAGGATGCCGCTGCCGAGGTCCAGGAAGGCGTCCTTGAGTTTCTCCCCGTCCATCGAGAAGTACGTCGCGTCCGGGTCCCGCGGGTAGGCGGAGCCGCCGCCGGCTAGCGTGCCGACGGACCAGTGGGTGCTTTTCGCGGAGAAGCCGAAACCCAGCACCCCGGCGGCAGAACCGTCCGCGGGTTCCACCAAGGCCGCGTACCCGCCGTCGCTCATGGTGTATCCCGGGAAGGACGCCGCAAACGTCCCGAAGTCCGGCACCGTCCAGCGCACCGCCCGCGACGGCGACTCCCCGCCCGCCACGAGGACCTTCCCGTAGCGGCCGGCGGCCACGAAGGAATCGGCCACTTCGAGCCCGTTGAGGAAGCTGTTGCACGCGTTCTTGACGTCCATCACCGGGCAGTGCAGGCCGAGCTTCGCTGCGACGATGTGCGCCGTGGCCGGTTCCACCATGTCCTGGCTGGCGGAAGCGAAGATCAGCAGGTCGATGTCGGAGGCCGGCAGGCCGCGTTCGGCGAGGACCTTGGCGGCGGCGTTGACGGCAAGGTCCGAGGCCTGTTCCGTAGCGGACATGATGCTGCGGTTGCGGATTCCTGTCACCCTGGCGATCAGGCCGCGGGGCACTGTGAAGCCGGGGCTCTCCAGCCGCAAGCGCCGCTCGACGCCGGCGGTGTCCAGGCGTCCGGGCGGCAGGTACACCTCCACCCCGGAGATCCGGCTGTGTCCCGGCGCTGCTGCGGCCATCCGCTCCCCCATATCCCAGTCCGGACCGGGAAACACAAAAAGGGTGCGTCCCGCACTCATGGTACGGGACGCACCCTTTTAGGAAGCGTCAGTTGCGCCGTGTTCAGACAGCCTTGGCGGCTTCGATGGCCAGCACCACGCGGTTGGTGACCTCGTCGATGCCGCCGATGCCGTCCACCTGGGTGAGGATGCCGCGCTCGGCATACTTCGCCACTACGGCTTCGGTCTGCTCGTGGTACAGGTCCAGGCGGTGGCGGATGACAGCCTCGTTGTCGTCCGAGCGGCCGGTTTCCTTGGCGCGGCCAAGCAAGCGGCTGACGAGTTCCTCGTCGTCGGCGGTCAGCTGAAGCACTACGTCGAGCTTCTCCTGTCCTTCCGCGAGGATCTGGTCGAGGTAGTCGACCTGCGCCGTGGTGCGCGGGTAGCCGTCCAGCAGGAAGCCGTTCTCGACGTCGGACTCGCCCAGGCGGTCGCGGACCATCTTGTTGGTGACCGCGTCCGGGACGAAGTCGCCGGCATCCATGTACTTCTTGGCTTCGATTCCCAGCGGGGTTTCGCCCTTGACGTTGGCACGGAAGATGTCGCCGGTGGAGATGGCGACTACGCCCAGACGCTCGGAAATCCGCTCAGCCTGGGTACCCTTGCCCGAACCCGGAGGTCCAATGATCAGCATTCTCGTCATCGCAAAAGCCCTTCGTAGTGACGTTGTTGTAGCTGCGCATCAATCTGCTTGACGGTTTCCAGGCCGACGCCCACCATGATCAGGATCGAGGTGCCACCGAACGGGAAGTTCTGGTTGGCGCCGATCAGGACCAGGGCGATCAGCGGGATCAGCGCCACGAAGCCGAGGTAGACGGCTCCGGGAAGGGTGATCCTGGAAAGCACGTACTGCAGGTAGTCCGCGGTCGGTTTGCCCGCCCGGATGCCCGGAATAAACCCGCCGTACTTCTTCATGTTGTCGGACACTTCTTCGGGGTTGAAGGTGATGGCGACGTAGAAGTAGGTGAAGAAAACGATCATGGCGAAGTAGAGGGCCATGTAGATGGGGTGGTCACCGCGGGTGAGGTTGTTGTTGATCCATTCGACCCACGGAGCCATCTGCTCCCCCGCCTTCGGCTGGTTGAACTGCGCAATCAGGCCAGGCAGGTAGAGCATGGAGGAAGCGAAGATGACGGGCACGACGCCGGCCATGTTCACCTTGATCGGGATGTAGGTGCTGGTTCCGCCTACGGTCCGGCGGCCGACCATGCGTTTGGCGTACTGCACCGGGATGCGCCGCTGGGACTGCTCGACGAAAACCACCAGGGCCACGGTCACGAGGCCGATGACGAGCACGGTGAAGAAGGTGCCCGGACCCTTGGAGGACCAGATGGCGCCGAGGGAGGTGGGGAACGTGGCCGCGATCGAGGTGAAGATCAGCAGGGACATGCCGTTGCCGACGCCCTTCTCGGTCACCAGTTCACCCATCCACATGATGAGGCCGGTGCCGGCCGTCAGCGTGATGATGACCAGGATGGTGGTGATGATGCTGGTGTCCGGGATGATCGGCAGCTGGCAGTTCGGCAGGAGCTGGCCGGAGCGGGCCAGCGACACCAGCGTGGTGGCGTTCAGGAGGCCCAGGGCGATCGTGAGGTAGCGCGTGTACTGGGTCAGCTTGCCCTGCCCCGAAGCGCCTTCTTCGTACAGCTGCTGGAACCGTGGGATCACCACGCGGAGCAGCTGCACAATGATGCTGGCGGTGATGTAGGGCATGATGCCCAGCGCGAAGATGGAAACCTGCAGCAGCGCTCCGCCGCTGAACAGGTTCACGAGCTGGTACAGGCTCCCTTGTGTCTGACCGCCCTGCAAACACTGCTGCACATTCTGGTAGTTCACACCAGGCGAGGGAATGAAGGCACCCAAGCGGAAGATTGTGATGATTCCCAGCGTGAACAACAGCTTGCGTCGCAAATCAGGCGTCCGAAACGCCCGGCCGAATGCGCTAAGCAAGCGTCCTCCTGAGTAGAAAAATCCAAAGGTATCTGTGGGCCCAATGAAACCCAACACCCGAGTCTAGCGGTTGTATGCGCGATGCGAACAATCGGGAGGCCCCGAAAACGAAAAACTCCCGGTGCGCCGGGCCGAAGCCCCGCACACCGGGAGTTGTTTCACAACAGGGTGGAACCCCCGCCGCTCCTCCGGGATGGGTCCCTTAGAGAGCGGTGGTGGTGCCGCCTGCTGCAGCGATCTTTTCCGCAGCGCTGGCGGAGAAAGCGTGGGCGGTGACGTCAACCTTGACGGTGATGTCGCCGGTGCCCAGCACCTTCACGGGCTGGTTCTTGCGAACGGCACCCTTCTCGACCAGAGCCTCGACGGTCACAGCGCCGCCTTCCGGGAACAGCTCGTTGAGCTTGTCCAGGTTCACAACCTGGAACTCGACCCGGAACGGGTTCTTGAAGCCGCGCAGCTTCGGCAGGCGCATGTGCAGCGGCAGCTGGCCGCCGGCAAAGCCAGCCTTGACCTGGTAGCGGGCCTTCGTACCCTTGGTACCGCGACCGGCGGTCTTACCCTTGGAGCCTTCACCACGACCAACACGGGTCTTGGCGGTCTTGGCACCCGGGGCGGGACGCAGGTGGTGGACCTTCAGTGCGTGCTGCTTCTCGGCAGCCTCTGCGGTCTTGTTCTCGGCCATTACTTCGCCTCCTCAACATTCACGAGGTGCGGAACCGTGTTGAGCATGCCCACGGTCACGGCGTCAGCGTTACGGACAACGGTGTGTCCGATGCGCTTGAGGCCGAGGGAGCGCAGGGTCTCGCGCTGGTTCTGCTTGGCGCCGATGACGCCCTTGATCTGGGTGATCTCCAACTTGGCGTCGGAGGGAGTCAGGTTCTTAGCCATGACTAGGCACCTGCCTTCTGGTTCTGGATGGCGCGCACCAGAGCAGCCGGAGCAACCTCGTCCAGCGGCAGGCCACGGCGGGCTGCCACGGAAGCGGGCTCTTCCAGGCGCTTCAGGGCGTCAACAGTCGCGTGAACGATGTTGATGGCGTTGGAGGAACCGAGCGACTTGGAGAGGACGTCGTGGATACCGACGCACTCCAGTACTGCACGGACCGGACCGCCGGCGATAACACCGGTACCCGGGGAAGCCGGACGCAGCATGACGACGCCGGCTGCGGCCTCACCCTGCACGCGGTGCGGGATGCTGTTGCCGACGCGCGGGACGCGGAAGAAGGACTTCTTGGCCTCTTCGACACCCTTTGCGATGGCTGCGGGAACTTCCTTGGCCTTGCCATAGCCGACGCCGACCAGACCGTTGCCGTCACCGACGACGACGAGGGCGGTGAAGCTGAAGCGACGACCACCCTTGACGACCTTGGCGACACGGTTGATGGTCACAACGCGCTCGACGAACTGGCTCTTCTCGGCCTCACGGCCGCCGTCGCGGCCACCACGGCCACCACGGTCGCCGCGGCCCTGGCCACGGTCGCCACGCTCGCCGCCGCGACGGCCGCCACGGCGGTCGTCGGTGGCAGCAGCGGTCTCAGTTGCCTCAGCAGCTGCAGCTTCAGTCACCTGAATGTCCTTTTCGTTATTCTCAACGGTCACAGTGCCAGCCCACCTTCGCGTGCACCGTCAGCGACGGCGGCGATGCGGCCGTGGTACTTGTTACCACCGCGGTCGAACACAACCGCTTCGATGCCGGCAGCCTTTGCGCGCTCTGCAACGAGCTCGCCAACGCGCTTGGCCTTGGCGGTCTTGTCACCGTCAAACGCGCGCAGGTCGGCTTCCAGGGTGGAAGCGTAGGCCACAGTGACACCCTTGCTGTCGTCGACAACCTGGACGAATACGTGGCGTGCGGAGCGGTTGACCACCAGGCGGGGGCGGACAGCCGTACCGACGATGCGCTTGCGGATACGAAGCTGGCGGCGGCTGCGGGCAGCTGCCTTGCTCTTGTTCGTGCGCTTCTTGTTAATTGCGATGGCCATGGTTTACTTACCAGCCTTTCCGACCTTGCGGCGGATGACTTCGCCGGCGTAACGGACACCCTTGCCCTTGTAGGGGTCGGGCTTGCGCAGCTTGCGAATGTTGGCAGCAACCTCGCCGACCTGCTGCTTGGAGATACCGGCGACCGAGAACTTGGTCGGGCCCTCAACCGTGAAGGTGATGCCTTCAGGAGCAGAGATGTTGACCGGGTGGCTGAAACCGAGAGCGAACTCAAGGTCGGAGCCCTTGGCCTGGACGCGGTAACCGGTACCGACGATCTCAAGCTTCTTCTCGTAGCCCTTGGTGACACCCTCGATCATGTTGGCGATGAGGGTACGGGTCAGGCCGTGCAGCGAGCGGGAGTTGCGCTCGTCGTTCGGGCGGGTAACCGTCAGGGTGTTCTCGTCCAGGGAGACCTCGATCGGGCTGGCAACTGTGTGGCTCAGCTCGCCCTTGGCGCCCTTGACGCTGATGACGGAGCCATCAACCTTGACGTCGACGCCGGCGGGAACGGTGATGGGGAGACGTCCAATACGTGACATTATTCTCTTCCTTTCCCGTTACCAGACGTACGCGAGGACTTCGCCGCCCACGCCCTTCTTGCCGGCCTGCTTGTCAGTCAGGAGGCCGGAAGAGGTGGACAGGATTGCGATACCCAGGCCACCCAGCACGTGGGGCAGGTTGGTGGACTTCGCGTAAACGCGCAGACCCGGCTTGGAAATACGGCGGACACCGGCAATCGAACGCTCGCGGTTCGGACCGAACTTGAGGTCGATGGTCAGCTTCTTGCCAACTTCAGCTTCCTCTTCCTTCCAGCCGGCGATGTAGCCTTCGGCCTTCAGGATGTCGGCAACGCGTGCCTTCAGCTTGCTGTACGGCATGGTCACGGAGTCGTGGTATGCCGAGTTGGCGTTGCGCAGACGCGTAAGCATGTCTGCGACAGGATCTGTCATAGTCATTTGGGCTCTTGCCCTTCCTCGTAGCGGTTTCCGCCGTTCTGCTCGCTAGGGAGACAGGGCAGCGGACCTCTTACGTAGTTGATTAGTCTTCGGATTTGAACGGGAAGCCGAGTGCCTTGAGCAGTGCACGGCCTTCGTCGTCGGTCTTGGCGGTGGTGACAACCGTGATGTCCATGCCGCGGACGCGGTCGATGGAGTCCTGGTCGATCTCGTGGAACATAACCTGCTCGGTCAGACCGAAGGTGTAGTTGCCGTTGCCGTCGAACTGCTTGCCGTTGAGGCCGCGGAAGTCGCGGATACGGGGCAGGGCGAGGGTGACCAGACGGTCCACGAATTCCCACATGCGGTCGCCACGGAGGGTGGCGTGTGCACCGATCGGCATGCCTTCGCGCAGCTTGAACTGGGCGATGGACTTGCGGGCCTTGGTGACCTGCGGCTTCTGGCCGGTGATCAGGGTCAGGTCGCGGACAGCGCCGTCGATCAGCTTGGAGTCCTTGGCGGCATCTCCAACACCCATGTTCACAACGACCTTCACGAGGCGGGGAACCTGGTTCACGTTCTCGTACTTGAATTCCTCAAGCAGGGACTGCTTGATGGATTCGGCGTACTTGGTCTTCAGACGCGGAACGATCTTTACCGGAGTCTCGAGAGTCTCAGTCATTAGATGTCCTTCCCGGTGGCCTTGGACACGCGGATGCGAACGGTCTTCTTCTTGCCGTCCTTCTCAACGGTCTCGACACGGAAACCGACGCGGGTCGGCTTCTTGGTCGAGGGGTCAACCAGAGCCACGTTCGAGATGTGGATCGGAGCCTCGACGATCTCGATGCCGCCGGTCTTGGTGCCGCGCTGCGACTGTCCGACCTTGGTGTGCTTGGTCACGCGGTTGATGCCTTCCACGAGGACGCGGTTAGCCTCAGGGAATACGCGAAGAACCTTGCCCTGCTTGCCACGGTCGCCGCCGCGGTCCTGCTTGGCACCGGTGATGACCTGAACGAGGTCACCCTTCTTGATCTTTGCACCCATGGGTTACAGCACCTCCGGAGCCAGGGAGACGATCTTCATGAACTTCTTGTCGCGAAGCTCGCGGCCAACCGGGCCGAAGATACGGGTACCGCGGGGGTCACCGTCGTTCTTCAGGATCACAGCTGCGTTCTCGTCAAACTTGATGTAGGAACCGTCCGCGCGGCGGCGTTCCTTCTTGGTGCGAACGACGACGGCCTTGACGACGTCGCCCTTCTTTACGTTGCCGCCCGGGATAGCGTCCTTGACGGTTGCGACGATGACGTCGCCAATGCCTGCGTAGCGACGGCCGGAACCACCGAGAACGCGAATGGTAAGGATTTCCTTAGCACCCGTGTTGTCGGCGACCTTCAGTCGCGACTCCTGCTGAATCAATTTCTACTCCTTGCGTCGCGCCGGTTCTCAAGCCGAAATCGTGCATACGGAATGAGCCTTGCGGAACGGTTGATCGGGGTGTCTCTGGACCTGCCTGGATTTTGCCAGAGCAGGCCTAAACGCCCATGCCAGAAGCATCAGCTTCCCTTGCCGGGAAAACCGGCGCGGGGGCAGTATGCCATGGCACGATTGTTTACGAGGTGGTTGCAGACGCACAAATGGCGCCATACAAACTCAATATCCTAGCATGCTTCGGCCCTACGACCGAAACGGACCGAAACGCGGAAGGGCCCGCATCCCTTGCGGAATGCGGGCCCTTCCAGTGAATCCCTGCCGGTAGGCCGGCGTCGGATTTACTTGGCCTTTTCGAGGATCTCCACGAGGCGCCACCGCTTGGTGGCGGACAGCGGGCGGGTCTCGGCGATGAGGACGAGGTCGCCGATGCCGGCGGTGTTCTCTTCGTCGTGAGCCTTGATCTTCGAGGTGCGGCGAATAACCTTGCCGTACAGAGCGTGCTTCACGCGGTCTTCAACCTGGACAACGATGGTCTTTTCCATCTTGTCCGAGACAACGTAGCCGCGACGCGTCTTACGGTAACCGCGCTGTTCAGCGCTGGCTGCTGCTTCCGTCACAGTTTCCTTCTCGCTCACTTGGCGTCCTCTCCAGCTTCAACCTCGGCCTTTTCAGCCTTGGCAGCCTTCTTGGACTTCTTTTCTTCCTTGGCTTCCACAACCGGTGCGGCAACCTCGGCACGAATGCCCAGCTCGCGCTCACGGAGAACGGTGTAGATGCGTGCGATGTCCTTCTTTACCGCGCGCAGACGACCGTGGTTCTCCAGCTGGCCGGTGGCGGACTGGAAACGCAGGTTGAACAGCTCTTCCTTGGACTTGCGGAGTTCCTCAACGAGACGCTCGTTGTCGAAACCGTCCAGCTGTGCGGGTGCGAGATCCTTCGACCCTACTGCCATTTCTATTCACCACCTTCGCGACGCACAATGCGTGCCTTCAACGGCAGCTTGTGGATTGCCAGGCGCAGTGCCTCGCGAGCTACCTCTTCATTGACGCCGGAGAGTTCGAAGAGAACCCGGCCCGGCTTGACGTTTGCGACCCACCATTCCGGAGAACCCTTACCGGAACCCATGCGGGTTTCGGCCGGCTTCTTGGTCAGCGGACGGTCCGGGTAGATGTTGATCCAGACCTTACCGCCACGCTTGATGTGGCGGGTCATCGCGATACGGGCGGACTCGATCTGACGGTTGGTCACGTATGCCGGGCTCAGGGCCTGGATACCGAACTCACCGAAGTTGACCTTGGTGCCACCCGTTGCAGCGCCGGAACGACCCGGGTGGTGCTGCTTACGGTGCTTGACTCGACGTGGGATAAGCATTTAAGCCTGTCCTCCTTCTGCTGCCGGAGCAGCAGCTTCAGCTGCCGGAGCTTCAGCGGCAGCGGGTGCTGCCTCAGCTGCCGGACGGTCGTTACGACGACGGCGGTCGCCACCCGGGCGGCCCGGGCGGTCACCGGCGCGGCCGCGGGACGGAGCAGCAGCTGCCTGCTGAGCCAGTTCCTTGGCGGTGACGTCGCCCTTGTAGATCCAGACCTTCACGCCGATGCGGCCGAAGGTGGTCTTGGCCTCGTAGAAGCCGTAGTCGATGTTCGCGCGCAGGGTGTGCAGCGGCACACGGCCTTCGCGGTAGAACTCGGAGCGGGACATTTCCGCGCCGCCCAGTCGACCCGAGCAGGCGATACGGATACCCTTGGCGCCCGCACGCTGTGCGGACTGCATGGCCTTCTTCATCGCACGGCGGAAAGCCACGCGGGAAGTCAGCTGCTCAGCAACGCCCTGGGCAACCAGCTGTGCTTCGATCTCCGGGTTCTTGACCTCGAGGATGTTCAGCTGGACCTGCTTGCCGGTCAGCTTTTCGAGCTCGCCGCGGATGCGGTCGGCTTCGGCGCCGCGGCGGCCGATGACGATGCCCGGACGTGCCGTGTGGATGTCCACGCGGACGCGGTCGCGGGTGCGCTCGATCTCGACCTTGGCGATGCCGGCGCGCTCCATGCCCGTGGACATGAGCTGGCGGATGCGGATGTCTTCGCGGACGAAGTCCTTGTACCGCTGGCCGTTCTTGGTGCTGTCAGCGAACCAGTGCGAAACGTGATCGGTGGTGATACCGAGTCGGAACCCGTGCGGGTTTACTTTCTGTCCCACTTAGCGAGCCTCCTCTTTCTCCGGGGTAGCGACTACCACGGTGATGTGGCTCGTGCGCTTCTTGATCTGGTAGGCGCGACCCTGTGCACGCGGCTGGAACCGCTTCATGGTCGGGCCCTCGTCAACAAACGCTTCGCTGATGTAGAGGTCGCCCTCGTCAAAGGCAACGCCGTCGCGGTCCGCGAGGACACGGGCGTTTGCCATTGCCGACTGAACTACCTTGAATACCGGCTCCGAAGCTGCCTGCTGGGCAAACTTCAGAATTGCCAGAGCCTCGTTCGCTTGCTTGCCACGAACAAGGTTGACGACGCGCCGGGCCTTCATAGGCGTTACGCGGATGTGACGCGCAATAGCCTTGGCTTCCATTGCTTTCCTTCTCTCGTCTTAGCCG
Organism: Arthrobacter celericrescens; assembly: GCF_003614925.1. Classification (GTDB taxonomy): domain Bacteria; phylum Actinomycetota; class Actinomycetes; order Actinomycetales; family Micrococcaceae; genus Arthrobacter; species Arthrobacter celericrescens. The sequence continues at coordinate 57,249 of NZ_QYLP01000101.1, forward strand.
TAGAGCGAGCGCCTTAGCGGCGCTTGCCCTTACGGTCGTCCTTGACATGGCCGCGGAAAGTCCGCGTGGGAGCGAATTCGCCGAGCTTGTGCCCGACCATCGACTCAGTGACAAACACCGGGATGTGCTTGCGTCCGTCGTGAACGGCGATCGTGTGACCCAGCATGTCCGGGATGATCATCGAACGGCGGGACCAGGTCTTGATGACGTTCTTGGTGCCCTTTTCGTTTTCCTTCGCGACCTTCACAAAGAGGTGCTGGTCAACGAAAGGACCTTTTTTCAGGCTGCGTGGCATGTGTCCAGGCTCCTATCGCTTGTTCTTGCCAGTACGGCGGCGACGAACAATAAGCTTGTCGCTCTCTTTGTTGGGGCGGCGGGTACGGCCCTCGGGCTTGCCGTTGGGGTTGACCGGGTGACGACCACCGGAGGTCTTACCTTCACCACCACCGTGCGGGTGGTCAACCGGGTTCATGGCGACACCACGGACGGTCGGGCGGACGCCCTTCCAGCGCATACGGCCGGCCTTGCCCCAGTTGATGTTCGACTGCTCGGCGTTGCCGACCTCGCCGACGGTTGCGCGGCAGCGCACGTCGACGTTGCGGATTTCGCCGGAGGGCAGGCGCAGCTGGGCGAAACGGCCTTCCTTGGCAACGAGCTGCACCGAAGCACCGGCGGAGCGGGCCATCTTGGCGCCGCCACCCGGACGCAGTTCGACTGCGTGGATCACGGTACCGACGGGGATGTTGCGCAGGGGCAGGTTGTTGCCCGGCTTGATGTCAGCGTCCGGACCGGCCTCAACGAAGTCACCCTGGGACAGCTTGTTGGGGGCGATGATGTAACGCTTGGTGCCATCAACGTAGTGCAGGAGCGCGATGCGGGCCGTACGGTTCGGATCGTACTCGATTTCGGCAACGCGGGCGTTGACGCCGTCCTTGTCGTGACGACGGAAGTCGATCAGACGGTACTGCCGCTTGTGTCCACCACCCTTGTGACGGGTGGTGATCTTACCGGTGTTGTTACGGCCGCCGGTCTTGTGCAGCGGACGCAGCAGCGACTTTTCCGGAGTCGATCGCGTGATTTCAGCGAAGTCGGCTACGCTCGAGCCACGGCGGCCCGGGGTAGTCGGCTTGTATTTACGGATTCCCATAATTTATTTCCTCGTTAAAGTGGTCTCCGCTACGCGAGCGGACCGCCGAAGATGTCGATAGTGCCTTCCTTCAGGGTGACAATCGCACGCTTGGTGCTCTTGCGCTGTCCCCATCCGAACTTGGTCCGCTTGCGCTTACCGGCACGGTTGATGGTGTTGATCGATTCGACCTTGACGGAGAAGATCTTCTCCACCGCCAGCTTGATCTCGGTCTTGTTCGAACGGGGGTCCACCAGGAAGGTGTACTTGCCCTCGTCGATCAGGCCGTAGCTCTTTTCCGAAACGACGGGTGCGATGACGACGTCGCGCGGGTCCTTGATGGTGGTGACGCTCACTTGGCGGCCTCCTCGTTCTTTGCCTTGTCAGCGACGAACGCTTCGAAAGCAGCCTTGGTGAAGACCACATCGTCGGAAACCAGGACGTCGTAGGTGTTCAGCTGGTCCACGTAGAGGGTGTGGACGTCGGCGAGGTTGCGCACGGACAGTGCAGCAACATCGTTGGCGCGTTCGATCACGACGAGCAGGTTCTTGCGCTCGGTAACAGCCTTCAGCGTCGCCAGGGCGTCCTTGGTGGACGGCTTGGTGCCGGCAACCAGCTCAGCGACGACGTGGATGCGGCCGTTACGGGCGCGGTCCGACAGGGCGCCACGGAGAGCAGCGGCCTTCATCTTCTTGGGGGTGCGCTGGGAGTAGTCACGCGGGGTCGGGCCGTGGACGATGCCACCACCGGTCATGTGCGGAGCACGGATCGAACCCTGGCGGGCGCGGCCGGTACCCTTCTGCTTGAACGGCTTGCGGCCTGCACCGGAAACTTCAGCGCGGGTCTTGGTCTTGTGGGTACCCTGGCGTGCGGCAGCGAGCTGGGCGACGACGACCTGGTGCAGCAGCGGCACGTTGGTCTGGACGTCGAAGATCTCTGCAGGCAGGTCTACCTTCACAGTGCTAGTCATTGAACTAGGCTCCCTTCACGGCGGAACGTACGAGTACGACCTGGCCGCGGGCACCGGGGACGGCACCCTTGATAAGGAGCAGCGACTTCTCAACGTCAACGGCGTGAACGGTGAGGTTCAGCGTGGTGTGACGTACGGCGCCCATGCGGCCGGCCATTTTCAGGCCCTTGAAGACGCGGCTCGGGGTGGATGCGCCACCGATGGAACCAGGCTTACGGTGGTTCTTGTGCGCACCATGGGAAGCACCGACACCGGAGAAGCCGTGACGCTTCATAACACCGGCGAAGCCCTTACCCTTGCTGGTGCCGACGACGTCGATCTTCTGGCCGGCTTCGAAGAGCTCAACAGAGAGCTCCTGGCCCAGCTCGTAAGACGCGGCGTCTGCAGTGCGCAGTTCGACGACGTGGCGGCGGGGGGTCACGCCGGCCTTCTCAAAGTGACCAGCCAGCGGCTTGGTGACCTTGCGGGGATCGATCTGGCCGTAGCCGATCTGAACGGCGACGTAGCCGTCGGCTTCTGCGTTGCGCAGCTGGGTGACGACGTTGGAGTCAGCCTGGACGACAGTTACCGGGATGAGCTTGTTGTTCTCGTCCCAGACCTGGGTCATGCCGAGCTTCGTGCCCAGCAGGCCCTTTACGTTACGGGTTGCGGTCATAGTCTCTCAGCACCTCCCTACAGCTTGATTTCGATGTTCACGTCAGCCGGCAGGTCGAGACGCATGAGCGAGTCAACAGCCTTCGGCGTGGGGTCGATGATGTCGATCAGACGCTTGTGAGTACGCATTTCGAAGTGCTCACGGCTGTCCTTGTACTTGTGGGGAGAGCGGATAACGCAGTACACGTTCTTCTCCGTCGGAAGCGGCACCGGGCCTACTACCGTTGCGCCTGCGCGCGTGACCGTCTCAACGATCTTCCGTGCTGAAACATCAATGACCTCGTGGTCATATGACTTCAGCCGGATGCGGATTTTTTGTCCCGCCATGTCGCCTGACTCTCTTTCAGTCTGTGCTTCCCTGGGTTAGGGCTGCCCTGTTTACTTGCGTTCCGTGGCTGCCGAAGCAATTGAGGCTTTACCACCACCCACCGCACGGCTTGAATCCGGAAATTCCGGGTTCCTCAAACCGCCGATGCTCCGACCCCCGCGGTCGGGCGTGTCGCGCTTTTCACGCAAAACGATCCGTCATTCCTTGGGGGATCAGGGTTATGTTTGGGCTCCAGCCTGGACCCTGCACCCGGCATTATCCGGATCGGGACGCGAAGGAGCGCTTGAACAACTCATCTAGTATGCCGGAATTCGCCGGCAGATGCGAATCGGGCTGCCGGAACCCGTTGCCATCGTCCGCGGCGGTGATCATGATGGGGGCATGACCGTCCAGGCAGGACCCACCGTAGAGCATCTTGCAGGCCTGTTCCCTGCCGGATTCATCCTCGGAGTCGCCACCGCGGCGTTCCAGATCGAGGGCTCCCTGGACGTGGACGGCCGGGGACCGTCCAGCTGGGACGCGTTCGCAGAGAAGCCCGGGACGATCACCGACGGCGCGTCAGCCGCCGTCGCCTGCGACCACTATAACCGCAGCGGCGAAGACATCGCCCTGATGCGGGAGCTCGGCGTCGATTCCTACCGTTTCTCCCTGTCCTGGTCCCGGATCCAGCCGGACGGCAGGGGTCCGGCGAACGAGCAGGGGCTGGACTTCTATGACCGCCTGACCGACAAGCTGCTTGCTGCCGGCATCTCCCCCATGGCGACCCTCTTCCATTGGGATACTCCCCTGGCATTGGAGCACGACGGCGGGTGGCTCAGCCGCGCGACGGCCGGAAGGTTCGCCGACTATGTCGCCCTGGTCGCTGCCCGCCTGGGCGACCGGATTGCCCAGTGGGTCACCCTGAATGAACCGGTGTCCGTGGCGCTTCAGGGCTACGGCCTCGGGGTCCACGCGCCGGGCCGCCGGCTCCTGTTCGACGCGCTCCCGGCAGTCCACCACCAGTTGCTGGGCCACGGCCTGGCGGTCCAGGCCATTCGTGCGGCCCGAGCAATCGGCCGCATCGGCGTGGCCAACATGCACGCGCCCGTCAGCCCCGCAGGTGCGGGCTTCAAGGACGGGCTGATGGCAACCACTTTCGACCTGCTGGTTAACCGCATCTTCGCCGACCCGCTCCTGACCGGAAGCTATCCGACACCGCCGCTGTTGGTGCGCCCGTGGTTCAAGGTGCTCGGCAACGCCTCCGACGACGACATGCGGGTCATCCACCAGCCCCTGGACTTCTACGGGGTCAACTACTACTATCCTGTCAGGATCGCGGCCGGCGGAGGCACCCACAGCACCCCGGCGGGCGACAGCGAGATGATGGCCAAGTTGCCCTTCCACCTGGTGCCGTTCCCTGAGTACGGGGTCACGGGCTTCGGGTGGCCGGTGGCTCCCGATCACCTCGGGACCCTGCTCCGCTCCCTCAAGGACCGCTATGGCCAGGCCCTGCCGCCGGTGATGATCACCGAGAGCGGCGCGAGCTTCCCGGAACCCGCGCGCGTTACCGGAACGCTGCGGGACCAGGACCGGATCGAATACCTCGCCGGCCACCTGGGCCACGTGCTGGCTGCGACCGGTCCGGGCGGCATTGCCCACGACGTCGAACTGCTCGGCTACTACGTCTGGACGCTCCTGGACAATTTCGAATGGGCTGCCGGATTCTCACAGCGCTTCGGCCTGGTCCATGTGGACTTCGAAACCCTGCAAAGGACACCCAAGGAATCCTTCTACTGGTACAGGTCACTCAGCCGGGCACGCCGCAGCCGACTGCGAGGGCAGACTGCCTAGGGCAGCGGCCGTTTTGGCACAACCCTGCTGAAACCCACCTACTGCCGCCTGTTTGCCTGGCGGATCCTCTTCGCCCGGTCGATCTCATGCCGGAAATACTTGCGGCCCCACAGGAAACCGACGGCAACCACGGCCAGGACGGCAAGCACAATCAGGAACTCCACGGATGACTCCTCTCTCCAGCAGTAACCGTATCAAGGGCCGGCCCGGTCCGCACCGCCGGGGCGTTCAGTCCTTGAGCTGGCTGCCGGCGACGTCCTTGGTCCGGTTCAAGCGCCAGACTGCGAACCCGATGAGCGCCAGGGCCGTCAAGGCGAGCATGGCGAAGGCGTAGGAACGAAGCGCCCACAAAACGCACAGGGCGACCCCCAGTGCACCCCACCAGGTGAAAGTCCGTGAGCTCAGCAGCAGCCCGGCAAGCAGCAGCAGGGCGTACCCGGCCAGGATCCACAGTTGCCGGGCAGGTGTGCCTGACAGCAGGCTCGCCGCCGCGGACAACGTCAGCAGGACGGAACCAGCGATCAGCCAGGCCCGCCCGCTCGTCCTCGCCGAGCGGATGTAGCACAGCATGGCTATAACGGCTCCGAGGACGACGTACCACTGCACCACCCAGAAGAAGTCCGGCACGCGCCCGTGCACAAAGAGGAGCGAGCGCTGCACTGCGGCCACCACCAGGACCGAGCCCGCCTCGGCGCAGTTCCAGGCAAGCTTCCGGGGAACCTCCGCGACGGCGGCGGCCACGGCCGCGGCCAGCAGGCACGCCCCGGTGAGCGCGGTTTCGTCGCGGAGCAGGCCGTCCAGTGCAGCCAGTCCCAGGCCCGCAGTGGCACCGGCCGCAAGGGAAACCCGCCGCCAGGGCTGCCAGCGGATCGCGGGCAACCCTGCGCGGCAGAGCGTGTAAAGCAGGAACGCAGCACCTGCGCAGCCGTACAGCCAGGGCTGGAACCCGGCCCAGGCTCCGTCGTCCCCATCTGGCAGCCCAACGCCCAGCATGCCTGCAGCCAGTGCCGTAGCTCCGGCAAGGGTGAGCGGAACCGCCGCGGCATAGGCTGCCGGAACGCCTTCGACGTGCGAAGCTTCAAAGCACAGGAACGCGGCGAGCAGGACCGCAAGACCGAAGGCCGTCCACGACATCCCCGGCGACACAACGATGGCAGCGCCAGTGAACCCGGCCGCCGCGGCCAACCAGAACCACCGTTCACGCGGCGACGGGCCCGGCGCGAACCACAGCCTGGCGCCCATGGCCGCAAGGGCAAGGGCAAACAGGGTGAGGAGCATGCCTTCCTCCGTCAGGAACGGCGCGCCAAGCCATTCCCAGCCGTTCAACGGATGGTCCACGCCTGCGGCCCAGACGGCAGCGATTGCCGCCGGAACCGCGATGTACTCCGCTCCGCGCGCGGCTAGCCACCGGCTGGCGGCCAGCGCGCTGCACCCCAGCAGCAGGAACTCCAGCAGCAGGACCGAGCGTCCGCCGTCGTCGGGCTGCTGGGCGGCGTAGCCCAAGGGAAGCAGCGCCTGCGCGGCAAGGGTGATCCAGACGGCGGCCTGTTGGAAGGGGAAGGCATCAAGGCGCTTGCGCATGCCGTACCGGATCGCGTGCTGAAGCAGGAACACGGCCGCGAAGGTCAGCGACACCACGGTAGCCGAGGCGGAGATGTCGTGCGCAAGCACGCCGGCCAGGACCGCGGTGAGCACCCTGGCGGCGGCGAAATGGACGCCCTTGGCGGCACGCTGAACCGACGCCGGAACCATGACGGCACTGAAGACGGCGAAGACCGCCAGGATCAGTTCGAGCTCGTGGATCCTGCTTCCGCGGAGCGACAAGAGCAGCACGAGTGCGGCCGGGGCGAACACCGCGGCGCCGGCGTGCCGCCGAAGAACGAACCCCGCAGCCGCACCCGCCAGCGCCAAGGCGAGGCCGAAGGCGCCGGGCTGCCAACCCTCAGGTCCGGCAACGGCCAGGGCAACCCAGGCGCCCGCCATGAACAGCAGCACCGCCCCAGCCTCCGCCACGGCGACCGTCAGCTGCCTCCCGGATTTTGCCAACGCCGGAAGCAGCTGGATGCCGCACGCGACAAACGCGATGCTGGACAACTGCAGCGGTTCACCGGCCAGGTGGAAGCTGCCCCCGGCAGCCCGGTATTGCTGGTAGCCGGTGCACAACAGGAGGGTAAGGAGCACACGGGCGCACCACACGTACGCCTGCCGTTGCCATGCCCTTCCCAGCCGGAGCGCCTGGCCCACGAAGTAGGCAAGGCCGAGGGCAAAGGCGAGGTTACCCCAGGCCAGCGGCAGTGCCGCGAAGGAGAACAGGTACGAGATGGTCATCACGGCCGGCGGCAGGATTTCACGGATGCCGGGACGCCAGGCAGATGCCGCTCCGCCGCCGGGACCGGAACCCACGAGGTGGCCGGACTGCGCGGGACCCACGAGCAGGAAGCCGGCGACCGCCGCCGAGCCTGCGATCCCCAGGACGGCGACAGCGCTCACCTGCTGGTCCGCGGATGGATCGAACAGCCGCAGGACAGGGAGCAATCCCAGCGCCGCTGCCGCGAACCCCGCCAGGCTGGCGTCCGGTGCCAACAATGCCAACCGGGTCCGGACCGCGGCGGCATCAAGCAACAGCTGCGCCAGGCACGCACCGATGAAGGCCAGTAGGACATATGCTGCCTTCTCCCTCGACGCCGGAAGGATTCCTGCTGCGAAGGCGGGAACCGCCAGCGTCAGGGCAATCCGGGCCGCAAGGACAAAACGGCCGCGGAACTCCGCGGCACCGGGAAGGAAGGCGCGCAGCAGCCAGGCCGCCGCAGCCCCGGCAAGCAGGGCCGACGTCGGGAATCCCCCGAGAGCCGGAACGAACGGAGCCACGGCAAGCAGCACCGCCGGCGGAAGGAACTCGGCGGGCCCCCGCAGCTTCCATGCCAAAGCAACGGCGCACGCAAGCGCCGCACCGAACGGAACGCCGAACGGGATCCCGGGATCGAACAACAGCGCGAGTGTCGCCAACAACGCAAGCGCAAGCTGTAGCCCGAAGGTGCACATGGCATCATGTTCCCAGTGCGGCCGGGACGGGAACCACCGGGACAGCGTAACCGGCCCGAAGGCCACCCCGAGGGCCTGGACGGCCACCACCAGCGACGCCACGAACAGCGCGGCGGCCAGTCCCGCTCCGGCATCGGAAGCGGCGGCGCCCGCCGCAACCGTCAGGCAGGCCCGGGCGCCGTAGAAGTGCTGCAGCCGGAGCGGTGTCTTCCGGACAGCCGAGGCCAGTGCCAGGTAGAGCCCGCAGATCGCCATGACCAGGGCGTATTCTCCGCGCCCCAGCAGGTGCGGCACGCATGTCACGGACAGCGCGACCAAAGGAACGACGGCAGGGTGCAGCACCTGCAGGGGCTTGAGGTATACGGACGGCACGCCCCGCAGCCCGGTCATGGTGGTGATGCCCAGGAGAACCGCCAGTCCGATCAGGCAGACGAAGTACCAGACCAGGGCACCTCCGAGCATGGAGACGCCCGACCATGCGGACGAGACCACGAAGGTCAGCGAGAGGTAGGCCAGCACACGGCTATCGAGCCGCACGGCCGCGAAAACATAGGCCACAGTCCCGGCGAGGGACGTCACCAACCACGCCGAGGGCCCGTGGTGGAGCACGAAGTTGTACATGGCGAGACCGGTGACGGGAAGGAGTGCCAAACCGGTTCCGGTGAAGGCAAGTGCGGCGGGCCGGAGCCGGGGAATCCTTGCTTCGAGGACGAAACCGCCGGCATACAACAGCACCGTAATGGCCCAAACGCCTGCGAAGCGAAGGGCTGCGGGCAGGCCGGAGCCGATGAACAAGGCCGCGGACGCGAGCAGCAGGAGGCTGGCGACGTACAGGGTGATGTTGATGTTCTGCCGGTCGCGTTTCTCCTTGCGGGCAGCTGCTGCAGCCCGTTCCGCTGCGGTCAGTGGCGCCGGCCTGCGCGGCTGCGTCTGCTGCGGCGGCGTCCGCTGCGAGGGCGGACGCACCGGGCCGGGAACCGTTCGTGTGGCAGGCGGAGCAGCCGGACGGAGCGGGGGCTGCGCTGCAGGGACGGCAGCGGAAGGACCGGACATGGCGGCCTGCGGCCGGGCCTGCGGAGTGGACCCGGCGGCCGCCCCGGTGTGGCCGAAGCGGGACGCGGCATCCTGCCACCCCGCGTAGTGCCCTGCCAGGTACCCGGCACGGTAGCGCTCCTCCCCCGCATGCGGGGACGGCGCTCCCTTCCGCTTTCCCTTGGCGAAGCCGCTGGAGTACCCGGCGGCGCCCGCGATCACCAGCAGTATGAAGACCCCGAACCATGCATTGGCCAGAACACCGGACATCGCTACGCCCCTCTGTCCGCGGCGCACTCTTCCGGCACCGCTTTAATCCATTCGATTGAATAATCGTAGCAAAAGAGAACCCCGCCGCGTAAGCGACGGGGTTCTCTTCAGGTTCTTGGCCAAGCGGCGTGCGCCGGGCCTCCTACCGATCTACAAGCAGAAACTACTTGATGATCTTGGTAACACGTCCCGAACCAACGGTGCGGCCACCTTCGCGGATTGCGAAGCCGAGGCCCTCTTCCATGGCGATGGGCTGGATGAGCTCAACGGTCATCTCAGTGTTGTCGCCCGGCATGACCATTTCGGTGCCCTCGGGGAGGGTGATGACGCCGGTCACGTCGGTGGTGCGGAAGTAGAACTGCGGGCGGTAGTTCGAGTAGAACGGGTTGTGGCGTCCGCCTTCGTCCTTGGAAAGGATGTAGACGTTTGCCTCGAAGTCGGTGTGCGGGGTGATGGAACCCGGCTTGACGACAACCTGGCCGCGCTCGACATCGTCGCGCTTCAGACCACGGAGCAGGAGGCCACAGTTTTCGCCGGCCCATGCTTCGTCGAGCTGCTTGTGGAACATCTCGATACCGGTAACGGTGGTCTTCTGGATCGGGCGGATACCGACGATCTCAACTTCGGAGTTGATGGCGAGGGTGCCACGCTCGGCGCGGCCCGTAACAACGGTGCCACGGCCGGTGATGGTGAAGACGTCTTCGATCGGCATCAGGAACGGCTTGTCGCGGTCACGAACCGGGTCCGGAACGGACTCGTCGACAGCTTCCATCAGGTCCTCAACGGACTTGACCCAAACCGGGTCGCCTTCGAGGGCCTTCAGGCCGGAAACGCGGATGACGGGAGCGTCGTCGCCGTCGAAGCCCTGGGAGCTGAGCAGCTCGCGAACTTCCATTTCCACGAGGTCGAGGAGTTCCTCGTCCTCAACCATGTCGGACTTGTTCAGCGCGACCAGCAGGTAGGGAACACCAACCTGGCGGGCGAGCAGGACGTGCTCGCGGGTCTGAGCCATCGGGCCGTCGGTAGCGGCAACCACGAGGATTGCGCCGTCCATCTGGGCAGCACCGGTGATCATGTTCTTGATGTAGTCAGCGTGACCCGGGGCGTCCACGTGTGCGTAGTGGCGCTTTTCGGTCTGGTACTCAACGTGGGAGATGTTGATGGTGATACCACGCTGGCGCTCTTCCGGAGCAGAGTCGATCGACGCGAAGTCGCGCTGCTCGTTGAGAGTCGGGTACTTGTCGTACAGCACCTTGGAAATGGCGGCAGTCAGCGTCGTCTTACCGTGGTCAACGTGACCGATGGTGCCGATGTTGACGTGCGGCTTAGTCCGCTCGAACTTTGCCTTTGCCACAGGTTCCTCCTAGAACGATTTCAAGTGACGTGCTCCTCAACCGCGCTTTTCGCGGCAGAACTTCAGCAAGTCTACTTGGGGGCTTTGGTTTTGGTGAAATTTTCAGATCCGCGGACCGAAATCGGTCCCCGGACCCAATGATGCAGGGCCGGTCCGGAGCCTGGACCACGGCCCGGCCGCTGCATCGGATGCGTTGCCTGGCGGCAGGCACCCTTGGTTTTTCCGAAGCTGATTACTCGCCGCGGGTCTTCTGGATGATCTCGTCGGCAACAGCCTTCGGGACCTCCGCGTAGCTGTCGAAGGTCATCGAGTACACGGCACGGCCCTGGGTCTTGGAACGCAGGTCGCCGATGTAACCGAACATCTCGGACAGCGGAACGTTGGCACGGACAACCTTCACGCCCGCAGCATCTTCCATGGACTGGATCATGCCACGACGGGAGTTGAGGTCACCGATGACATCGCCCATGTACTCCTCGGGAGTACGGACCTCGACGGACATGAGCGGCTCGAGGAGCACCGGGTTGGCCTTGCGGGCACCTTCCTTGAACACCTGGGAACCGGCGATCTTGAACGCCATTTCCGAGGAGTCGACGTCGTGGTAAGCGCCGTCGATCAGGGTTGCACGCACGCCCACCATCGGGTAGCCGGCGAGGATACCGAACTGCATGGCGTCCTGGATACCGGCGTCGACCGAAGGAATGTATTCGCGCGGAATACGGCCACCGGTGACGGCATTCTTGAACTCGTAGAACTCGCCGTCGGTGGTGTCCATCGGCTCGAAGGAAACCTGCACCTTTGCGAACTGACCGGAACCACCGGTCTGCTTCTTGTGGGTGTAGTCGACCTTCTCGACAGCCTTCTTGATGGTTTCGCGGTACGCAACCTGCGGCTTGCCGACGTTTGCCTCGACCTTGAATTCGCGGCGCATGCGGTCCACCAGGATGTCCAGGTGGAGCTCGCCCATGCCGGCGATGACGGTCTGGCCGGTCTCTTCGTTGAGGGAGACCTGGAAGGTCGGGTCCTCAGCGGAGAGCTTCTGGATGGCCGTGGAGAGCTTCTCCTGGTCACCCTTCGAGTTCGGCTCGATTGCCACCGAGATCACGGGCTCCGGGAAGCTCATGGACTCGAGGACGATCTGGTTCTGCGGATCGCACAGGGTGTCACCGGTGGTGGTGTCCTTCAGGCCGATCGCTGCGTAGATGTGGCCGGCGGTAGCGCCCTCAACAGGCATTTCCTTGTTGGCGTGCATCTGGAACAGCTTGCCGATGCGTTCCTTCTTGCCCTTGGTGGAGTTGACCACCTGGGCGCCGGCTTCGACGTGACCGGAGTACACGCGGACGAAGGTCAGCTGGCCGAAGAACGGGTGCGCGGCAATCTTGAACGCCAGGGCGGAGAACGGCTCGTCAGCGCTGGGCTTACGGACCAGTTCCTCTTCCTCGTTGCGCGGGTTGTGGCCGATCATTGCCGGAACGTCAAGCGGGTTCGGCAGGAAGTCCACAACGGCGTCGAGCATGGGCTGCACACCGCGGTTCTTGAAGGCGGAACCACAGAAGACCGGGTAGATCTCGGAGTTGACGGTCATCTTGCGGATGCCGGCCTTGAGTTCCTCGAGACTGATTTCTTCGCCCTCGAGGTACTTCTCCATGAGTTCCTCGGAAGACTCGGCAACAGCCTCAACGAGCTGTGCGCGGTATTCCTCGGCCTTTTCCTTCAGGTCGGCGGGGATTTCCTGGACCTCGTAGGAGGCACCCATGGTCACGTCACCCTTGGCATCGCCGGGCCACACCAGGGCGCGCATTTCGAGCAGGTCGACGACGCCGATGAAGTCGTTCTCGGAACCGATCGGCAGCTGCATGACCAGCGGCTTGGCACCGAGGCGGGAGATGATGGTGTCCACGGTGAAGTAGAAGTCCGCACCGAGCTTGTCCATCTTGTTGACGAAGCAGATACGCGGAACGTTGTACTTGTCAGCCTGGCGCCACACGGTCTCGGACTGCGGCTCCACACCTTCCTTGCCATCGAAGACGGCAACAGCACCGTCGAGGACGCGCAGGGAGCGCTCAACCTCAACGGTGAAGTCAACGTGGCCGGGGGTGTCGATGATGTTGATCTGGTTCTTGTTCCAGAAACAGGTCACGGCGGCAGACGTGATGGTGATGCCGCGTTCCTTTTCCTGTTCCATCCAGTCGGTCGTCGAAGCGCCGTCGTGCGTTTCGCCGATCTTGTGGTTCACACCCGTGTAGAACAGGATGCGCTCGGTAGTGGTGGTTTTACCGGCATCGATGTGCGCCATGATGCCGATGTTGCGGACCTTGTTAAGGTCGGTAAGCACGTCCTGTGCCACGGGGTCTCCCTTTCGGATGGACTACGCGTGCGCCGCCGGCTCGGTGAGAGCCGGCGGCGAACGGAAGTATTACCAGCGGTAGTGGGCGAAGGCCTTGTTGGACTCGGCCATCTTGTGGGTGTCTTCGCGACGCTTCACAGCGGCACCGAGACCGTTGGAGGCATCCAGGATTTCGTTCTGGAGGCGCTCGGTCATGGTCTTCTCGCGGCGGGCCTTGGAGTAACCCACCAGCCAACGCAGAGCCAGGGCGGTGGAGCGGCCCGGCTTGACCTCGACGGGAACCTGGTAGGTGGCGCCACCGACGCGGCGGGAGCGGACCTCGAGGGAAGGCTTGACGTTGTCCATGGCCTTCTTCAGAGCGGCAACGGGGTCGCCGCCGGTCTTGGCGCGGGCGCCCTCAAGAGCACCGTAGACGATGCGCTCTGCAGTGGACTTCTTGCCGTCGATCAGGACCTTGTTGATCAGCTGGGTGACCAACGGGGAGCCGTAGACGGGATCGGAAACGAGCGGCCGCTTGGGGGCCGGACCCTTGCGAGGCATATTACTTCTTCTCCATCTTTGCGCCGTAGCGGCTGCGGGCCTGCTTGCGGTTCTTCACACCCTGGGTGTCGAGTGCACCACGGACGATCTTGTAGCGGACACCCGGGAGGTCCTTAACACGACCACCGCGGACGAGCACGATGGAGTGCTCCTGCAGGTTGTGGCCAACACCGGGGATGTAGGCGGTAACTTCCACGCCACCGTTCAGGCGCACACGTGCGACCTTACGAAGGGCCGAGTTCGGCTTCTTCGGGGTGGTGGTGTAAACGCGGGTGCAAACACCGCGGCGCATCGGGCTGCCCTTCAGCGCGGGAGCCTTGGTCTTGGAGACCTTCGGCGTGCGGCCCTTGCGGACCAGCTGGTTAATCGTAGGCACTTTCGTGTTCTCCGTAATTTGATCTCTGCCTCCGCGCCAGGCGCCAGCCTGGGGTGCGGAAGCTTTGGCGTTGCTCATGCAGCTTCCGGCCCCGAAGGTCCGATGGGCGTGCAAAAGTGCGGCATTCGTTGCGCAAGTTGCCCGCAACCCGGAAACAGGCTCCACCCGGACATCATGAGAACAAAACCAAAATGATGCCGCGGCGGCCTTCATCCACTGCCACACAGAACAATTACGAAAAGTCTAGCATGGCTTGCCGAGCCGCCTTAAAACGGTGTACGACGGCGGCGGGAGGCTGCCGCCGTCGTACACGTACCGCGCGGCGGACGCAGGGAGGCCCCCGCATCCGGTGGATGCGGGGGCCTCCTTACTTGCCCAACAGGCGTGGTTCAGGCTTCCGCTCAGCGGAAGTCGTTGCCCAGGTCGTAGTCGTCCAGCGGGATGGCGTGGAACTCGGGAGCTCCGTCGCCGCCCAGGGCGTCGTACGAGAAGTCGGTGAAGGCGCTGGGGCCCGTGAACAGGCTTGCCTTTGCTTCTTCAGTCGGCTCCACGGTGACCTCGGTGTAACGGGGCAGGCCCGTACCGGCCGGGATGAGCTTACCGATGATGACGTTCTCCTTGAGGCCGAGCAGCGGGTCGCTCTTGCCTTCCATGGCCGCCTGCGTCAGGACGCGGGTGGTCTCCTGGAAGGAAGCGGCCGACAGCCAGGACTCGGTTGCCAGAGACGCCTTGGTGATACCCATGAGTTCCGGACGGCCGGAAGCCGGGGTAAGGCCCTCGGACACCACGCGGCGGTTCTCGTCTTCGAAGCGGGCGCGCTCTGCGAGCTCGCCCGGGAGCAGCTCGGAGTCGCCGGATTCGATGACGGTCACGCGGCGCAGCATCTGGCGGACGATGACTTCCACGTGCTTGTCGTGGATGCCAATGCCCTGGCTGCGGTAAACGCCCTGGACCTCGTCCACCAGGAACTTCTGGGCGGCACGCGGACCCATGATGCGCAGAACCTGCTTCGGGTCCACCGGACCGTTGATCAGCTTCTGGCCGACGCTGACGTGCTCGCCGTCCTCGATGAGGAGGCGGGAACGGCGCAGCACCGGGTAGGCGATCTCCTCGGAACCGTCGTCCGGGGTGATGATCAGGCGCATCTGGCGCTCGGACTCTTCGATGGCGATGCGGCCGGCCGCTTCGGCGATCGGCGCAACACCCTTCGGAGTACGGGCTTCGAAGAGCTCCTGGATACGGGGCAGACCCTGGGTGATGTCGTCGCCGCCGCTGGCGGAGACGGCACCACCGGTGTGGAAGGTACGCATGGTCAGCTGGGTACCCGGTTCACCGATGGACTGTGCGGCGATGATGCCCACGGCCTCGCCGATGTCCACGGTCTTGCCGGTGGCCAGCGAACGGCCGTAGCAGAGCGCACAGGTACCGACCTTGGACTCACATGTGAGCACCGAGCGGACCTTGACCTGGGTGATGCCGGCGGCCAGCAGTTCGCCGATGACCACGTCGCCGCAGTCGGTGCCGGCCGGGGCCAGCACCGTGCCGTTGGCGTCGACGACGTCGACGGCCAGGGTGCGTGCGTACGCGCTGTTCTCGACGTTCTCGTCCAGCATCAGCTCACCGTTTGCGTCCGGCACTGCGATCGCGACGTTCAGGCCGCGCTCGGTACCGCAGTCCTCTTCGCGGACGATGACGTCCTGCGAAACGTCCACCAGACGACGGGTCAGGTAACCCGAGTTGGCCGTACGGAGGGCGGTGTCGGCCAGACCCTTACGGGCACCGTGCGTGGCGATGAAGTATTCCAGCACTGACAGGCCCTCGCGGTAGGAGGACTTGATCGGACGCGGGATGATCTCACCCTTCGGGTTGGCCACAAGACCACGGATACCCGCGATCTGGCGGACCTGCATCCAGTTACCACGTGCACCGGAGGACACCATGCGGTTGATGGTGTTCATCGGCGACAGGCTGTCACGCATGACCTGTGCGATCTCGTTGGTTGCCTTGTTCCAGATCTCGATCAGTTCCTGGCGACGCTCGTCGTCGTCGATCAGGCCCTTGTCGTACTGGCCCTGGATCTTGGCGGCCATGGTCTCGTAACCGGCGAGGATGCCCGGCTTGGCGTCCGGAACCTCGATGTCGGAGATGGCCACGGTGACGCCCGAGCGGGTTGCCCAGTAGAAACCGGCATCCTTCAGGTTGTCCAGGGTGGCAGCCGTGACGACCTTCGGGTAGCGCTCTGCAAGGTCGTTGACGATGCGGGAGAGCTCGCCCTTGTCCGCAACAGCCTCAACCCACGGGTAGTCCTCGGGCAGGGTCTGGTTGAAGATGACCTGGCCCAGGGAGGTCTGGACGAGCGCGGACTGGCCGGGCTCCCAGTCTTCCGGAGCTTCCCAGCCGGCGTACGGCACGAAGTTCTCCAGGCGGATCTTCACCTGGGAGTTCAGGTGCAGCTCGCGGGCGTCGTAGGCCATGATGGCTTCCGCGACCGAGGAGAACACGCGGCCTTCACCGGCCGAACCAACCCGCTTGGTGGTCAGGTGGTACAGGCCGATGATCATGTCCTGCGAAGGCAGGGTCACCGGGCGGCCGTCGGACGGCTTCAGGATGTTGTTCGAGGACAGCATCAGGATGCGGGCCTCAGCCTGGGCTTCGGGGCTCAGCGGCAGGTGCACTGCCATCTGGTCGCCGTCGAAGTCGGCGTTGAAGGCGCCACAAACCAGCGGGTGCAGCTGGATGGCCTTGCCTTCAACAAGCTGGGGCTCGAACGCCTGGATACCGAGGCGGTGCAGGGTAGGTGCACGGTTGAGCAGCACCGGGTGTTCGGTGATGATCTCTTCCAGCACGTCCCAGACCTGCGGACGGTAACGCTCGACCATGCGCTTGGCCGACTTGATGTTCTGGGCGTGGTTGAGGTCAACCAGGCGCTTCATCACGAACGGCTTGAAGAGCTCCAGGGCCATCTGCTTGGGCAGGCCGCACTGGTGCAGCTTCAGCTGCGGGCCGACGACGATGACCGAACGGCCGGAGTAGTCGACGCGCTTGCCGAGCAGGTTCTGGCGGAAACGGCCCTGCTTGCCCTTGAGCATGTCGCTCAGGGACTTCAGCGGACGGTTGCCCGGACCGGTGACCGGACGGCCGCGGCGGCCGTTGTCGAAGAGGCTGTCAACAGCTTCCTGAAGCATGCGCTTCTCGTTGTTGACGATGATCTCCGGGGCACCGAGGTCGAGCAGTCGCTTGAGTCGGTTGTTGCGGTTGATCACGCGGCGGTACAGGTCGTTGAGGTCGGAGGTCGCGAAGCGGCCACCGTCCAGCTGGACCATCGGGCGCAGTTCCGGCGGGATCACCGGGACGGCGTCCAGCACCATGCCGAGCGGGCTGTTGTTGGTGGTGAGGAACGCGTTGACGACCTTCAGGCGCTTCAGGGCGCGGGTCTTGCGCTGGCCCTTGCCGTTCTGGATGGTGTCGCGCAGTGCCTCGGCCTCGGCCTGCATGTCGAAGTTCTCAAGGCGCTTCTTGATGGCTTCGGCACCCATGGAGCCTTCGAAGTACATGCCGTAGCGGTCACGCAGTTCGCGGTACAGTGCCTCGTCGCCTTCGAGGTCGGCGACCTTCAGGTTCTTGAAGCGGTCCCAGACCTGCTCAAGGCGCTCGATCTCGGCGTCGGCACGCTTGCGCACGTTCGCCATCTGGCGGTCGGCGGAGTCGCGGGCCTTCTTCTTGTCGGCAGCCTTGGCGCCTTCGCCCTCGAGGCGGGCAAGCTCGTCCTCAAGGTCCCGGGCGATCGCGGCGATGTCGCTGTCGCGGTTGTCGACGAGCTGCTTCTTCTCGAGGTCGTGCTCCACCTGGAGGTTCGGCAGTTCCGCGTGGCGGCTTTCGGCGTCGACGCTGGTGATCATGTACGCGGCGAAGTAGATGACCTTTTCCAGGTCCTTCGGCGCGAGGTCAAGGAGGTAGCCCAGGCGGGAGGGAACACCCTTGAAGTACCAGATGTGGGTGACGGGGGCGGCCAGTTCGATGTGGCCCATGCGCTCACGGCGCACCTTGGCGCGGGTGACTTCGACGCCACAGCGCTCACAGATGATGCCCTTGAAGCGCACGCGCTTGTACTTGCCGCAGTAGCATTCCCAGTCGCGGGACGGGCCGAAGATCTTCTCGCAGAAGAGGCCGTCCTTCTCAGGCTTGAGCGTGCGGTAGTTGATGGTTTCCGGCTTCTTGACCTCACCGTAAGACCAGCCACGGATGTCTTCCGCGGTGGCGAGGCCGATCTGCATGAGGCCGAAGGAGGATTCGCTGGACATGTGGTCCCTGTTCTCTCTTGTTCTCTAAGTTCTGAAGTCTTGTTCTACGGAAAGAGGAGGAGCGCGACGGCGGCGGGAGGCCGCCGTCGCCGGCTCACTAGACCTCTTCTACGGAGCTGGGCTCTGCACGAGACAGATCGATGCCCAGTTCTTCCGCAGCCGTAAAGACTGCGTCATCAGAGTCACGCATTTCGATCGTCGTACCGTCGGTGGAGAGGACCTCCACGTTCAGGCACAGCGACTGCATTTCCTTGATCAAGACCTTGAAGGATTCCGGAACGCCAGGCTCGGGGATGTTCTCGCCCTTGACGATGGCTTCGTAGACCTTCACGCGGCCGTGGATGTCATCCGACTTGATCGTGAGCAGTTCCTGGAGCGTGTAGGCAGCGCCATAGGCCTCGAGGGCCCACACTTCCATTTCACCGAAGCGCTGGCCACCGAACTGCGCCTTACCACCGAGCGGCTGCTGGGTGATCATGGAGTACGGGCCGGTGGAGCGGGCGTGGATCTTGTCGTCCACCAGGTGGTGGAGCTTCAGGATGTACATGTAGCCGACGGAGATCGGGTCCGGGAACGGCTCGCCGGAGCGGCCGTCGAACAGACGGGTCTTGCCGGAGGAGTCGATCAGGCGGTCCCCGTCGCGGGTCACGTTGGTCGAGTCCAGCAGGCCGGTGATTTCCTCTTCGCGGGCACCATCGAACACCGGGGTGGCGAGGGTCTGGTTGGCAGAGGTCTCGCGCGGCAGGTTCGGCAGGTTCTTGACCCACTCCGGCTCGCCTTCGATCTTCCAACCGGTCTTGGCAACCCAGCCGAGGTGGGTTTCCAGGACCTGGCCGACGTTCATACGGCCCGGAACACCCAGCGGGTTCAGGACGATGTCCACCGGGGTGCCGTCGGCGAGGAACGGCATGTCCTCGACCGGCAGGATCTTGGAGATGACACCCTTGTTGCCGTGGCGGCCGGCGAGCTTGTCGCCGTCGGTGATCTTGCGCTTGGCGGCGACGTAGACGCGGACCAGCTGGTTCACGCCCGGGGGCAGCTCGTCGTCGTTGTCGCGGTCGAAGACGCGGACGCCGATGACGGTACCGGACTCGCCGTGCGGCACCTTCAGGGAGGTGTCGCGGACTTCGCGGGACTTCTCGCCGAAGATGGCGCGCAGCAGGCGCTCTTCCGGGGTCAGTTCGGTTTCACCCTTCGGGGTGACCTTTCCGACCAGGATGTCGCCGGCCTCGACCTCGGCACCGATGTGGATGATGCCGCGCTCGTCCAAGCCTGCCAGGACTTCCTCGGACACGTTGGGGATGTCACGGGTGATTTCCTCGGCACCAAGCTTGGTGTCGCGGGCATCGATCTCGTGTTCCTCGATGTGGATGGAGGACAGGACGTCCTCGGCCACGATGCGCTGGGACAGGATGATGGCGTCTTCGAAGTTGTGGCCTTCCCACGACATGAATGCCACGAGGAGGTTCTTGCCGAGGGCGAGTTCACCCTGGTCCGTTGCCGGGCCGTCGGCGATGATGCCGCCGACTTCCAGGCGCTGGCCTTCGCTGACCAGGACCCGGTGGTTGTAGCAGTTGCCCTGGTTGGAGCGGGCGAACTTGCTGATCCGGTAGCTGGACTCGGTGCCGTCGTCGTTCAGCATGACCACGAGGTCGGCGGAAACTTCGCTGACCACACCGGCCTTCTTGGCGATGACGACGTCGCCGGCGTCAACGGCTGCGGCGCGCTCCATGCCGGTGCCCACGAACGGGGCCTCGGAACGGACCAGCGGCACGGCCTGGCGCTGCATGTTCGCACCCATGAGGGCGCGGTTGGCGTCGTCGTGCTCGAGGAACGGGATCAGGGCGGTAGCCACGGACACCATCTGGCGCGGGGAAACGTCCATGAACTGGACGTCGTCCGCCGGAACGAGCACGGGCTCGCCGCCACCACCGCGGGCACGGACAAGCACGGTCTCTTCGGAGAACTTGTTGTTCGCATCCAGCGGTGCGTTTGCCTGGGCGATCAGCACCTCGGCTTCGTCGTCGGCCGTCAGGTACTCGACGTCGTCGGACACGACACCGCCGGCGACCTTGCGGTACGGGGTCTCGATGAAGCCGAACGGGTTGATGCGGCCGTAGGACGCCAGCGAACCGATCAGACCGATGTTCGGGCCTTCAGGGGTTTCGATGGGGCACATACGTCCGTAGTGCGACGGGTGGACGTCTCGGACTTCCATGCCGGCGCGGTCACGGGACAGACCGCCCGGGCCAAGGGCCGAGAGGCGGCGCTTGTGGGTCAGGCCCGACAGCGGGTTGTTCTGGTCCATGAACTGGGACAGCTGGGAGGTTCCGAAGAACTCCTTGATCGCTGCCACCACGGGGCGGATGTTGATCAGGGTCTGCGGCGTGATTGCCTCGACGTCCTGCGTGGTCATGCGTTCGCGGACGACGCGCTCCATGCGGGACAGGCCGGTGCGGACCTGGTTCTCGATCAGTTCGCCGACGGCGCGGATGCGGCGGTTGCCGAAGTGGTCGATGTCGTCGATCTCGACGCGGATCTCGTGGTCTTCGCCATCGCGCTTGCCGGTGATCGTCTTCTCGCCGGCGTGCAGCGCGACGAGGAACTTGATCATGGCAACGATGTCTTCAACGTGCAGGACCGAAGCTTCCTTGTCGCCAAGGGAACGGTCGATGCCGAGCTTGCGGTTGATCTTGTACCGGCCGACCTTGGCCAGGTCGTAGCGCTTGGGCTCGAAGTAGAGGTTGCGCAGCAGGGCCTCGGCAGCTTCGACGGTGGGCGGCTCGCCCGGACGCAGCTTGCGGTAGATGTCCAGGAGCGCGTCTTCGCGGGTTTCGGTGGTGTCCTTCTCCAGCGTGGCGCGCATGGAGTCGTACTGGCCGAACTCTTCGAGGATCTGGCCGTCGGTCCAGCCGAGGGCCTTCAGCAGCACGGTGACGGACTGCTTGCGCTTGCGGTCGAGGCGGACGCCGACCTGGTCGCGCTTGTCGATTTCGAGCTCGAACCATGCACCGCGGGACGGGATGATGCGCGCGGTGAAGATGTCCTTGTCGCTGGTCTTGTCCGCGGCGCGCTCGAAGTAGGCGCCCGGGGAACGGACCAGCTGGGAGACGACGACACGCTCGGTGCCGTTGACGACGAAGGTGCCCTTCTCCGTCATGAGGGGGAAGTCGCCCATGAACACGGTCTGCTGCTTGATTTCGCCCGTGTTGTTGTTCATGAACTCGGCCTTGACGTACAGCGGCGCCGAGTAGGTGGCGTCGCGGTCCTTGCACTCGGCCATGGTGTACTTGGGGTCAGCGAACTCCGGTTCGGAGAAGCTCAGGGACATGGTGCCCTGGAAATCTTCGATCGGGGAGATCTCTTCGAAGATGTCGGCGAGTCCGGACGTGGTGGCGACGCTCAGGTCGCCTTCCTCGACGGCCTTCGCAACCCGCGCCTGCCAGCGTTCGTTTCCGACGAGCCAGTCAAAGCTGTCCGTCTGCAGCGCGAGGAGATTCGGAACATCAAGCGGTTCGTGAATCTTTGCGAATGAGAGCCGGCGAGTAGCACCGTCGGTGCTGTCGGCATTGATAGCGGTTCCTGCGTTATTTACATTAGAGGTGCTCGAGGCGACCAAGAGGGATCCTTCCACAGACCTTCAGGCGTTTTCAGATCTCCCCCGTTTGTTTCCCACGGGCAAAAGTCCGCAGGGCACCAATCCGGTTCCGCTATATGACCCGGGCCTCCGCCGGCCGTGATTTGCCTGGTCAAAGGCACGTCAATGGCGCAGCTGAGAGGTAAAGCCCACCGCTATATGAAGGCTGAAGGTTAACAGGGAAGACGCAAATATCCACAATACGGCAAATCGCCCTACGTGTCTACCCCACTTCCCCGCCGATTGCAAGCAAGGTTGCCGCAGGCACCTACCAAGCGCCCCCGGCGGGTTGCCGGAATGGACCACAGGTTCCCAGCGTTGACATTGTGAGGCACACCATGCGTTGTAGCCTTGGCTCACTGGTTTCCTGAACGGAAGAGAGAAAATGAGCAACGCAAACGACAACAATGACGTTGTCATCCTGGCCGCGGCACGCACCCCACAGGGGCGGCTGAACGGGCAGCTGGCAGGGTTCACCGCCGTCGAACTCGGAGCCCACGCGATCTCGGCGGCCATCGCGGCCAGCGGGGTTGCCGCAGGCGAGGTCGATGCCGTCATCATGGGTCAGGTCCTGCAGGCCGGCGCCGGCCAGAACCCCGCCCGGCAAAGCGCCATCGCGGCCGGAGTCGGCTGGAACATCCCGGCCGTCACCATCAACAAGGTCTGCCTCTCGGGCCTCACGGCAGTGATCGACGCCGCCCGCCTGATCCGCAGCGGCGACGCCGCCGTGGTGGTCGCCGGAGGCCAGGAATCGATGAGCCGGGCCCCGCACCTGCTGCCCGGTTCCCGCCAGGGCTGGACCTACGGGGCCATCCAGGCGCTGGACGTTGCCGCCCACGACGGGCTCACCGACGCCTTCGACGGCCAGTCGATGGGACTGTCCACCGAAACCCGGAACGTCACGCTCGGCATCGACCGCAAGTCCCAGGACGAGGTGGCGGCTGCCTCGCACCGGCGCGCCGGCGTCGCGGTCAAGGAGGGCGTGTTCGACGGCGAGATCGCCCCGATCAGCGTGAAGCAGCGCAAGGGCGAACCGGTGGTGGTGACCGAGGACGAAGGCATCCGCCCGGACACGACGCTGGACACCCTGGCACCGCTCCGGCCGGCGTTCGCCAGCGACGGCACCATCACCGCGGGCAACTCCTCTCCCCTGTCCGACGGTGCTTCCGCACTTGTGCTGTGCAGACGCGCCTATGCGGAGGCGAAGGGGCTCGAGTACCTCGCGGTCGTCGGCAAGCCCGGCCAGGTGGCCGGGCCCGACAACTCGCTGCACTCGCAGCCGTCGAATGCCATCAAGCGGGCCCTGGCGAATGCGGGCTGGGAGGCCGACGAGCTGGACTTCATCGAGATCAACGAAGCCTTCGGTTCGGTGGCCGTGCAGTCCCTGAAGGACCTGTCCTACCCGCTGGAAAAGTGCAACATCCACGGCGGCGCGATCGCGCTGGGCCACCCGATCGGGGCTTCCGGCGCCCGGCTGGCACTGCACGCGGCCCACGAGCTGAAGCGCCGCGGGTCCGGCAAGGCCGCGGTGTCGCTCTGCGGCGGCGGCGGACAGGGTGAAGCTCTGCTGCTCTACCGCGACTGAAGGAAGGACGCGTGAACGGTACCGACCGGTTCCTCGCCGACGCCCTGGCCCGCGGGCTGGAGGTCCAGATAGTTGAACGCCGGGCTGCGCGGAGCCTCGAGGAGGCCGCCGGAATCCTGGGGATAACGCCCGCGGACATCGTGAAGTCGTTGGTAGTCAAGCACCGGGACGGCAGCTTCCTGTTCGCCCTGATTCCCGGGGACCGGCAGATCTCCTGGCCGAAGCTGCGGGCCCTGCTGGGAGTCAACAAGCTCTCCCTGCCGCACGCCGACGTCGCGCTCGAAGCCACCGGCTACGAGCGCGGCACCATCACGCCGCTGGGCAGCACCACCGCGTGGCCCGTCTACGCGGACGCCAGCATTGCCGGCCGGCGGATCTCGATGGGCGCCGGCGCCCACGGCTACAGTGCGTTCGTTGAAGCGGACGCGCTGACGGCCGCGCTGGATGCGGTGGTGGCGGACATCAGCGAGCCTGCCTAGCAACGAGGGCTTAAACGCAGGAAGCCCCGCCCGGCGAACCGGACGGGGCTTCCTTGAGCAAACGCGAGTTACTTGAGGGTAACGGTAGCGCCGGCTTCTTCGAGCTGAGCCTTGGCCTTCTCGGCAGCTTCCTTGTTGGCGCCTTCGAGGACAGCCTTCGGAGCACCGTCAACCAGGTCCTTGGCTTCCTTGAGGCCGAGGGAGGTGATGGCGCGGACTTCCTTGATCACTGCGATCTTCTTGTCGCCAGCGGATTCGAGGATGACGTCGAATTCGGTCTTCTCTTCGGCTTCTTCAGCGGCAGCGCCGCCGGCCGGGCCGGCAACTGCAACAGCAGCAGCGGTAACTTCGAAGGTCTCTTCGAAGAGCTTGACGAACTCGGAGAGCTCGATGATGGTCAGTTCCTTGAAAGCTTCGATGAGCTCTTCGTTGCTGAGCTTCGCCATGGTTGGCGTCCTTCCTTTAGGTGGTGCCTGCGCGGGCCATGCCCGCTACCGCACCGGAGTTTTGATTGGGGGGAGAACTTAGTTCTCTTCGCTTGCAGCTTCGGCGGCTTCGGCCGGAGCAGCAGCTTCTTCTGCGGCCGGTGCTTCTTCAGCAGCCGGAGCTTCTTCAGCGGCCGGTGCCGGAGCGCCGCCCTCTTCTTCAAGCTTGATGCGCAGAGCGTCGATGATGCGTGCAGCAGCGGCAGCAGGAGCCTTGAGGACACCGGCAACCTTGGCGAGCTGCAGCTCACGGGACTCGAGAGCTGCCAGGGCGGCAACTTCGCTTGCGTTCAGAGCCTTGCCCTCGAAGTAGCCGGTCTTGATGATCAGCTGCTTGTTGGCCTTGGCAAAGTCCGTCAGGCTCTTGGCGGCGGCAACCGCGTCACCCTTGATAAACGCAATTGCGGTGGGGCCTGCAAGCTGGCCGTCGAATGCTTCGACACCGGCTTCCTTGGCTGCAATGGCGGTCAGGGTGTTCTTGACGACCGAGAACTTGGTGTCCTGGCCGAGAGAAACACGCAGCTGCTTGAGCTGTGCAACAGAGAGCCCGCGGTATTCGGTCAGGACAGCGGCGGTCGATTCCTTGAAATCGTTCGTGATCTCAGCTACTGCGGAGATCTTGTTGGGCGTTGCCATAACCCTCCTTCCGGGGAATAGTGCCGGTCTTCCGGGTCCCCGCTCAAGACGAGCTGCAACGAAAAACGCCCCGCGCAGATGCACGGGGCTTGGCTCGACGCGGTCCATGACCACGGAGACTTGCTTCGTTCACCTGCGCCGGCCGCCCTTGTCAGGGTCCTTCGTCCGGGAATCCGCGGATCCTTCCGGGCGCAGCTGCATTGTTGAGCTTTGCCTTGGAAAGTGGATTCCCATCAACCGACGGTCTTTGGTAGTTCAAGGTTACGGGACGGCACGGCACAACTCCAAATCAGGCCAATTCCGAACCGGCCCGGCTCCGGATCCCGGCTTACTCCGAGGAGGCCTACTCCGAGGACGTGGTGCCGGCCCGGGCCGGAAGTTCCTTCTGCCAGAGTCCGGTGACTCCCGCCGTCGTGAATCCGAGCTGCTTGTTGACGGTGAGCAGGTAGCGGTTCTCCGGCGCGTTCCACGTGTAGATCACCCGGGCGTCGGGGAACTGTTCGCTCAGGCGCTGCATGTTGGCCACCTTGATGAGCAGGCCGAGCTTGTTCCCGCGGTGTTCCTGCAGCACGGTGGTGTCGTCCTGGAACACGACGTCCTGGCGCTGGGCGAGCACCCCGATGGTGGTCAGGCCGACAATGCGGCCGCTGGCGACGTGCTCGACGGCGGTGACAACAGTCCGCCGGCCCTGCGCGATGGCGGCGTCCTCCGCCTCACGCAACATCCCGGCGTCGAACACCAACTGTTCTTCCAAACCGGCCGCCGCGTCGTCGTCGACCGCTTCCCCGGCGGCGTTCTCCAGGGCGGCGACGGCGTCCAGCCACTCGTCCGGGCAGCGGTCCGTCCAGTGGTGGATGCGGTACCTGCCACCATTGGCGGCATCCGCCTCCGCTTCGAGCTCGGACACGAGCTTCGTATCGAGCGGAAGCGCGCAGGAGCTGAACTGCTCGATGTGCTGCAGGGTGTAGCCGGCCCGCTGGGCGAAGTCGACTTCGCGGCTGTCCTGGGGAACGAAGCCCAGCCCGCTGCCCGGAACCAGCTGCCCGCCGGCGTCGCCCTGCAGGGACGCCGCGGGGTGGTTGGTGTCCACCATCGCCATGGTGCGGCCTTCGGCCCGGGCAAGCTGCTCCGCGGCTTCGAGGAGCCGGCGGCCGGCGCCGCGCCCCTGGTATTCGGGAAGGATGTCGAGGGTGAATTCGGCCAGGTCGAGGTTGTCGGCCAGGGGCAGGGCAATGTCCACGGTGCCGACGATCCGGCCGTCGATCCGCGCCACCAGGATGACCTGGCGTTCGTACGGGTCCCCCAGCTCGAGGAGCTTTTCCAACGGGGTGTAGGCAAGGTCGTCGGTTCCCCACAGCTGCATGCGGACCTTCCTGCTCACCTCAACGGCTTCGAGGAAGTCCTTGGCGTCGGCCGCCTCCAGCGAATCCGGAATCCACAGCTGTCCGATCTCCACGTTGTCCGTCATCCAGTCCTCTTCTGCCATTCGCCGTAAGTACCCGAGGGTGCGAAGCCAAGCGCCACGTTGATTGCCAACATGTAGCGGTTCTCCTCCGCGTTCATGGTGGTCACACGTTCAACGCGGGGATATTCCAGTTTCAAGCGTCGCAGGTTGGCGATCTTCAACCTCATGCCGAGCCGATGGCCACGGTGCCCTGCTGCCACAAGCGTATCGTCCTGTTCGCCCAGCCACGGCTTCAGGGGGTCGACATAAAGTGCGGTGTACCCGCCGAGTACCCCGCTGGCCCGGTGCCGGGCGGCAGCCACGAGGCAGTCCTGGCCTTCCTCCGCCGTCTCCTGCTCCAGGGTACGCACGCGCTCCCGGTCCCAGGCCTCGGCTTCGTAGTCCAGGCCGCCCACTGGGGCGTCGGTGCTCATGCGGCCCATGAGGACGGCGAATTCGTCCACCAGGTCCTCGGGACAGCTGTTCGTCCAGCTGAGCAGTTCGTACTCGGCGGAGGCCGCTTCCGCTTCGGCCATGAGCCCGGACCAATCGGGGGCGCCGTCAAGCCGGAGAGTGCTGTAGCGCGTCGCCTGGGCGAGGGAATAGCCGTGACGGAGCGCGAACGCCGTGCCGGGGGCGTTCCTGGGCACGGTTCCCGCGCCTACCGGGGATGGCAGGACGTCGGCCCCGTATTCCGGCCGCTCCGGGTCCCCCGAGCTCGCCATGAGGACCGCCCTGCCTTCGTCCCGGGCGACGGCCTCGAGGTGCCGGAGCAGCATGCTGCCGAGTCCCCGACGGCGGTACGGGGCTGAGATGTCGACGCGCAGCCAGGCGCTGCCCAGGTTGTCCTTCAGGGAGAGTTCGACGAATCCCCGGCCGACGACCCTCCCGTCTGCACGGAGGTAGAAGTTGCGGAGCTTGCGGTAGTCGTTGTCTGCCCAACCCGTGAGCCGTGCGGGCAGGGAAGCCGCGAGGTCCAGGTTGCCCCAGTGCTCCAGCAGGATTCCGTCCAGCGCCTCGCAGTACTCGCGGAACTCAGCGGCCTCCGGGCCCTTGAGGCTGGACGGCAGATGAAGTTCATGGATGGTGGCGTCCGCAGCTTCGACCATGGCCCCAGCTTAACCCGCGCGGGGTCCCCGGCCGAGGGTGCAAGAAAGCCGCCCGGCACAGGCCGGGCGGCTTTCTTGAATGGAACCGGTGAAGCTTAGGCCTCGGTCAGGACCTTGGTGACGTTCGGGTCCACGGAGATGCCCGGGCCGAACGTGGTGGTGACGGTAGCCTTCTGGATGTAGCGGCCCTTGGAAGCGGACGGCTTCAGGCGGAGGACCTCTTCGAGGGCTGCGGCGTAGTTCTCGGCCAGCTTGATGGCGTCGAAGGATGCCTTGCCGATGATGAAGTGCAGGTTCGAGTGCTTGTCGACGCGGAAGTCGATCTTGCCGCCCTTGATGTCGTTGACAGCCTTGGCGACGTCCGGGGTAACCGTGCCGGTCTTCGGGTTCGGCATGAGGTTACGCGGGCCGAGGACCTTACCGAGGCGGCCGACCTTGCCCATGAGGTCGGGGGTGGCAACGGCTGCGTCGAAGTCGGTCCAGCCGCCTGCGATCTTTTCGATCAGGTCGTCGGAACCAACGAAGTCGGCACCGGCGGCGATTGCCGCCTCAGCCTTGTCACCGGTCGCGAAGACCAGGACGCGGGCGGTCTTGCCCGTGCCGTGGGGAAGGTTGACCGTGCCGCGGACCATCTGGTCAGCCTTACGGGGGTCAACGCCGAGGCGGAAAGCGACCTCAACCGTTGCGTCGAACTTGGACGGGTTGATTTCCTTCGCCAGGGCGATGGCCTCGAACGGGGCGTAGACCTTGCCAGCCTCGATCTTGGCTACGGCTGCCTCATATGCTTTGCTGCGCTTTGCCATGCTGCTTGTTTCTCCTTGTGCAGTTGTGGTCTGCGGACCGCGCGGGGCCCTGCCACGGTTGGAAGTCCGCCGTTTGTGCCGGATATCCAACATTTCAATGATTTCAGTTGCCGGTTTCCCGGCGGTTGAAGGCTTGTGCTTAGCCTTCGACGGTGATGCCCATGGAGCGGGCGGTGCCGGCGATGATCTTGGCAGCAGCCGCGATGTCGTTGGCGTTGAGGTCTTCCATCTTGGTGGAAGCGATTTCCTCGACCTGTGCCTGGGTGAGCTTGGCGACCTTCACGGTGTGCGGGGTCGACGAGCCCTTGGCAACGCCTGCAGCCTTCTTGATGAGTTCTGCAGCCGGCGGGGTCTTGGTGATGAAGGTGAAGGAACGGTCTTCGTAGACCGTGATTTCAACCGGGATGACGTTTCCGCGCTGGGCTTCCGTTGCGGCGTTGTACGCCTTGCAGAATTCCATGATGTTGACACCGTGCTGGCCAAGCGCAGGACCGATCGGCGGGGCCGGGTTGGCGGCACCTGCCTGGATCTGCAGCTTGATGAGGCCGGTGACCTTCTTCTTGGGAGCCAATGTAGGGTCCTTCTCTAAATAGCGTCCTGGGACACAGGAGCGTGCCTCAGGTTGTTGGCCGCCATGGCGAGGCGGCCGGCCGTCCCGCCACCGCTAAGCAGGCGGAGGCAGGGCGAAATCTTTGGGTCTATCAGATCTTGGTGACCTGGTTGAACGCCAGGGTGACCGGGGTTTCGCGCTCGAAGATCGAAACCAGCACCACGAGGGTCTGGGATTCGGGCTTGATCTCGGAGATCGTGGCCGGGAGGGTCTCGAAGGGGCCTTCCTTGACGATGACCGACTCGCCGACCTCGAAGTCCACGGCAACCGGAGCGGCGCTCTGCTTGACCGGCTTGCCCTTCTCGGCCTGCTCTTCTTCGAAGACCGGGGCGAGCATGGAGAAGACCTCGTCGAGGCGCAGCGGCACGGGGTTGTGGGCGTTGCCCACGAAGCCGGTGACGCCCGGGGTGTGGCGGACGGCGCCCCAGGAGGCATCCGTCAGGTCCATGCGGACCAGGACGTAGCCGGGGATGCGGACGCGGTTGATGACCTTGCGCTGGGCGTTCTTGATCTCAACGACTTCTTCCATGGGCACCTGGATTTCGAAGATGTAATCTTCCATGTCCAGGGTCTGGATGCGGGTCTCGAGGTTTGCCTTCACGCGGTTTTCGTAACCGGCGTAGGAGTGGATGACGTACCAGTCACCTTCCTGGCGGCGCAGCTTGGCCTTGAATTCCTCGGCCGGATCAGCCGGTGCGGCTGCAGCAGCGGCGGCAAGGGCGTCGTCGCCGGACTCTTCTCCGGCGGTTTCAGGCGCAGCAGACTCAGCCTCGGA
Organism: Arthrobacter celericrescens; assembly: GCF_003614925.1. GTDB lineage: Bacteria > Actinomycetota > Actinomycetes > Actinomycetales > Micrococcaceae > Arthrobacter > Arthrobacter celericrescens. The sequence goes on from NZ_QYLP01000101.1 coordinate 86,982, forward strand.
CGTTTCGGTGGCCTCCGCCGCCGCGTCCGTGCTTCCATCCAGCTCAGTCTCGTTTACCTCGAGCTCCTGCTCAGACACTTGGTCTCCTGCTTCCTCATTGCCTAACTTGCCTATTTAAATGGCTCAATTCCGCAAACCCTGCAAAATCCCTTGAATTTCCGGGGATTTCCGCACGGCTTGCGGAGTGATCCGTTTAGCGGTCCGCAGCGCCTGACCCGCCGAACACCCAGCTGACTCCGGTTCCGAAGGCCAGGTCCAGCAGGGTGACGATGAGCATCATGACGGCCACGAAAACCAGTACCACAAGGGTGTAGTTGATCAGTTCCTTGCGGGTCGGTGCGACCACCTTCTTGAGTTCGCCGATTACCTGGCGGACAAAGAGGGTGATTCGAGCGAGGAAGCCGGCGTCGGCTTTCCTGGCAGGTCGGCCCTTCGAGCTGCTTGCAGCTGTTTCGGTCACCCGGTCCTCACTCATCCATGCAACGTTGTTGACCCGGTTCTGATCAGAACCGTTGCCGCGTCTGCCCCGGACTGAAAACCGGAACAGCCTGCGCAGGGCAGACAGGACTCGAACCTGCAACCTGCGGTTTTGGAGACCGCTGCGCTACCAATTGCGCCACTACCCTATGGAACGAATCCATGTATTTGGCCACGCCAGAGGCGCAAGCCATTGTGATGTTTTCCAACACCGGTGAACCAGTCTACGCAAGAACTCCGCGATAGTCGAACCAGGACGATTCCGGTGTGTCCGGAGATCCTGGTTGCCCGCCGCAGCCGTCACTTTCGTTGACCGGCCCGCAGGGCGTCCGCAGAACAGCATAGAGTAGATCACGTCGTTTCCCATCATCCAGCTCACGCTGCCAGCGAAGAACGGTCTCACATGCCTGCCGGAACAGCTCCCGCCCGCGTTTCACAGAGAATTTCCGCCATTGCCGAATCCGCCACCCTTGCCGTTGATGCCAAGGCGAAGGCGCTCAAGGCCGCCGGCCGTCCCGTGATTGGCTTTGGCGCAGGGGAACCGGATTTCCCCACGCCGGACTACATCGTCAAGGCCGCAATCGAGGCCGCCGGCGACCCCAAGAACCACCGCTACTCCCCCGCAGCCGGGCTTCCCGAACTGAAGAAGGGCATCGCGGAGAAGACCCTCCGCGATTCCGGCTACAAGGTGGACCCGTCCCAGGTCCTGGTGACCAACGGCGGCAAGCAGGCCGTCTACAACGCCTTCGCCACCCTGCTCGATCCAGGCGACGAAGTCATCATCCCCACCCCCTTCTGGACCACCTACCCCGAGGCCATCCGCCTCGCCGGCGGCGTTCCGGTGGAGGTCTTCGCCGGCCCGGAGCAGGGCTACCTGGTCACCGTGGACCAGCTCGAAGCGGCCCTCACGGAGCGGACGAAGATCCTCCTGTTCGTCTCCCCGTCCAACCCCACCGGTGCCGTTTACAGCCCGGAGCAGGTCGCCGAGATCGGCAAGTGGGCCGCTGCCAAGGGCCTGTGGGTGGTCACCGACGAGATCTACGAGCACCTGACCTACGACGGCGTGCCGTTCACGTCGATCGCCACCGCCGCTCCGGAGCTCGGCGACAAGGTGGTCATCCTTAACGGCGTTGCCAAGACCTACGCCATGACCGGCTGGCGCGTCGGCTGGATGATCGGCCCGGCCGATGTCATCAAGGCGGCCACCAACCTGCAGTCGCACGCGACGTCGAACGTCTCCAACATCATGCAGATCGCCGCCCTCGCCGCGGTCTCCGGTCCGCTGACCGCCGTCGACGAAATGAAGGTCGCCTTCGACCGCCGGCGCAAGGCGATCGTGGCGGGACTGAACGCCATCGAGGGTGTCGAATGCCCGACGCCGACCGGCGCCTTCTACGTCTACGCCGACGTCCGTGCGCTGCTCGGCAAGGAGTTCCCGACGGCGAACGGCCCGGTCCGCCCGTCGACCTCCGCCGAGCTGGCCTCCCTGATCCTGGACGAGGTTGAGGTGGCGATCGTTCCGGGCGAGGCCTTCGGCCCCTCCGGATACGTGCGCCTCTCCTACGCGCTGGGCGACGAGGACCTCGCCGAAGGCGTGCGCCGCCTCCAGGACTTCCTGGGCAAAGCCAAGTAGCACCGCATGAAGAATGCCCCCTCCACGGAGGGGGCATTCGTCATGTCAGGGCCGGTTCGAGGCTCAGAGCAGGCGGCGTTCTGCCGCCCACTTGGTGAGTTCGTGCCGGCTGGAGAGCTGGAGCTTTCGCAGCACGGCTGACACGTGGGTTTCCACGGTCTTGATGGAGATGAACAGCTCCTTGGCGACCTCCTTGTAGCTGTAGCCGCGGGCGATGAGCCGCATGACCTCGAGTTCCCGGGCGGACAAGCGGTCCAGTTCGTCGTCGGCGATCTCCGCCGGCGAGGTACCGAAGGCGTCCAGGACGAAACCCGCCAGGCGCGGCGAGAACACGGCGTCGCCGTCGGCAACGCGAACGACGGCGTCGGAAATCTCGGGCCCGGAAATGGTCTTGGTAACGTATCCGCGGGCACCCGCCCGGATCACGGCCACCACGTCCTCCGCGGCGTCGGACACACTCAGGGCCAGGAACCGGGTGCTGCCAAGCAGCGGCGCGGATCCCGCGATGACCTCCCGGCCGCCGCCGCCCAGGCCGCCCGGCAGGTGCACGTCCAGCAGGACCACCTCGGGCCGTTGCTCCGCGATCACACGGAGGGCTTCGTCCACCGAGCCAGCTTCGCCGACAATGTCGATCCGGGAATCAAGGTCGGCCTTCAGGCCGGAGCGGAATATGGCGTGGTCGTCGACCACCACCACGCGGACCCTGCGCTGGCTTCCTCCACCACCCGCGGCGCCTGCATCATTCATGGTCTTCCCTCTCCGTTGCGTTCGTCAGGCCCAGCCGCCGGAAGGCTGAGGCGCACTTCGGTCCCTGAGGGACCGCTGCTGATCGCCGCCGTGCCGCCGTGCCGTTTCATGCGTCCGATGATCGACTCGCGGACGCCTAGGCGGTCCTTCGGGACCGCCTCAAGGTCGAATCCCGCGCCGCGGTCCTTGACGAAAATCTCGCTTCCCGTGTCCGACGTCTCCAGGTAGACGGACACCGTTCCGCCACCGTGCCGGGCGGCGTTGAGCATGGCCTCCCGGGCGGCCTGGACCAGCGCCTCGTGCCGTTCGCCCATGACGGTGTCTCCGACGCTGACGACGTCGACTACGTGCCCCTGGGTGTCTTCCACCTCGGCGGCAACCGCCTTGATGCGGTCGGCGAGCTGCCCCGAATCGGCGGCCTGGTCCCGGTACAGCCAGCCCCGGAGCTCACGCTCCTGGGCGCGGGCCAGGCGGACCACGTCCTGTTCGGAGCCTGCCCGGCGCTGGATCAGGGCCAGTGTCTGCAGCACGGAGTCGTGCAGATGGGCGGCGATCTCCGCCCGTTCGGTTTCCCTGACCCGGCCCGAGCGTTCCGTTTCCAGGTCCCTCCAGAACTTCAGGCCCCACGGCAGGAGCACCAGGACCACGCCGCCGAGCACGGCCACAGACGCCAGCAGGGCCAGCCAGGTCTGCTCCCAGGAACCCGATCCGGAGACCATGACCAGCACCCCGGCCACCACCAGGGCCAGGCCCGCGGCGAGTCGGACCCAGCCGCCTGCCTGGTCGGCCTTCGTCTTGTCGACCAGCCCGGCCCGGCGGGTCTCGTCCAGCTGCATCCAGGCGATCGCGGCACCTCCGAGGATGGCGGCCGCCGGAATCAACGTGCCCAGGGGCACGTCCACGCCCAGCTGGCGGGCGATCAGGATTCCCGCCACGAAAATCAGGCCGGCACCGAGCAGCAGCTCCTTGCCGTACTGGAACCGGCGGCCGCTGAACCAGGGAACCGCAGGCCTGGCCGACGGCGGCGCGCCCGCAGGAGCGGGACCGTTTGGCGTGGGAAGGGGCGAACTCACCGCCGGGGCTATGGGCGATGCCGGCCTGCGGGCCGCGCGGCGGGCGCCTTCGTCCGCCGTCGGCACCAGGACCCAGAGCCACGCATAGAACATGAGGCCGGCACCGCCCGCGAAGCTTGCCAGGACCATGCCGATCCGCAGGTACTTCACCGGCCACCCCAAGTGCGCGGCAAGGCCGCTGCAGACGCCGGCAATCATGCGGTCACCGCTACGGAACAGCGGCGGGCGTTGGGCAGGGCTTGTCATGCCTCCATCCAAGCACGGATCAGGGGTCCGGGAGCCCTGGAACCGGGGCAACCCAGGGGTCCCTCAGGGACGGTTCAGGGTATCCCCCAGTAGAGGACACTGCCGCCCGGACAGCAGGATCGAGGTATGAACCAGAACAGCACGCCCGGAAACCCCGGGCAGGGCGAAGCGACCGGCCACAGCGGTGAACCCGGCCCCAGGCCCACACAGAACTTCTTCGACTGGATCCGAAGCCAGGGAATCTCCCGCGGCCAGGACCGGTGGATCGGCGGCGTCGCCAGCGGCATCGCCCACCGCTTCGGCATCGACCCGCTGATTGTCCGCGGCATCTTCGTGGTCCTCGCCCTCTTCGCCGGCATCGGCGTCCTGCTCTACGGCGTGGCCTGGGCCGTGCTGCCGGAACCGGACGGGCGCATCCACGCACAGGAGGCCGGCGCCGGGCGCTGGACTGCAGGCATGACAGGCGCAGTGATCACCACGATCATCGGCCTTCCCGGCCTCGGCCGGGGCGTCTGGGGCTGGGGCTGGAACGGCCTCCCCGGCCTCTTCTGGACCCTCTTCTGGGTGGGCGCGGTTGCCTGCCTGGTCTACTACCTGGTCCAACGGAACAAGAACCGGCACGAAGGACACACCGTGGCAAACCAGTACTACTCAGGGCCGGCGGCGCCGCAGGGCGGAACCTTCACGGACGCACCGGGCATGCACGGCGGCCCGCAGGCATTCGCCGCCCCCGCACCCGGCAGCCCCGCTCCCCCCACCGCGGGCCTCCCACTCCCGGGTGAGGCACCGCCGTCGGGCATTCCGGCCGGACCCGGATTCCCGGGCGCTCCGACAGCGCCGCACTGGAAAGGCGGCCAGCCGCGCGGACCGCGGCGGCAGGGACCCGGTGCAGCGATTGTGGCGGTCTCGGCAGGGGCAGCGCTGCTGGTGGGCGGCACCCTCAAACTGCTCGACGCCGGCGGCAGCATCCAGCTGGGCGACGCCGCCAATGCGGTGGTCTGGGCGAGCGGTGCCGCCGTGCTCGGGCTGGGCATCCTCGTTGCCGGGCTCCGCGGCAGGACCTCCGGGTTCCTCGGCTTCCTTGCCGTGGTGGCCTTGGTGATCGGCGGAATCTTCAATGTGATTCCGCGTGGTGACCACTTCGCCCTGCAGAACGCGCAGTGGACTCCGCTCACCATCGCGGAGGCGCACAACGGCTACGACATCACCGGTTCGAACGGGACCGTGGACCTCACGAAGCTGGAACTTGACGAACCCCTGGAATCAGGGCTGGTGGTGCCGCTCAACATCACCGCGAGCAACATCAGGGTGGTCATCCCCGACACGGTGCCCGTGGAGCTCAAGGCAGACATGACCTTCGGAAACCTCAAGGGAGCCGGCAACAACACAAGCCAGTCCGAGGCGCAGCAGTTCTTCAACAGCGGCAAACCGGGGGCCAGCATGGTCATCCAACTGGACGGCACCTTCAGCAACATCACCATCCAGGAAGGGAACTGACATGGCAACGCAGGAACCCGGACCGCTCTACGGAAGCAACGGGAACGGCACCAACGGGAGCGGCACCGGACAAGAACCCGGGCCACGGGTCGGCACGGTGGTGTGGGGCCTGGTCATCGTGGCCCTCGCTGCCCTGATCATCATCTCCAAACTGGGCTTGATCGCCCTCAACGCGAACTATGTCCTGATCGGGCTCATGATCGGAGCCGGAGCGGCGCTGATCATCGGAGGCCTCGTCTCGGCCCGTTCCCATAGCCCCAAGCAAAAGGAAAGCGACGGGGAGCCCCGGAACGGAACCAACCACGGCTGACACCAGCTGACCGAAACCACCCAGCGGGCGCCCACTCCGGCGTCCGCTGGGGCGTGACAAAACACCTCCAACAAGGAAGGCTCGAACCATGACCAAATTCTTCAGCATCATCCGCAGCATCGGCCTGAAGCGAGGACCTCAGCGTTGGCTCGGCGGCGTCTGCGGCGGCATCGCCGCAAAGCTGAATGTCGACGTCGCATACGTGAGGGTGGCATTCCTGCTCTTCTGCCTCCTGCCCGGACCCGCAATCGTGGTGTACGTGCTGGCCTGGCTGCTGCTCCCGGCACAGGACGGAAGCATCGCCCTGGAGTCGTTCCTCCAGGAACGCGGCCGAAACCGCTCCTGATCCGCGAATATTGCGGGATTGTTTCCAGAGGCTCATCCCGGCCAGCGGACGCGGTTTGTGTCCTACCCCACATTGCCGCCTACAATCTAGGGGAGCTCAGCGTGGCGCTCGGCACGTATACCTCCTAGCCAGGATTTGAGCGCTCATGAAAATTGGAATCCTCACCAGCGGCGGCGATTGCCCCGGACTCAACGCCGTCATCCGCGGTGCAGTCCTGAAGGGCATCGCCATCCACGGCCACGAATTCGTCGGTTTCCGCGACGGCTGGCGTGGCGTGGTCGAGGGCGACATTATCGACATCCCCCGCACCATGGTCCGCGGCATCGCCAAGCAGGGCGGCACCATTCTGGGCACCTCCCGCACCAACCCCTTCGAAAACGGTGGCGGACCCGAGGTCATCAAGGGCCACATGAAGCGCCTTGGCATCGACGCGATGATTGCGATCGGCGGTGAGGGCACCCTGGCCGCTGCCAAGCGCCTCACGGATGCCGGGCTGAAAATTGTCGGCGTGCCCAAGACGGTGGACAACGACCTCGACGCCACGGACTACACCTTCGGTTTCGACACCGCCGTGCAGATCGCCACCGAAGCCATCGACCGACTCCGGACCACGGGCGAATCCCACCACCGCTGCATGATCGCCGAAGTCATGGGCCGCCACGTCGGCTGGATCGCGCTGCACGCCGGCATGGCCTCCGGCGCCCACGCCATCCTGATCCCCGAGCAAAAAACTTCCATCGACCAGATCACCGAATGGGTCAAGGAAGCCCACGACCGTGGCCGCGCCCCGCTCGTGGTGGTCGCCGAAGGCTTCGTCCCCGAGCACATGGAAGCACCGCACTCCGAACGCGGCCTGGACACCTTCGGCCGGCCCCGCCTGGGCGGCATCGCCGACCAGCTCGCCCCCGAGATCGAGGCCCGCACCGGCATCGAAACCCGCGCCACCATCCTGGGCCACATCCAGCGCGGCGGCGTCCCCTCGGCCTTCGACCGGGTCCTGGCCACCCGCCTCGGCATGGCCGCCATCGACTCCGTGGTGGAAGGCCGCTGGGGCACCATGGTCTCGCTCAATGGCACCGACATCGTGCACGTCGGCTTCGATGCCGCGTTGGGCAAGCTCAAGACCGTCCCGCAACACCGCTACGACGAAGCCGCCGTGCTGTTCGGATAGGGGTTTGCGGTTCCCGCTTTGCCTAGACTCGATGCATGGGATTTGCTGAAGGATCTGCCGACATCGTCCTGCTGGCCTGGGCGCGGCATCTGGGATTCGACGACGCCGCCTTCGCCCACGTGCGCTTCTCCAGCACGACTGCCGGCCACGAACGGCTGGTCCGGGAGGACAACGGCTCGGATTCCATCACCTTCGTCCGGCTTTTCGGGCACTCGGCGATCGTCGGCCCGGCTTGGGCCACCGAGGCGGCCGGCGAATACAGTGACGAGGAACTCAGCGAACACGCCACCCTGATGCGCCTGAGCCGCGGGCACGGCGGTCACGGCCTGGGCACCTCCGCCCTGCTTTTCGCCGACGACCTGCCCCTCGCCCAGCCCCGCGGCGAGGTGACCGTCTCCCATGGGCACCCGGAGGCCATTGAGCTTGAAGGCATGTGCCCGCCCGACGACGCCAACGAAGCCCGGCTCTCTTCCATGAGTCATTGCTTCACGGTGATGGATGGCCCGGGCAACGGGGGCAGCCCCGCGGCCTGTGGCGCCTACGCCGAATGGGAGGGCATCCTGGCGGACATGGGCGTCCTGGTCCGGCCTGAACTGCGCCGCCAGGGCCTGGGCACGCTCGCCGCCTCGATCGCATCCCATGAGGCCCTGGCGTCCGGCCTGACCCTGCAGTGCCGCGCCGCGCTGGACAACCGCGGCGCGCTGGGCCTGGCCAGAAGCCTGGGATTCGCCGACGGGGGCACGGTCACTTCCGTGCTGCTGCGCTAGCGTCTTCCTCTGCGCCGGCCTGCGGAGCCGCGGCACCCGCGGTTTCCGCTCCCTGCGCCGCCGGGGCTCCCCAGTCCTGGACCGCCTTCGGCTTGCCGAACAGCAGGGCCGCCACGGCGCCCAGCAGGATCGCGAACGCCGGCAGCAGCACCGACTGGGACATCGCCGTCGAGAATCCCGCGTGCAGGACCTCCGGCAACTGCCCGCCCACCGCGCCCTCACCCGCGGACGCGCCGCCCGGAACGGCAGGCAACTCCGCCGCGAGGCGAGCCTGGATCAGCGAGGCGATCGCTGCCGAGCCGAGCACCGCGCCGATCTGCCGGGTGGTGTTGAAGACGCCCGATCCGGCACCGGCCTGGCGCGGCGGCAGGTTCCGGGTGGTCGCGTTGGAAACCGGTCCCCAGATGAAACCGTTGGCCACACCCTGCAGGGCACTGGGCAGCAGGAACATCCAGATGGGAGTCCCGGGCTTGAGCAGCGCACCGGTCCAGAAGAGCGCCGCGGACAGGCACAGCAGGCCGAAAGCGGCGAACCAGCGGGGGTTGATCCGGTCGATCAGCCTGCCCACGAAGGGAGCCAAGGCGCCGGAGAGCACCGCCATGGGAATCATCAGCAAGGCCGACTGGGTGGGGGTCAGGCCGCGTACCACCTGGTAGTAGAAGATGGTGGGCAGCGGGAACGCGGTGATGGTGAAGCCCACGGCCATGATGGTGGTGTTGCCCAGGGAGAAGTTGCGCTCCTTGAACAGGCCCAGCGGCAGCAGCGGCTCCCCGCCGCGACGCTCCAGGATCCACTGCCACACCACGAAGAGCGCCAGGACCACGACGCCGGCGATGATCAGGCCCCAGACGGTGACCGGCCCGGCGACGGTTCCCCAGTGGTACGTCTGGCCTTCCTGGATGCCGAACACGAGGAGGAACATGCCGACGGCGGAGAGCAGCACGCCCGGGATGTCGAAGCGGTGGCTGTGCGTGCCGAGCGCCGGCACGAAGCGGGTGACCGCGAGGAAGCCAATCAGGCCAATGGGCACGTTGACGAAGAAGATCCATTCCCAGCCCAGGCCGTCCACCAGCACGCCGCCCAGGATCGGGCCGACCAGGATGGCCATGCCAGCGGTGGCGCCCCACAGGCCCATGGCCGCGCCGCGGCGGTCCGGCGGGAAGATCCGGGTGATGACGGCCATGGTCTGCGGAGTCATCATGGCCGCGCCAAAGCCCTGGACGGCGCGGGCGGCAATCAGCATGCCGACGTCGCCGGACAGTCCGCACCACAGCGAGGCGAGCGTGAAGACCACCAGTCCGGACAGGTAGAGGTTCTTGGGACCGAAGCGGTCACCGAGCCGCCCGGTGATGAGCAACGGCACGGCGTAGGCCAGGAGGTAGGCGCTCGTCACCCAGATGACGGCGTTGATGTCGGCGTTGAGTCCCTCCATGATCCGCGGGTTCGCCACGGAAACGATGGTTGAGTCGATCAGGATCATGAAGAAACCGATGACGAGGGACCATAGGGCGGGCCAGGGTTTGGCTACTTGTTCCATGGGTTCCTTTTAGGTTGTGCGGGCGGGCGTCTGCGCTCGACCCCTTTGGCGAAGGCCGCCTCGTGGTCCCGTGCCAGGAACGCGAGCTGTTCCTCCAGCGCGCCGAGGCGCGTGTCGAGGAGTTCGAGGACGACGTCGGAGGGCAGGTTGTGTGCCCCGGCGATGGCGTGCGGGAAGACCGGGTATTCGTTGACGGCGTCGGAGAGCATTCCCGCCAGCCGCTGCGCGAGGGCGGCGTTCCCCTCGTCGGTGGTCCGGTAAGTGGTGCGTTCGGGGCGCCGGCCGTCGCGGTCGGTCCCGGTGGCTTCAAGCAGTCCGTCCGCCTCCAGGCGCCCCACCGCGTGGTAGAGCGTGCCCGGCCGTACCTTCACCACAGCCCCGGCTGAAAAGGGGCGTCAGCCCAGAAGCTGCAGGATCTCCGTACGGGCAAACATCCGGGCGGCTTCCCGTGCAGTCGGGGACCCGGCGTCGGGATCCGCCCCGGCGTCGAGCAGCACCCGGGCGACGTCCGTATAACCCTTGAACACGGCACCGGCGAGCGGCGTCTGGCCCCGGCTGTTGGGGGCGGAGGCGTCCGCCCCGTGGTGCAGCAGGAGCTGGACGGTCTCCGGATGGCCATGGTACGCGGCAAGCATCAGCAGCGAATCACCGGCGGGGTTGCAGAGGCCGGCCGGCGCTCCGGCGTCGAGATAGCTTCGCAGCACGGGGTCGTCGCCCTCGCGGGCGGCGTCGAACAAGGCCTGCGCCATGGCGGCGTCCTCGTCCTCGGGGCTTTGGATTTCGGGGGTTTCGCTCATCGGTGTGGTCCCTTCAGGAATCCGCTCTGGCGCCCTACCACCTGGCCGGCATCGGGCGCGACAATCACCTCTTGGGCGGCGGCGTAGCGTTCGTCGCCGTCCTGCACGGCCAGCACCTCGGCCGGGTCCACCGACCGTTTGACGAGGGCCAGCCCCACCGCGCCCATTTCATAATGCTGGGCCACGGAGGTCAGGGTGCCCACCTTGCGGTCCCCGGCGAGCACATCGCTTCCGGCCACCGGGAGCGTGTGCAGGGAACCGTCCAGCTGCAGGAAGACGAGCCGGCGCGGCGGGTGGCCCAGGTTGTGCACCCGGGCGATGGTTTCCTGGCCCTTGTAGCAGCCCTTGGCCAGGTGCACCGAGGTGCGCAGGAGGTCCAGTTCGTGCGGGATGACGCGGTCGTCGGTTTCCGCGCCGAGCCGCGGGCGCCAGGCAGCGATCCGCAACGCTTCCGAGGCGAGGGTGCCGGCGAGGGCCAGGCCGTCCACTGCGTTTTCGAGTTCTCCCGAGGGGATCAGGTATTCGAACCATGGACGTTCCAGTCCGGGGTGCAGGTCTTCTGCGACCACGCTGTAGGAGTAGCCGCCCGCGCCGACGTGCGGCCAAGGGTCCTCCCAGGCGATCCGGTCCGCCCAGGCCTCGACCGGCTTGGTGGAGCCCACCGTGGCCCACTCCCCCGAGACATCCGCCACCTCGACGCGCAGCATGAACTTCATCTTGGTCAGCCACTCCGCGAGGGGTGCGGCCTCCGCGGCTTCGACCAGCAGCCAGGCCGTTTCGCCGTCGTCTACGATCCTCGCGTCGAATTCGATCCGGCCCTGCACTGTCAGCAGGAGCAGTTCGCTCGAGACGCGCGGCGGGAGGTTGGTCACCTGCTGGGAGGACAGCGTGTTCAGCCAGCTGAGCCGGTCCGGTCCGGTGACCGTGACGACGCCGCGGTGCGAAAGGTCGACGACGGCGGTCCCGGCGGCCAGGGCGCGCTGCTCGCGCAGCGGCTCACCGTAGTGGGCGGCGACGCCGGCATCGGCGCCCCCGCCTTCGACGGCGCCGGGGCGCGACAACAGGGGGCTTGTGTAAGTCATATCCAGTAGAAGTCCTTTGGGCCTAGCGGTATTCCGGGTTTTCAAAGTCGAAGCGGGTTCCGGCCTTCCATTCTGCCGGGAGGTTGCCGTAGGCGGGAATGCCGCCGGCGTCCTTGAGCAGGCGGGCCAGGTGGAGGAGGTTCCAGGTCATGAACGTGGTGTTCCGGTTGGTGAAGTCGCTTTCCGGGCCGCCCGAGCCTTCGTCCAGGTAGCTCGGTCCCGGACCTACGGCGCCGATCCAGCCGGCGTCGGCCTGGGGCGGGATCGTGAAGCCGATGTGCTGGAGGCTGTAGAGCACATTCATGGCGCAGTGCTTGATGCCGTCTTCGTTGCCGGTGATCAGGCAGCCACCCACCTTGGGGTAGTACACCCATTGGCCTTTGGCGTTGAGTTCGCCGGAATGCGCGTAGAGGCGCTCGATGACCTTCTTGGTCTGGGAAGAGTTGTCGCCCAGCCAGATGGGACCGGCGAGCACCACGATGTCCGCGTCCTGGACGGCGGGGTAGATTTCCGGCCATTCGTCGGTGGCCCAGCCGTGCTCGCGCATGTCCGGGTAGACGCCCGGGGCGATGTCGTGGTCCACCGTGCGGATCAGGCGGGTGCTGACGCCCTGCTTCTCCATGATGCGGCGGCTGAGCCCGATCAGGCCCTCGGTGTGGCTGAGCTGCGGCGACGGTTTCAGGGTCCCGTTGAAGAAGACCGCCTTGAGGCCGGCGTAGCCGCCCGGTTTGCTGTGTTCATCCATGGAACCATGGTGCCCGGGAAGGGCCCGCCAGGGAACGGGCGCCTGGAAGGCCTTCTTCAGGAGACCTTGTTAAGGAACGCCGACGCGTGGGCTTCGAGGGATTTGCCCGCGGCGGAGACGTCCCAGCGCCAGAGCAGGTTGCCGTCCACCAGGCCGAAGATCCGGGTGGCTGCCGTGTACTCCTTCGAGTGGCTGCCGCGCATCACCATGTCGGTGCTGAGCTGGATCTGCGGTCCCTTGATCTGGCCGTAGTAGAGCTCAGTGATCCCGCCCGGGTGCGTAATGGTGACCGACAGGTCGAAGCCGCCATCGGCGTTGCGGCGGGCTTCGACGTCGTCGGCGTTCTTCAGCACGGGGACCATCTCAGCGGGAATCAGCCCGGGGCCGCCGTCGGCCTCGACCAGTTCACGCTCAAGCGCCCAGAAGCCGGTTTCCACGGTGAGGGGCCGCAACTTGGTGCCTTGCTCGTCGCTGAGCCAGCTTTCGGCACGGTACTGCAGGTAGGGCAGTCCGTTGTGCGTAAAGGAGACGTGCTGGATGAAATGTTCGGAATCCTCTTCACCGCTTCCGAGGCGTCCGCGGCCTTCCCACTCACCGATGAGCCAGGACAGGGGGACGAGTTCGGGTGTCAGATCCGTGGGAATTTCAATGGGCACGGCAGTTCTACCTCAGCGCGACGGGGAAACGGCTATTACTTCTGGCCCTTGAAAAGGCGGTAAACGACGAAGCCGGCGAACCAGGCCATGGAGATGCTTGCGAGGCCGAGCAGGACAAGGAAGAAGATTTCAAAGGCAAGAACAGACATGATGCCATCCTAACTGTTAGTAGATGAGTAGTTTGTCGATGAAGTAGCAAAGTGAACCGACGGCCCACACTGGTGCGACCCCCATGCCCAGGACGGCGGCCAGGTTCAGGCGGCCGGGCCGCAGGGTGACCATGCGCCGGAAGCTCAGGAGCACGGACCCCATCACCACGCCCACCACTGCGGCGGCCGCGACGGAGATGTTGGAAAAGACCAGCCCGGCGAGCGGGGCAACCAGGCCGGCGGCGGCAATGCCAAGCGGGGCCACGATCCGGTCCGGCCAGCGCAGCAGCCCGGACAGCAGTGCGACGGCGGCGCTCAGGCCTGCCACCAGCACCATCTCCTGCACGCCGTTGAAGCGGACGCTGGCGATCCAGCCGGCCCCGAGGCAGCTGAGCAGGACTCCTGCGCAGCTGCCGAGTGTCGATTCGAGGCGCTGGGCCTGGCCGGTCCCGCGGACCAGCTGCACGATGAACACCGCGATGACGCCGGCGGCGATGAACGCGGGGACATAGTCGAGGAACCCCGGTGCCGGGGCGTAGGCGGCGGCGACGGCGGAGCCCATGCCGCTGAGTGCGATGACCGCGGCGAGGGTCTTCTTCGCGGGGACGGCCAGGAAGTGCGGCCAGCCGATGCCGGTGGCGGCGGCCGCCACGATCCCGACGCCGACCATCACCCCGTCGGGGGCGTACGATCCGGCGACGATGACCGCGAGCGTGGCGAGGCCGACCACCCCGATGTTCCAAGACTTCACTGCGTTCCTGACTTCATTGCGGCCTGCGTTCGGCGGCGGACCCGGCGTTGAATATCCTTCGCCCATCCTGCCCTATGCGGCCGAAATATGTCGCCGAAGTTGCCCCAGACGGCCCTGATCCATGTCCTGGATTCGCCCGGCGGGTATACTCAGTTGTCAAACAGCGATCGCATTGCCGGGTCCTTGCCCAAGGTCCCCCCTCAGGGGTAGCCGGCTTCCACGACGCAGTCAGATGCCGGTGGAAGCCCGGTCCAGACGCCCGATGATGCGCGGCCCGCCCCTTGGAGGAACTATGTCGCACATCCTGCTCCTGACGAACAGCCCCGGCTCGTCCGTGGACATCCTGCCGGCACTGGAACTGTTGAACCACCGTGTGCACATCCTGCCGGCAGAACCCACGGCGCTGCTCGACACCGACCCCACCGACGTCGTCTTCCTCGACGCGCGCAAGGACCTTGTCGGTGCCCGGTCGCTGACCCAGCTCCTGAAGGCCACCGGACTCAGCGCACCCCTCATGCTGATCCTTACCGAAGGCGGCATGGCCGCCGTGTCCTCCGCCTGGTCCGTGGACGACATCGTGCTCGACTCGGCCGGCCCCGCGGAAGTCGAGGCCCGCATCCGCCTGGCCATGGCCCGCGCAGTACCCGAAGAAGAGGAAACGCAGAGCGAAATCAGGGCCGCCGGCGTCGTCATCGATGAGGCGAGCTACACCGCACGCGTTGGCGGGCAGCCGCTGAACCTGACCTTCAAGGAATTCGAACTCCTCAAGTACCTGGCCCAGCACCCGGGCCGGGTCTTCACCCGGCAGCAACTGCTCACCGAGGTCTGGGGCTACGACTACTACGGCGGCACCCGCACGGTGGACGTCCACATCCGGCGGCTGCGCGCCAAGCTCGGCGCCGACCACGAAAACCTCATCAGCACGGTGCGCAACGTCGGCTACCGCCTGACGCTGGTCAGGCTTCCGGACGACGAGCTTTCGGACGCCTGAGCGCCGCCAACGGGCCAGGCCGATACGCAACA
Source organism: Arthrobacter celericrescens (assembly GCF_003614925.1). Lineage (GTDB taxonomy): Bacteria > Actinomycetota > Actinomycetes > Actinomycetales > Micrococcaceae > Arthrobacter > Arthrobacter celericrescens. The sequence continues at coordinate 101,989 of NZ_QYLP01000101.1, forward strand.
ACAGGGAAGGCCCGGACTGAGTCCGGGCCCTTCCCTGTATTTCGTGGTGGAGGACATACGGGTCGAACGTATCGAGGCCGCCCCACTGGCGGATCCCCCTCGCAGCCCCGCTCCGAAGAGCCGGACGAAACATAGACACTACAGGGCCGCGGCTGTTCCGGCAAAACGGGCCCCGCGGGTGAAATCCCGTGCAGGGCGTATAGCCTTGCTGCATGAGTCTTGCGCATCCGGAAAAATGGCCGGTCCTCGCCGTCGAAGGCGCCGCGGACCCGGAACTGCTCAGGGACATCAAGGCCCTGGCCGCAGCCGCCGAAGAGGCGGACGGCAACCCCCCGTTGTCCGAACAGACCCTGGTGCTCCTGCGCGGCGCAGGCTCATCGGAGTATCCGCTCAGCACCCTGGCCCTCTACGCCCCGGATGAGGACAGCGACCCGTCCAGCGGCGAGGACCTGGCGGGCGTAGCCGTCGTCGTCGGAGACAAAGGCGGTACCGGGGTCCTCGAGATGGCCGTGCACCCCAGCTACCGCAGCCAGGGCGTGGCGGGACGCCTGCTCGCCTACCTTCAGGACACCCGCGGGCTGGATGGCCTGAGCGCCTGGTCGCACGGGGACCACGCCGCCGCCGCGCGGCTGGCCGAACGTTTCTCCTACCGTCCCGTCCGGGAACTGTGGCGGATGCGGCTCATGGCCTCGTCCGCGGAAATGCCCGACGCCGGCCTTCCGGACGGTGTGACGATCCGTGCCTTCGTGCCGGGCCAGGACGAGGCGGCCTGGCTGGCGGCCAACAAGACGGCCTTCGCGCAGCACCCCGAGCAGGGCGCGATGACCCTGGCCGACCTTGAGGCCCGCATGGCCGAGGACTGGTTCGATCCCGCCGGGTTCCTGCTGGCCGAAAACAGCACGGGCGAACTGCTCGGCTTCCACTGGACCAAGGTGCACCCCGGGCACGGCGGGCACCCGCCGATCGGCGAGGTGTACGTGGTGGGCGTGACCCCCGCGGCGCAGGGCCTGGGACTGGGCAAATCGCTGACGGTGGCCGGGATCCGGCACCTCGAACAGCACGAGCTCCACGCGGTCATGTTGTACGTGGATGCAGACAACACGGCCGCCGTGACGCTATACCAGAAACTGGGGTTCGTCCGCTGGGATGCGGACGTCATGTACGGGCCGTTAACAGAGAATTAACGTGCCGCGGGATTCCCGCTTCATGCGGCGGTCACGCGGAATTCCGCATCGCGGAGATACTTGTAGGGTTGAAGCAAACCCGCTGAAGAATGAAGGAGAATCCGATGAATCCGGAACCGGCAGGAGCGGCCAAGACTGAAGTCAAGGGCTCCACTTTGCCTTCCCGTTTCGGCTCCTCCGAGGTGCCCGCATCCAGGGCAACCCAGGACCGCATCGACATCCCCGAATTCGCCCCGTCCCTGGAACCGGAAGGCGACATCTCGCCGGACCGTTTCCTGGACCGGGAACTGAGCTGGCTTGCCTTCAACGCCCGCGTCCTCGAGCTCGCCGAGGACCCGGACCTCTTCCTTTTGGAACGGGTCAGCTTCCTGTCGATCTTCGCCTCCAACCTGGATGAGTTCTTCATGGTCCGGGTGGCCGGCCTGAAGCGCCGCATCGCCACCGGACTGGCCGTGCCCTCCCCCGCCGGACTGAGCCCCATCGAAGTCCTGGAGCAGATCGGCGAGGCCGCGCACAAGCTGCAGGAACGCCACGCGCGGGTGTTCGCCGAGCAGATCCGGCCGGCCCTGGCCTACGAGCACATCCACCTCATGCACTGGAACGAACTCGACGACGAGGCCCAGCACCGCCTGAGCACCATGTTCAGCGAGAAGGTCTTCCCGATCCTCACCCCGCTCGCCGTGGACCCGGCCCACCCCTTCCCCTACATTTCCGGCCTGTCCCTGAACCTTGCGGTGATCGTCCGCAACCCCGTGAGTGACAAGGAACTGTTCGCCCGCGTCAAGGTGCCGGACCAGCTCCCCCGGCTCATCTCCATCGACGGCCCCCGTGCCGGCGCCGTCCCGGGCCGCGTAGCCCGCTTCATCGCCCTCGAAGAGGTCATCGCCGTCCACCTGGACAAGCTGTTCCCGGGCATGGAAGTGGTGGAGCACCACAGCTTCCGCGTCACCCGCAACGAGGACGTCGAGGTCGAGGAGGACGACGCCGAGAACCTCCTGCAGGCCCTCGAGAAGGAACTGCTGCGCCGGCGTTTCGGCCCGCCCGTCCGCCTTGAAGTCACCACTGACATCAACCCGAACATCCGGTCGCTCCTGATCCGCGAACTCGGCATCGAGGAGTCGGAGGTCTACTCGGTTCCGGCCCCGCTGGACCTGCGCGGCCTGTCCGTGATCGCGGGCATCGACCGCGCGGACCTGCATTACCCCAAGCACGTGCCGCACACCTCGCGCTACCTGAACGAGTCGGAAACGTCCAAGGCGGCCAACGTCTTCGCGGCCATGCGCCGCCGGGACATCCTGCTGCACCACCCCTACGATTCCTTCTCGACGTCGGTCCAGGCCTTCCTGGAGCAGGCCGCCGCGGACCCGAAGGTCCAGGCCATCAAGCAGACCCTGTACCGCACCTCCGGCGACTCCCCGATCGTGGACGCCTTGATCGATGCCGCCGAAGCCGGCAAGCAGGTCCTGGCCCTGGTCGAAATCAAGGCCCGTTTCGACGAGCAGGCCAACATCTCCTGGGCACGCAAGCTGGAACAGGCAGGCGTGCACGTGGTGTACGGCATCGTGGGCCTCAAGACGCACTGCAAGCTTTCGCTCGTGGTCCGCCAGGAAGTGGACGGGCTGCGCCGCTACTGCCACATCGGCACCGGCAACTACCACCCGCGCACGGCCCGCTACTACGAAGACCTCGGCCTGCTCACCTCCAACGACCAGGTGGGCGAGGACCTGTCCAAGCTGTTCAACCAACTCTCCGGCTACGCGCCGAAGTCCACCTTCAAACGGCTCCTGGTGGCGCCGCGGTCCGTCCGTTCCGGTCTGATCGACCGGATCGACACCGAGATCAGCAACGCCCGCGCCGGCCTGCCCGCCCGGGTCCAGATCAAGGTCAACTCCATGGTGGACGAGGCCATCATCGATTCCCTTTACCGGGCGTCGCAGGCCGGGGTGAAGGTGGACGTGCTGGTCCGCGGCATCTGTTCACTCCGCCCGGGCGTCCCCGGCCTGAGCGAAAACATCACGGTCCGCTCCGTGCTGGGCCGCTTCCTGGAGCACTCCCGCGTCTTCGCCTTCGCCAACGGGAACGACCCCGTGGTCTACATCGGCTCGGCGGACATGATGCACCGCAACCTGGACCGCCGCGTGGAGGCCCTGGTCCAGCTGTCCAGCCGTGAAGACACCCTGGAGGTGCTGGACCTGCTCCAGCGCTACCTCGATCCCGAGACCGCGAGCTGGCACCTGGACAACGATGGCCACTGGACCCGGCACCACCTTGCCGAAGACGGAACGCCACTGCTGGACATCCAGTCCTGGCTCTTGGCTTCGCGATCCCGCCAGCGGGCAGTGTCGCGGCGGTAGGCAACGGAAGTGAAGAGCGATACACCGATCGCGGACCAGACGGACCATCCCGGCGAGGAAGTCGCAGTCACCGCGGCAGGGGCCATCCCGTGGCGCCTCAACAAGGGCGCCCTTGAAGTGCTGCTGATCCATCGCCCCAAGTACGACGACTGGTCCTGGCCCAAGGGCAAGATCGATCCCGGGGAGACCATTCCCGAATGCGCGGTCCGCGAGGTCTCAGAAGAGATCGGGGTCCAGGCGACACTGGGCATCCCGCTGCCGCCGATCCACTACCACGTCACCGCCGGCCTGAAGGTGGTCCACTACTGGGCCGTCCACCTGAACTCAACGCTGCACAACGGCAACGGGATCAAGCCCGACGGCAAGGAAGTGGACGCCGTGATGTGGACGGGTCCCGAGCGGGCGGCCCAGTACCTAAGCAATCCGAGCGACGTGGCGCCGCTCAAGGAACTCGCCAAGGCCCACGCCAACGGCGAACTGGAGACCTGGCCACTGATCCTGGTCCGGCATGCCAAGGCCAAGCCGCGGTCCTCGTGGACCAAGGCAGAGGGCAGCCGTCCGCTCGCCGCGACCGGACAGCGGCAGGCCCTCGCCGTACAGCGCTTGCTGGAGGTGTGGAAGCCGATGCGCGTGGTCAGCAGTCCGTGGACCCGCTGCGTAGCCACCATCGCGCCCTATGCCAAGGCCGCGGGTGCGAAAGTGAAGTTGGTGGAAGCCCTGACCGAGCACGCCCACGAGCGTAAGCCGAAGAAGACCGGCGACACCGTCTCCGCACTGTTCGACAAGCAGCAGCCCGTTGCCGTGTGCACGCACCGGCCGGCGCTGCCGACAATCCTCAAGACGCTGGGCCGCCACATGGGCCCCGAACTCGGCGCGCTCCTTCCGGGCGAAGACCCGTACCTCGCCCCGGGCGAAATGATCGTCTGCCACGTGTCGCGGAGCAACGGCGGGCGGGTTGTCGCCGTCGAGCAGTTTAAACCGTTCGACGACTGACGGCAGCCGCGCGGCCGCTTGACGGCACCCATCTTTGTATCAAACACTTAGTACATTGATACAAAGTTGGGGGTTGTCATCATGGAATTCAATCTGCCGCCCTTGGCGTTCCTGGCACCGGCCGGCGGCGCGGCCATCGTCTATCTGTTCCTCCGCTTCGTGGTGTGGGCACCCCGCACCGGAAGCACCGCCGCTACGGTGTCCCAGCATGCGCTGTGGGTTGGCATCATCGGCTGGATGGCCAGTTCCCTGCAGGGGGCTATCCGTGCAGGCCAGATTGATCTCATGAACGCACATGCTCCGAGTGCGCCGGAGCAGCTCCTGACGGCGCTCGGCTGGCCGGTCGCCGCCACCCTGGCCGTGCACGCCATCGGCCAGTGGAGCTACCCGGCGCCCCGGCAATCACAGCGGCACGCCGAGCTGTCTGTTCGCCGCATCCGCGACTTCCTGCCGCGCGGCTTGGCCTGGACGGTCGCAGGGGTCTTCGTGTTCTCCGCCGGAGCAATCCTGTGGGTGTCCAGGCTTCCGGGTTTTGATCCGGTGCGGGCAATCACGGCTCCCGACGGAAGCTACAGCCACGCCGCGCAGTCCGGCAGGATTCCCGGCGCCGAACTGGCCGCCTGGCTGGGCGGCGCCCTGCTGCTGCTGGCGCTCGGAACCCTGCTGGTCCTGTGGCTGATCGCCCGGCGCAGGCAGCTTGAAACGCTCGACGCCGGGGACAACCGCGCGCTGCGCAGGCTCGCCATGAACCGGCTGCTGCGGACCGTGGCCACCGTTGCTTCCGGTTTGGCGGCGATTGCCGGAAACTTCGCCATGTTGCCGCCGCCCGGCGTCATTCCGTCGTCGATGTTCAACCTGCCCGCCCTGGTCAACATCGTGGTCCTCCTCGCCATGTGGTGGTGGCGTCCTGGCGAACTGCCTTCCCTGGCCGCCATCGACAAGCAGCGCGAAGCGTCGTCCCCCACGAGGAGCGGCCATGCCGCGGCCCGGCTCTCGGCGTCGATCGGCGTATGGCTCGGCCTCGTCGCAGCTCTCCCGCTGTTCATCGGCCTGTTCCTCATTCAGGCAATGTCGGCAGCGGGCGGTTGGGGCCTGCCGGCATGGGTAGCGGTGATCGCAGCACTCATCCTGTTAGCCGTAGCCGCAGGAGAATGGCTCACAGGAAACAACTACGGCAGCCGCGAGACCGCCGTCGACTGGCCGCGCCAGCCGGTGTCGCGCGGCCTGCTGGGCACGGCGATCATCGGCGGCCTGCTGCTCTGCGTGGTCCTAGTCCTCACCGCCGTGGGACAAGGCATCCTGCACGAAGCTCCCGCCTGGCCCGCCGTCGTCGTGCTCACGGCAGGCGTCCTGCTTGCCGGAGCAGCGGCCCTGTGGTCGGTGCGCCGCAGGCGGGGCATCCCCGTATCCGAAGGAACCGCCGGCCTGGATGGTGCCTTGCGCGCGATCACTGTCTACCGGATCGCCCGTACCCTCGCCGCTTACTTCGTGGTTCAGGCCGGTGTTTTGCTGATGATGCTCAGCCACGCCTTCACTCCGCTTTTGGAAGATCCGACGAGCTTTGTTCCGCAGGATCAACCCGCCGTCATCACGGCGGGAGCCATCATCGCCACCCTGGGCGTCGCCATCGCGGTGACGCCGGTCCGCGCCCTCCTGGGCGCACTCCCCCGGCAGGCCGGGCCGCGGCTAGAAAGCACTACGCCGTGACAGCCGGAATCTCGCTCGAGCTGCGTTCGGCGGTACCTCCTTACGAACAGATCCGTTCGCAGATCAGTTCGCTGATCGCCGTCGGGTCGCTGGCACCGGGCAGCAGGCTGCCCACCGTCCGCAGCCTCGCCGCGGACCTCGGCATCGCCGCCGGTACTGTGGCGCGCGCGTACAAGGAACTCGAGGCCGCCGGGTTGATTGAATCCCGACGGCGGAACGGCACCATTGTGCTCGGCCCGCCGCCCATTGTGGGAGCTTCCGGCGACACGCCGACGGCGGAGGTGCTAGCCACCGTCGACCGCTTGGCAGATGCGGCACGCAAGGCGGGACTGGACGCCGAGGCCGTGATCGGGCTCCTGCGCGGACGGCTAAAGTAAGCTGGACCCGTGAGCATCCCCACCCCTTACGAAGACCTTCTTCGCGATGTCCTGGCCAACGGAACCCACAAGTCGGACCGGACCGGTACCGGCACCCGCAGTGTCTTCGGGCGCCAGCTCCGCTACGACCTGAGCCAGGGCTTCCCGCTCATCACCACCAAGCGGGTGCACTTCAAGTCCCTCGCCCTGGAACTGCTGTGGTTCCTCCGCGGGGAGTCGAACGTGAAGTGGCTGCAGGAGCAGGGCGTCAGCATCTGGGACGAATGGGCGGACGCGGAGGGCGAACTCGGCCCCGTGTACGGCGCGCAGTGGCGCAGCTGGCCCACCCCCGACGGCGGGCATGTGGACCAGATCGCCGAACTCATGAAGGGCCTCGCGGAGAATCCCGATTCCCGCCGGCACCTCGTCTCGGCCTGGAACGTCGCCGAGATCAAGGACATGGCCCTGCCGCCGTGCCACGCCTTCTTCCAGTTCTACGTGGCCGACGGGAAGCTTTCCTGCCAGCTCTACCAGCGCTCGGCCGACATGTTCCTGGGCGTGCCCTTCAACATCGCTTCCTACGCGTTGCTCACGATGATGGTGGCACAGCAGCTCGGCCTGGAGCCGGGCGACTTCGTCTGGACCGGTGGCGACGTGCACATCTACGACAACCACCTGGAGCAGGTCACGGAGCAGCTCAGCCGCGAACCGTACGACTACCCGCAGCTGCGCTTCACCCGCAAGCCGGAGACCATCTTCGACTACCGCTTCGAGGACTTCGAAGTGGACGGCTACCGGCATCACCCCACCATCAAGGCACCGGTGGCGGTATGAGCGACCACCCCTCCCACAAAGCGGAATCCCAGGACGGCCGGGAGCTGGCCACACAGATCGGCCTGGTGTGGGCGCAGACCACCAAGGGCGTCATCGGCCGCGACGGCACCATGCCCTGGCACGTCCCGGAAGACCTGAAGCATTTCAGCGCGCTGACCACCGGGCATCCGGTCATCATGGGCCGCAAGACCTGGGAATCGTTCCCCGAGAAGTACCGGCCGCTGCCCGGCCGGACGAACATTGTGGTGACCCGGCAGGAAGGCTGGGCCGGCACGCCCGAGGCGGAGGGCGCCGTCGTCGTCTCCTCGCTGGATGAGGCGCTGCTGGAGTCGCAGTTCGCGCCCGGCAACGCGCAGGTCTGGATTGTGGGTGGCGGCGAAATCTACCGCCAGTCCATGGACCTGGCCGACCACGCCGTGATCACCGTCATCGATTCCGAGACGGCCGGGGACACCTATGCGCCCGAGCTTGGAAAGCACTGGGCGGTTGAATCCACGGAGCCCGCCGAAGGCTGGCTGGAGTCGAAGAACGGCACCAAATACCGGATCACCACATGGCGCCGGACGGAAGACTGAGAAATGCTGAAGAAACCTGAAACCCTGTTCGTGCTCGGCTACATGCTGCTGCCCCTGCTTGCGCTCGTGTCCGCAATCGTGGGGCTCACCATGATCCTGGGCGGCAACAAGATCGTGGGCATCATTGTGCTCGTGGTGGTCACCCAGGTGTTCACCTTCGGCGCTTTCTTTGCGCTGCGGGCACGCAAGGCGGCGCTGCTGCAGGACAGCGACAGCGCGCAGTAGCCGGCGATGATACGTACGCCGTCCTCAGCGGTCAGGGCTGCTGAAATGGGCGCTTGTCGGGCCGATCGCGCGTACTACTTCGCCCAGGACTCAGATCGCAGGATATTCGCGTACACACAGGCCGAATGGGGCTTGGGCGGTGCCCAGCCATTTGGCAACTACACGGCACGAAACATGCTGACTATGAGCCTCGTCGTAGCCGGCCTGACCATCCCGGCACTCGCATCGCCCGTCCTTTTTGTCCTCGGCGCGGTCGGCCTGAACCCTGGCGTGGCACTTCTGTTCCTCGTCTGCACGCTCCTGTTCACCGGCGGCTGGCTGCTGGGCGTCCAGTCCCTGCGGGGAGAATTGCGCGCGCGTAAACTCCGGCATAAGCGTGGGCTTCCCAAACCCTATGTGATTGTGACCGATGACCAGGCCCGCCAGTGGTTCACGGCAAACCCGGGCAGCATCGCCATTGTCAGGGACAATTTCACGGAGAGTACGCACCCTTTCCCCGGTGAATAGGCTGAATTGCTTCGGTAGCTCCTGAAGGAACCCTGTTCGTGCTCACCAAAGCTGCAGGACCGCGACAGCGCACAGTAGGGACTTATCCACAGGGGAAGAAGTCCCCATCGCACGCCGAAACCGGGAAAACCTAGAGTCAAGACGAGACTTACACCTTCTTGACGCAGGGGGATCTTTGACCGGCAACATCTGGGGCGCGGACGTCGCGCAGCTTCGAACACTCGCGCAGCAATTCGGGCAGGTTTCCGACACGCTGTTGCAGAGCTCATCCCTGCTGACGAATCAAATCAACAACAACCCGTCTTGGAAGGGCAGCGACGCCACACGGTTTCGTTCGGACTGGAACGGCAACCACCGGGCACTCATCCAACGGACGGCCCGTGCCCTTAAGGACGAATCCCGCAAACTGCTCGATAACGCAAAGGAGCAGGAGAAGGCCAGCAACAGCTCCGGGGGTAGTCCGTCCACCCTCGGGGCCGCCAGCGACGCAACTCCGGCAATCCTCGGTGGCGCGCTGGCGGGTGGGGTCAGCGCGTTAAGGGCGGGCCTCACCGCACAAAAGTTCATCAAGGCCCCGCTCACCCTCGCTAAGCACGTCGGGCAGTATGGCTGGGTGCTGAAGAACCAACGGGCTGACTTAATTGAGTCGTTTGCGCAGGGACGCCACCGCATCGGCGGACCGGGCTTTGCCGCTCACCGGATCCTTGGGAACTCTGCCCTCGATGACCTGCTGAAGGGTTCTGGAACCGCCAACCGCGGGCTCGGGCTGATCGACAAAGCCTCCGATATCGCATCGCTGAAGAACCTGAATCAACACGTTGGCATACTGTCTAAGTTCGGCCCTATCTTGGAGGAAAAACCTTGGCTTGGGCCCGGCACCAAGGTCGAATGGCTGGGCAAGTCGGGCCTGGCACGGGGACTCGGGTGGGCCGGAATTGGCTTCAGCACCTACGACTCGGTCAAGAGCTTCGCAGACGGCGATATCAAGGCAGGCTTGGGGAGCGCGGGCAAGGCCATTCTTGGCGTCGGCTGCTTCATGCCGCCTCCGGCAGGGACCATCTGCCAAGTCGCCAGCGTCGGTATTGCCATTTACGAGAATTGGGAGACCATCAGCAACGTCGGCAAGAATATCGGAGAAGGCGTGGTCAATGCCGTGACTGACCCCGGGAAATTCGTCAGCGAAACGAAAGATGCCGTGTTCGACGCGGGCAAGTCCATAGGCAAGTTCCTCGGATTCGGCGATTAGGAGACATTCATGACCGTTCAGGACCCGCCCCAAAAGGAACCCCGCCTGGGCGTCGACGTCATCGGCTTCGGTGTGGGTGAGTTCGCCTATCTGCTTAACGTATTCGAAGGCCCGGCACGCGACCGTTCAGTCAGCACTTTCCGGGCTGAGGAGATGATCGACGATGTAACACTGTCCACGGCCGGTGCCTCTTCTCTATTGGCTCGGGACTTGGCCGCAATCGACGCGGACGGCGATCTCGGCGTGAAGGGCGTGGCAGCCGCTGTCGCTTCGGCGCTGGGGCAGGCAACCCGGTGGACAGAGATCTCGCTCCTGACTAGCGAGGCGGTTGACAATGTTGTACTTCTGGAGGCACCAGGAGTTTCCATAATGCTGCAGCCGCGACTGTTGGGCACTTGGTTCGCATTTGCGCAGGATCCGCAACTTAGTTCTGCCGAGGCAACTCTGCGGTTGGTGCGGCAGCATGTCGAGCGGAACCATGGCGGCACCGCATACCTTGTCTTCAAGACCCTGGCTACCGAGCAACACCTACTGATCCGCCGTGGGGAGTCGTCCTGGATTACCGGTGTACCCGATTTCGACAAAGATGAGGTCGCTGAAACCCCAGGCCTGGACAATGCCGGACTGCTCGTTGCAATTGAGGATGCCCGTGGCTAGACACAGTGAAGGAGTTCCGCAGGACCCAAACTACGTGCCGCCGCAGCGTTCCGGGGACCAACTGATCTATCGCCGGGCTGAGAACGGAGAACTGGTGGGCTACACGCCAGCCGAGTACGGCGTTCGCAAGGACGACGGCGGCGGAATGGTCAAGCCGGTTAATAGTTCGGGCGGGCTTCTGTTCCTCGCGGTCTTTGTGTCGCTTCTTGCCGGTGGAGTTGTGTACGGCATCACTCGGATCGCGATCGACGGCACGTGGGAAATACTAGGCGAGGTTTGGTGGGTTGTGCCTGCGGGAATCTTCGTGCCCGTGGCAGCCTGGTACGGCTATCTCAAGGAGCGCCGGGCCGAGAAACTGCGCAAAGTCCGCAACCTCCCGCGACCGGTGGATTAGGTCTTGCGCCAACCGACCGGCCCCGACGTTGAGCATGCCACGCCTTTTGTTCTGCTGACCGTGAACGCGGACGGCCGTGACGAGGCGTAGTCACGGGGTCCCTCAGGACGCGGCCTATGTGCCGTCGTCGGGTGCCGGCAAGGCGCTTGTTTACCGCAGGGCTGCTCTTCCTCGCTTTACTACTCACGGCGTGTTTTGGAGGTCTCGTTTACGGAGTAATTCAGGTCGCCGTCCAGGGTACTTGGCACATCCTGGGCGAAGTGTGGTGGGTTTTTCCTGCATGCCTATACCCCTTCACCTTCGCATGGGCCAGCTATCTTAAGGAACGCCGGGCCGAGAAGCTGCGCAAAGCCCGCAACCTCCCGCGACCGGTCGAGTGAGACTTGAAATTGGGAAGCATGCCTGATCTCCAAACCACAATCCGCAAAGGTCCACGCCGGAAGTACTTCTACGGCTTCGGCCAGGGAGACACCATTCATGCCTACACTCCCGAAGAGTGGGGACTTGGTGGATCGGTGGCATCCAACGCGAGCAACTCCACACACAGTCTGGTGGTTCTCATCCTGATCGAGCCGTAATTACCGTGCCGGCTCTTCTTGCCCCGATCTGGCTGGCTATCGGGGCCCTCCGCCTAAATATCGGTGTCGTCCTCTTGTGCCTCTTCTGCACTGTCCTCTTCACAGGCGGATGGTTCTTCGTGCTGAAAGCCATCCGGGAGGAGATTTCGTGCGCGGAAGTTCAGGCAGGCACGCGGACTGCCAAAGCCCTGGTATGCGGTCACGGACGATCAGGCGCGGAACTGGTTCGAGCAGCGCGCTGGAACCGTGGCCATCACCAGGGAAAACTTCCCCAACAGCGCCCGTCCGTTTCCGGGCGAAGAGCGAACCGATGGATAAACGGTAGGCGTAGGCTCGTGCCATGGAGCTCCTCCTGGGAATCCCGGCCGTTGCACTGCTCATGACTGTCCTTGCCCTCTACCGAAGCAGGCAGGATCGCAGGCGCAAGGCGATCCGACCGCCGCGGCATCGCGGCAGCTTCCAGTCCGAAAGGGGCCGGGTTTACAGCAACGCTCCCAGCCACAACGCGAGCCCGAGCGACGGAACCTGACCGACGAAGGTGCGCGCCGCCGTCGTTCGTTCAGGGGGTGACGTAACCGACTGCGCCCTGCCGTTCGCGAAGTCTAAACTGGTCCAATGACTACAGCAGCTAATCCGTCCGTTGGACTGGTCGGTTGGCGTGGCATGGTCGGCTCCGTCCTGATGCAGCGCATGCAGGACGAGGGCGACTTCGCCAACATCAACCCGGTGTTCTTCTCCACCTCGAACGCAGGAGGTGCCTCCCCGTCCTTCGCTGATGGGGCCGGCAAGCTCGAGAACGCGTTCGATATTGAGACGCTGGCGAAGCTGCCGATTATTGTCACCGCCCAGGGCGGCGACTACACCAAGCAGGTCCACGGCGAACTGCGCAGCCGCGGCTGGGACGGCCTCTGGATCGACGCCGCCTCCACCCTTCGCATGAACGACGACTCGATCATCGTGCTGGACCCGATCAACCGCGACGTCATCGACAAGGGCCTCGCCAACGGCACCAAGGACTTCATCGGCGGCAACTGCACCGTGTCCTGCATGCTGATGGGCCTCGGCGGACTGTTCAAGAACGGCCTCGTCGAGTGGGGCACCTCGATGACCTACCAGGCGGCCTCCGGCGGCGGCGCCCGCCACATGCGCGAGCTCCTCAGCCAGTTCGGCACGCTCAACGCCGAAGTAAGCACCGAACTGGACGACCCGGCGTCGGCCATCCTGGACATCGACCGCAAGGTCCTGGCCCACCAGCGCACCGACATCGACGCCACCCAGTTCGGCGTCCCTCTGGCCGGCTCCCTGATCCCCTGGATTGACGCCGACCTCGGCAATGGCCAGTCCAAGGAAGAGTGGAAGGCCGGGGTCGAAACCAACAAGATCCTGGGCACCTCCGACGAGAACCGCATCATCATGGACGGCCTGTGCATCCGCATCGGTGCCATGCGTTCCCACTCCCAAGCCCTGACCCTCAAGCTGCGCGAGGACCTGTCCGTCGCGGAGATCGAGAAGCTCCTGGCCGAGGACAACGAGTGGGCCAAGGTGGTTGCGAACTCCAAGGAAGCCTCCATGGCGGATCTCACCCCGGTGGCTGCTTCCGGCACCCTGGACATCCCGGTGGGCCGCATCCGCAAGCTCGAAATGGGACCGGAGTACATCAGCGCCTTCACCGTGGGCGACCAGCTCCTGTGGGGCGCGGCCGAGCCGCTGCGCCGCATGCTAAACATCGCCACCGGCACGCTCTAGGCTGCCAGCGAAAGCACGCAAGCCAGGTCCCCGGCGGATTCTTCCGACGGGGACCTGGCTTTTCCCGGACCAGCTCAGCCCGCCATGAACTTCAGGTACTTCGCTGCCTGCACCTCGAAGGAGCGCACGGCCGCCGGCGGCAGCCCGTCGGCGTCGAAGGGTTCAGGCACGACGGCGGCATTGCGGCCGGTGCCGCTCCTCGCCCAGGTGCCCACCACCGATCCTCCGGCGACGATCATGCGTTTGAAGACCCCGTTGCCGCCGGGAACAACTTTCTGGGCGTGCTCCGGCGCGAGGACCAGGCTCCGGTCCTTGTAGCCGAGCAGGAACTGGTCGAATCCCGGCAAGGCGAGTAGCGTGCGGGCGCCGGGAACGCCGTCGTCGAGCAGGGAAGCCGTCTCCGGCGGCACCCAATAGGACGTGCCCCCGAACTCCAGCTCCACCAGCTGCCCGCTGATCCGGCCGAGCGCGGCCTTCGCCTCCGCCTTGGGGATCTGCGTCCACCAGCAGAAGTCGTCCACGGTGGCCGGGCCGTGGCTGCGCAGGTACCGGTGCAGCAGCTCGGTGATGCCCTCGTCGCGGTCCAGTTCCCGCGACTTCGGAATCCATTCCCCAAACGGCATAAAAAGCTGCTGGCCGGCCGCCTTGCCGTTGCTGCCCGCCATCGGTCCTTGCACCAGCCAGGCGTGCAGGCACAGGGTCCCCAGCAGGTGGACGCCGCGCTGGGCCTTGGTGATCTGGCCGTTTTCCTCGAAGGCTTCGAAAAGCCGCTCGCGGGTGGCTCCGTCTCCTGAAGCCAGCAGTTCCCCGGCAATGTCCCGGCAGTGGGCGATGTCCTCACTGGAGATTCCCAGTTCGCGGTGCCGGCCGGCCATGGTCCGGACCATGCGCCCGCCGGTGATCTCCAGCATCCACCGCAGGTCCTGTGGCGGGACCAGGTGCAAGGTGCCACGGAACGGCCACGAGCGCACTACGGTGCCCGAGTCCAGGGCCGCCCGCACATCCGATGCCGTGCTGCCGGGAACCCGTTGCCCCACCGCCCACAGGGCGGAGGCAAGGTCCTGGGCCTGCATGGCCGTCATGTGGCGCACGCACTCCTCCACCGAGGCGAAACCCGCAGGCTCCCCGGGCGCCCGGGCCAGCAGGCCCTGGCCGGCAAGCCTGAGGCGGCCCATCGTCTTGGCGGTGACACGGCTTTTCGCGGAGACCATGCCCCCATCCTAGGGGCTGCTGCCCACCGGGCTTCCAGCCTTCGCACAGCAGCTTTCCCTAGGGTGAAAGCATGCTTTTCGGAGAGAGCGGTACGCTCCTACGGCCCCTGAGCCGGCGTTTGGCGGCCTTCGCCTGGGCTTTGGCCGGCGTCGGGCTGGTCTGCGGGCTGGCCGTCGCCGTCGGCTCGGGCGTGCGGCTCAGCCCGCCGATGCAGGCCGTACAGCTCGCGGGCCTCGCCGGGACCGCAGCCTCCGCCCTGTTTCTTGTCCTCGCCATCTGCACCCAGCCCGGCAGGGAACGGCAGGACCGGTCAGCGCGAAGCGGAACGGACGAACAGGCACGCGCCTTCCTGCTGGCCGCCGTCGTCATGCTGGTGGCGGTGGCAGGCTTCGCGGCCGCGGGCTGGGTCTCCCCCACGGGACCGTCGCCGCAAAGCACCGCGTTCAGCCAAGTCTTCCTGCTGGGGGCCGTGGATTGCGGCCTGACCTTCCTGCTGTTGAACAAGTCGACAGGCAAAGGGGCCCGGACACCGGAAAAGCCCTAGAGTTCCAGCCCGATCAGCAGCGGTTCGGGGTGCAGTTCAATGCCGAAGCGTTCGACGACGCCGCGCCGCACCTCGCGCGCGACGGCCGCCATGTCTTCGGCGCTGGCGTTGCCGCGGTTGGTGATGGCCAGGGTGTGCTTGGTCGACAGGGACGCACGGCCGCCCGAGACGCTGCCGGCGTCGAGCCCGTAACCCTTGGCGAAACCGGCGTGCTCGATCAGCCAGGCCGCGGAGAGCTTCACCAGGCCGTCGGCACCGCCCGGATACTGCGGGGCACCCTCGGGAAGGGCCGTGGCGTCCGCGGCCGGGACCACCGGGTTCGTGAAGAAGGAGCCGGTGGAGTAGGTGTCGCGGTCCGCGGGGTCGAAGACCATTCCCTTGGAGGCGCGCAGGCGCAGGACCTCGCGCCGCACGTCGTTGGCGTAGGCGCGTTTGCCGGGCTCGACCCCGAGGGCACGGGCGAGCTCAGCGTAACGGATGGGGGCGCTCATGCGGCCCAGCGGCAGCTGGAATTCGACCGTGAGCACCACGTACCGCGGCGAGCCCTGGGTGGTGGTCTGCTTGAGGATCGAGTCCCGGTAGGCGAACTTCAGCTCCGAATTGCTGAAGGTCTTCACGGCATTGTTCTCGCGGTCCCAGGTGCGCACCGAAGCGATGGTCTGGGAGACATCGGCGCCATAGGCACCCACGTTCTGCACCGGCGTCGCGCCCGTTGCCCCGGGGATCCCGGAGAGCGCCTCGACGCCGGACCAGGCGTGCAGCACCGCATGCTCCACGAAGGCGTCCCAGTTGTGTCCGGCCTGGACCACCACCGACACACCGCCGCACGTGTCCTCGGCGCTCACCGTGAAGCCCTCGGAGGCGATCTTCAGGACGGTGCCGGGGTACCCGGAGTCGGCCACCAGCAGGTTGGAGCCGCCGCCGACAATGAGCAGTTTCTCCCCCGCGGCGTCGGTGGAACGGACGGCTTCGATGATTTCCGCTTCACTGCGAGCCTCGAGATAGCGGGCGGCAGGTCCGCCTACGGCGGCAGTGGTCAGTTCGGAAAGCAGCGTCTGGGTCACCAATCGAGTCTAGCCTGCGGCCGGTACCGGCCGTTTCCGCAGGACCGGGGCCAGGACGAAGCTCAACGCCTGGAACAGCAGCACCACCAGCAGGGACTGCAGGATCCCGAAGTGCTGGCCGAGGAAGCCCAGCACGGGCGGGCCGCAGAGGAAGGCGCCGTACGCAATGGTCGAGGCCACCGAGACCCGGGCCGCCGCGTGGACGGGGTCGTCGGCCGCGGCGGACATGCCCACCGGGAAACCCAGGGACGTGCCCAGGCCCCATAGTCCAAGGCCCACGAAGGCGATCACCGGCACCGGCGCGAACACGAACGTCGCCACCCCTACAAAGGCCGTGGCCGCGCAGCAGCGCATGACGGCGACCCGGCCGAAGCGGTCCAGCAGGAAGGTCCCTGCGAACCGGCCCACGGTCATGAAGGTGACGAAGACGCCGTAGCCGGCAGCACCCGCCGCCTCGCTCTGGCCGTGGCCGTCAGCCAATGCGAGCGCCGCCCAGTCGCCCGCCGCGCCTTCCGACAGCGCCAGGCCAAGCACCATCAGCCCGAGCAGCACCGTGCGGCGTTCCCGCCAGGCCATGGCGACCAGGCGCTTGCCGTGCAGCGACGCGGCTTCCGAGGCCAGGGCAGGGTTGATGATCGGCAGCGGACCCGTGGTGGGGTCCTCGAAGGTATCCGTCTTCCGGGGGCGCACGGGCTTGCGTTGCAGGGCCGCTCCGCTCCGGCCGGCGCTTTCGCGGTCCGCCCGGAAGGACAGGCTGGCGGTCAGCACCGCGACGATCGCGACCGCGCCCACCAGGCCCAGATGCCACGCCACGGACAGCTTCGCGGCGGCAGCCCAGGCCCCCAACGCGGCCCCGGCCACCGTGCCCAGGCTGAATGAACCGTGCAGCCAGGGCATCACGAACTTGCCCAGCGCCCGCTCCACTGCCGCACCCTCGACGTTCAGGGCAGTGTTGTAGCAGCCGTTCGCCAGGCCTAGCAGCGCAAGGCCGCACGCGGCCACCACCAGGCTGGAGAGCACCGAGGTGCCCAGGCCCAGCAGGAACAGGCCGCTGCCGCTCAGCACGCAGGCGATCCGCGCTGCGCGGGCCGAACCGAGCCGCAGCACCACCAGCCCGGAGACGGACACAGAAGTGAAGGAGGCCGCCGTCAGGCAGAGCAGGATGAGCCCGACGGCGGCCGGAGTGAGTTCCAGCCCGTTCCGCACCGCCGGGAGGCGGGAGACCCAGGACGCGGCGGCGATGCCGCTGGCCCCGTACGCAGCCATGACAGCAAAGCGCCACCGCGCAATGTCTGCCGCGGTGGCGCCTTCGCCTCGTTCAAGGATGGTGTTCAAGCGAGCTTCACAACTGCTTGGGACTTCATCAGGACCTTCTGTCCTTCGAACGTAACGGTGAGGTCGATGCGCGCGGTTCCGGCGTCGGCGTCGAGGGCTCCCACCACGCCGGCCACCTCGATCACGGCACCGGGCTCGCCGGTGCCGGTGGTGTCGGTGACCAGGACGGGCTTGGTGAACCGCGTCTGGTAATCGACGACGGCGGCCGGGTCGCCGGCCCAGTCGCTCACCAACTGCACGGCCGAACCCATGGTGAACATGCCGTGGGCGATCACCCCGGGCAGGTCCACGCCGGTGGCGAAGGCTTCGTTCCAGTGGATCGGGTTGAAGTCACCGGAGGCGCCCGCGTACTTCACCAGGTCCTGGCGGGTGACGTCGATGCTGCGCTTGCCGATTTCCTGGCCGACAGTGAGGTCTTCGAATTTCAGGCTCATGCTTACTGTCCCTCTCCGCGGACCAGGATGGACGAGGTGGTGGTGGCCACGGGGTTGCGCTGCAGGTCATCGCCCAGCGTGAAGATTTCGGCGCGGGTAGTGATCATGGCGCCGCCGCCCATGGCACGGACGCCGTCGACATGCAGTTCGGCGCGCAGCTCGTCTCCGGCAATGATGGCGCGGTGGTGGGTGAAGCGCTGGTCGGCGTGGACCACGCGGCTGAAATCGATGCCGGCCTCCGGGTCCTCGATCAGCTGGGCGTCGGCGCGCTGGGCCACGATGATGGCGAAGGTGGGCGGCGCCACGAGGTCGCTGTGGCCGAGCGCCCTGGCGGCCTCGACGTCGAAGTGGGCAGGGTGGGTGGCCTTGACCGCCCGGGCGAACTCCCGGATCTTCTCGCGGCCGACGTCGTACACCTCAGCGGCAGGGTAGCTGCGGCCCTGCAGGTCGGGATTGATTGTCATGGGATCAACCTTAACGGGCAAAGGAACTGCAACGGCAGTTGTGAAGGCGGCCCGGGGTTTACAAGGTCGATATGATGAATCCATCATTCCATCAATCGAAGGACAGCAAGGCCATGTATTCAGCCGCGCAGGCGCCCTTGTATGAGATCAAGGCCAACCTGTTCAAGGGCCTGGCGCATCCGGCGAGGATCAGGGTGTTGGAGTTGCTCGCCGCTGCGCCCGATTCCACGGCGCCGGTCAGCTACCTGCTGGCCGAAACCGGCCTGGAGGCCTCCCACCTGTCCCAGCACCTGGCTACGCTCCGCAAGCACGGTGTGGTGACGTCCAGCCGGAGCGCCAACGCCGTGCATTACACGCTCGCACATCCCAAGATCGCCGAACTGTTGGCCATTGCCCGGACGTTCCTCCTGGACACCCTTGCCGGTTCGCGGGAGCAACTGCAGCTCGCCGAGCAACTGCCGGACGTCGCGGCAGCCGCTGCGGCCGCATCCGGGGAAGCCGCATCATGAAACTGCGTGGGCTGCTCCCCGCACGTTCCGACTACGCCGGCCTGCGTACCTCCTGGCGGGCGGACCTGCTTTCCGGAATCACCGTGGGAATCGTGGCGCTCCCCCTTGCCCTGGCCTTCGGGGTGAGCTCGGGCGTGGGCGCCGAGGCCGGCCTCATCACCGCCGTGGTGGCGGGACTCGTGGCGGCGGTGATGGGCGGTTCCAACGTGCAGGTTTCGGGCCCCACCGGCGCGATGGTGGTGGTGCTTGCGCCGATCGTGGCCACACATGGCGCAGGGGTTGTCGCCGTGGTCTCGGTCCTGGCTGGCATCCTTGTCTGCCTGCTGGGAATCAGCCGGCTCGGACGGGCCGTTTCACTCATCCCGTGGCCGGTGGTGGAAGGCTTCACGCTTGGTATCGCGGCGATCATCTTCCTCCAGCAGGTTCCGCTCGCCACCGGCACCGCCGCCATCCCCGGCCACAACACGCTGCTGGCCGCCGTGGAAGCCGCCGGAGCGGCGAAACTGCCCGTTCTCCTGCAGACGCTAGCCGTAGTGGCGGCGGTTGCCGCCGTCATGCTCCTTGTACCGAGGATCCACCGCTCGCTCCCCGCGAGCCTCCTGGCCGTGGTCCTGGCAACCGCCGCCGCGGAATTGCTCCGACTGGACATCCCGCGCATTGGCGAACTGCCGCACTCGCTTCCTGTCCCCGCGGTTCCGTCCGTCGATCCGGCGGCGTTGGGCAGTTTGCTCATGCCCGCCGTCGCCGTCGCCGTGCTGGCCGCTATCGAGTCGCTGCTGTCCGCCCGCGTGGCGACCGGCCTGAAGGGTCCGGACGGCAGGCCCACCGGCCCCTACAACCCGGACCGCGAACTTGCCGGCCAGGGCCTGGCCTCCATCGCGGCAGGGTTCTTCGGCGGCATGCCCGCGACCGGCGCGATCGCCCGGACTGCCGTGAACGTCAGGTCCGGGGCCCGCACCCGGGCGGCGGCCGTCGTCCATGCGCTGGTGCTGCTGGCTACCATCTATTTCGCCGCCGGCTTCGTGGGCCGCATCCCGCTGGCGGCGCTGGGCGGGATCCTGATGGTCACCGCCACACGGATGGTGTCGCGCCGGACGGTCTCTGCAATCCTGCGGTCCACGCGCTCGGATGCCGCGGCGTTCGCCGTCACGGCCGTCATCACCGTCGCCTTCGACCTGATCGTCGCCATCCAGATCGGCCTGGCCGTCACCGCGGTCCTGACCTTGCGGAAGGTCGCGTCACTGACGGGCGTGCGGCGCGAGAAGATCCCGGGCACCGCGCACGACGGCGACGAACACATCGCCGTGTTCACCCTGGACGGTGCCATGTTCTTCGGTGCCGCCGAACGCGTGCTGCAGGACATCAGCCAGGTACGGGACATCGAGGTTGCCGTCATCCGGCTGTCGCAGTTGAAGATGCTGGACGCCACCGGGGCGCACGCGCTGGTGGATGTGGTCTCCGCGCTCGAACTGCGTGGCGTCACCGTACTCATCAAGGGGGTGCAGCCCGAGCACCTGTCCTTGGTGACGAACGTCGGGGTGATCCGCTCGCTGCGGCACCACAAGCACCTGTTCACCGAACTGGAACCGGCGATCGAGCATGCCCGGAGCCATGTCCGCCGGAACGCCGAAGCGCGGGCCGCTGCCTCCTGAGCGTTCCCGGAAACTACTTCCTGAGCGTCTTGCGGATCTGCTGCCCGCGCACCACGAGGCCCACGACGTGCAGCACCAGGCCCAGGCCGATCACGCCGAGGGAGGCGAAGGCCATGCCTTTGTTGTGGGTGGTGTTGCCAACGATGGTGAGGATGATCCCGACGGCGATCAGGCCCATCGCGCTGAAGACCAGCGTCTTGTAGGTGGTGGAGGCGGTGGCCCAGAATTCGTTCACGCAGCCAGTTTAGCGATCAGAACAGGGAGTCCTGGAGCGCCGGGACGTCCGTGCGGTAGTCCCCGAATTCGATCCGGCGGCCCTTGAGCGCTCCCAGGCCGGCGATGAATCCTGACTCTTCGCCCGGCAGGGACACCAGCGCGGTGGCGCCGCTCAGGGAGCGGACCGTGAAGCCGTGGGCGCCGCCGTCGAAGGCCTCGGGATAAGGATGCCGCCTCCCGGAGCCGGAAAGCCCGCAGGCTTCGGCCGCGAAGGCGGGCCGCTGCCACTCTTCCTCCACGGTGGAGAAACCGCCCAGGGCGAGCCCGTCCAGAAGCTCGCGCGTGCGGGCGGCGGCCCGTTTGTTGATGGCGGAAAGTTCGACGTCGGCCAGCGGCTCGAGCAGGGACGCCGCCTTCGCGGTGGACCTGACGAGCTGGACCGTCCCGAGTTCCTGCGTGACGAGGTCTTCGAGGATGCGCACCACGCGGCCGTCCTCGGCATGGGCCACGTAGGTGGCCCGCACGGCGCCCTGCTCGGCGAGCCGCTGCCATTTGCGCACGGCCGAGGCCGTGCCCACTTTCGTGGCGCCGCCGGCGAAGGTGGCCAGGTAGAGCCAGTGCGGCTGCATCAGGTAGGAACGCAGTCCCGCCGGCACGGAGCCGCCCCGGTGGAAGTCATGCATCAGCCGGAAGTCGTCGCGGGCAAAGCATGGTCCGCACTGCTTGCCCCGTTCGGCGGGCGCCGCGTCCGGGCAGGGCACGTGGCGGCGATCCTGCGGTCCGTGGACCTTGCTGTGGCCCAGGCACCAGAGCCCTGCGAGCACGCGGAAGCCCAGGCCGCCGCCGGCGGCCAGGGGAACATCGCCCGCCTCTCCGGACGGTGCGCGCAGGCGCAGCGCCGGGGACCCGCCGTCGGGCATTCCCGCCGACGACGCGTCCTGTGTCACCGGACCATCCCAGGCGACGCCGTGCACCAGCATGGCTACAGGGAAGGCTGGACCCCGAACGCCACGGCCAGCTTCATGATCTTCTCCGCACGGCCAAGGCGCGGCAGGTCGGAGCCGTCACGGATGACGCGCCCGTTGGCTTCGAAGTCGTTCATGAAGTCGGTGGCCCAGGCGACGTCCGACGGCGTGGGGCTGATGACTTCGTTGATGACGGCGGTCTGGTCAATGGCCAGGCACAGCTTGCCGGTCATGCCCATGGTTACCGTGATGCCCGTCTGCTCGCGCAGGATGGGGTGGTTGGTGCCGACCGTGGGGCCGTCGATAGGGCCCGGCAGGTTGCCCACGCGGCTGGCGACGACGAGCTTGGCGCGCGGGTACGCCATGGCTTCCGGGGTGGCTGCCATGCCGGTGTCGCGGCGGAAGTCGCCCGATCCGAAAGCGAGGCGGAAGCAGCCCTGGCCCTTGGCGATGTGGTTTGCTTCCTCGATGCCGACGGCGGATTCCACCAGGGCGATCACGGGGGTCTTGCCGTCCATGCGGTGGAAGGACTCTGTGACCTGGTCCGCGGACTCGGTCTTGGCCAGCATCACGCCGAGCAGGCCCGGGGTGCCGCGGAGGCCCGCGAGGTCGTCCGCCCAGAAGGGGCTGGTTGCATCGTTGATGCGGACCCATGCCTGGCCGCCGCCGGACAGCCAGTTCACCACGTTCTCGCGTGCGTGGTCCTTCTGGGAGGGGTCAACGGCGTCTTCGATGTCCAGGATGATGGCGTCAGCGCGCGAGCTGGCCGACTGGTCGAAAAGCTCCGTCTTCATGGCGTTCACGAGGAGCCAGGAGCGGGCAATGTCGGCGGGAATGCTGCGCGTGGGGCGCACGGATTCGGTGGTGATGCTGGACGTCATGCATCTACCGTATCCGCCCGGCGGGGGCAATGGCCAAGAAACGGCCGTCTATGTGATCTTCACTATGAACAAAATGAATATGACCCCCGACGGCGGCCGGTTCCTCAGTTGGAGCCTTCACCTTGCGCCGCGGACAGGACGGCGTTGAGCTTTCCGAGGCCGGGTTCTTCTCCGGGGCTGCTTTCCGTCCGGGCCAGGTCGTCCTTGAGGGCCTGCTCCAGCAGGTTCTGCGAGAGCATCGAAAGGGTCCAGCCGAGCGGCGGATCGACGGCGGGCTTGCTTTTCGCGGCGACCACCACAGTGTGGGCGCCGCCCAAGGCGTCCAAGACCACCCTGCTTGCCACATCGCACTCCGTGCTGAGGCAGACGTCGGCCGACTGGCCCAGCCGCTGCAGCCAGGCCCCGGCTTCGACCTGGTTCGCCTTCGCCTGGAGTCCGGCCAGGGGAACGGCAAGCTCCGCGACCGGCGCCGGCACCTTGGCTGCGATGTCCACGCCCGGCGAATTGCGGATGTAGACGAACACAGGAACCACGTAGGGGTGCCCGGGCGTGCCGGCGCCGGACCCGTTGTTGTGTTCCTGGACCACCTCCCGCAGGCCGCCCCAGACATCGGCGACCGTTCCGAGGCCGGAGCCCTCGGCGTACCCGCCGTCGATGGCCTGGAAGGCACCGGCCGGGGTGCAGCCGTCCTTTCCGGAGCCGTAGCGCATCCGTCCCGCCGGGGAGATGACGGGGAACCTGGCTGAGATCATCGCCGCGGTGGACCAGCGGAGGGCGGTGTCGCAGAAGCCGTTCGCCTCGTCGAGGAAGTCGATGGACACCGGCGGTCCGTCCTCCGAAAGGCACTCCGGGGCCGACCCCGGCTGCGCTCCCCCGGAGGCTGCAAGCTTCAACTGGCTGATGACCAGCTTGCACCCGGAGCCGGTGACCGTGGAATTGAGCAGGACAGCGCCGGCGGACCCCCGGGCTCCGGGGTCGAAGGGCCCGTTCAGGAGCGGCGCCTGGCGCTCCCATTCGTGTTCCATGAGGGCGGCGCGGTCGTGCCAGCCGAAATCGCCGCGGCTCCGGTTGGGGAGCAGCAGGCCGGTGCCTCCGGCGACGAGGTCCGGGACGAGGGCGCCTCCGACGCTGACGGAGAGCGCGTCCGGGGCCGCCACCGCACCCGCCGCGGTGGCCAGGTCCGTCCCTGCGCCGCCGCCCCGCGGAGCGTACTGCGTCACGAGCGCCAGCCCGAGCGATCCGCCACTGACGCCGCTGGACAGCAGGGTGGCGGCCTTGCCGCAGGTGGAGCCGGCCAGCGCCCCGAAGACCCTGGTGGTCCAGCTGGCGGCGCGGATTCCGCCTCCTTCGGCCGCGACCAGCAGCATGGGGCGCACGGTCTTGCCGTTCCCTGCAGTCCTGTCGCACGCCGTCGATGCCTTGAGCCACTCACGGAATTCGACGTCGGCCGCCTTCCGCTCCGAGGCTGCCGACGGTTTGTCCGTGCGCGGCACGTGCATCGCGTCGCCGCCGCCGTTGACCTGGCCGAGGGCGAGCGCCGCGGCCATGAGGGACAGGAAAGGATTCGCGCGCAGTCCCACCCTGTGGAAGATCTCCAGCGGCTGGCGTTGCTGGGCCCAGACGACCACCGCGCCGAAGAACAGGGCCCAGCAGCCGATGCCGAGCACCGCCGTCGCCGAGACGCCCAGGATCGTGGTGAAGTACGCCGGCGCGAACAGCAGGAGCAGCAACGGCACGGTTCCGATGGCGAGCACGACGTACTTCAAATACTGCCCTTGTTCGAAACCCGAACGCGGATCCGGCCCGAACAGGCGGGGAATCCAGCGGAGCAGGATGCTGCGGAACAGGTAGGCGCCCCCGGCCAGCACCACGCCGAACAGGAGCAGGCCTCCCACCCTCAGGGGCCAGCCCTCAGGCATCGACTCCGCCAGGTCGCCGTCGACGAGGATCATGGCGGCCGGTCCGATGAAGCTGCGCACCAGCGACATCCCGGCCACGGCGATCAGCAGTACCGCCAGGTTGTCGCCGCCGCACCAGGCGTCCATGGCCCGACGGCGGTCCGGCCGGTGAGCGCGCATCTCCCATGTGCGGCGGAAACCGAGGGGCGAGCCCAGCACCGAAAGGAACTTCATGACGAAGGAGATCCCCAGCAGCACCAGCGGAACGGCGAGGAAGATCCAGTATTGCCACCAGTTGCCCACCACCACAGGGAATCCGAAGACTGCCGGGATGGCCAGTGCGGCAAGCAGCAGCGCGGGACCCACCAGCCACAGCCGCCACCTGGGCGGCTGGTCCGGCGTGTAGCGCCTCGTCCACAGCTCCCAGGCAAGGACGGAGCGCAGGCGCCCGACGTACTGCAGCCCCGCGGCGATGAGGGGAACCACCAGCGAGCTGGCAATGAAGGGCACCGGCGTGCCTTCGGTCCACAGCCGCTGGGAGTCCGGCATCTGGTCGTTGATCCCCGGGATCGGCAGCAGGGCAAGGACGGCGACCAGGGCGACGGCGGTGACCGTCAGCCGGTGGAACTGCATTGTCCTTGCGAGCCGGATCAAGCGGCCCCAGACGCGTTTCCGCAGCTTCGGCATGGCAACGATGCCGAGGACGAACAGTGCGAGGATCAGCCATTTCAGGTTGGTCACCACGCCCATCACGGCCGCCGCTGCGGGAACGGAGCCTGGATCGTGGACCGCGAACAGCAGGAGGACGCCTTCGGTGGCGTCCAGGGCTGCCGCGGTCACCGCGATGACCTTGGGGAGGACCGTCCCCTTCGCCAAGCGGAAAAGCAGGACTCCGTAAAGGAGCGCGAAGCCGAAGTCGATGGACGCGTGCAGGGTGACGAGGGCCGCCAGTTGCCCGTGCTTCTCCGGATCCAGCCCGGCCCAGATGGACCACGTGTCCCGGACGCCCCACGTCCCGAAGCCACTGAGGATGGTCACGCTGCTGTTCCGGCCGTCCGGGGTCACGATCCCCGCCACGAGCCGGTCGATTTCGGCCATCGCGATCCACAGGGTCACCGCCGAGACAATGAGCGTCGCCGTGAGCCAGCGCGTCAAACGCGGAGGTGTGGGTAGAGCCGTCATGACAACCCCCAGCCGGGTGCCTCGTCCTTCGCCCCTGGGGAGACCGCGGGCGCGTGACTGAATCATGCGCGCGGCCCAGCCCCATGTCAATCGACTGTACGAACCCGTATTTCCGCACCGTTGGGACCGGCCGCCCGGACCCATGGCGTCACGGACCTTAACCCCGCGACGTACGCCGAAATGCGACGCGGGATTGCCTGTGGTTGCCTGCCGTTGCGCCGGATTTCCCCCGGTTTCCCGGGGTTTCCGAGCGTTACCCGCGGGCTTCCCAGCCCCTTCCCGGATGCGCTTACATCGTTCCCACCGGTCCTTCGAACACGGGCCGGCTCCCCAAACCCCTAACCGGAAAGTAGCTCCCATGAAACTGCACCAGCCCCTGTTGAGCGTCGCGGCCGCCGTCGTACTTGCGCTGACGGTGAGCGGCTGCGGCGGCAACGCGGAGGCGGGCCCCGGCGGATCAGCACAGCCCCAGGGCGGCAGCGAGGTGAAGGAACTGCGCTACCAGGGCTGGGCGAACTCGGTCACCCTGCCCGAGCTCGCGCAGGACCTCGGCTACCTGGGCGACGTCAAGCTCAAGTGGGTGGGCAACACCACCAGCGGCCCGCAGGACATCCAGTCCGCGGCCACCGGGCAGACCGACTTCGGCGGCGCCTTCGCCGGTGCCGTGGTGAAGCTCATCGAGGCCGGCGCACCCGTCAAGGCCGTGGTCAACTACTACGGCGAGGACGAGAAGACCTTCAACGGCTTCTACGTCAAGGAAGACAGCCCCATCCATTCCGCCAGGGACTTCATCGGCAAGAAAATCGCCGTGAACACCCTGGGCGCCCATGCCGACGCCGTGATCAACACCTACCTGCGCAAGAGCGGCCTGAGCGCCGAAGAGGCCAAGCAGGTCCAGCTGGTCCCGCTGCCGCCGAACGACACGGAAGAGGCGATCCGCCGCGGACAGGTGGATGCCGGTGCCCTGGGCGGTGTGCTGCAGGAAAAGGCCATCGCGGCCGGCGGGCTCCGCTCCGTCTTCAGCGATGTCCAGTTCTTCGGCAGCTTCGCGGGCGGCCCCTACGTGCTGCGGACCGACTTCATCGAGAAGAACCCGACCACCACCAAGACCTTCGCCACGGGCGTTGCCAAGGCGATCGAGTGGGAACGTACCACGCCCCGCAAGGACGTCATTGCCCGCTTCACCAAGATCATCAAGGAACGCGGCCGCAACGAAAGCACCGAGGCGCTGCAGTACTGGAAGAGCGTCGGCGTCCCGGACGCCGGCCGGATCAAGGACGAGGACTTCACCCGCTGGGCCGAATGGCTGAAGACTTCGGGCATCGTCACCAAGGACCTCACCCCCGCCAACTACTACACCAACGAGTTCAACGACCTCGCAAAGGGGAAGTGATGACAGCCAAGATCAGCCTGCGCAACGTCAGCAAGCAGTTCACGGTGCGGCCCGGCAAGAAGTCCGGCGGGACCGCCACCACCCTCACCGCCATCGATTCCCTGAACCTGGATGTGCGCGACGGCGAATTCCTCACCTTGGTGGGGCCCAGCGGCTCCGGCAAAACCACCTTGCTGGACCTCCTGGCTGGCCTGTCCACGCCCACCTCCGGCGAGGTATTGGTGGACGGCCAGCCGGTGACGGGACCGGGTAAGGACCGTGCCGTGGTCTTCCAGCAATACGCCCTCTTCCCCTGGCGCACCGCCTCGGCCAACGTCTCCATCGGGCTCGAGGGCAAGGGACCGGACGGCCGGAAGCTCAGCCGCCGCGAGCGCGCGGCGAAGGCCAGCGAGTACCTCAAGCTGGTGGGCCTGGCCTGCTTCGAGGACCGGTTCCCGCATGAACTCTCCGGCGGCATGAAGCAGCGCGTCGCGATCGCCCGCAGCCTGGCCTACGAGCCAGACGTGCTGCTCATGGATGAACCCTTCGCCGCCCTGGACGCCCAAACCCGCGAACAGCTCCAGGAGGAGCTCCTGCGGATCTGGCGGGCCACCGGCAAGACGATCGTGTTCATCACCCACGGCATCAACGAGGCCGTGTACCTGGGCCAGCGCGTGGCCGTGCTCAGTGCCCGGCCGGGCCGTTTGAAGGCGATCGTGGAGGTGGAAATCCCGGACCGCGACGGCGCCGAGGACATCCGCTCCACGCCCGCCTTCGTGGAGCAGCGGCACAAGGTGTGGACCCTGCTGCACGACGAGGTCCGCCTCGCGCAGGACGCGGGCCACCGCAAGATCCTCCCGGACGGCAGCGCCCCGGACGAGCCGGCAACGCACCAAACCCCCGAAAGGAGCGCTGCCTGATGAGCGCGACACTCACCAAGACAGCCCGCCCCGCAGGCGGGGAAACCGCTGCCCTAGAGACCGCCGTCGGGGAGGTTACATCCGCGGAAAAGCCGGCGACGGCGGCCCTCGCCTCCGTGACCGGCGCTGTGGCGGACGCCGCCAAGGGCGCGGCGTTCCGCGCCGGGTCCTGGCTGTGGAAGGCCACCGGCATCCTCGCGTTCCTGGCGCTCTGGGAGTTCGGTCCGCTCTACCTCGCGGCTCCGTCCACCCGGGTGTTCCTGCCGCCGCTGCACGAGGTGCTGCTGGCCTGGGGAAAGCTCTTCGAGGCCGGTTCCATCCAGGGCCACCTCGCGGCGAGCCTGAGCCGCTCCGTGGCCGGCTTCGGCATCGCCGTGGTGGCCGGCGTATCCCTCGGCCTGCTGATCGCCTGGTACGGCCGGCTCAATTCGGTGCTGAACCCGCTGCTCGAACTGTTCCGCAACACGGCGGCCCTGGCGCTGCTCCCGGTGTTCACCCTGCTCCTTGGCATCGGCGAGGAATCCAAGGTGACCATCGTGGCCTACGCCGCGTTCTTCCCGGTGCTGCTGAACACGATCGCCGGCGTGAAGACCGTGGACCCGCTGCTCGTCCGGGCGGCGAAGTCGCTGGGCCTGAACAGCTTCCGCCTCTTCCAGAAGGTGATCCTGCCCTCGGCGGTGCCGACCATCTTCACCGGGATCCGGATGGCCGGCACGGCGTCGATCCTGGTGCTGATCGCCGCGGAAATGGTGGGCGCCAAGGCCGGCCTGGGCTACCTGATCGTCAACGCCCAGAGCAGCTTCCTCATCCCGGACATGTACGCCGGCATCCTCACCGTCTCCTTGCTGGGCCTGGGCGTCAACTTCCTGCTCGTCGCCCTGGAGCGGCACTTCTCCCGCTGGCGCACCGCCGTCGGGGCCTGACTACTTCCCTTCCACCGCAAACACAACAGAAATACAACAGATAGGAAAAAAGAAATGACCGCCATTACTGAAACCAAGCTCCAGTTCGCCAAACTGGGCTCCCGCATCGGCGCCGAGATCCGGGGCCTGGACATCAGCGGGGACCTCAGCGACGAGACTGTGGCGCAGATCCGCGCGGCCCTCAACGAGCACAAGGCACTGGTGTTCCGCGAGGCCAACATCCTCACGGACGAAGCCCAGGTGAAGTTTGCCAGCCACTTCGGCCCGCTCACCACGGCCCACCCCACGGTGGCCTCCGTGGAAGGCGAAGCCAACGTGCTACCTGTTGACAGCGAGAACGGCTCGGCCAACAACTGGCACACGGACGTGACCTTCGTGGTGAACCCGCCGCAGGCCTCCACCCTGCGCAGCATCGACCTGCCGGCCTACGGCGGCGAGACGCTGATCGCGTCCTCAGCCGGCGCCTACGCCGACCTTCCGGAGGAGCTGCGGAACTTCGCGGACACCCTCTGGGCGATCCACACCAACGACTACGACTACTCGGTGCCCAAGAACCTCGAGCACGAGAACGCCGAGGAACGCCGCAAGGAGTTCACCCGGATCAAGTTCGAGACGGCACACCCGGTGGTGCGCGTCCACCCGCTGACCGGCGAGCGCGGCCTCTTCATCGGCGGTTTCGCGCAGCGGCTGCGGATCGTGGGCCTGTCCAACACGGAGTCCCGTGACATCCTGCGCCTGCTCCAGGCCTACGTGACCCGTCCGGAGAACATCGTGCGAGTGAACTGGGAGCCGAACCAGCTGGTGCTCTTCGACAACCGCATCACCCAGCACTACGCCCCGGACAACTACGACGGCCAGCTCCGCAAGCTCAACCGCGTGACGATCGCCGGCGAGGTCCCGGTGGGCATCGACGGCAAGGCCAGCCAGTCGATCCAGGGTGATTCTTCGACCTATTCCGTCGTGGCCCCGCTCTAAGTAGCCCGCATGTGTTGTTGTAGCTGTACCGGTTGTTGTAGCTGTAGCAGGCCCCGCAACCCAACTAGCTCGCAGTTGACGTCGTTTTGAGCGCTCATAACGACAACAACTGCGAGCTAGTTGGGTTAACGGGGGCAATCAGTCCCTGATCCGTTGCAGCACGTTCAGCACGATGCCGTTCGAATAGGACCGGCTGTCCGTGAGCCTGAGCTTCTGCTTGTCCGCGGCGTCGTCCGGGAACAGCCGCTTCCCGGAGCCGAGGATCACCGGGAAGACCATGAGCCGGTATTCGTCCACGAGGTCCGCGTCGTACAGGGCCCGGAGCAGGGTGGGGCTGCCGTTGACCAGCAGCGGCCCGCCGTCCTGCTCCTTCAACGCGGCCACGGCGCCGGCCGCGTCCCCTTGCAGCACGTGGCTGTTGTTCCACGCCGGATCCGTCAGGGTGGTGGAAACGACGTACTTGGGCATGCTGTTGAACTTCTTCGCGAAGCCTGCCTCGTCGTCCCGCTCCGGCCAGGCCGCTGCGAAACCCTCATAGGTCACCCGGCCGAGCAGCAGCGCGCCGGATTCCATGAGTTCCTCGAGTTTGTACTCGTACATGGCGGGGTCCGGGTCGATGTCGAAGGTCCAGCCCTCGTGCTTGTAGTCGGGCTCCCCTCCGCCGGGGCCTTCGACCACGCCGTCAAGCGAAACGAATTCGGAAACAATCACCTTGCGCATGGCCCGCGCCTCCCTCGGATTGCCGCTCAGCTGGAGCCCCCAAGCACGAGGGTGGCACAGCTGGCCGCTTTGCAACAGGGGTTAGGGCATCGCGGCACCGCGGGCGGTGGACCAGAGCGTGTACCACTCGATCCGGGTCATCGAGGCCGCCACGTCCGCGGCTCCGGCGCAGGCGGCGATCCGCTCCGGCCGGGAGCTGCCCACCACCGGCGAGATCCGTGCCGGGTGCTTCATGAGCCAGCCCAGGAGCACGGCTTCGGGCGTGCTGCCCTTCTCTTCGGCCAAGCGGGACAGCAGTTCCGCCGTCGCGGTTTCCTCCGGGGAGGCAGCCGCGGACGGCGCACCGCTGTACCGGCCCTGGGCGAGGGAGCCGTAGGCCTGCAGCTCGATGCCCTTGCGGATGCAGTGCTCGATGGTGCCGTGCGGGAAGCCCGCGTCGAAGCCTTCCTGCCGGTTGACCAGCACCGAGCTCTCGACCCAGGCGGCCTTGTGCAGGCTCATTTCCAGCTGGTTGGCCATGATCGGGGTCTCCAGCGCGTCCTGCAGGTAGTCGATCTGCGCCGCTGACATGTTGGACACGCCCAGCGCCCGCACTTTGCCTTCGGCCATGAGCTGCCCGACGGCGGCCGCCACCTCTGACGGTTCCAGCAGCGGGTCGGGGCGGTGCAGGAGCAGGATGTCCAGGTAGTCGGTGCGCAGCCGCCGCAGGCTGGCGGTGACCCGTTCCCGGATGGCTTCGCGGCCGAGGTCGTAGTACCCTGGCACCCCGCCTTCGGCCAGGCTGATGCCGCACTTGCCCTGCAGCTGGATCTGCTCCCGCAGCCCGGGGCTCGCCGCGAGCACCTCCCCGAAGACGGATTCGGCCTTCCCGCGGGTGTAGATGTCGGCGTGGTCGAACAAGGTGATGCCGATGCCGCGGGCGGCCTCGATGGCCGCGGCGGCCTTGTCCACGTCCGCCGGGCTGTAGTCCGGGCGGTCCCAGTCCCCGCCCAGGCCCATGCAGCCATAGATGAGGCGGCTGGCACCGTTCAGCCGGCTATTACTCTGTGCAGTCATTCTGCAACCCTTTCACGCTGGAACTCTTCACGCGGCAACGGCGCCCCGCACGCAAAGGTGCGGGGCGCCGTCGTGATCAATACGGGGAGGCTAGCCGAACAGCCACGCGGTGGTGGCGCCCGGCAGCTTGCCGCCTTCCAGCGCCGAGCTGCTGACGACGACGGTCCCCTCCGGGAGTTCCGCAGCTTCCGTGCCGAAGTTGGTCACCGACTGCCAGCCGTTGGGGCGGCTGAAGTGCAGCACCTCCGGGTTGGCGTTCGGGATCCATTCGAGGCTTTCGCCGGACCGCAGTTCGGTGCGCAGGGCGAGTGCCTTGCGGTACAGCTCCAGGGTGGAACCCTCGACGCCGTCCTGGACGTCCGCGGCGAACGCGGCGAACCACTCGGGCTGGGGCAAGTGGGAACCGGCCTCGCCGAAACCGAAGGACGAGCCCTCGGCGGTCCAGGGCAGCGGCACGCGGCAGCCGTCGCGGCCGATCTCCACACCCTTGTTGCGGAAGAAGGAGGGGTCCTGGCGTTCGGAATCGGGGATCTCGCTGCCCACTTCCTGCAGGCCGAGCTCCTCGCCCTGGTACAGGTACGCCGAACCGGGCAGGGCGAACATCAGCAGCGACGCCGCGCGGGCGCGGCGCAGGCCGAGTTCCGCGTCCACGTCCTCCTTGCGGCCGCCCTCGAGCAGCCACTTCTTGCCGGCCTGGCCCGCCATGATCTCGGATTCCTCGTCCTCGGCAGGCACCGAGGCCGGAAGACCGTAGCGGGTGGCGTGGCGGACCACGTCGTGGTTGGAGAAGACCCAGGTGGAGGACGCACCGGAGGCAGCCGCCTCGGCCAGGTTCTTGGTGACGATCTTCCGGAACTGGGCGGCGTCGAAGTCGGCCTGCAGGAGGTCGAAGTTGAAGGCCTGGCCCAGTCCTTCCGGGCTGGCGTAGCGGGCGCGGCGGTCCGCGTGCACCCAGGCCTCGGCGACGGCGGTGCGCGGCGGGTTGTACTCGTTGAAGACCTTGCGCCACTCGGCGTAGATCTCATGCACCTCGTCGCGGTCCCAGTATGGGTGCGAGCCGTCGACGAAGCCGTCGCTGCCGTGGGCGAGGGCCTTGAGGTCGGCCTTGGTGGGCAGGGTTCCCTCAAGGTTCTTGGTGAGGGCATGGGCCACGTCGATGCGGAAGCCGTCCACGCCGCGGTCGGACCAGAAGCGCAGGGTCTTCAGGAAGTCCTCGCGGACCTCGGGGTTGTCCCAGTTAAAGTCCGGCTGTTCCTTGGCGAAGATGTGCATGTACCACTGGCCGGGGGTGCCGTCCGGTTCGGTGATCCGTTCCCAGGCCGGGCCGCCGAACACGGAGTCCCAGTCCGACGGCGGCAGCTCGCCGTTTTCGCCGAGGCCGTCGCGGAAGATGTAGCGTTCGCGGGCGGCAGAGCCCTTCGGGGACGCCAGCGCTTCCTTGAACCATTCGTGCCGGTCCGAGGAGTGGTTCGGCACGATGTCCACGATTAGCTTGATGCCGGCATCGTGCAGGGCAGCGGCCATGGCGTCGAAGTCCTCGAGGGTGCCCAGCCGGGGGTCCACGTTGCGGTAGTCGTCCACGTCGTAGCCGCCGTCGGCGAGGGCTGAGGGGTAGAACGGGCTCAGCCAGACGGCCTCGATGCCCAGGGCCTTCAGGTACGGCACCTTGCTCGTGATGCCCTTGATGTCGCCGAGGCCGTCACCGTTGAAGTCGGAGAAGCTCCGGGGGTAGATCTGGTAGACGGACGCCTGGCGCCACCAGTTGGGGTCTGCCATGCGCTCGGCGTCGGTACGGTTTGCCTTGGTGGCGATGGTGCTCACGAAACTCCTTTTTATTTAGAATCTAAATTTATCTCCCGGACTAGTATCTGACGCTAGCCCGGGAAGGTCAACAGGGGGCTCAGCCCTGGTTCCGTTTCGATCCGGCGTAGGGAATGGCGTAGCTCCTCGAGGTGCCGTCCGGGGCGGTCGCAATGACCTTCACGGACATTGCAGGCAGCTGCGGACTGGGCGTATCGATCGAATACACCCGGGAGCCGCCGGCCGGCAGCGACCCGAGCTCCGTGGCGCCGAAGACAGTCTCAACCCTCAGCTCGAGGGAACTTTCGCCGTGGTTTTCCGCGTCGATCGTCAGCACTTGGGTGCCCTTGACCTTCTTGCTGCCGACCACGAATTCCGCATCGATGACGGTCTGCGCGGCATCCAGGCGGACATAGGGCGCAACCACCGGGCCGCGGGTCCAATCCATCACTTCGGCCTGCGAGGTACCACCGGAGATGATGTCCAGTGCGTTGGAATCGCGCGTGTCCGTGTCATGCGAGGCGTCCGCATCCGTCCAGGAGCCGGCGCCGCCGCCCACCCTGTACGGGCCGACGAAGGAGGGGCAGCCGATGCCGTTGGAGCACTCCGCGCTGTACACGGGACGCACGTTGCCGATGCCTTCGCCTTCTTCGGCGTCGCTGAACATGGCCACCTGGTAGCCGGCGTTCCGCAGGTCAACGCCCTCCAGGACGGCGGCGGGGACCGAGGCGACGATCTTGCCGGACGGGTCGACGTCGAGACTCACGTCCCCCACGCGCTGCAGCCCCGCGTCGTAGACACCTCCGCCGAAGCGGGATTCTGCGTACCGGCCGTCAGCAACCACCGCATACTTCCAGGCCCCGGCGGCCGAGGTGTTGGTGCCGGGCAACAAGGCGGTGGCCTGCGTCGAGCTGCCGTCCCGCAGGTAGATGTTCAGCCGCTGCGTGCTCATTCCAGCACCGCCCCACGGGTTGTTGATGGGGCCGGCCGTGGACGTCAGGAAGCGGACCATGTCACCGTCCTGGTAGACGTCCATGCCGGTCAGGTCGAGGCTTCCGGGATTGAAAGCGGAATCAGTGGGGTAGGTGTAGCTGCCCGGGCCCTTGTCGTCCCCGGCGGGGTCGGAGAGCGATCCGACCCTGGTGCCGAGTGCGGTCACGGTACGCCGGTCGACAGTCATGACCCCGTTTTCGCCGGTGGCGGTAACCACAAGCCGGTTGGTGATGCCGGCCAGGGCGACTTCCACCACGAACTTGCCATCCGTGACCGGTGCATCCTGGCGTTCCCCGTTCACGGTTACTGCCACGCTGGGCGCGTTCGTGGTACCGGACACGGTCAACTGCCGGGAGTCCGCGATGGAACCGTCCGCGGGACCATCGACGGCGAGTTCCGGGGCCGGGCCGGCGGCCTGGCCTTCGGCGGTGGCATTCCAGCCGTCCCAGGTGTCGGCGTCGAAGTTCAAGCGTCCGGGCTCGGTGTCCCACCAGTTGTCGCCGGCTTTGATGATGGCGGCCCCGCCCACGGTGTAGTTGTGCAGCAGGATTCCGTTGCCCTGAGACATTTCGTTGCCGATGGCCACCTTCCGGCCGGCACTGTCGTGGTACCGCTTCAGCAGGCTCACCTGCGAGGTGTAGTCAAGGCCGTTCCAGGCGTCAACGGAAAACCCGTCGATCTCGATGTTCTCGGTGTTCGACAGGGCAAAAACCCGGACGCCGCAGTTGACCATGCCTTCCACCCGCGTATCGGTGAACCGCATGTTCCTGACCGTGGTGGCGGCATCGGCGCGGTCGGTGGCGCCCATGTCTTCCCAATGGCTGGAGGAGTTGAACACGCAGGTGTTGTATTTGACGTCCTTCCAGTACATCCGGTTGTGGATCACGTCCGTATTGGCCACGGACACTGCATCAATTTGCCGCGGAACCCAGCCCCATTGCATGACCGGGCCGTTCTCGTTTTTCCAGATCACGGTGTTCTTGATGTCGACGTTGCTGTGGTACAGCTTCAAGACGTCATCGTTGGAGTGGAAGAAGGTGTTCTTCATGCTGCTTCCGTCGTACAGCTCGATGCCGTCCGTCTGCCAGTACCAGCCTCCTACCTGTTTGTAGTCCTGCACGTCCATGCGGAAGTTCTCGACGCCGACCTCAACTTCGTCAACCCCCTCGCCTTCATGCGCGTACACGACAAAGGAGTGGTACGGCGGGTCGGCGACGGTGACGCCCTGCAGGTCCAGTGCCTGGCCCGTGTTCGACGATTCGAATTGAAGCATCTTCACGCAGCTCGCATGGCAGTTCTCGCCCACGCTGTGCGCGTAACCGTTTCTGGTGTCCGGCTCGTATACATACTGTTCCCCGGAGAGGACGCCGAGCCCGGTCACCTTGTAGTGGCTTTGGGTCTTGTGCAGGAAGCGGAAGGCGCCTTTGACGTAGGCTCCCGGGGCCAAATAGACCCATTTCACGTTGGCGGGCAACACCGCGTGGTGGTCCGAACCCATGTAGTAGGTACCGGGCCGGAAGTAGACAATGTCCTCGGTGATCGCCCCCAGGTTGTTGACCAGCCCCGGCTGCGGGTAATGAATGGACCCAGCGTCCGCACCGGGAACGAACCGCTCGGTGTCAGTAGCGGAGAGGACCGGGTTCGCAAAGACCAGCATCGAATTCCGCGGTTCGGTGTGGACCGGCCTGTTGCCTGCTGCCGCACTCGTGGTGAGGGTACCGGAGGTGCCCGACATGTCGTTGTACGCCGTGACCAGCTGCGGCTCGAATTCCACCGAGAAGCGAAGCCCGTCCGGGCTGAAAGGCACCTTCACACGGATGGTGGAACTGTCCACCAGCTGCTTCTCCAGGCCGAGGTCCGTCGGCCTGATCGTGACCTGGTCAGCCGAGGTGATTTGCTGCCCGGTTTTCAGGCGCACATTGACCCAGACGTCCTCGCCGTATTCGAAGCTCGACCAGCTCATGGTCAGTCCCGCTTCGGACGAAAACTCCGCACCGTCCTGTTCCGTGTAGCCGATCTTGC
Organism: Arthrobacter celericrescens; assembly: GCF_003614925.1. Lineage (GTDB taxonomy): Bacteria > Actinomycetota > Actinomycetes > Actinomycetales > Micrococcaceae > Arthrobacter > Arthrobacter celericrescens. Next base: position 138,482 of record NZ_QYLP01000101.1, read on the forward strand.
CGTTGCCGCTGCGGGGCACGCTCGCATAGACGAAGGAACCATAAGCGGTGTCCGGGCGTGCCGCCGTCGCAACGGACGCCTCATAGAACTCTGAGGCGCGGACTTTGTCCGCCGGCACGGGCCCGGTTGTGGCAACCGCGTTGTCGTGACCCCAAGTGGTCAGCGTCGGAGTCGAGGCGGGCGGAGCCACAGCTGCCGGGGCTGCGGGCACTGCGGCAGGGCCAGGATCCGTTGCGGTGGCGGGAGCGATGGGAGCCAGCAGGGCCCCGATGAGTACGGCCACGCCGGCGATACTGCTCAAACTCCAGCGGTTTTTCATGAACCATCAACCTCTCTGTTGATCTTTCGGATGTGGGGTCAAGCACGCAGCCAGGCGCTTGCCTCGCCCGGAAGCTTTCCGCCGTCAACGGGAACGCTGGCCAGGAGGAGCTCACCTTCGGGCAGTTCGACGGCGGCGGTTCCGAAGTTCGCGATAACGTGCCAGCCGCCCGGGCGGACGAAGTGCAGGACGTCTGCGTTGCCCGTCTCGATCCACTCGAGGCTCTCCTCGGCCTGCAGGCCGCGCCGGAGCGCGAGGGCGGTGCGGTAGAAGGCGAGGGTGGATCCGCCGTCGGCCGCCTGGGCGCTGGCCGCATACCCGGCGAACCAAGCCGGCTGGGGAAGGTGGGCCCCGTTCGCGCCGAAGCCGAACGAGGGGCCGTCCGGCTCCCACGGCAGCGGAACGCGGCAGCCGTCCCGGCCCAGCCCGTCCCACTCGGCGCCGCGGAAGAAGGACGGGTCCTGGCGTTGGTCCGCGGGGATGTCCGCGACTTCGTGCAGGCCGAGTTCCTCGCCCTGGTACAGGTACGCCGATCCCGGCAGGGCCAGCATGAGCTGGGTGGCTGCCTTGGCGCGGCGGATGCCGCCGGCGATGTCGAGGGCGTCCTTCGGTCCGCCCTCGCGGACCCATTCCACGCCGCCCTTGACGGCGCGGCCGTTCAGCGGGGGCAGCCCGTAGCGGGTGGCGTGGCGGGTGACGTCGTGGTTGGAGAACACCCAGGTGGAGGTGGAACCGGTCAGGCGGCTCTGTTCCAGGTTGTCAGTAATAACGGTCCGGAACTGTCCGGCGTCGAAGTCCGCCATCAGCAGGTCGAAGCTGAACGCCTGGCCCAGCCCTTCAGGGGACGCGTACTTTGCCCGCCGCTCCGGGGTCTCCACCCAGGCCTCGGCCACGGCGAAGCGGGGCGGGTTGTACTCGTTGAAGACCTTGCGCCATTCTGCGTAGATTTCGTGGACTTCGTCGCGGTCCATCAGGGGGTGGGTTCCGGAGTTCCGGTCCATCTCAGCCAGTTCGGCCTTGCCGGGCAGCGTGGCCGGTAGGTCCTTGACCAGGAGGTTGGCGACATCCACCCGGAAGCCGTCCACTCCGCGGTCGGACCAGAAACGCAGGGTCGTCAGGAAGTCCTCCCGGACTTCGGGGTTGTCCCAGTTAAGATCGGGCTGTTCCGGCGTGAAGGTGTTGAGGTACCACTGTCCGTCGTCAACGCGGGTCCAGCGCGGGCCGCCGAACGAGGCGGTCCAATCCGAGGGCGGCAGTTCCCCGTGCTCTCCCAGTCCGTCGCGGAAGTGGTACCGCTCCCGGGCGGGCGAACCCTTCGGGGCGGCAAGTGCTTCCCGGAACCAGGCGTGCCGGTTGGACGAATGGTTCGGCACGATGTCCACAATCACCTTGATGCCCGCAGCATGAAGGGCAGCAACCATTTCGTCGAAGTCCGCCAGCGTACCGATCTTCGGATCCACATCGCGGTAGTCATCCACGTCATAGCCGCCGTCCGCCAAAGCCGAAGGATAGAAGGGACTCAGCCAGACGGCGTCGACCCCCAGCGCCTTCAGGTACGGCACCTTGGCCGAAACACCCTTCAGGTCCCCGATGCCGTCTCCGTTCGAATCGGCAAAGCTCCGCGGATAGATCTGGTAGACGGCGGCCTGCCGCCACCAGTCAGGGTCCGCACCGGCGGGAACGGAAGCGGAAGATGCGGCAAAGGGGGGCGTAGACAAACCGGGAATCCTTTTCAGGTAGTAAGAAGCGGTGGGAGGAACGACGACGGCGGGTTCCCGCCGTCGTCGTTCCTGCTTTTTGGCGGGGCGCCTCAGGACTTGGAGCCGGAGAGCGCGATGCCATCCACGATCTGCCGCTGGGCGACGGCAAAGATGATCAGCAGCGGTGCAGCCACGAGCGTTGTGGCCGACATCAGGGAGGTCCAGTCGGCGCCGTACTGGCCCTTGAACTGGTTCACCAGCAACGGGAGGGTGAAGTTGGCGTCGCTGTTGAGGAAGATCAGCGGGCCGAAGAAGTTGTTCCACTGGCCGAGGAAGGTGAAGATCCCCAATGCGGTAAGCGGAGTGCGCAGCAGCGGCAGGATCATGGTGGTGAAGACCCTGAAGCGGCTGGCGCCGTCCAGTTCCGCGGCTTCTTCAAGTTCCAGGGGAATGCCCTTGATGTACTGGCGCATAAGGAAGACCCCGAAAGCGCTGAACAGGGAAGCCGGCATGATCAGTGACAGCGGCGTATCGATCCAACCAAGCCATCCCATGATGATGTAAAGCGGGATGATGGTCAGCTGGGCCGGGACCATCATGGTGGCCAGGAACACCATGAAGAGGGGCTTGCTTCCTCGGAAGTCGATCCTGGCAAAGGCGTAGGCGGCCATGGTGCTGGTCAACAGCGAAACGACGGTGACGGTCACGGCGATGTACGTGCTGTTCCAGAAACCCCGGACGAAGTCAGCGCCGGCAAAGGCGGTCTCATAGCCGCCGGTGGTCCACGCCTCCGGCAGGAAGGTGGGCGGCTGGCGGAAGATCTCATCCAACGGTTTGAACGAGGAGAACATCATCCACAGGAACGGCAGCGCCATGAGCGCGGCGCAGGTGGCCAGCGCGAGGTGCAGGATGATCTTTCCCGGGCGGACCGGCCGGCGGCGCGTCCGCGGTTCCTGGGAGCGGGCAATGTTTCGGGTGAGGGTGCTCATTCTGCGTAGTGAACCCATCTCTTCTGGGCGGCCATCTGCAGCCCGGTGACGCCGAGCAGGACCAGGAACAGCAGGAACGCCAGGGCTGAAGCGGCTCCGAAGTTAAACTCGCGGAAGGCCATTTGGACAATCTCGTAGACGATGGTGCGGGCCTCGTCCGGCGCGCTTGAGTCCATGAAGACGTAGATGTAGTCGAAGACCTGGAAGGAGCCGATGATCGAGGTGATCGAGAGGAACAGGATGGTCGGTGAGATCAGCGGCACCGTGACGTGCCACAGCTTCTGCCACGCCGAGCAACCGTCCAGTTCGGCGGCTTCAAGGTAGGAGGCACCGATGCTTTGCAGGCCGGCCATGAACATCACCAATTGGTAGCCCAGGCCCTGCCAGATCGCCACGACGGCGAAGGACGGAATGATGAACGCCGGATCCTGCAGCCAGTTGGGGGCCGGGATCCCGATGGAACGCAAGGCGCTGTTGATGGGACTGATCTCAGGGTTGAACAGGTAGAGCCAGATGGTGGCGACAGCCACCGAGGAAGTGACCACCGGGGCAACGAAGCCAAGGCGGTAGACGTTGGTCATCTTCCCTGCCTTCTGCATGAACAACGCGAAGAGGAAAGCAGTGATCATCACACCGGGGACCTGCAAGACGGTGAACCACACGGTATTGATCGCCGAACGCTGGATGCGGGGATTCTCGAAGAGTTCGGTGAAGTTGGAGAGACCCGCGAAGGTAGCTGCGCCGAACCCGTCCCAGTGGCTGAAGGCCAGATAGAGGGCAAAACCCAAGGGGCCGACCATGAAGACGATCAGGCCCACAAGCTGGGGCGAAAGAAAGACGAGGGCCGCGATGGTGTCCTTACGGTGCCGCCGGGACACCTTGCGGCGTGGCGGGGCGGGTACGGCATCTGCGCTGGCCCGGATCTGTGTGTCCAGTGACATCTTGCTTAGCCGTTCACCAGCTTGCTGACCGCTTCGGAGAAGGAGGCGGCGGTGGTCGACGGGTTCTTGAAAAGCTTGTCAACAAGCGTCGGCAGTTCCGTGGCGGTCTTGGCGTTGGACACGAAGGCGTTCGGCATCGCGAAGCCCTTCGCAACAACGTCATTGAACAGTTTGCCGTGGGCAGGAACCCCGCCTTCGGTGGCGAGTCCATCCAGGCCCCTGACCGACGCCACGGCGTTGCCACCTCCGGAAAGGCGGAACTGCTGGCCCTCCTTGGACACGTAGTTGCCGATCAGTTCGAGTGCCTTTTCCCGGTTCTTGGCCTTCGCGTTCAGGGCAATCGCTGCGGTGGCAACGGGAACCGGCATGATGTCCTTGCCGGTGGGCGAAGGCAGCGGTGCAATGTCATAGCCAAACTTGGCGGTCTTCAAAGTGGGCAGAGCCCAGCGGCCCACGTTGTTGAAGGCAAGCTGGCCGGCCAGGAAAAGGGCGTCGCCGCTCTGGCCCTTCGGCAACGAACCCGCGTAGGTGATGTTGCCTGACTTGAACTGCTCCAGCAGCCAGGACAGGCCTTCCTGCGCCTTGGCGTCGTCGGCGAAGACAATCCTGCCGGACTCATCCTGGAGTTTGCCGCCGAAGGCCGTGACGGCCCAGACCCAGTTGAACCACCAGTTGGACAGGATCAGTCCCTTCTTGCCCGAGCCGCGGACCTTGTCCAAGGCATCGGTGAAGGCGTCAAAGTTCCACGTGCCGCCGTCGAACAGCTGGGCGGGGTCCGAGCTGACGCCCGCAGCGGAGAGGACGTCTTTGTTGAACCACAAAACCGAGGGGTTGCAGTCGACCGGAAGGCCATAGAGACCGGTGCCGTCGGCAGCCTTGCACCATTGGTACAGACCTTCCGGGAATTCGTCCAGCTTCACCGGGGATTTCCCGTGTGAAAGATAGTCGCTCAGATCCGAGACCTGCTTCGAAGCGATGAACTTGGCCATCTGCCCGTCACCGACGTAGAAAGCGTCCGGCGCGGCCCCGCCGGCCAGTTGGGAAAGGAGCTTCGCCTCGTAGTCCCCCACGACTGCCTGGAAGCTGACCTTGGCGTTGATCTTCTTGGACAGTTCCTCGGCGAACTTCTTGTAGCGCTCCCCCTCACCGGGGTTTGCCCATGCCGCCCAGGAGACACTGCCGCCGGCACCGGAGCTGCCAGGGGTAGAACCGCCACCACATGCGGCCAGTGCCGGCGCCGCAGCGAGGCCCAGGGCACCCAGCATGCCCGTGCGCAGGAGGGCGCGGCGGTCGACGGTGCGTGAGAGGAGGGAGTCAGACATCTGCGTCGGTCCTTTCATCAGAGCGGCTGGGCCAACGTCGGCCCGTTCACTCAATTTTAATTAGGAGGTAAATTTACTACCTATCGCAAGTATGGAGTGAGGCTCGCCACGGAGTCAAGAAGATTGGAAGATGGAAGGAAAGGTAAATTTATGGACTAAATTTAGAGAGAGTGAGCTGCCGCTTAGCGGTGGGTACAAGATGGGGAGGTTGGGATGGTTGAGACTGCACCGTCCACGCAGATCGTGCGCAGGGTGAATGCGAGTGCCATGCTCAAGGCGATGCGCGGGGCCGGCATTGTGACCGGCACTGACCTCATGGCTGCCACCGGACTTTCCCGCGCTACCGTCATTTCCATCTGCGATGAGCTCGTCCGGCTCGGCTGGCTGCAGGAGCTGGAAAACCAGCGGGGCGCCGGCGGCTACGTCAAGGGCCGGCCGGCGCGCAGGTTCAGGTTCGACGACCGCGCTGCCAGCGTGTTGGGCATCGACATCGGCGCCAACAAGGTCACCGCCATCGTTGCCGACATGGCCGGAACAGCCCTGTCCCAGATCACCATGCCTTTCCGCGCGTACATCGTGCCCGCCGCTGAGCGGGCCGATGCCCTGGAACAGATCGCGGCGGAGGCCCTGGAACAAGCGAGCGTTTCAGCGGACTCGGTCCTTGCTGTGTCCGTGGGAGTCGCCGCCCCGGTCAGCCGCGACGGCGAGGTCCTCACCGCCCAGGAATTCTGGCGGTCCTTCGATGTCCGGGGGATTGTCTCCGAGCGCCATGGCTGGCACGTGCTCCTGGAGAACGACGCTAACCTTGCCACGCTCGCCGAACGCTGGCAGGGCACGGCCAGGGGCGTCGACAACCTCGTGGTCATGTTGGCCGGTGACCGTCTCGGTTCCGGGGTGCTTGAATCGGGCCGTCTGCTCCACGGCCAGCTCGGCGGTTTCGGCGAGCTCGGGTATCTCGAGAACGTGGACGGCGTCGGCGACACCCGCGGCATTGCCCACTACGCGGCCGTCTGGGGGCAGGAGGCCCTCGCGGCTCATCCGCGGTCCCGGCTCCGCACGCTCTGCGACGGCGATCCTTCCGCGCTCACGCCCGAGATGGTTTTCGCGGCGGCCGCGGACGGCGACAAGGCTGCGAAGGAAGTCCTCGAACGCCTTGCGCACCGGATGGCCCGGGTGGTCGGCTCCCTGAGCACCCTGGTCAACCCCGAACTCGTCGTCCTCGCGGGCGCCGTCGCAGCCTCGGCCGCTGCCCTTATCCCCGCCATCGACAAGCATCTCCCGCAGTTCACCCACACTCCCCCGCGGATTGAAGCCTCAGCCCTGGGCGATGGGATCGTCTCGATCGGCGCCGTCCGGCACGCCCTGGACTACGTGGAGGAAAACGCCCTTGACGTCTATCCGGCGTCACTGCCGAAGCAAGAGGATGCCTCCTGAACGGCTAACGATCGAACACCCGCCTCGCCTTCAGGGCAAGGCAGGGCAGAGCAGAGCAGGGCAACTCAGCACAGGGCGACCGGGTGCGCGATTCAGCATGGCGGTTCAGAACGGTGGCGGGTTTGAGGCATTGCCCGGCACCGGCTCCGGGGTGGCGGCACCGCGGGCCTGTCCTCCTGCGTTGATACCGCTGGTTGTATGGGTTGGCGGTATGGGCGGGTGGTCTGCGTAGCTTCGGCCGGCGGGGCTGGCCCATTCCAGGACGCCGCCACTGGCCTGCCGGAGCTTCCATCGTGAGTGATGTTTGAGCAAGTGGTGGCGCCGGCACAACCCAGCGAGATTGCCGGTTTCGGTGGTTCCGCCAAGAGCTGCGTCGTGAGTGTGGTCCAGATCCAAGTCCCGGGCCTTGATCCCGCAGCCCGGGAAGCGGCATCTGGCGTCCCGGGCGGTCAGGAGGCTTTTGAGGTCTTCACCAGGGCGGTACCTGTCCACCGCCAGCACTGCACCGGTGATCGGATTGGTCAGGACCCTGTTCCACGCGGCGGCCTGCCCGGCGAGGATTCGTGCCGTGGCGAGGTCGATGGGGTGGCGCCCGTCCAGTTCCGCCGGGACGTGGGCGGGGTTGTCGAAAGCGGCGCTGCCGAGAACGGTGCCGCCCGCCTCCGTCGTCCTGCCGGCGCCGGGATTGTCCGCGCAGGGGCCTTCATTTGCCGTGGGACATTCGCGGCCGATCAGGGTCAGCACCGGGACGGTGACCTCCACCCGCGCGGTGATGGCGGCGAGCAGACCGTCCGGGGTGTCATGCCCGGTGGGGACACCGCGCAGCAACAGGTCCGCGAAGAGATCGGCACGGAGCTGATCCATGCACCGGGATCCCCCGGCGGCTCACCCGCACACAGCGGTCAGCGACAGCCCGCTCATGCCGGGCAGCCAAGGCTTCGGGCCGGGCTTTCTCTGCCTCCCGGCCAGCCAGGCGACGCAACCGGCCCGGCGCCTGCTGCTCAGCACACGGCAGGACCGCGGCCTCAAACCCGGCCAACGCCTCGGGTCCGTCCAGGGAGGTTCCGGCGTCCTGGATGACCCGGACATGCGCCAGGCTGATCCGCCCGTCCGCCAGGGCACCGAAGGTGGCCGGGAAACGGTCCAACAACTCCACTGCCTGGCCCATCTGCCGCTGGATCGTCCGGTCACTCGCGCGGATCGCTGTGGCGATCTCCGCCGCCACCGCGCGCTGCGCCAGCTCAGCCGACCGCAAACCCCACGCCGAAACACCCTGCCCGGGACCGCCGTCGTCGTCCATCACCTCCGCAACCTTGGACGCCAGAGCGAGCGTGTACTCCCGTAGCGCCTGCAAACCGGCGATCGCCGACTCCACAGCCTGCAAGGTCGAAACCAGACCGTCCAGCACCACCACAGGATCGAACACCGCATCAGGCTGCGGCGTCCCTTCCCTCAACCCAGCGGTGGTCTCCATGAACCCATTCAAGCAAGGGGGTCGGACATTACTAGCCCCCGCAGCGCCAGGCGTTTGTGAGAAGACCCGCCCCTACTCCGGCATCGCCATGGTTCGCAGGTCCAGTTGCCGCAGCACGCGGTCGGCGACCTCCGGATCGGTGCCCGGCTCGCCGCGCGCCGTGACCACTTCCTGGCGGGCGGCGTCGAGTGCGATCGTCTGGACTGTGATGGCGAGCTCCCGTCCCCGCCGGCGCTTCTCCTCCTGGCTCTCGTTCTTGAGCGTGCCGTCCAGCAGTTCGGCGTGCAGCCGGGCCATCTTCTGCTTCACGAGCGCCACCTTGTCCGCCGGAAGCTCCTTCATGAGCTCGTGGTCCTTGAGGGCGGCAATGGCGGCCCTCTGGGCGCGGCCAGCCAACAGCTTGGCGGCATTCGCCTCGTGGGAACCGTCCTCGGCCGCCTTCAGCACGCGCATGAGCCATGGCAGGGTCAGGCCCGGGAACACCAGGGTGGCCAGCAGCACCGCGCAGGCGATCACGAGGATTTCGTGCCGGGCTGGGAAGTCGGCGCCGTCCGAGGTGGTCAGCGGGAGCGCGAGGGCGAGGGCCAGGGTGGCCAGGCCGCGCATGCCGCACCAGGTGAGGATCAGCACTTCCTTGAAGGACGTGGGCTGGAGCGCTCTCTTGCGCCGGGCGGACAACGCCAGCAGGCCAAGCCAGCCGAAGCGCACCGCGAACACGAGGACACAGACCACCGCGGCCATGCCGACCATCCCGAACACCGCCGTCCCCTCGTCCCGGATCACGTGCCGGATCTCCAGGCCCACCAGGCCGAACGCCAGGCCCGTGGCCAGCAGCTCCACGACGTCCCAGAAGGCCGTACGGGTGACCCGTTCGGCGGCGTCCTGCGGGCGGGCGTGGCGCTGGGTTTCCAGGGCGGTCACGACGACGGCGATCACCCCGGAGGCGTGCACCTCTTCCGCCAGGATGTACGCAGCAAACGGAATCACCAGAGTGACGGCGCTACGCGCCACCATCGAGGTGACGAGCTTGTTGATGAGCCTTCCGAACCAGCCCATGGCGATGCCCACCAGTACCGCCAGCGCGGCACCAAGGATGAACTCCCACGCGATGTTGGGACCGAGGTGCGTTCCGGCGACGGTGGCGGCCACCGCGGCCTGGAAGATCACGATGGCCGCGGCGTCGTTGAAGAGGCCTTCGCTCTGCAGCACCGTGATGAGCCGGCGGGGCATGTGCACCCGTCCAGCCACGGACTCCACCGCCACCGGGTCCGGGGGCGCCACCATGGCGCCCAGGGCGATCGCGGCGGGAATGCCGATGCCCGGGATCATGAGCCAGGCAGCCCCGGCGACGACCGCCGTCGAGACCACTACTAGGGCCACCGCCATCAGCAGCAGCGTCCGCCAGCGCACCCTGAAGACCGCCCAGGAACTCTTCTGGGCCGTCGCGAACAGCAAGGGCGGGAGGAAGATCGGCAGGATCAGTTCGGGGTCGATCTCCAGCTCCGGGAAGCCCGGGATGAAGGTCAGGGCCACTGCTATCAGCAGCATCAGGACAGGGTACGGCAGGCGCAGCCTGTCCCCCAGGCCCACGGCCGCCACTGTCGCGAGCAGCAGCCCGATGATGAGTGCGAGCTGGTCCATGCGTCAGGAGTCCCCCGTCAAAGCCTCCACGACGTCCGTGGCTCCGTCCCGGAACTCGATGGTCCGGCCGATGGTTTCGGGCAGTTCCAGCACGGCAGCGGCCACCAGCGCGACGTTTGACCGCGACGTCCCGGTGCCGGTGGAGGGGTCCGCCGGGTTGACGTCGATCAGGCCGGTGGCGGGATCGTTGTTCAGGGTGCCGGGACCGAGGACGGTCCAGTCAAGCTTGCTGCCGCGCAGGTACTCGTCCGCCGCGGCCTTGGCCTCGGCGTAGGGGAAGAAGCTGTGGTTCTCGGGGATGCCGTGACCCGGACCGGCGCCGAAGTAGGACACCATCACATAGCGCTTGACGCCGGCCTGCGCCGCGGCGTCCATCGAGCGGATGGCAGCGTCGCGGTCCACGGCGTAAGTGCGTGCCGGATTGCCGCCGCCGGCACCGGCAGACCAGACCACGGCGTCGCTGCCGCCCAGCGCGGCGGCGATCTCCGCCGTCGTGGAATGCTCGACGTCGAGGATCACCGGGGAGGCTCCGCTCGCGGTGACGTCGGCGGCGTGGCCGGGGTTCCGGATGAGGGACGTGACGGTATGGCCTTCGTCACTGAGGATGCGGGCAAGCTGCAGAGCCACTTTTCCGTGGCCGCCGATGATCGTGATCCGAGGCATTTACCCATTCAAGCAGGTGGGAAAACAAAAGACCCCGCGGACCGTAATCCGCGGGGTCATTCATTGGTAGCGGTGGGGAGGCTCGATCTCCCGACCTCACGATTATGAGTCGTGCGCTCTAACCAACTGAGCTACACCGCCACGAATGAGGAAAACCTGTGCCAAGCCGGTCAAAACCGCCTTGACACAGGCTCTCATTCAGAGCCCCCTGCCGGAATCGATCCGGCGACCTCGTTCTTACCAAGAACGCGCTCTACCACTGAGCTAAGGGGGCAACGAGTAAGTACTCTACCGGAGGTTCGCCCCTGACACCAAATCGGCGCCGAAGGGGGCAAATACCGGCCCCGACACAATTTGCGAAGCACCCGGAACGGTGTTCCAGGGGCCTCAAATTCGGGGGCGGAAGCGCCGCCGTCGTGACCCTCTTTGGAGGCGGAACGCACCTACTTGCGGCGTGTCCTTCACCGTTGGGCGCTAAAGGGCTGCGGCGGTTATCGCCGATTCCCGACCTCGCCGTGCCAGTATCGCCCGTCCTCGCTCCCGGTGCGCAAGACAGTGTCTGGCTGCGAATGCGCCGGCCACATCTGTAGGAGATAGGCATCGACTGGATGCTCGGAGAACTCACCGGCGTGCCCCTGATCCCGTCCCCTGGCGCTGACCCGCAAGCGGTAGCCGCCCGGTGGGATTGCGCCGAGCATTCCCCGGTTCTCCCCGGCCCAGGTGATCCACCGCAACTCATGTCCTCGCGGGAAGATGAAGGAAACCTCGACGACGTCCTCCCAGGAGGCCTCATCGTCCGCGGGTGGAGCGTCCATCAAGACGATGCTTACGGGCGACCCGCCTGACCGGCGGGCAAGGTTGATGTACACGCCATGGGGATCGGAAGCGCCGACCAAGCCGATGACCTGACCAGCAAAGAAGCGGTCAAAGTTTCCATCAAAACCGCCGCTCTCGCTCCAGACGAGGTCGAACTGTCCGTAGTCGGTCTCGACAATTTGGTCAAGCAGCAATCGTTCCACAGCATCACGATACGGCCCGCCCTTGAGATTGCCCGTCAACACCGGACAAGCGTCACGGATTTCCGAAGCTACGGCTCGAGCGGAGGAAGATTCCGGAGGATCGACAAAGAAGGCTCCGTCCCGGAGGGGACGGAGCCTTCAGCAGCAGTCTTTACCACTTGCCCTTGCGGTTGAAATCACGGTGTCCACCCTCGCCGCCGTGGCGGGGCTTGCGGGCGCCGTTGCCGTGGCCGCCAAAGCGGGAGTCGCTGGCCTGGCCGCGGTCGCGGTCGCCGAAGCTGCGCTCGGACCGCTCGCTGTAGGAACGGCCGCCGCGGTCAGCGGAAGAACGCTCGCCGTCATTGCGGCGGAAGTCCTTCTTGAAGCCGCCGTTGCCCTTGAAGTTGCCACGGTTCTCGCGGTCGCCGTAGCCGCCGCGGTCGCGGTTGGGCTTGCGGCCGGAGTCCAGCTCCAGGTGGATCAGCTCGCCGCCGATCCGGGTGCGGGACAGGGCGCGCAGCTGCTCGGGGCTCAGGTCCGCCGGGAGCTCCACCAGGGAGTGGTCCGAGCGGATGTCGATGCCGCCGATCTGCGAGGACGAGATGCCGCCCTCGTTGGCGATGGCACCCACGATGGAGCCCGGCATGACGCGCTGGCGGCGTCCGACGGCGATCCGGTACGTGGCGTTGCCCTCGGTCAGCGGGCGGGTCGGGCCACGGGAGCCGAAGCCGTCCTTGCCGCGTTCGCGCTTCTGGAATTCCGGAGCAGCCGGCAGTTCCTTGACCAGCAGCGGCTGGCCGCCCTGGGCCATGACGGCCAGGGCCGCGGCGATCTCGGCCGCGGGAACGTTGTGCTCTTCCTCGTAGGAGGCAATCAGGTCGCGGAACAGTGCCACGTCCTCGGACTCGAGGGTCTCCGTGATGCGCTCGGCGAACTTGCCCAGGCGCAGCGAGTTGACGGTCTCCGCGGTGGGCAGGTGCATCTGCTCCACGCTCTGGCGGGTGGCCTTCTCGATGGCGCGCAGCAGGTACTTCTCGCGCGGGGTCATGAACAGGATCGCGTCACCGGCGCGGCCCGCACGGCCGGTACGGCCGATGCGGTGCACGTAGGACTCGGTGTCATGCGGGATGTCGTAGTTGACCACGTGGCTGATGCGCTCGACGTCGAGGCCGCGGGCGGCGACGTCGGTGGCCACCAGGATGTCGATGCGGCCTTCCTTCAGGGCATCCACAGTGCGCTCACGCTGCTGCTGCGGGATGTCGCCGTTGATGGCGGCGGCCTGGAAACCGCGGGCCTTCAATTTGTCGGCGAGGTCCTCGGTGGCCATCTTGGTGCGCACGAAGGCGATGACGCCGTCGAACTCTTCGACCTCGAGGATGCGGGTCATCGCGTCCAGCTTGTGCGGGCCCATGACCTGCACGTAGCGCTGGCGGATGTTGGAGCCCGTGGAGGTCTTGGACTTGACGGAGACCTCGGCCGGGTTGTTCAGGTACTGCTTGGACATGCGGCGGATCTGGCCCGGCATGGTGGCGGAGAACAAGGCCACCTGGCGGGACTCCGGGGTTTCCTGGAAGATCTGCTCGACGTCGTCCGCGAAGCCCATGCGCAGCATCTCGTCGGCTTCGTCCAGCACCAGATACTGGAGTTCGGAGAGGTCCAGGGAGCCCTTGGCGATGTGGTCGATCACGCGGCCGGGGGTACCCACAACCACCTGGGCGCCGCGGCGCAGGCCGGCCAACTGCGGGCCGTAGGCGGAACCGCCGTAGACCGGGAGGACGGTGAAGTCCTCCATGTGCTTGGCGTAGGAGGTGAAGGCCTCGGCAACCTGGAGGGCCAGTTCGCGGGTCGGAGCCAGGACAAGGGCCTGGGTCTTGCGGGAGGGGCCGTTGAGGTCGTGCAGCTCGGCCAGGCGGGACAGGGCCGGGACGGCGAACGCGGCGGTCTTGCCGGTACCGGTCTGGGCCAGGCCCACGACATCGCGGCCCTCAAGGAGCAGCGGAATGGTGGCGGCCTGGATGGGGGACGGCTTCTCGTAGCCGACGTCCTGCAGGGCGGCGAGCACACGGCCGTCGAGGCCGAGGTCGGTGAAGCGGACGCCTTCGTCTTCGTCCTCCGCCGGGGCGGAAGCGGGGGCGGCGGCTTCCGCGGGGGCGGGGGCGGGAGCGGCGGCTTCGGCGGGAGCCTCGGCGGCTTCCGCTGCGGGAGCCTCAGGCGCGGTGTCGACGGTCTCGGTGGTGTCGGCGTCGAGCGTTTCGTTCGGGTTTTCGGGCATAGGGGAAGATTTCCTCATCCATAGGTGGCCAGTCGGCGCGGCCCGGTTGGGCTTGGCCGCAGTACTCGTCGCACACGGCTGAACCTGGGCCCGGCCGTACGCAAAGAAGTCCGGCGCTGTCGCAATCCCATGGCAGGACTTCGCGCTGCATCTCTTGGCTGCCATCCCGGCAGTCTGTACAGCGTTTTCTTCGCCCGGCTCTCCCTATGAAAATGCCCGCTTCAATTCCGCGGGCCCCAACACTGACCAGTCCTGCCTCAAAAATTGGGCAGGAAAAAGGGATTTCCGGAGTGGGGGATACATCCATTGTAGGGTACGGCGCGGCGGGCCCGTGACACAGGGCCCGACGGCGGCGGTGAGCTTGCGCACAAAAGCCCCGGTCGGGAGCGCGGTGTCAGCTGGTGACGCCGGCCCGGCGCATGACCTTTTCGAACTCGTCGTGGTACTCCGGCTGGAGGCGGATCTCGCCGTCGGCTTCGGCGTCGAGCAGTGTCTGGACGTCCTCCACGGTGGGATCGCTGAACCACTTTCCCACCGTGATGCCGTGCTTGGGCACGAAGATCCGGTGGATGTGATCGCCGGCGGAGATGCTGCCCGTCTTCACCACACGCAGGTAGCAGCCGACCCTGCCGGCCTCGGTGAAGCGCTTGACCCACTGCGGCTCGTCCATGACGCGCTGGAACGTGGCGCAGGGAACGCGCGGCGAGGTCACTTCGACCTCCAGGTCCAGGCCGATCTTCCAGCGTTCGCCGATCACCGCGCCCGTGGTGTCGATGCCGCGCACGCGCAGGTTCTCACCGAAGATGCCCGGCGGCAGCTCGCGCTCAAGCCGCGCGACCCAGAAGTCGGCGTCCTCCTGCGAATAGGCGTAGAGGGCCTGGTCCTCCCCGCCGTGGTGCACGCGGCTGGCCTGGACGTCGCCGTGCACACCGAGCTTGTGGACCTTGACTGGTCCTTCGACGGGGCGTTTGTCGATGGCGGTGACGCCAACGCTGCCTTCAGGATCGGCCAGGAGCTGGTGTACCCGGCAGACTGCGATCAACGATGCGGTGTCCATGGGACCAGTCTACGGATCAAAGCGGTAGCCCATGCCCGCCTCGGTGTGCAGGTGCCTGGGCGCGGAGGGGTCGCTTTCGAGCTTGCGGCGGAGCTGGGCGATGTAGACGCGCAGGTACTGGGTTTCCTTGGCATAGGCCTGGCCCCACACCTGGGTGAGGATCTGCTGCTGGCTGACCAGTTTTCCGGCGTTGCGGACCAGCAGTTCGAGGATGCTCCATTCCGTGGGGGTCAGCCGCACCTCGCCGCCGTCCTTGACGATCTTTTTGCCGGCCAGGTCCACCACGAAGTCGGCGGTTTCCAGGGTGGGCGCCTCGTCCCGCGGCCCGGCCCGGCGGGAGGCGGCCCGCAGCCGCGCGAGCAGCTCGTCGAGGCCGAACGGTTTGGTCACATAGTCGTCCGCGCCGGCGTCGAGCGCTTCGACTTTGTCTTCGGAGCCGTGCCGGGCGGACAACACGATGATGGGCATGGTGCTCCAGCCGCGGATTCCGCGGATCACGTCCACGCCGTCCATGTCCGGCAGCCCGAGGTCCAGCACCACGATGTCCACGGGCTGGCTGGCGGCGGCCTTGAGGGCGTCGGAGCCGTTGGAAACGGTGAGCGCCTGGTAGCCGTGGGCGTGCAGGTTGATCTGCATGGCCCGCGCGATCTGCGCCTCGTCCTCGACAATCAGCACCAGGTTCACAGCTGCTCCCCTTCCCACAGCGGCAGGGTGACCACCATGGTCAGGCCGCCGCCCGGCGTCGGCTCCGCGGTCAGGGTGCCGCCCATCGCCTCGGTGAAGCCCTTCGCGACGGCGAGTCCCAGGCCGATTCCGGTACGGCCGTCCTTTGTGGAGCCTGCGTCGTCGAACCGCTGGAACGGCAGGAACAGCGCCAGGACGTCCGACGGCGGCACTCCCCCGCCGTGGTCCGTCACCCGCAGTTCGCTACCGGGACGCCCGCCGACGGCCACCCCCGCGGTGCGGGCCCGCAGCACGATGTCGGACCCGGGTGCGTACTTCACCGCGTTCTCCACGAGGTTGGCCACGACGCGTTCCAGCATCCCGGCGTCGGCCTCGACGGCAGGCAGGTTGGGGGCGATTTCGTTGCGGATGCGGCCCTCCGGCACCCCGCGCAAGGCGTCCGGCAGGACCTGCTCCCAGGCCAGTCCGCGCAGGTGCGGGGTCACGGCGTCGGCAGTGATGCGGGACATGTCCAGCAGGTTGTCCACGAGGTGGCCCAGCCGGTCCGTGTAGTCCTCGATGGTGGCCAACAGTTCGCGTTCGTCCTCCGGGCTGAAGCTGACCTCTTCCTGGCGGAGGCTGCTGACGGCCAGCTTGATCCCGGCCAGCGGCGTGCGCAGGTCGTGGGACACCGCGCGCAGGATGGAAGTGCGCATGGTGTTGCCCTCTGTGAGGCGGATGTTGTCCTGCCTGCTCCGCACCAGTTGCTGCCGCTCGCGCACCGCCACCACGTAGGCGCCGAAGGCCGCCAGCATGCGTTTGTGCTGGCCGGACAGCGGCCCGCCGCGCAGCAGGAGGGTGTAATTGGCGTCGACGACGGCGGCATGGTCGGCCGCGGCGTGGCCCACCGGCGGCTGCGGGCCCGAGGTGGCCAACACGTGCCAGCGCGGTTCCGCCCGCCGGGCGGTGGCAGGAGTGCTGGCCGGGTCCTCGGGCGGTGCGGCCTCCAGCAGTGTGACGGCCTCCATGCCAAGCTTGGAGCGGATCTTGTCGAGGAACGATTCCAGGCTGCCGTCCGAGCGGAGGATCCTGAGGGCAAGTTCGTTCAGCGCCCGTGCCTCTGCCCCGGCGTGCGCTGCTTCCTGCGCCCGCCGGGTGGCCGTGCCCACCGCCAGGCCGATGCCGCTGGCCACCGCGAGGAAGACGACGAGGATGAACAGGGTGGAGGGATCGGCGATCGAGAAGGAGCCCACGGGTTCGGCCGAGAAATAGTTGAGCAGCGAGCTGCCCAGGATGGCCGCGACGACGGCGGGCCAGAGGCCGCCGACGGCGGCCACGGCAGCGGCCACCGCGAGCTGCAAGAGCATGATCATGGCGAAGTTGCGGTAGCCCACCGCCGTCACGAGGAGCTCGACGGCGGGCGGCAGAACCACCGCGAGCGCGAGGCCGGCGACGATCCGGCCGCGCCCGATGCCCGGGACGGCGGGCTGTCCGGGGAAGGCGCCCTTCCCTCCGTCGGCTCCGTTCATTGCGTCAGCTGCGGCCATGCCCCAATTCTGGCACTCCTGCGGGTGCTGCCTGTTCGGCCGGGGCAAGCGCTAGGCTTTCCTCAGCAATCGGGCCGGGTTTTCCGCGCCGTCAAGGAATCCGGGGGGATAAAGAAGTATGGACCCGAACAGCAATCAGGCCGGCGCCGGCGGCCCGGACAGGGATTCCGGCAAAGACGCCGACGGCGGCACGCCCAAGCCGCCGCCCTGGCAGGTTCCACAACCCGAACTGCGGCCGGAGCTGCACCAGCCCGGCGCGGCGCCGGACGGATCCGCGCAGGAGCCGCCCGCCGTCGTCGATCCCTTTGCCCGCGAACACGCGAAACGGGCCGCGGATGCCCAACACCGGAAGAAGCGCTCGCAGCGGCGCACCCTGGTGGTGGGCCTGGGCGTCACCGCGTTGCTCGCCGGAACGATCACGGCGATCGTGGCCAGCCAGGAGAACGACGCGGACTACGCGCAGGTGTGCTTCAACGATGAGACCGGCGAGCGCGTCGAGGACGTCAACTGCGGCAGTTCCGAGGGCCGGGGCTCGGGCTTCTATGCCTGGTACTTCTATTCGCGCGGCTCGAGCGTCCCGGCTGTTGGCCAAAACCGCAGCACGTACCCGAACTACACCCGGACCATGCCCAGCGGCGCGAAGGCCTCCACCGGGTACAGCACCAAGGGCGGAACGGTGAGCCGCGGCGGCTTCGGCGGAAGCTCCAAGGGCGGCGGAAGCACGGGCGGCTGAGGATGAAGAGACTGGCAGTGGCACCGCGCCCGGACTGGAAGCAGAAGATCGAGGAACAGGGCCTGGTGTTTTCCACCACCACCATGCCCGACGGCCGGAAGATCGAGTACTGGAACGAATCGGCGTACTACGAATTCACCATGGACGAGGTGGAAACGCTCGAAAAGACCGCCGAGGACATGCACCTCATGTGCCTGGAGGCGGCGAAGTTCCTGGCCACCGGTGCGATGGGCGGGATCGGCATCGGCCAGCAGGCCCTGGAACTCGCGGCCGAATCGCTGCAGGCCGGTGACATGGACATCTACGGCCGCTTCGACTTCATCTACAACGGCGCCGGCGGGCCGGCGAAGATGCTCGAGTACAACGCCGACACCCCCACCGGGCTGATCGAGGCGGCCGTGGCGCAGTGGTTCTGGCTGCAGGACGTCTTCCCGGAGAAGGACCAGTGGAACGGCATCCACGAGGCCCTCATCCGGCAGTGGAAGAAGCTGCAGTACCGCACCGGCATGAGCACCCTGCACGTGGCCCATTCGGAGGCCGAGGAGTCCGGCGAGGACTGGATGACGGCGGCCTACATGCGGGACGTGGCCAGCCAGGGCGGCTGGACCACGATCGGCATCAACATGTCGGACATTGGCTGGGACCCGAACCTGAACCGTTTCGTGGACCTGGACAACTTCATGATCAGCACCATGTTCAAGCTGTACCCGTGGGAGCTGATGATGAAGGAGCCCTTCGGCCACCGCCTGCTGCAGCGCGCCCACAACCCGCGCTGGGTGGAACCGGCCTGGAAGATGCTGCTCTCGAACAAGGCGCTTCTGGCTGCGCTGTGGCACCTGTACCCGGACCACCCGAACCTCCTGCCTGCCTACCTGGGTGACCCCGGGCCGCTCAAGGAGTGGGTGGCAAAGCCCCTGCACGGACGCGAAGGCGACAACATCCGCATCCACGCCCCCGGCATCGAGATCGACCAGCCCGGCAAGTACGGCCGCGAAGGCTGGTGCTTCCAGCAGTACCAGCAGCTGCCGGACTTCGACGGCAACCATCCCGTCCTGGGCCTGTGGGTGGTTGACGGGGAATCGGTGGGCTGCGGCATCCGCGAATCGGACGGCCCCGTCACCGACTACTTCTGCCGCTTTGTGCCCAACACCATCGACGCGCCGGCGCCGACCATCGCGTCCGCCACCTCAGCGAACGGAGCCGCCCTGTGAGCATGGAAACCTCGACGTCGTCAGGCCAGCCGCTGCCCGGCGGCACCGTCCCGGGCAAGGGACTGCGCGCCGGAATCCTGGATCTCGGCGATTCGGTGATGCTTGGCCTGGCGTCGACGGCGCCGGTCTACTCGCTCGCCGCGACCCTGGGACTGATCGTCGCCGTCAACGGGGACTACACTCCCCTGATCCTGGTCCTCGGCTTCATCCCGGTCCTATTCATCGCCTACGCGTTCCGCGAGCTGAACAGCGCCATGCCGGACTGCGGCACCACGTTCGTGTGGGCCCGGAAGACCTTCGGGCCGTGGGCGGGCTGGCTGGGCGGCTGGGGCGTGGCCCTGGCCGGCACGGTGGTCCTGGCGAACCTGGCCCAGGTGGCCGGGCAGTACCTGTGGCTGTTGGTAGGCGACGGGTCCCAGGCCGGAAACACCTGGCTTGTGACCGGCACCGGCGTGGCGTTCATAGCGCTGATGACCTTCGTGAACCACCGCGGCATCCGGCTGGGCGAACATGTCCAGCGCACCCTGACCTACGTGCAGTACATCTCCCTGGGCATCTTCGCCGTGGCGCTCATGGTCGGAATCGCCAACGGCGGGGCCGGCAACGCCACGCCGTTCACCTTCGAATGGTTCAACCCCGCCGGTGCCTTCACGGACCCCGGCGCCGTGGTGCACGGTGCCCTGCTTGCGCTCTTCATCTACTGGGGCTGGGACACCTGCCTGGCCCTGAACGAGGAAACGGAAAACCCCGCGAAGACCCCTGGCCGCGGCGCGGTGATCTCGGCCTTCGTGCTCGTGGCCATCTACGTCTCGGTGGCCCTTTTGGTGATGATGTACGCAGGCTCCGGCGCCGAGGGGATCGGCCTGGGCAACAGCGAGAACGAATCCGACGTGTTCCTGGCCATGAAGGACGTGGCGCTGGGTCCCTGGGGCTGGCTGATCGTCGTCGCGGTCCTCGCCTCGGTGCTGTCCTCCACCCAGACCACCATCCTGCCCACGGCCCGCGGCACCCTCTCGATGGGTGTGCACGGCGCCCTGCCGCCGCGCTTCGGGAAAGTCCACCCGCGCTACCAGACACCCGGCTTCTCCACCCAGCTCATGGGCGCCGCGGCCGCCGCCTATTACATCGCCATGACGTTCCTCAGCGAGAACCTGCTGGCCGATTCCATCAGTTCGATCAGCCTGTTCATCGCCTTCTACTACGCCCTCAGTGGCTTCGCCTGCGTCTGGTACTTCCGCGGCACGTTGCGCGATTCCGCCCGGAACCTGTGGTTCCGCGGGATCCTGCCGCTGCTGGGCGCCGTGATGCTGGCCGCTGCGTTCTTCATCTCGGCCGTGCAGATGTGGGACCCGGAGTACGGCGACACCCGGATCTTCGGAGTGGGCGGCGCCTTCGTCAGCGGGGTGGTGCTGCTGCTCCTGGGCGTGGTGCTGGCCGTCGTGTGCCGCTTCCTGCCTTCCACCCGGGCCTACTTCACCGCGAAGTATCAGGGCACGGCTAAAACAGTCCCGGCGAAGTAGGGCGAGGCGAAGAAGCAGTCAGGCGGCCACCGGCGACGCTTCCTTGTGCACGGCGTCCTTGCGGATCGTGGCGCTGATGACGGCGGCCACGGTGCACATGGCGGCGGCACCGATCCACGCATACGTGTAGTGCCCGGTGGCGTCGCGGACGAAGCCGGCCAGCACCGCGGCAGCAGCCGCGCCCAGCTGGTGGGCGGCGAACACCCAGCCGAACACCACGGAACCGTCCGCGCCGAACACCCGGCGGCAGATCGCGGCGGTGGGCGGCACCGTCGCCACCCAGTCCAGACCGTAGACCACCACGAACACGATCATGCTCGGTTCCACCGTGGAGCCCAGCAGCAGCGGCAGCACCAGCAGCCCGATCCCGCGGAACTGGTAGTACACGGCCAGCAGGATCTTGGGGTTGAAGCGGTCGGTCAGCCAGCCCGAGGCGATGGTGCCCACGATGTCGAAGATCCCGACGACGGCGAGCAGGCCGGCCGCCGTCGTCTCCGGCATGCCGTGGTCGTGCGCGGAGGGGATGAAGTGGGTGCCGATCAGTCCGTTCGTCGTCGCCCCGCAGATCGCGAAACCGGCGGCGAGGCCCCAGAAGGTGCGCACCTTGCTGGCCCGCTTCAGGACCTGCAGCGCGCGGACCGCAGCGTTCGGGGAATCGCCGGGTGCCGCCGTCGTCGCCGGCTGTTCGGCTTCGGCTTCTTCGGCGCCGTAGGGGCGGACGCCGACGTCGGCAGGAGAGTTCCGCAGCCAGCGCAGCACGAGCGGGACGACGGCGAGCGCGCCGGCCGCAATCAGCAGCGAAGCCCCGCGCCAGCCGGGGCTCTGGGCCAGGGCCGCGATGAACGGCAGGAACACCAACTGCCCCGCCGCGCTGCCCGCCGTGAGGATGCCGATCACGAGGCCGCGGCGCTTGGCGAACCAGGTGTTGGCGATGGTGGCGGCGAAGACGAGGGCCATGGATCCGGTGCCGAGACCGATCAGGAGTCCCCAGGTGAGCAGGATCTGCCAGGACTGGTTGACGAAGACGGTCAACGCCGAGCCGAGGCCGATCAGGCACAGGGCAATCGAGGTCACGGTGCGGATGCCGAAGCGTTCCATGAGGGCGGCCGCGAAGGGCGCCGTGAGCCCGAACAGCACCAGGTTGATGCTGACCGCCAGCGACAGCACCGTGGTGGACCAGCCAAACTCGGCCTGCAGCGGGACCATGAGCACGCCGGGAGCGGCCCGGAATCCTGCAGCTCCCACGAGGGCGAGGAACGCGACGGCGGCCACGAACCACGCGGGGTGCAGGCGGCGGCGCTTGCGCGTTTGGCTGGTTGCCTCGGTGACGTCGGGAGCAGTCATGCGGGGATCTCCGTTTCGTTGGTCGAGCTGTTGTCGGGTGCGGGTTCGGCGGGCGTTGCTGCAGGGGCTGCCTCCACGGGGGCGACGGCGAGCGGCGTCGGCGTGCCGCGCTTGAGGCTGTGCCAGCTGGTGTTGGCGGCCGTCAGCGGGACCCCGCAATGGCTACAGGTGTCGGCGGAAGACGTCGGCCGCCCGCAGACCGTATGGATGACCCGCATGTGGGAGACCTGGTCCGGCGCGTCCAGGTGCTTCTCGGCCCAGATGATGATCGCGTTGAGCACGGGCAGGGAATCCTCGCCCTTGGGCGTGAGGACGTACTCCTGCCGGGTGCGGCTGCCGTCCTGGTAGGGCCGCTGGGCCAGCAGCCCGGCCTCCAGCAACCAGCCGAGGCGCTTGCTGAGGACGGTGTCCGCGCAGCCGAGCCGTTGCTTGATGGCATCGAAGCGGCCGTTGCCGAAGAAGATCTCCCGGAGGACCAGGCTCCCCCACGGATCGCCGAGCACATCCAGGCCGCGGGCAAGGCTGCACGTGCGCGCTGACCAGTCGGAACGAAGAGGCATGGCCCGATCGTAACTGGCTTTCTTCAAGAAAGCCAGCACGCCCGGAGGGCGCGCGACCCTCCAGTGACCGCAGGGTGGCCGGCCGATGTACGCGAAATACACCAAGGATTCACCCGGAGCGTCTACCTTGGTGGGGCCGGACCCTATCGACGAAAGGCAATCCCGACTATGGCAACGCATGACCCTGAAATGATGAAACGTTCAACCTCCGAAGCGGACACCTCTGCTGACACCGCCGCCAAGGGCTTCTCCCGCCGCGGCTTCCTCGGCGCCACGGCAGCAGCGACGGCGCTCGCCGCCGCCGGCTCGCTGCTGCCGCCTTCCGTGCAGGCCGCCATGGCCAAGCCGGTGCCGCCGGGGAACCTGCAATCCATCAAGCACGTCATCATCCTGATGCAGGAGAACCGCTCCTTCGACCACTACTTCGGCTCCCTTCGCGGCGTCCGCGGCTACGGCGACAAGTCCATCACCCGGCTGCCCAACGGCAAATCCATGTTTGAACAGCCGCGCGCCACCGGCGAAACCGTGCTGCCGTTCTCGCTCCGCAAAGCCGCGGAGCTCGCCGGCCGGCCGGACTCGGACATCCAATACCTCGGCGACCTGGACCATTCCTTCAACGGCACCACCGCGGCCTGGAACAACGGCTGGTGCGACAAGTGGATTCCCGCCAAGAGCGCCTCCACCATGACCTTCTACGAGCGCTCCGATATTCCGCTGCAGTACGAACTCGCGGACACCTTCACCATCTGCGACGCCTACCACTGCTCGGTCAACGGCTCCACCAACCCGAACCGCAACTACCTGTGGAGCGGCACCACCGGCACCGAGAAGGCCACCGGCAAGCGGGCCGTCACCAACGCCGCCTACAACTACGACCACGCCGGCTACGACTGGACCACCTACCCGGAACGCCTGGAGCAGGCCGGCGTGTCCTGGCAGATCTACCAGGACTGGGACAACTTCACGGACAACGCGGTGGAGTACTTCGATACCTTCAAGGAGATCGGCCACAAGATGCTGGCCGCCGTCGACGGTGACCTGCGCACCACCGAGGAATTCTACGACTCCCTCCACAGCAAAGCCCCGGCGGAGCAGGACCGGCTCCTTGCCCAGCTGGAGGCCGGCCGCGACTTGCTCACGGACGCCGAGAAGCTCCTCTTCGACAAGGCGATGTTCCGTGGCCGCCCGGACACCCTGCTGACACGCCTGGCCGCCGACATCGATGGCGGCACCCTGCCGAAGGTCAGCTGGCTGGTCCCCTCCGCGGCGGACTCCGAGCACCCCGGCGCCTCTACCCCGGTGGGCAGCGCCAACTTCGTCTACCGCCTCCTGGACATCGTGGCCAGCAACCAGGCCACCTGGGACAGCACCGCGATCTTCCTCAACTTCGACGAGAACGACGGCTACTTCGACCACGTGCCGCCGCCCGTGCAGCCCCGCCCGGCCTCCGGCGAATCCACCGACTGGACCACGGCCAGGCCCATCGGCCTCGGCCCGCGCGTGCCCATGACCGTCGTGTCGCCGTGGACCATCGGCGGCTTCGTCAGCTCCGAGGTCTTCGACCACACCTCCGTGCTCCGCTTCCTGGAAGCCTGGACCGGCGTGCAGGAGCCGAACATCTCAGCGTGGCGCCGCGAAGTCTGCGGCGACCTCACCGGCGTCTTCAACTTCGCCACCGCCGGCACCCCGCCGGTGCTGGACCACCCGGGCCCCGTGCCGGCGAAGATCAGCCGCTGGCGCCCGGTCCCGCCGGCCGTGCAGGTGGCGCCGATCCAGGAAGACGGCACCCGCCCGGCACGTCCGCTGCCGTACCGGCCCGCGGCCTCCGCTTCCGTGACCGCCGACAGCGTCGCCCTGTCCCTGCGCAACGGCGGCACCAGCTCAGCGCATTTCGCAGTGTACGGCTACGCGGGCGAGCTCGCCGAACCGCTGCACGCGGACGTGAAGGGCGCCAAGGCGCTGACGCTCGCGGCGCCGTCGGCCAGCTTCGACCTGATCGTCACCGGACCCAACCGCTACCAGTACGAACTAAAGGGCTCGACGGCGGGTGCCGCGGCCGGCGTCGACGTTTCGGTTGTCTCGCGCGAGGGCAGCGAGGTGGTGCTGGAGCTGCGCAACAGCGGATCCGCTGCGGTGACCCTGCGGCTCGCGTCCCTGCAGTACAAGGAGCTCAGCGCCACGGTGAAACTCAAGCCCGGCGGCTCCAAGGTCCTGGGGTGGGAAACCCTCAAGGGCTGGTACGACATCGAGGTCACCGCGGACGGGGACGCTACCTTCCGGCGTCGGCTCACCGGTTGCGAGGAAAACGGCAAACCGGGCATCTCCGGCTGAGCCTTCCTGACCCTGTTTGATCCGGTCTGGCACAGCACGGCCGCGGCATCCCGGTGGTTTCCGGGGTGCCGCGGCCGTCCCGCATCGCAAAGAAGGTCAGGAAGGGCGGCCGACGTCGGCGGGCCGGGCGCCGATTCCGGCCCGGGCCGGGCGGTAGGCGAGGGCCCAGTACACGAGCAGGGCGATGCCGCACAGCACGCCGAGGCTGGACACTGCCAGCTGGAACTGCGTCTCCACGCCCTTGCCCCACTCCCTGGCACCGGCCAGCACCGCGAGGTTTTTCGGGGTGAGATAGAAGGCGAGGGTGGAGCAGGCCACGATCACCCAGCCGGCCAGGCGCATCCTTCCTTGCTGCGACGGCACGCGGTGCATCGCGAACGCCATGCCGGGCAGGGCAACGGCCACCCAAACCCAGTGGTGGGACCACGAGACCGGGCTGATCAGCAGCATCAGCACGGCGGTGGCGGAGACGGCGATGAAGTTCTCGTCGACGTCGACGGCCCATTTGACCACCAGGGCGGCGAGGACCACCAGCGCGAGCGAAAGCCCCGCCCAGGCAAGGCTGGTCAACGTGGAATCCGGCAGGCCGAAGTGCAGCAGCATGCCTTTGACTGAAAGGTTGTCCACGAATTCCGGCTGCCCGATCCTTCCGGTGTCCGGGAGGATTTTCGTCCAGAAGGCCAGGGACGCCTGCGGCAGGATCGCCCAGGCGGCGGCGATGGATCCGAAGAATCCCGCGGCCATCCAGGCCAGGGCCTTGAAGTCCCGCCGCACCAGGAAGTACAGGCCGAACACCAAGGGGGTGAGCTTCACCCCGGCAGCCAGGCCTATGAGCAGGCCGGCCGGCCAGCGGACCTCCCCCGCCCGCGCCTTCCCGTAGAGAGCGAAGTCGGCCAGGATGACCCCCATCAGGATGATGTTGATCTGGCCGAACACGAAGGTGTCGCGCCAGGGCCCGAGGAGCAGGATGGCGCCGGTTCCCAGCGCGGCGGTGGTCCTGAAACGGTAGTTGGCGAACGCCGCACGCCAGGTCTTCATGCCGAAGTAGTGGCGGGACAGCCAGCCGGCAACGACGGCGGCGCCCAGGAGCGCCGAGAGGATGAAGACCATGCTGCCGGCCCCGAAGCCCGCCGTCGCCAGCCCGGCAAACAGCAGGGCGGCAAACGGCGGGTAGGTGAACGGCAGGCCGTCGCGGGGAGCGTAGAGGCTGTCGCCGCTCTCCAGGACACGGTTGCCGCCGTAGAAGTACACCTCGAAGTCGTTCAGGAACGGCTCGTAGTCCTTGTAGAGGAACCAGACGGCGGCCGCGAGGATCACCCCGGCGACGGCGGTCAGGACCCATCCGCGGCCCGCTTGCTCAGCCCGCGCGGGTGCGGATTCGGGCGCGGTACCGGGAGACGGCGTGCCAGTCGGAGCGGACCCCATCCCTAGCCGTTGATCGCGGCGAACGCCTGCTCGAGGTCCGCGATCAGGTCCTCCACGTCCTCGATGCCGCAGGACAGGCGGAGCAGGTTGACCGGCACGGCAAGTTCGGTGCCCTTCACGGAGGCGTGGGTCATCTCCGAGGGGTAGTTCATGAGGGACTCGATGCCGCCCAGGGACTCGGCCAGCGTAAACACGCGCGTGGACTCGGCCACCTTGCGGGCCGCAGCCTCGCCGCCCTTGAACTGTACGGAAACCATGCCGCCGAACTTCTTCATCTGCTTCTTGGCGAGCTCGTGCCCCGGGTGGCCGGGCAGGCCCGGGTACAGCACGGCCTCCACCTCCGGGCGCTGCAGCAGCCATTCGGCCACGGCCTGGGCGTTCTCGCTGTGCCGGTCCATCCGCACGCCGAGGGTCTTCAGGCCGCGGGTGGTCAGGAACGCGTCCATCGGTCCGGACACCGCGCCGACGGCGAACTGCACGAAGCCGATCTTTTCGGCCAGTTCCGCATCATTGACGACGACGGCGCCTCCCACCACGTCCGAGTGCCCGCCGATGTACTTCGTGGTGGAGTGGACCACGACGTCGGCACCCAAGGCGAGCGGGTTCTGCAGGTACGGGGACGCGAAGGTGTTGTCGACGACGAGGAGGGCACCGGCGTCGTGCGCGAGGGCGGCGAGCGCCTCGATGTCGGTGATCCGCATCATCGGGTTGGAGGGGGTCTCCACCCACACGATCCGGGTCTGGTGCGCGGCAACCGCGTCACGCACGCCGTCGAGGTCGGACATGTCCACCGGGGTGTTGCCGATGCCCCACTCGCCCAGCACCCGGTTGATGAGCCGGTAGCTTCCGCCGTAGGCGTCGTTGCCGAGCACAATGTGGTCACCCGGGCGGGCGATCGCCCGGATCAGCGAGTCCTCGGCAGCGAGGCCGGAGCCGAAGCTGAAGGCGTGGCTGCCGCCCTCGAGCGCGGCGAGCTGTTCCTGCAGGGCGTCGCGGGTGGGGTTGCCCCCGCGGCCGTACTCGTAGCCGTCGCGCAGCCCGCCGATGCCGTCCTGGGCGTAGGTGGAGCTGAAGTGCAGCGGCGGCACCACGGCGCCGGTGCGGGGCTCGAAGTCCTGGCCGGCGTGGACGGCACGGGTGTTGAAACCTGCTTCATGGGCAGTCATGGGTACTCCTCCTGGTTCGGGGAAAGCAGCGTGGGGAAATCAGTGGCTCAGGTAGGCGAGCAGGTCGTGGCGGGTCAGGATGCCCACGGGGGCGCCGACGAAGGTCACCATCACGGTGTCCACGTCGGAGAGCAGTTCGCGGGCCGCGGAGATGGTCTCCAGCGAACCGATCACGGGCAGCCGCTCCCCCATGTGCTCGGAGATCTTGTCCGTCAGCTTCGCTTCGCCGCGGAACAGCTTGGAGGTCAGCGAGCGCTCGTCCACGGCGCCCACGACCTCGCCCATGACCACGGGCGGTTCGGCCGACAGCACCGGGATATGGGAGACGCCGTACTCGTTCATGATGTTGATGACGTCGCGCACGGACTCATTGGGGTGGATGTGGACCAGGTCCGGCAGTTCGCCGGTCTTGGACTTCAGGACCTCACCTACGGAGACTTCCTCGCCGCCGGAGAGGAAGCCGTAGGAGCGCATCCACTGGTCGTTGAAGATCTTGGCCAGGTACCCGCGGCCGGAGTCCGGCAGGATCACGACGACGACGGCGTCCTCGGGCAGGTCCTTGGCCACCTTGAGCGCGGCCACCACGGCCATGCCGGAGGAACCGCCGACCAGCAGACCTTCCTCGCGGGCCAGGCGGCGGGTCATGGCGAAGGAGTCGCCGTCGCTGACGGCGATGACGTCGTCCGGGACGGTCTTGTCGTAGTTCTCGGGCCACATGTCCTCGCCCACGCCTTCGACGAAGTAAGGCCGGCCGGTTCCGCCCGAGTACACCGAGCCTTCGGGGTCGGCGCCGATCACCTTGACCCGGCCGCCGTCGGACTCGGGACGGTCAGCGGAGATTTCCTTGAGGAAGCGTCCGGTGCCGGTGATGGTGCCGCCGGTGCCGGCGCCGATCACCACGTGGGTGACCAAACCGTCCGTGTCCCGCCAGATTTCCGGACCCGTGGTCTCATAGTGGCTGCCCGGCGCGGCCGGGTTGGAGAACTGGTCGGGCTTGTAGGCGCCGGGGATCTCCGTAACCAGGCGGTCCGAGACGCCGTAGTAGCTTTGCGGGCTGTCCGGGGCCACGGAGGTGGGGGTCACCACCACTTCGGCGCCGTAGGCCTGCAGCACGGCGCGCTTGTCCTCGCCCACCTTGTCCGGGACCACGAAGATGCACTTGTAGCCCTTCTGCTGCGCCACCAGGGCCAGGCCGACGCCGGTGTTGCCGGAGGTGGGCTCCACGATGGTGCCGCCGGGCTTGAGCTTGCCGGTGCGCTCGGCTTCTTCGATCATCTTCACCGCGATCCGGTCCTTGATCGACCCGCCGGGGTTGATGTACTCGAGCTTCACCAGGACGGTGGCCTTGATGCCCTCGGTGACGTGGTTGAGCTTGATGAGCGGCGTATTGCCAATGAGGTCCAAAACGGACTCGGCGTACTTCATGGATACAAAGTTACCGCTTCGGCAAGGAAGCCCGGGCGTGGACCTGCCCGGGCTTCCTTGTGGTTGTCTGCAGCGGCGTCACTGGCCCGCGGAATTGTCCGTCTGCCAGAGGCCGAGGACGTTGCCTTCGGTGTCCTTGAAGTAGGCGTACCAGCCCATGCCCGGGACGGCGTCCTTGCCCTTGTGGACCGATCCGCCCGCGGATTCGACCTGTGCCAGGGCGGCGTCGATGTCTTCGACGTCCACGGTGAGGACCGGGGTCTGCAGTTCGGCCGAGCGGGTGAACAGCGCCCCGTTGATGACGCCCGGCGAGTTGGGCACCCCCGTTTGTTCGTCGGAGGGCGTGGTCAGGGCGATCGTGTAGTCAAGCTCCGGCATGTAGTTGAGCGTCCAGCCGAACGCCCCCTGGTAGAAGTTGTTGGCCCGCTCGGAGTCTTCTGCGGGAATTTCGAAATGTACTATTCCACCCATTGCGTTCTCTCCTGGATACGTTTCGGGAAGGCGCGGCACCGCGCCACACCGGGAGTCTAGCGGCGCGTTTCGTGCGGCGTAAGGGTTCCCGGAAACATACCGTCGGCACCCCGTGGGACGATGGAACCATGACGATCGCCAGCGCTCCTGCCGCCACCGCGGCCGCGGCGGACGCCTCCGTGCGCTGGCATCCCGGCGGCCCGTTCAACCTCCTGCAGAGCCTGGGAATCCTCATGCGCGGCAACGGCGATCCGTCGTTCGCCAACCGCCCGGACGGGCTCTGGATGGCGTTCACGACGCCGGACGGGCCCGCCACCCTGCGGCTCACCGCCGTCTCCGGCCCGGACTGTTTCGTCGATGCCCAGGCCTGGGGTCCCGGCGCGGAATCCGCGATCGCCGGGGTGCCGCGACTGCTGGGACAGGACGACGACTGGTCCGGTTTCGACGAGCCAGCCTTCCAAGCGGGACTCCCCCGCCTTGTCATTGAGGCCCGACGCCGGAACCCCGGCCTGCGCCTACCCGCCACCGGGCGGGTGGTCGACTCCCTCGTGCCCACCATCCTGGAGCAGAAGGTCACCACCATCGAGGCCCGACGCGGCTACCGATACCTCATGTACCGCTACGGAAGCCCGGCTCCGGGTGCGGGCCGCCCCTTTGGTTCCTCACCGCCGTCGGGCCTACTGGTCGCCCCCACCGCGGCGCAGTGGCTGGGCATCCCGTCCTGGGAATGGCACAAGGCGGGCGTCGGCCCGCAGCGCTCGGCGACGGTCATGCGGGCGCTACGCTCGGCGTCGGGGCTGGAACGCCTGGCGTTGTTGGACGCGGCGGAGGCCGGCGCGAAACTGCAGTCCATCCCGGGCATCGGGATCTGGACGGCGGCCGAGGTGCTGCAGCGCACCCACGGCTGCCCGGACTCGATCGCCGTGGGCGACTACCATCTGGCGTCCTATGTGGGCTACGCGCTCACGGGAAAGAAAACCGACGACGCCGGCATGCTCGCCCTCATGGAGCCGTGGCGCGGGCACCGGCAAAGGGTGGTCCGGATGCTGGGGCTCAGCGGATTCCGGAAGCCGGCGTTCGGCCCGCGGATGACCATCCAGGACCACCGCGGTCACTGACCTTTCCACACCAACGCGGGGTCGCTTACGTCCCATGTTCGCGCCTCAAAGTCAACTGGTCGTAAGTGACCCCGCGTTGGTGACCGCCGGTAGAGTGAAGGCCATGACTTCCCCTATTGACCTGCAGGCAACCTTCATCCCCAACGACGGCGAATTCTTCCGCGTGAAGCTCGCGCTGGACATCGCGATCGACGAGGTCGTCAACGAACCGGGCTGCATCCGCTACGAGCTGACGGAAGCCACCGAGGAGAAACTCGTCCTCACCGAACAGTGGGCGTCCGAGGAAGACCTGGACAAGCACTCCAAGGGCATCGCAGTGCAGGACCTCAACGAGTCCCTCAGCGCCCTCCTGGCCGAGCCAGTCAAGATCGAGCGACTCTAGGACCCCTTAACGCAATCGACTGCTCCGTTGTGGTCGTTTAGGGCCCTCTAAACGACCACAACGGAGCAGTCGATTGGTTTAACTAGGAGTTTTCGGCGCGCATCTTCGCTACGTGCGCGTGGACCTCTTCCATGTCCAGGCCCTTGACGGCCTCGATGACCTGTTCAAGCTGCGGCCCGTTCAGGGCGCCGGGCTGGGAGAACACCAGCACCTTTTCGCGGAATGCCATGAGCGTGGGGATCGAGGAGATTCCGGCCTCGGCGGCAAGCTGCTGCTCGGCTTCGGTGTCCACCTTGGCGAAGAAGACATCCTCGTGCTTCTCCGAGGCGGCCTTGAACGTGGGCGCAAACTGGCGGCAGGGGCCGCACCACTCCGCCCAGAAATCGACCAGGACAATATCGTTGCCCTCGATGGTTGCTGCGAACTGTTCACCGGTGATGTCAACTGTAGCCATGCTTCCACCGTACGCGAGACGGTCGCCCGCGTCGCCCCTGTTCGCTCCCCGGCGAAGCGGGAATAAGCCCGACGGCGGCCTCTTGCCGTTCATTGAACGCCTGTTTAGCATATTAAACATGCGTTCAGCTGCTGAGGATCTCAGCACCCGCGCCCGCATCCGGGACGCGGCCATCGGCCTGTTCGGCAGGGACGGGTTCGCGCGCACCACCATCCGTGGGGTCGCCGCCGAATCAGGCGTAAGCCCCGGCCTGGTGATCCACCATTTCGGCAGCAAGGACGGGCTCCGCGAAGCCTGCGACCGGCATGTCATCGCCGAGACCGGCGAACAAGGGCTGCGCAAGGCGCACCCCGAATCCGCCGGCCGGCAGATCCAGGACTATCTTGCGGATCCCGGCCAGTACGCCACCGAAATCGCCTACATCCGGCAATCCCTCGGCGACGAGTCGGAAGCCGGCCACGCTTTCTTCGCCGCGATCGTGCAACAGACCAAGGCGATCATCGAGACGGGGATCGACGCCGGCACCATCCGCGCCTTCGACGACGTGGACGCCACCGCCGTGGTAGTGGCCAGCAACAGCCTCGCCATGCTGGTCCTTGGCAAGCACGCCGCCCGCGTCCTCGGCACCAGCGAACTCGGCCCGGACATGCTGCGTTCGCTCACCATTCCGGCCCTGGACCTGTACACCCACGGCTTCTACACGGACACAAGCTTCCTCGATGCTGCCCGCACGGCCCTGCACGCGTCCGCGGGCGGCACCGGAACCTCTGGTTGAAGGAAAGGGGAAAACCATGGAATCGGCAATCACGGTCGAGGGCCTGCGGAAGAGCTTCGGGTCCCGCGAGGTGCTGCACGGGATCGACTTCCAGGTACAGGCCGGGACGGTGTTCGGCGTCATCGGCCCGAACGGGGCCGGCAAGACCACCACCATGCGCTGCCTGCTGGACATCATCCGGCCCAGCGCGGGAACGCTGCGGGTACTAGGCCAGGACCCCCGCCACGGCGGACCGGGCCTGCGCCGGCGCATCGGCTACCTGCCCGGCGAGCTCAGCCTCGAGGCCCGGGTCACCGGACGCCGACTCCTGGACCACTACGAAGCGGTCAGCGGGCCGGTGAAGCGCGGCCGGATCGACGAACTCGCCGAACGCCTCAACCTGGACCTCGACCGGCACACGCGCAAGCTGTCCAAGGGCAACAAGCAGAAGCTAGGCCTCCTTCAGGCGTTCATGCACGATCCCGAACTCCTGGTCCTGGACGAACCCACCAGCGGCCTCGATCCGCTGGTCCAACAGGAGTTCCTGGCCATGGTGCGGGAGGCAAAGGACCGCGGCCAAACGGTGTTCCTCAGCTCCCACGTGCTCAGCGAAGTGCAACAGGCCGCGGACGAGGTGGCCATCCTGCGGGACGGCCGGATCGTCACCATCGCCACGGTCGACGCCCTGCGCGAAAGTGCCGTGCGGCACCTGCGGTTCGCGGCGAGCGGCATCACAGCGGACGACGCCGGTGCGCGGCTGGGACGGGTGCCCGGCGTCGGCGGTGTTGAGGTGCTCACGGCGGGCGACGGCGTCGAACTGACGGCGGTGCTGGAAGGCAGCATCGGACCGCTGGTGCAGGCGCTCGCCGGGTTGCAGCTGACCGACCTCGTCCTAGAGGAACCGGACCTGGAGGAATCGGTGCTCAGGCTGTACGGCAACAACGGCAACGGCCGGCGGGGCAACGGGTCCCGCCGGCGCGAGCCGCAGGAGGAAGGAAGCAGCCATGCGTAGTCCCATGCCGCTGTTCAGGCGGGCGTTCGTCGACTCCTGGCGATCCACCCTGGGCTGGGCGGCCGGGCTCAGTGCCGCGATCATGCTCTACCTGCCCATCTACCCGTCCATCGGCGGAAGTGCCGAGATGCAGCAGATGATCAACGCCCTGCCGCCGGAGATGACCAAGGCCCTGAACTACGACCAGATCGCCTCCGGGTCCGGCTACACCCAGGCCACGGTATTCGGGCTGATCGGATTCCTGCTCATGACCATCGCCACCGTGTCCTGGGGCGCAGCCGCGGTGGGCGGCGACGAGGAGTCCGGCCAGCTCGAGCTCACCCTCGCCCACGGCGTCACCCGCGTCCAGCTGGTGTTGGAGCGGGCGCTGGCGATGGTGCTGCGCGTGGTGCTGCTGGCCGTCCTGGTCTTCGTCCTGATTCTCGCCCTGAATGATTCGGCGCAGCTGCAGATCGAGTCCACGCACCTGTTCGGCGCCGCCGTCGAGTTCGCCGGCCTCGCCTTGCTGAGCGGGACGGCGGCCCTGTTCGTCGGTGCGTTGAGCGGACGCAAGTCCTATGGGCTGGCGGCCGGTGCCGCCGTCGGGGTCCTGGGGTACGTCTTCAACGCGGTGGGACGGCAGAGCCCCGACCTGGACTGGCTCCTCGACCTCTCGCCCTACCACTGGGCCTATGGGAACTCCCCGGTGGCGAACGGTGCCGACTGGGCCGCGGCCGGCTGGCTGTGGGGCATCTCCGCCGCGCTGGTGCTGCTCAGCTCGCTCGCGCTGCAGCGGCGGGACGTCGGCAGCTGAAAGCAGTTCCCGACGTCGGGAGTTCGTTTTGGGAGGTTAGTTCCAGACGTGCGGGGCGGGCTTGCGGGCGCCTGGGAGGGCGTTATTCTCCCGCCACTCGTGGATCCACTCCGGCAGGTCCAGCGACGCCGGCGGTGCGCCGAACTCGGCCAGGATGTCCTCCTGGCTGACGGGTGTGCCCTTGCAGACCAGCCGGGTGGCGATGTGTGCGCGGGCGTAGATTTCGCCGCCGGCCACCATCCGCTGCTCGAAATAGATTGCCTTGGAATCGAGGCCGATGATCCGGGTCTCGATGGTGTAGCGCTGCCACAGCTGGAGGGACTTGCGGAAGGCGATGGTCTCGCCTGAAACCACGGGGGTCCAGCCGCGGCTCCGCATCCTGTCCCAAATGCCCGCGCGCACCATGAGGTCGAAGCGGCCCAGGTCCATCAGCGAGAAGTACATGCCGTTGTTGACGTGCAGCGCGATGTCGATGTCGGTGGGCAGGACCCGCAGGCGGAGGGAGGCGTCGTCCCACACGCTCAGGCGGCTCCGCCGCCGGGACGTGAACAGCAGCAGGAGGGTTCGCAGAAGCAGGTGCATGCCACAATGCTACTCGTCGGTAACATTGGCGGGCCAGTCCGTATCGCGGGAACCCTGGCTACCGGAGTGGTCCTAGGATTCCGGTATGACGCAAGCACGCTACCGGGAACTGGCCGAGTGGCCGCTGATGGCCACCGCCGTGGTTTTCCTGACGGCCTACGCCTGGCAGGTGGTCGGCCGCCTGGCGGGAGACGCGGCCGCGCCGTTCGAGGCGGTCATGTGGACCACCTGGGCGGTTTTCGTGGTGGACTACTTCATCAACCTCTGGCTCGCGCCCGAGCGCTGGCGCTGGTTCATCTGGAATCTCCACGAACTGCTGATCGTGGCCCTGCCCTTCTTCCGGCCGCTGCGCCTGCTCCGGCTCGTGACCGTGCTGTCCGTGCT
Organism: Arthrobacter celericrescens; assembly: GCF_003614925.1. Lineage (GTDB taxonomy): Bacteria > Actinomycetota > Actinomycetes > Actinomycetales > Micrococcaceae > Arthrobacter > Arthrobacter celericrescens. Next base: position 173,167 of record NZ_QYLP01000101.1, read on the forward strand.
GCACCGGACCGTGGGTGACACGCTGCGGGGACGGGTGGCCACCTATGTGGCAGGTTCGGCGGCGCTGCTGGTCCTGGTCGGTGCGCTGGCGGTGCTGGACGTGGAACAGCATGCCCCGGACGCGAAGATCGTCAGCCTGGGCGACGCCGCCTGGTGGGCCATCACCACCATCACCACGGTGGGCTACGGCGACCTGTATCCGGTGACTCCCCTGGGCCGGTTGGTCGCCGCTGCCCTGATGATGAGCGGCATCGCCGTGATCGGTGTGGTCACCGCGTCGACCGCCTCGTGGCTGGTGCAGCGCGTCGAAGAGAACACCGAGGCCGCGGTGACGGCCTCCGAGGAGCCCATGCGCAGCGAATTGGCGGAACTGCTGGACGAGGTCTCCGCGCTGCGGCGCGAGATCGCGGAACTGCGGGGCCTGCGGGAGGGCCTGAAGCCGGAGAACTAGGAGCCGGGGAACTGAACCTGCCCCGAAGGCTAGCCCCTTGGTTCAGCGCTTCCTGCCGCCAACCCCGGGCACGGACGTGACCTGCTTCATCCAGTCCGCGATCTGTTGTTCGTCGATGTCGTCCAGGGATTCGAGCTCAACGCCTCGCGTTGCCTTTCCCATCCCTACCGGCGTCACCGGAGGTACCGGGTCAAGAGCGACGCCGTTGATGAACATGAGCTTGACGTGGCCGGCGAAGCCGCCGCAGCTGAAGCACCACCCGTCGCCGACGCCGTAGTACGCCATGCCCCACTTCACCGAGCGCTGGAGTCCGGGCAGCGTCCTGGCCGCGAGGGCATCAATGGCTTCGGCGATGCCGCGCTGCGGCTGCGGAAGGCCGGCGATGTAGGCGAAGACCGGCGTGTCACCGACGGCCGCCTTCGCGGGGCTTGCACGGCCGGTCATGGCCTCCGGCAGCTCAAAGGCGGCGTCCGCCCCGCCGGTGTCCTTGCTGGTCATGGAGAGCATTATTCACGCACTGGCCTGTGAGGAACCAGCCAAGAATGCAAGAAACCCCGCCTGCCCTGCGTATCGCAGGGCAGGCG
>NZ_QYLP01000008.1 GCF_003614925.1 Arthrobacter celericrescens
TGCACAATGGGCGCAAGCCTGATGCAGCGACGCCGCGTGAGGGATGACGGCCTTCGGGTTGTAAACCTCTTTCAGTAGGGAAGAAGCCGCAAGGTGACGGTACCTGCAGAAGAAGCGCCGGCTAACTACGTGCCAGCAGCCGCGGTAATACGTAGGGCGCAAGCGTTATCCGGAATTATTGGGCGTAAAGAGCTCGTAGGCGGTTTGTCGCGTCTGCTGTGAAAGACCGGGGCTCAACTCCGGTTCTGCAGTGGGTACGGGCAGACTAGAGTGATGTAGGGGAGACTGGAATTCCTGGTGTAGCGGTGAAATGCGCAGATATCAGGAGGAACACCGATGGCGAAGGCAGGTCTCTGGGCATTAACTGACGCTGAGGAGCGAAAGCATGGGGAGCGAACAGGATTAGATACCCTGGTAGTCCATGCCGTAAACGTTGGGCACTAGGTGTGGGGGACATTCCACGTTTTCCGCGCCGTAGCTAACGCATTAAGTGCCCCGCCTGGGGAGTACGGCCGCAAGGCTAAAACTCAAAGGAATTGACGGGGGCCCGCACAAGCGGCGGAGCATGCGGATTAATTCGATGCAACGCGAAGAACCTTACCAAGGCTTGACATGGACCGGACCGCTCTGGAAACAGGGCTTCCCTTCGGGGCTGGTTCACAGGTGGTGCATGGTTGTCGTCAGCTCGTGTCGTGAGATGTTGGGTTAAGTCCCGCAACGAGCGCAACCCTCGTTCCATGTTGCCAGCGGGTTATGCCGGGGACTCATGGGAGACTGCCGGGGTCAACTCGGAGGAAGGTGGGGACGACGTCAAATCATCATGCCCCTTATGTCTTGGGCTTCACGCATGCTACAATGGCCGGTACAATGGGTTGCGATACTGTGAGGTGGAGCTAATCCCAAAAAGCCGGTCTCAGTTCGGATTGGGGTCTGCAACTCGACCCCATGAAGTCGGAGTCGCTAGTAATCGCAGATCAGCAACGCTGCGGTGAATACGTTCCCGGGCCTTGTACACACCGCCCGTCAAGTCACGAAAGTTGGTAACACCCGAAGCCGGTGGCCTAACCCTTTTTGGGGGGGAGCCGTCGAAGGTGGGACCGGCGATTGGGACTAAGTCGTAACAAGGTAGCCGTACCGGAAGGTGCGGCTGGATCACCTCCTTTCTAAGGAGCGTCTGCCGGTTGCCTGGTGGCCCTAAGTGGTTGCTGTGGTGCCGGTCAGGAGTAAAGCCCATTGCGCAGGCGCATGTTCTGCGGTGGGTGCTCATGGGTGGAATATCAACGAATCAAACTGGTTTTGGCATGGCCTGGTGGTTGTGTCCTGTGGTTAGTACGGTGTCCGTGCTCTGCTTCCTTTGGGTGGTGGGGTGTGGGTGTTGGGAAGGCTTGCGGGGCGTGATGTGTCCGGGGTGTGTTTGGTGCACTGTTGGGTCCTGAGGCAACAGGACCTGCAACGATTGTGTTGCCGGGGGCCCTGGGGTTTCTGGTTTTCCTGTCCTCGCCGATCATGCATGTTGTGTGTGTGGGGTGTGGGGGTTGGGGTTGTTGTTTGAGAACTACATAGTGGACGCGAGCATCTTGAGGCATGCACCTGTTTTTGTGCGGGTGTGTGTTGATAGCAATTTCTTATGATAGGACCCTGGCCCTTNTTGTGCGGGTGTGTGTTGATAGCAATTTCTTATGATAGGACCCTGGCCCTTTGTGGGTCGTGGTTCTCTCGAGTCAAGTTTGATCTGTGTGGTCAAGTTTTTAAGGGCGCACGGTGGATGCCTTGGCATCAGGAGCCGATGAAGGACGTAGGAATCTGCGATAAGCCTGGGGGAGTTGATAACCGAGCGGTGATCCCAGGATGTCCGAATGGGGAAACCCCGCACAACGCTTTTCGGGGTGATTGTGTGACCCGTGCCTGAATATATAGGGTGCGTGGGGGGAACGCGGGGAAGTGAAACATCTCAGTACCCGCAGGAAGAGAAAACAAGAGTGATTCCGTTAGTAGTGGCGAGCGAACGCGGATCAGGCTAAACCGACCCATGTGTGATAGCCGGCGGGCGTTGCGTGGGCGGGGTTGTGGGGCAGTTGCGTGTTGGTTCTGCCGGACCGGCGGGGTGTGTGTGCGTGCATAGGCGAACGGTTTTGAAAGGCCGGCCGGAGAGGGTGTGAGTCCCGTAGCCGTAATGTGTTGTGCCGCCCTGGTGATTGTTCCCAAGTAGCACGGGGCCCGAGAAATCCCGTGTGAATCTGTCAGGACCACCTGATAAGCCTAAATACTTCCTGATGACCGATAGCGGACCAGTACCGTGAGGGAAAGGTGAAAAGTACCCCGGGAGGGGAGTGAAACAGTACCTGAAACCGTGTGCTTACAATCCGTCAGAGCAGGCTTTGTTCCTGTGATGGCGTGCCTTTTGAAGAATGAGCCTGCGAGTTAGTGTTACGTCGCGAGGTTAACCCGTGGGGGGTAGCCGTAGCGAAAGCGAGTCTGAACAGGGCGAGTGTAGTGGCGTGATCTAGACCCGAAGCGGAGTGATCTACCCATGGCCAGGTTGAAGCGACGGTAAGACGTCGTGGAGGACCGAACCCACTTCAGTTGAAAATGGAGGGGATGAGCTGTGGGTAGGGGTGAAAGGCCAATCAAACTCCGTGATAGCTGGTTCTCCCCGAAATGCATTTAGGTGCAGCGTTGCGTGTTTCTTGCCGGAGGTAGAGCTACTGGATGGCCGATGGGCCCTACAAGGTTACTGACGTCAGCCAAACTCCGAATGCCGGTAAGTGAGAGCGCAGCAGTGAGACTGTGGGGGATAAGCTTCATAGTCGAGAGGGAAACAGCCCAGACCACCAACTAAGGCCCCTAAGCGTGTGCTAAGTGGGAAAGGATGTGGAGTTGCTTAGACAACCAGGAGGTTGGCTTAGAAGCAGCCACCCTTGAAAGAGTGCGTAATAGCTCACTGGTCAAGTGATTCCGCGCCGACAATGTAGCGGGGCTCAAGTACACCGCCGAAGTTGTGGCATTCACATATTTTCCAAGCCTTTGTGGTTCAGGAGTGTGGATGGGTAGGGGAGCGTCGTGTGGGCGGTGAAGCTGCGGTGGAAACCAG
>NZ_QYLP01000031.1 GCF_003614925.1 Arthrobacter celericrescens
ATCCAATTCCCCAACAGACTCCCGATCTGACCATCAGGCAGACCGGACAACCGACCGGTCCCTTACACAGAAAACTTGACACCCCCGTAAATCATCTAAGATCCCCAATCTCTTAGTCTTCTCCCGCTCGACTGAGCAAGTGAACCAAACACCTCAAAGTGATGGCGTCCAGTTCGGGTCACGCTAAAGAACCAACCGACCTGACGCAAGTCAAGCGACTCCTACCATCTCAGTGGCGGAAGGAACTGTCCTCGGGAAGAGTCCTGCTGCATTTATGTGCAGCCAGTCAGCGGCAATCCCCAATGACTGGACATGAAGGGACCCGAGATCCCACCCACGAAAGACGGACACCACGCGGCGTCCACGCTGCCCCTCGTTCTGACGCATCATGGTCGCCGGGCAGGTCCTGCGCGCAACCAGGGCGCTCGCGCCGCTCACAATCCAAACCATTCGGCGCGCCTGCGTCGCTTGGTTCCTCGCGAAGTTTTGGATGTCCCCCAGCACCCCAAATTGCGTGCCGGCCCCTCAGGCTGGCGTTGGCTCCCAGATCAGAACGATGCCCGAAATCTGACCAACACCGGGCCATCGCTTTAAACCGCGACGCAGTCGCGATGGTGCCCAGTCGCGAACCACAATCACCAATTAGCCAGGAAGTCATGTAGCTCGAACCCACATCTTTCATGAAGAGGTACAAGGTCACAGAACTCCCAACCAGCCCAGGAAAGCGAGGCGCCCCGCCAACGAAAAAGGCCCCCGAAGGGGCCTAATCCGTGAACAATTTGTCCACACTCAGCGACCAACAGGCCCCTGAGCTGGGAAAACACGTGCCCGAGGTGGGACTCGAACCGGGTTCCAGGTCGCGGAAACACTGGGGACTCCCGAAAACATCGCCAATCCGGGCCAGTCCGGCCGATGTACGGCCCAGTCCGACAGGCGAGGTGTGCACATTGTGCACACCTCTCTTTGCGCCGTGAAGTGGATGAAGGAGACAGCCGAGAAGCACGGGCCCGGCCGGTGCCGGTCGCGGCAGGAATGCCAGGTGCGGACTTCGCCGAACCCGAGCTTGGCGTACCCGCCGAGCATCCGTACCACCCTCCCCCGATCGCCGCTGACCTTTCTCGCTGTTCATCGCACATCCGTCCGCGCGCTGCATGACCGGCCGTCCAAAACACGTCCCCACGCGGAAGGCATGCACGTGTCACCGTTCGGTGACATAATGGCGAGCTTAAGGAGGGGCGCTATTACACCCAAAACCAACATCAAGACGCCCACTGACATTGGCGCGATCATCCGTGCCCGGCGCCAGGATCGCGCGCTGTCCCAGCAGGCCCTTGCCGACAGGGCCGGTGTCTCACGGAAATTCCTCATCGACCTCGAAGCCGGCCACGAACGGGCCGAACTCGGCAAAACCCTTGCCATCCTGGCTGCCCTTGGACTGTCGCTTGAAGCCACGGACCCTATCCCCCGCGGCAGGGACTACGACCCTGCACGACGTGACTACGCCCAAACCTTCACGGAACTGCTCGCCAACCGCGACTTCGAGTTCGCCATCAAGATGCTCGCCGACTACGCCACCGCATCCCTCAAAGCCGGCAAACCACTCCTGCAGCGCAGCCCCCGCCTCAAAGACCCGCATTGGTCAGCCGCCCTTGCCGGTATCACCAACTACACCGCACACCGTCTCGGCCAACCCGCCCCTTCTTGGACCAGGCGCATCAAACCCCTCGACACCGCATGGATGCCGAGTCCTACCGGCACGTCCGAGAACCCATGAAGCAACTCACCATGTCCGAAACACCGGAAGAAATCGCCGCCATGAACGTCTTCATCCGCGAACGCAGCCTGGCCACCGCATGAGCGGCGGAGAACTCAACGCCGATCAAATCCGCGCCCTCCTCCACGAACTGGCCCGCCGATTGCGCGTAGTAGCATTAGCCCGATCCGAGGGTGGACGGCCTCGTTTGATGACCGGTTCAACGACTCGCCATCACATCCGAAGGCTCATCGGGATCATCGCAGGCACGAGTTAGGCGGCGATATCCCTGTCCGATGTGGACGGGCTCCCCAAGGCGGCACATCGTCCGAGTCATTGCGAAGTTCACCAGCATATAACCCACATCACATCATCCCTTGACAGGGCAACTCAACGGCTCTACATTTATTGCAACCGATCTCAGCAACCGATCTCACTGCAAGGTTCCAAGAAATGCAACCGATCTCAAGGGAGAGACTCGATGACCAATCAGCTTCTTCGCACCGTCGGTGTCCCGCATTTAGCACGCGTCGCTTGAGCACGGCATGCTCCCACTTCAGCACACCCATTCACAGGAGAAATTAATGATCAAAAAGCGATGGGGCTTGGCGCTCGTAACAGCCGTTGTGGCCGGCCTTGCCCTCAGTGGCTGTTCACCGTCAGCTTCAGAACCCAAAGGTCCCGTGACTCTGAACTACTGGGACTTCCTCGATCCCAGCCAGGCTAATCCGCGTTCAAAGGCACTGAAGGAAAACATTGCCAAGTTTGAGGCGGCCAACCCGGACATCAAGATCAACCTCTCCGTTGTTTCGCTCGGCGACATGTTGAACAGACTGCCTCAGGCCGCGGCAGCAGGCCAGGCCCCTGACGTCTTCAAGATGTTCACTCCAGTCGTTCCCCAGATGGCATCTGCCGGCGTCTACTCCCCGCTGCCTGATGCTGCTTCGAAGGTCACCGACTGGCTGCGACCCACCGACACCCTTGCGGGCCCCGACGGCAAACCGGTTGCCGTGCCGTATGAATACCGAACCTGCGCCCTCTACTACAACGAAAAGATCCTCAACCAAATCGGCGCGACAGTTCCCACCACGTACGACCAAGTAGTCGAAGTTGCCAAGAAAGCTGCTGCCGCTGGTTATACCGGCTTCGGGACCGGCTTCTCGGACACGGACAACTCGGCCATCATCAGCACATTCTTTAACTGCTTCATGTCCCAGGTGGATCAGGAAATCTGGAACAAGGATGGTCAAGCTGATTTCGCGACGGCCAAAGGCAACGAGTTTGGTGACTTCCTGGCCAAGCTCAGGGATGCAAAGGCTCTTGGTAGCAACGTCGTTTCTGACACGTACGGAACGGTAGCTGACGGCATGGCGAGCGGCACTGTCGCGATGGCGGTCTTGGGCACAGAACGAGCGGTTTCCTTCGGCTCGCAGAACAAGGACCTCAAGTGGACGGCCCTGCCGAAGGCGAGTACCGGCGACACGACAGGTACCACGATTGGGTGGACCCTGGGCATCGGCAACGGCAGTAAGAACACCGAGGCCGCCTGGAAGTTTATCGAGTACATGACCGGGCCGGAAGCCGGTGCACTGATGGCAACCGGCGGTGAGGTACCCACCCGTGCCGCCACCTACCAGCAACCGTTCTTCTCCACTCCAGAGGCAAAGACCGTCAACGACATCGCAGCCTACGTCAAGACCAACAGTGAACCACGCACGTATTCCAACACATGGACCGCGCTTGCCACTGGCCTCTCCCAGGCCGGGCAGAAACTGACTCTCAACGGTTCATCAGGCAACGACTTTATTCGTTCCGCCCAGGACGCGGCCAACAAGAAGTAGCCGCCCGAAATAGGGGGAGCCTGAGAAATCAGGCTCCCCCTGGAAGGGACAGATAATGTCAACCAAAAGCCCCACCCGCAGCCCACGCAAGACCGCAACGTCGCCCTTAGGCACCCAGACTTTTCGCCGGGTGCGTAGGGATCGAATGGTATGGCTCTACGTCCTCCCGGTCAGCGCCGTCTTCCTCTTTGTTTTTGTGGGGCCGCTCATCTACACAGCGTGGACAGCCCTGCACGAGACGTCGTATTACCAGATCGGCAAATTCTCGGGTCTGAATTCCTTTGTCCGACTGTTTTCCGACTCCGACCTGCCGAGCCGCATATGGACAACCTTGGTGTTCTCGCTAGGTGCCTTGGTCATCGCTTTGCCGGCGGGGCTGCTTTCTGCAATCGTGCTCAACAACCTTCACCGCTTCAAGCGTTCGGTCCGGAGCCTCTTCCTCCTTCCCTGGCTGATGTCACAGGCCACTGCAGGAACAATCTGGCTCTGGTTCCTCAACCCCAACTATGGTCCAGCTTCTGCGATCACCAAGTCCCTCGGGTTCGGCCCCACTGACGTATTCTCAACACCGACCAGTGCGCTGGTTGCAGTAACACTGATGACAGCCTGGTGGTCCTACCCGCAAGCCATGCTCCTCTTCTTGGGCGCCCTCCAAACGATTCCTGAGGAGCTCCGCGAAAGCCTCAAAATGGACGGCGGCGGCATCCGGCACCAGTTCGTGAACATCACGCTGCCCTACTTGCGCAACACCATCGTCTCCGTTGTGGTCGTCCTTCTGATGCTGTATGTGCAGATGGTCACCATCATCCTCGTCACCACAAGAGGAGGCCCCATAGGGTCTACAGAAACCCTGTCCATGCGGGTCTACAACCAGATGTTCGACAAGTTTGATCTCTCCGGAGCATCAGCAACAGCAATCCTGCTTTTCGCTGTCAACATCGTCCTGACCCTCGTCGCCATTCGCTTCCGACGGAAGGAAAGCCTGTGAGCATCACAACCCCCCGCCAGCGGCGCTTGGGCAGTTTCATCCGGGCAGTCCCTGCCTGGGCGTACATCATCCTGTCCGCAGCGGTCGTACTCCCGCCGGTCGCATGGATCGTGTCCACGTCACTCAAGACCGGTTCAGGCACACTGGAATTCCCGCCAAGATGGATACCGGCCCCATTCTCATCCGAGGGCTATGTCGGTCTTCTGACCTCGACCAACATCAGATTCTTCGTGAACTCCCTCATCTATGCCGGCGGCTCTATCGTCCTCGCTCTGGCCATCTGTATCCCTGCAGCATATGTGGCCACGAGGTATCGGAGCCGCCGCATGGAAACTCTGATGACGGGGATTCTGGTCCTGTCCATGGTCCCGGCCATCGTAGTCTTTATCGCGCTGTACTCGATGTTCGTCAAAACCGCGTTGATCAACACTTACCCCATGATGATCATCGTCTACACGGCAATCATCTGTGGACAGACCATCCTGTTCTTGCGTAATTTCATCGAGAATATCCCCGTCGAAATCGAAGAAGCGGCAGCCATCGACGGCTGCTCGCGGATCCAGATCTTGTGGCGAATCATCCTTCCGCTCATCCGTCCTGGTATCGCTGCCGTGGCCATCTTCATCTTCGTGTTCGTTTGGAACGACTTCCTCGTCGGCACGGTCCTCGCCACCACAGAAGACATGAAGACCGTGCAAAACGGCATAGTGCGATACATAACCACCGGCTTCGGTAGCTTCTGGGGACTCTTCGCCGCATTCATCGTCGTTGCCTTCATCCCTGTTCTCTCAATCTTCCTGGCATTCCAGCGCTGGTTTGTGGCCGGCATGACCTCCGGTGGTGTCAAGGGGTAGCTGAAAGCAAGCCACACTGTTCACGTGGAAGGCCCCGTGACCGTCACCGACGGCCCACGGGGCCTTCCTGCCGCTCTCTAGCAACTGCCACCACGGGACACTCTCTTAGCAGGCGCGCTCATGGACACAACGCAACGGCGTTCCGCCCACATAAATCAATTGCACCTGAATGACGGCTCCGCCATGGGCGCCTTTTCTCTGTTACAGGCAAAACAACAATGCCGCCATTGACGCCCCGGGGGCCGGGCAGCCCTGGCCTGTGTTTCTTGCCCGGCTTCTGCCGGGTCATGCGCAGGCTCCAAGGATGTTTTACGCTTGCGTCGTTCTGCGACCTTAAATGCAATGTGGGTGGGCAGGATGCAACCTGCCCACCCACGGCGTCGAGAAGACTCGACCTCAACTTACAGTGGCTGCCGTCGCAACCTAAGCGAACTACGAGTCCGCGCTCGGGCGCCAGTCTGGCGGCTGAATCAGCTCTACGCGATTTCCGTCAGGGTCGAGCAAGTAAACCAGCCACCCGCCTGCAATGGGGCCTGAGGTCGGAGCAACAGGTTCCGATACAGCGCTGTAACCAAGCGCTGTCATCTTGGCGTAAACCTCTCGGACGTCAATATCTGTAAAAGCAAGATGAGCCGTGCCTGGCTGCGCCTCTGATGGGTTGACGGCCGGCAGGAGCGGCTCGGCATGGGCGAGTTCCAGGCGAAAAGATCCGTCACTGGTGGCGAGAAGCATGGCTCTCACCTTGACGTTGGGCCGGCCATAGAGTTCTCCGATGTATGGCCCCGACGTCCACGCATCCAAACGCGTTAGTCCGAGGCCATCCACATAAAAGCGCTCGCTGCGGTCCATATCCGTAACGTGCAGGGCAGTGTGATGATGGCGCATTGAGTGTCTCCTTCATATTTCAGGGACACATCACTGTTCCCTGAATTGTCTTCGGGATGAAAGCAGCCCTGAAGCGCTGATATTCGGTTGAGTGGGGCACGGGCACAACACCACGACCAGCCAAGGATAGGCCTCGTCGGGTGTTTCAGGTTCCGATTCCCAGATGTGCCCCGCCGGCCACATCGAGTGACACTCCGGTGATGTAGCGGTTGGCGGGGTCAGAAAGGAACAGGATGGCCCGGGCGACTTCGTCGGGTTCGGCGAACCGGCGCATCGGCAGTTGTGCTGCCCGCTTCGCTCGATTGGCTGCCGCGTCAGGTCCGGAGTCCCGGGCAAATTGCGCCCACATGGGTGTGTTCACCGGTCCTGGTGCGATCGCGTTTACGGAGATACCGTTTGGTCCGAGCAGTTCGGCAAAGGACCACATGATGTGCAGCACGGCGAGCTTGCTCGCGTTGTAGGGCAGGTAGTTGAGGCGTGCTTCCTTGGCCGCAACTGAGGACAGGACCACGATCGCGCCGGCTGTGCCGGTCTCAAGCATGGATTTTGCGGTCTCCCGGACCATGGTGAAAGTCGCAGTGGCGTTGATCCTCAGGATGGAGTCGAACTCTTCGGTGGTTGTCGCCATGATGTCGGGGGTGGGGCCAAGGACTCCTGCTGCATGGATGAGGACATCCACACGGCCGTGTTGGGCTTGGATGTCCTGTATGACCGTGGCGCATTGTTGTTCTGAGGTGATGTCGAGGGGGTAAAACGCCTCCAAGGACTGGTCCTCTTTAGGGGAACGATCGGCACCGATGACCATGGCTCCGGCGGCTATGAGTGCGGTGACTGCGGCGTCACCGATCCCTCCGCTTGACCCGGTTACCAGGACCACTTGGTCTTTGAGGCTCATCGGTTCTCTCCGTTCTGGGCGCAGCTCGAGCGCAGTGCTCGTGTGGCCGGAGCGTGATGTGTAGGCATCATGGTCGTTTCCTATTCAGTATTGCTCGGTTCGGCAGGTCGTTGTTTGTTTGTTCGGGTTTCGATGATGTTAAGGGGTTGGCATCGCGCGGGTGCCGGAGGCTGCCGCTGTCTGGACTGCATCCGCGATTTCCGTCGCACGGAGCGCCTGGGCGAAGGTAACGGCAGGTGTTTCACCCCCGCAGAACCTCAGTGCCGCTTCTGCCTGGCGGAGGAAGAGGTCGGAGGGCTCGAAGTTTCTCTCGTGTTGTCCGCCGTCACGGTCCCACTTGTGGAGGGAATCGTTGAACCAAAGCATCCGACCACCAGTGGTCACAACATCGATGGTCAGGCTCCAATCCCCTTGGTTGAGCCCTTGGGGTTCCTGCCAGGGAGACCAGTAGGTCTGCAAGGTGAACACCGTTCCAGAGGGGAACTCGAGCGTGGAGACGACGTGTTCCGGTACCGGAGACCCATATAGGCCGCTGCTCGCGCTGGTGGCCAGGACTTTCGGGTCACCCTCGAACCACGAAGACACCAGTTCGATGGCATGAATGCCATTCACTACCGCAACGCCGCCCTCTTTCGGATCAGCACGCCACGAGTCGATGCTCTCCTTATGGGCGACCGATCGAACGTTTACAGCGATTACATCGTTGTCTCTGACCCACTGGGAGAGAAGTTCGACGGCGGGATGCTGGTGGAGTGTGTACCCCACCATGAGTCGGTGGTTCACTCCCGATGCGGATGCCATGATGGCAGCACCTTCAGCATCTGCTGCTACGGGCTTTTCCGTCAGCACCCGGAATCCCCTGTTCAGCAGATCGGCACAGATGGCCGGTTGCAGAGTGGTGGGCAATGCGACGACGACCAGGTCGAGGTGCTCAGGACGAAGGTCCTGGACGCTGGGCACCACCTGCGCTCCCAGCTCCTGGGCCAGCGGGAGTGCCCGCTCGTCTTTTTCCACAAGGTGGGTGACGTTGGCACCCACCTTGGTGAATGCCCGGGCATGACGGGATCCTGCCCATCCGGCCGCTCCCACCACGGCGACGCGCGGAGGCCGTGCCGCCGTCGTCATGATGTCGGCTCCGCGAAGGTCAGGCCTAAGGTGTAAGAGGTGCTCATAAAATGTCTCCTTGAGTTAATTCGGAAATTCAATAAGATCGGTTGCGTTTTTCGGTGTCACCAACCGTTGGTGCCTTACAAAGGCGCGTTAGGGCCTGATGTTTTCGGGTCCTGGGATCGGGGACTCCGGTGTTAAGGCCGGCTTTGGAACCGGCGCTGATCCTCAAGCATGCGTGGCTTGTTGACCATCATGGCCCCTGCCACAAGCACCACGAGCCAGGCACCAAGCATGCCGAAGGAGGGCAGCCATCCATCCCCTGGGGTGTGCAGGAGGGCGAAAAGGAACGGGCCGACGCTTGCGAGGGCGTAGCCTGTTCCTTGGGCAAATGCGGACAGACTTCCCGAGCAGGACTGCGTTCGCGTTCGCTTATTGATCATGGTGAACGCAAAGGAGTAGGCGCCTTGGCCGAGGCCGGCAAAGACGACCCACACCGCCGCCGAAGCTGGTGGCGCGAAGATGATGCCTCCGTAACCTACGGCGAAGGCGCCGACAAACAGGACGGCCACAGGTAGCGGGCGTGACATTCTTACAACAACCATGGGCACAATCAAAGCGACCGGCAAAGCAAGGATTGAATAGAGTGCCAGCATGGATCCTGCAGTTTCCTGGCTCATTCCTCTGTCGACCAAGACAACCGGGAGCCACGTGAGCGCCGCAAAAGTATTGCTGGAACAACCAGCAAAAACCAGTGCAGTGCCCCAGCCAATTGATGATCTCCAAGGCTTGACCCCGTTAGCAGGAGGCGGCTGTCTAACGTCTGCTGCCCGGGTCCCGGAGCGGGCAACCGACCGTCTGGCCACAAGGAGAATCAGCCAGGGGACCGCAGCAAATGCGCTGAGGGCAGCCCAAATACCGATGGAAAACCGCCAGCCGTAAAGAGTTCCCAAGGGAATGGCAAATTGGGCGGCCACAGCAGTGCTGACACCCAGGAGAGTGACGTGGAGCGCTGCGAGACTCCCGATTCTGTCGGGAAAGTACTTCATCAAGAGAGGCGGCGCCACAACATTGACCAGACCAATTCCGAGCATGGCGATGCACGTGAACACCAAGAATGCCAGGACGTTCGATCCCACTGCCCGGCCAAGCTGACCCAACGTTGTCAGCAGGATCGAAACCAGTAGGAGGTGCTCCAGCTGGATCCGCCGCAGCAGCGGCAGCGCAAGGAAACCCATCAATGCGAAGCTGGCAGTCGGCAGCATACCCAGGATGCCTATGGACACGGTTCCAAAAGGAAGGTCCGTGCGGATTTGACCAAGGAGTGGCGACACCGCCGAGACCGCTTCTCTCGCGCTGAAAGCAACCAGCAGGATACCCGCAAGCGCGGTGAGACGCCCGCGCAATGACCCTCTCCGGGCTGCCTTCACTCGTAGTTCACGCTGAGGCAGGCGACGTAGAGCCATGGTGGCATCTCCCTATATCCGACAGGCCGGCTCAGGCCACCATTATCAAAGGGCCCGCATCAGAAACCTGTGCAACTTTGGCGGCTGGGGCTGGTTCAGCTTGCGTTGACTGCGTGGCTCGCCCATTCGCGCCCGGTTTGCTCTTCTGTGGGCAGGCCGGCCGCGGCGAGGATCTGATCCAGTAGGCGCTGGGTGCGTACCGCTTCGCGGCCTGAAGTCAACGGCTGGGCCCTGTCGGCCACCCGGTCCAGGAAATGGTGAACGGCGGCTGAGAATCCGAGGGTGTCTGTCGCAGTAGCCCAGCCGTACGCTTCGGCGCTGAGTTCCCGTGAGGTAGTGACGCCGTTGATGGTGGTGGAAACTGTCTCGGGCGCCCTGACTTCGACGGTCTTCCCGTCACCGTAGGCGTCCAGTTTCTCGTTCCATGCTCCCGCTGTTCGGGCTGCCATCAGGACGCCGGTGTTGCCGGTGCTGAAGCGGATGGTCGCTGCGATTCCGTCTTCTTCCCAAGGATCTTCACCAGCAGCGTGGGCGGCCACGTGCTCAGGTTCGCCCCCGCAGTACCAGCGCAGGAGATCGACCATGTGGATGGCGTTCTCGAACGTCGCACGGTATTCGGATCCAGGGCGGTTCTTCTGGGCAACGCAGAAGGTGGCGCCTTTCTCGCCAAAGGCTTCCCGGCCGGCCGTGTAGACGGGCGCGTAGCGTCGGTTGAAGTCAACCATGAGTATCCGTCCGCGCTCGTCGGCGAGGTCTGCCAGATGTTCTGCCTCATTTGTCGCTGGGGCAAGCGGTTTCTCGCAGAACACGTCCACGTCGCGGTTGAGGCAAAGCTCGACGGCGTGGGCGTGCTCGGAGCGCGGGGTCAGCACGAACACTGCATCCAATTTCTGCGCGGAAAGCATCTCCTCCACACTCTTGTAGGCGGCGTTGAAGCCCCAGCGCCGGACAAGGCTGCTCGGATCTTCGCGCCGGGAAACCAATGCGGCCAACTCGACGTCGTCCCGCTGTACGAGGGTGGGCAGCTGCGCAATCGTGGCGATGTTGCCGGCGCCGATAACTCCGACACGGAGGCGGTTGGTGTTCATCAGGCGTTCCTTACTTCAGCAAGATCAGTGAGCATTGCGCGCAGGACTGCGGCGGATTCCCGGAATCCATCCTCGGGGCTGGGGAGATCTTGCGGGTGCCAGCGGTATTCAAGTTCGATGCTCAATACGTCGTCGTAGCCGTGCTTCAGCAGTGCGGCGAGAATCGGGGACCACGGTACAACGCCGCTTCCAACCACACGTGACCGGACTGCACGCTCTGAGGCGTTGACCCTGGCCGTCTCCGAGGCTCGGAAGGTCGCCGTCGGGTCGGTGAAGACAAGGTCTTTGACGTGAACGTGGCCAATCAGGTCGCCCTGGACAGCGAAGGCTTCTTCGTAGCTTTCGTCGTGCGTGAAGGTCAGGTTGGCCTGGTCGTAGAGCACGCGGACGGACGGCTGGGCAATTTCCCGGACGAGTGCCGCGGTGTCCGCTGCGGTCTGGGTCATCGTGCCGAAGTGGTTCTCCACGCAAAGGCGGACGCCAGCTTGATGGGCTTCGGGCGCGAGGGTCTCCAAGGCCTTGCGCAGTTGCCCCCACCGTGCCGCGTGGTCGGTGTCTCCGGGGTGCCAGGAGCCGGCGTAGACACGCACCCGGTCAGCCCCGAGCAGTTGTGCGGTATCTATCGCTCCACGGAATTCGTCGACGGCTTTGCGCCATTCGGCATCGTCCAGTGAGTTGATGGCGGTGGTGTACGGCGTTAGTCCCACGATGGGTATGCCTTCGCCTTCTGACGCTTTGAGCGCCTCCGCCGCGGAGTGCCGGTCCCCTAAGGGCAAGCCGGACTTGTAGTCGTCCTGGTAGATGACTTCTGCCGCATCGAGCCCTGCGGCCCGGAAGAGACTAAGTGCTTGGGGAACCGTGTGGTTCGGGGTGCCGAGTGTGTGACCAGCTAGCCGCATTGTTCTATGTCCTTTCTGAAGTGTGTGGCGCTGCTGCCCAGTCCACGGGACCGACCAGCCGGGGAGGGGCCGGGACGCGGGATCGATCCACGATCTCCATCAGCAGGCCCCAGGGAGTTACGAAATAGGTCCAGCGGTTGCCGGCCACGCGCGGGCTATCGCCAGCGACTTCCTTGCGCTCACCGAGCACCCGCACCCCAGGTGTTTCCTGCAGCACGGCAATGGCTTCGTCGACGTCATCCACGACGAAGCACAGATGGTGCCCTCCCGCGTCGCAATGCCTCGGTGGCGTCTGGCGCCGCTCACCGCTGCTCCACTCGAAAAGCTCGATATTGAGATTCGGTGGCAGCCGCAACATGGCGAGCGTGAGCTTGGCATCTGCCGGGACTTCAAAGTTCGTGGGCATGAACTCTTCGTCTGGCCCGCGTTCGGAGCGGTATAACTCTTCAGCGCCAAGAACGTCGACGAAGAAACGAATGCCTTCTTCAAGGTTGGGAACCGTCAAACCGACGTGGTCCGTATGCTGGAGCCCCGGCAGACGCCGAAGCCTCTGCTCTTGCGCCCCGCTCATTTGCGGAGCTCCGAGGTAGAGCCGCGGACCAGAAGTTCGGGTTCGAGGACGATATGGTCCACGGAACCGTCAACATTTTGCTTTTCAGCCAGTTCGATGGCGATGTGTCCCATGTCTGCGATTGGCTGCCGCACAGTTGTCAGTGGTGGGTTGAAGCGGGCACCTAGAGCGAGCCCATCAAACCCGATGACCGACACGTCTTCCGGTACCCGAAGGCCACTTCGGCCGAGCGCCGAAATCACCGCGAAAGCCACCATGTCGTTGGCCGCAATGATCGCTGTGGGTGGATTGTCCATAGCCAGGAAATGCTCCGCACCTCGCGTGCCCGCATCGAGGTCTGACCCGCTGTCGAGCACCACAGGTGTGCTGCCGCTTTGGGCGGTGAGCTCCAGATAGGCGTCCATCCGGTCCTGGGCGGTGTGTGTCCCGGCGATACCGGATACGTATCCGATCGAAGTGTGCCCCAGACCGTGCAGGTGATCCAACGCCAGCATGATTCCTTTGCGGCTGTCGACGGTAACCGTTGGAACGGAGTCGTCGCCTTCCACGCGATCAATCACCACAACCTTGTGGCCGAAGGCGAAACGCTTCAGCGCCTCGGTGTCCACCTTTGTGGAGGGTGCCACGATTCCGAACGGGGCATACATCGCCTGCATGGCCGTAAAGTAGCCATCAGATTTGGCAGGGTCGCCATTGGTGACGCATAGCATGAGCTGGTACCCGCGCTCGTCAGCTGCCTGTGTCATCGTCTTGGCCAGTTCTGCGAAGAACGGGTTCGTAATGTCGGGCACGATCAGCGGAACGATAGTGCTGGTCTTTCGACGGAGCGCTTGTGCCAGCGGACTCATCGTGTAGCCAAGTCCCTCGGCGACCCGGAGGATGTGCTCGCGTGTTTCACTCTTCACCGCCTCCGGGCGCGAGAACGCCCGGGAGACCGTTGACCGGTGAACACCGGCGGCTTTAGCGACGACGTCGATACTCAAGTCAGGCATGTTCTCTTCCTCCGTGCTGATCGTCATAGGCCCGCCAAATGGGGCGCATGACATCTTCGAGCTGGGCCAGCGTTGTCAGGCCCCGGAATCCATCTTCCAGCGTCCGGGCGACACTTCGGACAAACGGATCGTAGAGTGGGTCGCTATCGACATTAAGCTTGTCGACTTCCGTGGTGCCGTCCGTCGACGTGAAAGTAGCTGTGCCGTCAGAATCAACGGCGGCGAACCCCGCTTCCCCGACCGAGGTGAAGCTGCAGTACCGCTTCAGCGGCGAGCCCGGGAATGCATAGCCGACTTCCACGATGGCTTCGCGGCCCTCGGGCGTAGTGAGGATAAGGCTCGCGTGATCCTCAATATCCTGGCCGTGAAGAACCGATGAGAGCCGGGATTGCACCTGAACCTCTGAATCGCCGGTGCCCCTTAGGAACAGGTCAACAAAGTGCGGGGCCAGGTTGGCCAGGCAGCCTCCTCCGACCTTGACGGGGTCGAGCATCCAGGGATTGGCGTTGTCGAGATACCGGGCCGGTGGGCCGGCAATAAATGAGGCGCGCTGGTAGCTGGGCTTTCCAGCTTTGGCTAGCCACTTCTCGGTGGGGCCGCCGCGCTGTACCAGGGGCACCGTGGCCGGTACGCCTGCTGCTTCGGCGGCTTGTCGCACTGCAGAAAGCTCGCTGAGGGAGGTGCCCAATGGCTTTTCCACCACGAACGGAATGCCGCGTTCGATCAGGGCCATGCACTTTTCTGCCATCCCGTCGTGGGGACCAAACACATATGCGAGTCCGATGTCGGGTAAATCCACCAGTTTCCGCCAGTCTGCTTCAACCGGCGCTCCCCAACCCTCGGCCAGTTTCTGCACCTGCACCCGGGAGACATCATCGTCGCCTACTGCGACCATATCGTGCTCTTCGGCCATGGCCTGTGCGCAGAGCGGGACATGCCAATGGGAAGCACCAAGAATGATTGTTCGTACTTTAGTCAACCGCAATACCCCCTTGTATGAGATCGGTTGCTGAGATCGGTTGCAATAACACTATGGATGGTGGGAGAGTTTGTCAACGGAACATCAATAGAGCCGGGGTGGCCGGAGAAAAGACGCCCCCCGGCAGAGAGAGGCCACCATGTATAAAAAACTTCGTACCCTGCAGACCATCGACGAGTCCGGGGCTGTCCTCATCGTGCGGCTTGAGAGCGCCGAGGTTGCCGAGAAAGTCGCGGAGGCTGCCATCGAGGGTGGCTTCCGGGCATTGGAGATCACCCTGTCGATTCCCGGCGCCGTTGGGGTGATCCGCCGCCTCGCCGCAAAGCACGGGCCCAGCGGCGTGGCCGTCGGGGCTGGAACCGTCCTCGACGAGCACTCCGCGTACGAGTGTATTAGCGCCGGCGCCGAGTTCCTCGTCAGCCCCCAACTCAACCCCACGATGATCCGTACAGCAAACCGCTATCAGGTGCCAACCATCAGCGGAGCCTACACTCCCACGGAATTCGTTGAGTCTGCCGAAGCAGGCGCTGACATCCTCAAGCTCTTCCCCACCGAGGCCGGCGGGGTGGCCTATGCGAAGGCAGTGCTGGCACCCTTGGCGCACCTGCCGATCATGCCTGCAGGTGGCGTCACACTGGAAAATGTGGGCGAGTGGTTCGCCGCAGGCGTGGCAGGCGTCGGCGTGGGCAGCTACGTAACCAAGGCATGGCAGCCCGACGGGGACTTCACTCGCGTCACCGAAGCAGCACGCGCCTTCCTCGCAGCAGTAGCAGAGGCCCGCGGATAATGTCCCCCCAGGTCTTCATCGTCATTGGACCAGCCGGCTCAGGGAAAACAACCATCGCCCAACAAACGGCTGAGAAGCATCGAGCGACCTACCTGGACAAGGACCGGGTGAGCGGCCGCTTCGTCGAATTCGCCCTGGCCGCCACCGGGCATGACCCGACCGACCGCGAGTCCAACGATTACTATCGCGCCAATCTGCTGCCCCTTGAATACGAGACTCTTATGGATGTGGCAGGTGTAAACCTGCGCCTCGGCCGCTCCGTAGTGCTCGATGCCCCCTTCGGGGCCTATTTTGACGATCCGGACTACCTGACCCGTGCGGCAAATGACTTCCACTGGCCCTCTCCCGAGATCACCGTGATACGGGTCCGGGTGCCGCAAGACGTCCTGCGTTCGCGACTCATCCGGCGTGCTTTGGAGCGCGACAACTGGAAACTCGCACACTGGGATGACTACTGGGCCACCTACGGCCGCCTGGAATGCACCTGGTCCGGCGTGCAGTTTCAGGACTTCAACAACGAGGCACCGCTTTCCCTCGATTGATGCAGCCTCGCGACGGGCTCTGAGTGGCGTTGGCATGGGGCCGAAGCGTCGCTACTGCACATTGACAAAGATCACATTCCATCCGTATCGTTGAATGCAACCGATCTCAGCAACCGATCTCATTCGGGACTGCGGAGGATTGTGAAAGCTTTGTTCGCTTAGGAGCAAGCAACGCCGCCCGCCCCGCGCCGGCCGCCTCCCCTGGCATTTCGTCAACCGGTCGGACGCATTTAAAGGCGGCCGGCCCCGCACACCAGGTGCCAGATCCAGCACTATAACCACAGCGCTAAACGTGAAAACATGGAGAGTTCAATGAAGACCTCAAAAGAAGCAGTCGGCAGTCCCGACACTTCGGGGCGTCCCGAAACGTCCAAACATCCGCGCCGCACCCTCAACCTGATTGCAGGCACGATCGGCCACTTCGTCGAGTGGTACGACTGGTACATCTACGGCCTGCTCGCAGCGGTATTCTCGTCGCAGATATTCCCCAGCGACTCCGCGTTCGCATCCCTGATCGCCGCACTCCTGACATACGCCGTCGGGTTTGTTGTACGGCCTCTGAGCGGCATCATTATCTCGCCACTGGCTGATCGTTTTGGACGGCGGCTCATCCTGACTCTATCCGTCTCCGGGATGGCGCTCGGCTCACTCATCATCGGCCTTACGCCATCATTTGCGAGCATCGGCTATGCGGCACCCGTCCTCTTCCTGGTTGCCCGCGTCATCCAGGGCATTTCGGCGGGCAGCGAGGGCCAAAGTGCCATTGCGTTCATGGTCGAACACGCTCCAGCGAACAGGCGAGGCTTGTTCGGTTCCTTCACCAACATGGCAAGTGGCCTTGCAACCCTGGCAGCTACGGGCGCCGCAGCGATGGTGACGTCATCGTTCTCCACCGCCGATCTCGCCGCATGGGGATGGCGCATCCCCTTCGTTGTGGGCGGCTTCCTCGGCATTGTCGGCCTGATCCTGAGGGCCCGGGCTGAAGAAACCCCCGAATTCGAAGCAGAAGCCCTTGTCGACCAGAAGTCCGCTGCGGCGCGCCTGATGGATCTGCTTCGCGAGCACCCGAAGGCCCTGCTTCAGGCAGCTGCACTCTCCGCACCAGCCGTGGCCTACTACACCTGGGCCACCTTCCTCCCCACGTACGCCAAACTCACCAGCGGCCGGGACCTCTCGTCCACACTCGCCGGAAGCGTTATCGGGCTGGCCCTGCTCGTGGTTATCGTGCCGACATGCGGCGCACTCTCTGATCGACTCGGCCGGCGAAAAATCTTCCCAATCATCGGCGCCCTCGGCATGATCGTTCTCTTCTACCCCTTGCTCCTGCTCCTCAACCAACCGGGCTTCTGGGTGTACGTCCTGGTATCGGCCTCCGGGTGGGTAGTTCTCGGCATCTGGCAGTCGGTCTATCCGACCATCCAGGCCGAATTGTTCCCGGCCTCCGTCCGGGTATCAGGCATCGGCTTCGCGCATCAGATCGTTATTGCCGTCTTTGGTGGAACCGCACCTCTGATCGCTGCCGCATTTGTCGGAGCCGGGCAGCCGATGCTCGTCGCTGTCTACATGATCGTCGTCGTCGCATTGTGCCTCGTCGTGTACTTCACGCTGCCGGAGACCGGCAACCGCGGTGACCGTTCCACTGTGGCACTCGCAGACCCTGAGGTACTTGAAGGCGAACAGTTGGTTTCGGGCACGACGTCGATGGTCGACGTCTCCCGGCACTCCAAATAGACGGTCGGCTCGGAGTTGCGGCAGCTCGGCCGCAGCTCAAAATTTATCGTGCGTTATGAAGGGAAGCCTTTTTCTCCATGGCGCGGAATTGAGAGGACTTCTCCTACGTGAACAGCATGATTATCAATACGTTTTCATATCTTTGGTCAGCGACGGCGATCGATGCGATAGCCGAGCTTGTCGACAACGGCTACAAAACGTTCGAGGTTCCAGTCAGTTCTCCGCACTGCTGGCCGGATGAGTTAACAACCTCCGAACGCACGGCCGTCCAAGACAGGCTCAGCCGGTACGGTGCGAAAATACGGTCCTTGAACGCTGGCGGCTATGACATCAACCTGGCCAGCCCCGGGGCCAGCATGCGCCGCAAAAGTATTGATCACATCAAGTCGGTAATTGACTTGGCGGCCGCTTGGGACGTAACCGAGGTTGTGATCTCCCCCGGCACCCGCCGTCCTATGATCTCGCCCTCGCTCGAAAGCGTCCACGGATGGATGTATGAAAGCCTGGAAAGTCTCATCCCGGTGGCCAAGCAGGCCGGCACACGATTGCTCTTCGAAAACACCCCGTACTGCTTCACTCCCACAATCCAGGACTTGGCAGGTGTCGTCAGCACGATCAACGACGATTCCGTCAAGATCGTCTACGACGTCGCCAACGCCGCTTACATCGGAGAAGATCCCGTCGCTAGTCTGCGGGAGCATCACCAGGCCATCGGACTGGTGCACATTTCCGACACCGGCGTGGAAACTTGGGGTCACGACCCCATCGGCACGGGAGTCATCAACTGGACTGGGCTGGGCGACGCCGTCAAGGACACGTGCGGCGTCGGGAATGTCGTTCTGGAGATCATCCGTGAGGACAATCCGGTCCACGAATTTGCGAAAGCAATGCAGGACCTCAAGAACCACGGATGGGAACTGGAGAGTTAACTCCTCACGCCGAAAACCGGGCTCCACCAAGAATTTATTCGAGCATGGAAGAAACCAGCATTGTTGAGATCTGATTTTCAATGCGAAACAACCTGAAAGAGGAGTTTGTGTAATGAGGGCTTTGGTCAGTGGCGGAAGCAGCGGAATCGGCGCAGCAGCATCCCTGAGACTCGCGGAGGCAGCCCTTGCGCGCGGGGAGCAGCCAATGATTGCAGTCTGCGGACACGAATCAAACAGCAGCCAAGAGCAGGTTGTTCGTTCAATCCAGGCTATGGGAGGCACCGCCATCGCACTGGCGGGTGATCTCGGCGACCCCATCGTGCCAAGCCAGCTGGTCAAAGCTGCAGTTGCAGAATTCGGTGGCCTGGACGCGTTGGTAGCCAATGCCGGAATCGCCAACCCCGGACCCATATGCGACGTCTCCCTTGAAGACTGGGACGCAATGTTCTCCGTCAACCTGCGCGGCCCATGGCTTCTCGCCAAAGCAAGCTACCAGCACCTAAAGGACAGCCACGGCGCCGCCTGCTTCACCTCGTCAATGTCCGGTCAACAACCACACGCGGGATCCGGCGCCTACAGCCCAAGCAAGGCCGCACTGACAATGTTGGCCCAGACACTCGCATTGGAATGGGCACCCGACGGCATCCGCGTCAACGTAGTCTCCCCCGGCATGACCCACACTCGGATGACCGAAAAAATGTATGAAGATCCCAAAATCAAGAAGGCACGGGAGGAAATTATCCCGCTCGCAAGAATAGGAGATCCGATGGACATCGCCAACGTGATCGAATTTCTCGTAAGCCCACTGTCCGGCTACGTCACCGGTCAAGATATCTGCGTCGATGGCGGCTTCTCTAAGTCCATTCTTAGCCATATCCCCGGACGACCCAGCTCGAAATAACAGAACTGAAGGCCGGTCATGGGCCGCAGGACTACCTGCGGCCCATGACCTTCAGACGGCCGAATCGTCTCCAGAACAAGGATGGCACGCAAGGAGGTGCCGAAACTTATTCCGTCCAAGCTGGTGACTGACACGGGCTCGCGGGATACCGGCGTTCGCGAGGTGGCCGGCGGCGGAGCTTATTGATAGCCGTTCGAACTTCATTTAGCAAGAGACGAGGAGGCACCTTGTATATGGCAAAAAGCATTCTCGACGGCACCGAATGGACCGCCACAGAATTTGCGGGTCTCCTGCCCGAAGAGCAGAGAGCAAACCGTCAGGAGTTGGCATGCCTGTCTTGTAACGGACGCGCTGTGTTCCGAGCGGGACAGCAACGTCAGCCGTCGTTCGCAGCCCGACACCGGCAGGACTGCCGATTGGTTTCGAGGCCGTGGAGCGCCTTCAGATTCCTTGCAGAAGCAGGACGAGGTACTTAGCGTTCCGTACGCATGGTTCCGCAGATTGATCACCACACTTCGCCGGCCGTTTCGAGCACTGACGGCTTGTCATGGACACCATAACGAGTTTGAGCCTGGACTCGGAGGACTGTGCCTGGACCTTGCACCAGCCCGAGGACCGAATATCCAACATCGACCTTCTGAGATAGGCGCGAATGTCCCCGAAGGCAGCTATTTCTGCCGGAGGTTCGGCTTCACACGACTCCTACGGCTCCTTTCGCCTCCTGCCTAGCCGTCCCGGTGAGAGTTTCGGTGCCGAGGATGGAGGCCCTGGCGTAGACCGGCCATCTAAGCTCCGGCCGAGCAGTGGCTGAACCACTTACCCAAACAGGACCTTCAATGGCCTACAGCTATCGGAGCCCGTACGGCATTGCCCCACTCGGTCCATGAGCCGTCGTAGTTCCTCACCCTGTCCATGCCCAGCAGGAAAGTCAGGGCGAACCACGAATGGCTTGACCGCTCGCCAATGCGGCAGTAGGTGGTAACTTCATCGTCGGCTCGCAGGCCTACTTCATTGAAGTAGATCTCCTCGAGTTCCCTCCGCGGCCGGAACGTCCCGTCTTCGGAAACAGCCCGCGCCCACGGGACATTGCGAGCCCCAGGGATATGCCCGCCACGAAGGACCCCCTCCTGCGGGTAATCGGGAATTGAAGTCCGCTCACCCGTGTACTCCTCAGGGCTGCGGATGTCGATGAGCGATAGGCCGAGGTGTTTCTGGACGTCATCCTTGAACGCCCGGATGGACGAGTCATCGCGCATGACTACCGGATAGGACACTGCGGTCTTGGCGGCCGGCACCGACGTCTCAAGGGGACGCCCTTCAGAGATCCACGTTTCCCGCCCGCCGTCGAGCAAGCGGACGTCAGGATGGCCAAAGAGCCGGAACACCCACAGGGTATAGGCAGCCCACCAGTTGTGCTTGTCACCATAAATGACAACGGTGCTGTCCCGAGAAATACCCCTGGACGTCATAAGATTGGCAAATTCCCGCCCTGTCAAATAGTCGCGGATAACAGGATCGTTCAGATCTGTATGCCAATCAATTTTGACGGCCGACGGAATGTGGCCCAGTTCATAAAGAAGCGGATCCTCGTCAGACTCCACGATGACCAGTCTGTCATCGGCCATGTGCCGTACAAGCCATTCGGCCGTAACCAGCCTGTCAGAATGCGCGTACTCAGTGATTCGGGCGGAATGATTGGGAGGTAAAGCCTGCATTGAGGTCCTTAGTGGGGTTGGTAGCCCGGTGAACGAAAAGACCCCTTCTGCCCATTGTTCATGAACGAACAGAAATGGGAGTCAATTCACGAGCCTTGATTCAAGTTTTCGGGCCCGGTGTGCCCGGAGATTCGCCGGGTTTCCGCAGATTTTTACGTCATGCCACACGCCGCTGTTGTTGCGTGAGCGATCAAAGAACGCAACCCTGCATTTTTCGCTTCGGCACAGTTTGAGCCGGTGCCAGGTCCCTGCGAGTTGGGCCTGGAAAATCTCTGTCATTGTCAGGGATTCAATATGCCCGGCTCCGGCTCCCTGTGGTTCAGCCTGGATCTCGCCATTCGATTTGAGCCTCAGGGATGTGGCGGTCGTCCAGACTGTGGGCAATGCGTCGATGTCTGAATCAACGACGGCGTCAGGGTCGCCTCCGGCGTTTAGCGTGCTGGCAAGTTCGTCACGAAAGTACCGCAGGTGTTCCAGGTCGCGTTCCGTAAGTTTGACTTCGACATAACGCCGGCCGGTGGCCAGTGCCCACTGTTCCAGACCAGCATCCAGCCAATCCTGGGCAAGCCCGAGATCAAGCAACAAATCGGTCCTTCGAGGCTTTCCAGCGGATTTCGTGTTGAGCAGGTCATGCACAAAACCCAGCCCTCCAGGAGCACTTTCCATGTCATAGCGTTGCGTCGCGTTCCAGTCGCTCACTGCATCCCTCTCGCCGACTTCCAGGGCACCCCTGGCCATCTACCATGTTAAGTGCGATTAGCGGCCTTGAAATTCCAACACAGGCCGTGGCCGTCCTGCTTCCAGTGCCTCCACGGCCGATTTCAACCCGGCTTGGGTGTCTTCGCGATCAAACAACGGCATGGCAATATCGAACATCGCTTGGTCCGCCGCAGCGACGCCACCCAACGACCAGGTTCTCAGCAGTGCCTTGTGCGCAGCGTATGCCTGTGTGGCTCCGGTAGCGATCCGTTGGGCAAACGCCAAGACTTCTTCGGTGAGCTTGTCGACGGAAACGACGCGGTTCACGACTCCTGCACGGTTCATTTCCGAAGCGGATACTTTCTCCGAAGTCATCGCCCATTCTGCTGCCCGGGTCTTTCCTGCCCTTTCGGCGACCCGATAGATGCCACCCAACAGCGTAACGATGCCAAGAGTTTGCTCTGGATGCCCGAACTCCGCTGATTCTGCTGCGAAAATGAGGTCAGCTCGCAAGGCGAGTTCAAACCCTCCTCCAAAGCAAAGGCCCTGGACTTCGGCAATCACCGGCATTGGCAGCTGCTCCAACTGGTTGAAGACTGACATGTAGCGTTCAAACAAGGCACGCAACTCCCGCGTTTCCGCGCCCGGCCACGTCATAATGTCCCCTCCGAAGCTGAAGTCCGCGCCTTCAGCCCGAATAATCACCACACGGGCGTCGCTACTGCCTATGGCGGTTATGGCTTCGGAAAGTTCGTCCGCCATCTCAAGGTCGATTCGGTTCTGGGGCGGATTGTCCAGGACGATGGTGGCAGTCTGATTGTGGACCGAGAACGTAAGGTGGGTCATTGGCATAAGCCCTTTCGCTAGAAAGTAGTTGCGAACCAGCTGAATCCGAAGGAATCAGTCGGCGGAGTAGAAGCGGGATTCATCGCCCACGGACTTCCCGAGGCGTGTCCCCAGTTCAGCCGAAAACCGGAGCGCTGCGTCCAGCGGGCGATGGTGGATGGCGGCCGAGACGATCTGGCCGGCTTCGTCCTTGGTGAGGATAGTGACTCCGTTGATTTTGAGACCGCTGAACGCGGTGGCCTGCCATTCAAGGTAGGTGCGCAGCCCATTGACGGTTTGATGGGTGAACTCCAAGGATTCGTAAATAGAGCTGGCGGCGCTCATTACCGCTTTCACGTTCTCCCGGCCGGTGATCGGCGACCGGATGACGGACGCCTCAAGGACAACGTCGCGGTGGAAGGCCTCGCCAAAGTCGTCCGCGGATTTGCTGGCAAAGGCGTTTATCCAGCCTTGGACGCCTGCTTCATCAGAGGTAGTGGCAGAGGCTTCGGAAACTTCTTTGAGGAACCGACCGATGAGTCCGGCCACGTTCTGGGGCTGCTGGACGTGAGGCCAGTGGCCTGCCCCGCTGAGTACTTCCTCCTTCACATACTGGAAGCGCGGGGCAACCGCTGAAGACACAAGTTCAGCGGTGGCGAAACCGTCCGCTTCACCGCGGATTATTAATACAGGTGAGCCAAATTCGCTCTTCTCAGGGGCGTCCGGGATCCCCTCGTTCCAGCAGTCAACGAGGTGGGTCACCACTTCCGGGCGGATGCGGCTACCTATATGGGTGAGCTTGTCCAGCCGGGCTTCGTTCAGCCCGCCGCCCAGATACATTCGAACCCCGCGCTGTGCTTCTACGTCCCCACCGAGCTGCCGGAAGGAGGTGACAGCTTCCTCAGGAAGGTGCGTCCCGCCCAAGGGAACAGGCGTAACAAATACTGCGCCCAGCACCTTGTCTGGATGGCGAACACCCACGAGTTCGGCCACGAGCGTTCCCATGCTTTGCGCGACGAGCACGACGGGCCTTTCCAGACCCGCCACGACGCGAGCGACGTCGTCGGCATATCGCACCAGGCTGTACGGGCCTTCGTCCCCGCTCCGGTCCCCCATCCCCGCGAGGTCCAGCCTCAAAAACTGGGCGTTTGCCGAGGCGAGTTCGGAGACGACGTCGTCCCAGACACTCTGGTCATCCAGGAAACCGTGGATGAAAAGCACGGCCACGTCGCCGCTGCCAGTGGTTGTCAACGACGGGTCTTGCTTCTGCAACTGCTCCATTACAGTGCTCATCTACTGCTCCTTGGTGAGGGTCGAGCCGGATGGGGACCAGGCTGCTGTGTTGATGGGTGACCAGTCATTCGGCTGACCGTCCAGCCGTGCCATGCGTTGTTTGTGCTTGGCCTTGAGGAGTTCGTCCTCAAGGGGTGTGGTGAACACGTTTTCAACCAGGGTGTACTCAGCCGCCAACCGCCCGACGGCGGTAACTGCTGCCGTATCAATCCGGCCTCGTTCCAGGTAAAGCTCGTCTTTGACGTGGAAACGGACAACTTCGCCCCAGACCACGTGATCGTTCATCTCGCCCACAGGGATGATGCGGTTAACGATGCATTCCATTGCGATGGGGGCGTCTTTGATCCTGGGCGCGGACACGGCTTGTGAAGCCTCTTTTTCAAGCCCCACTGCCTCAAACTCGTCGACACCCGAGGGAAATTCGAAGGCCGAGGAGTGCAGGGCGTGTGCCTGTGGAAGCGTCGCCACGTTGACCACAAAGTTTCCCGTTTCGCGAATGTTGACGAACGTGTCCTTGAGGGTCTTGCCGTCTGAGCGGGGCTGCAGCGAGATGGACACCATGGGCGGCTTTCGTCCCACCGCCGTGAAGAAGGAAATGGGCGCAAGATTGGCCACCCCTTCGGGAGAGACGGTGCTCACCCAGGCGATAGCCCTGGGAATGATGCTTCCGATGAGGAGTTTGTAGGAGTCGACGGCGTCGAGATCCGCACTATTGATGATCATGGAGAGCCTTTATCTTTCCTCGTCAGTGTGGGGGCGTTCCTGTTGAAGAAACGCGACCTGAGGCTGCATCGGCGCGGCCTGCGGTGGTGGGAAGTTTTGGAGCCTAGTGAAAGTCGGCTGAAGTAAGCTTATCTGCTTTACCTATTTCAGACAATAGTGTTGATTCAGAATTCCAAAACGCGCTAAATGGTGCAACCGGCCGCGAGCAGGGCCGGCAGCTATCGCTCCAGAACGACGGCAAGCCCCTGACCGACGCCGATGCAAATGGCAGCAACGCCTACACCGGCTCCACGACGTTTCAGCTCGCGCGCCAGGTGTATAAGAATGCGGGACCCGGACGCCCCCAACGGGTGGCCCAGCGCCAACGCTCCACCATGGATATTCACCTTCTCCGGGTCCAGGTCAGGCCAAAGCCGGAGGCACGCCAAACTTTGGGCGGCGAACGCTTCGTTGAGCTCCACGACGTCCACGTCTGCCCAGGTTTTCCCTGCCCGCGCCAAGGCCTGATTGGCAGCCTCCACAGGCGCAATGCCGAAAATGTTTGGATCGTTGCCAGCCACCCCGCGTGAAACGATGCGAGCCAGAGGTTCCGTTTCCAGGGCACCTTCACGGCCGATGAGCATGGCCGCCGCCCCATCATTGAGCGGCGAGGAATTGCCCGCCGTTACCGAGCCACCGTCACGGAACGCCGGCTCCAGCCCAGCCAGGGCCACCTCGGAGGTGCTGGGTCGAACGCCCTCGTCGGTGCGGAGCGCCGAATCCGGATGGGGCACAACTTCGTCGTCGTAGATGCCCTCGGACCATGCCCTGGCAGCCAAGCTATGGCTTCTCACGGCAAACTGGTCCTGCTCGGTCCTTGATATGCCAAACTTGTCGGCCAGGATTTCAGCCGTCTCGCCATTGGAGATAGTCCAGGCCTCGTTCATCCGGGGGTTGACCATACGCCAGCCCAGCGTCGAACTGTGCAGGGTTTCAGGGCCGGCCGGGTACGCCCGCTCGGGTTTTGCCAGGATCCAGGGCGCCCTGCTCATCGATTCAACGCCCCCGGCAACAATCAGCTCCGCATCCCCGATTTCCACGGCACGGCTTGCCTGGATGGCAGCCTCAAGTCCGGAGCCGCACAGTCGATTGACCGTGACGCCAGGTACCGACGTCGGAAGCCCGGCGAGCAGCGCAGCCATGCGTGCCACATTGCGGTTATCCTCTCCAGCGCCATTGGCGTTGCCCAGGATCACCTCGTCAATCCTGTCCGCGTCCAGCCCGGGCTGCCTGTCCAACACTTCGCGGACCACATGGGAGGCCAAATCGTCGGGGCGAACGCTGGCCAATGACTTACCGAATTTTCCGAAGGGGGTACGGATCCCGTCGTAGATGAAGCTGCTTGCCATGCTTCTGCCTTTCGTCGTGCATTGGTGAAGAAATCTGGGGTGGGCGGCCGGCTCGCGACCGTGACAGGAGCATACGCGAAAAACTCGTTGCAGGACAGAGCCTAAAGCTGTACGCTTATTTCACATCTTTACCCCCTTCAACCACACGTCACAAATTCCCGCGGCGCGCGGCGTTGCTCCCGCGGTTTCACCCTGCCCGTCCGGGGGGCACTGGAAAGAAAAGAGAGACTCATGGCAGAACGACTGGATGTTGAATTCACGGCCGATGGGGGCATCACGCTCCGCGCTTGGCTCTACATCCCGGATGGGCCAGGGCCCCATCCCGCCATCACCATGGCCCACGGCTATGCCGGCACACGCGCCCACGGGCTCGCGGCCTATGCCTCCCGCTTTGCCGACAACGGGTTTGTGGTCCTGGTCCACGACCACCGGAATTTCGGCGCCAGCGAGGGAGAAATCCGTCACGACATCAATCCATGGCAGCAGATCAAGGACTGGCGTCGTGCGGTGACCTACCTCGAGGGCAGGCCTGAAGTAGACGCGTCCCGCATAGGCTTGTGGGGGTCCAGCTACTCCGGCGGGCACGCCCTGGTTCTGGGAGCAACGGAACAGCGGCTCAAAGCAGTCGTATCCCAAGTGCCCGCGATCAACGGCCATGTGGCCGGTTCCCGCCGCGCCCTAGGCGACGCCAGAACGGCGCTGGAACAGTCCTTCGTCGACGACGAACGGGACCAGGCTGCTGGTAAGGCACCCAGGATGATCGCAGTGGTGAGCAGCGATCCAGCCCAGCCGGCAGCGTACCGGCTTCCCTCCGCCCTGCGCTTCTACACGCAGCCCGGCCCGGAACAATACGGCTGGGACAACACCGTCACCTTGCAATCCACCCGGGCAGCGCGCCTCTACGAACCGGGAGTCTGGGCGTCAAGGGTGTCCCCGAAGCCGCTGCTCTTCATCGTGGCCGCTGACGATGAACTGACTGGCACGGACTTGGCCCTCGAAGCCTACGAACAGGCCCAGGAGCCCAAATCGCTCGTGATGCTTCCGGGAGGGCACTTCGAGCCTTACGTAGAAAACTTCGAAGAATCAAGCTCTGCCGCCCTCGATTGGTTCTTGCTGCACCTCTAAACCACCACAAACTTCAGGGAAGTGACGCATATTATGGAACCCACAACCGAGCTGGTTTACGACGTATTTGTCTCCGGCACCCTGCCTCAAACAGGACGAGGGACACTTCCCAACGGTGACCCCCGCATCTGGTCCCCGCTGTCCTCCACGCTGATCTCCGGACAGGAGAACGCGGTGCTGGTTGACCCTCCGATGACGGTTGACCAGACAACGAGGGTCGGGGACTGGATCGAAGCCTCAGGGAAGACACTTAGCCACATCTACATCACCCACGGCCACGGCGACCACTGGTTCGGCGCAGGTCCCTTGGTCGAACGGTTTCCGGGGGTCACGGTACTGGCAACCCCGGGCACGCTCCAGGAAATGGCCATGCACGGCTCCTCGGAGTTCCGTTCCTCCTTCTGGGACTCGATCTTCCCGGACCAGATTCCGCCCACCACAACAGTGACTCAGCCAGTGGACAATGGCTCGTTTGAACTGGAGGGCAATGAACTGCAGATCATTGAAGTGGGCCATACCGACACCGACAACACCACCATGCTCTTCGTTCCCGCCATCGGGCTTCTGGTAGCCGGGGACGCCGTCTATAACGGGGTCCACCCCTACCTGACCGAGTCCCAGGACGGGGGTCTCGAAGCCTGGATGCGGGCGATTGATATCGCTGAGAGCCTGGAGCCGAAGTTCGTTGTGGCCGGGCACAAGAATCCCGCATTGCCCGATCTGCCCGGACAGATCCAGGAGACCCGAAGGTACCTTTTGGACGCATCAAAGCTCCTGGCCGAGGAACCGACGCCGGAGGAGTTCTTCTCCGCAATGCTTGCCCTTCATCCTGACCGGATAAACCCCGGTGCGTTGTGGGGTGCGGCCATGAAACTGCTCAGTTGACCAGCAGACAGGCGCCCACGATAGGGAGCGTTGCGACGGCTTCGGAAGCGCGGTTGCCCGGTCTCGTCACTGAACCACCGCCTCCCCAGCGTGAACCTCCTGCAAAGCCTCCGACGCACCCCTTCAACCTGTTCGCCATTCCCCTGGGCATCGCGGGGCTGGGAGGCGCCTGGCAGGCGGGCCGCTTGACGCTTCACGCCCCTGCGTGGCCAGCGGAGGTCTTTTACGGGGTCAGTGCCGGCATCTGGTCCGTCCTGCTTCTCCGGTACCTGGCAAACAGTTTCCGATACGGGTCCAAGGGACACTTCGACAAAGAACTGCGACACCCCGGAAACGGCCCGTCTGTATCCTTCATTCCCCTGGTGGGCATCCTCCTGAGCAGTCACTACATCGAATACAACAAGGTGTTCTGGTCCGTGCTGTGCCTGTGCTTCGTCATCGGTCTCACGCTGCTCGGAGCAAGACTCCTGGCCCAATGGGTGACCGGCGGAGTGACCCTGGAATGGGTCCACCCGGGTTACCTGCTTCCCGTTGCCGCAGGTCCCTTCATCGCCAGCATCGGCTTCTCCACCATGGGTTGGCCCCAAGCGGCGATCGCTGCGTGGGGAACCGGCGCTTTTTTCTGGCTGGTGATTGGAACGGTGGTGACGGTGCGCTTCATGGCGGGGATTCAGATGCCGGACGAGTTGAAGCCCGTCCTGGCCGCGTATGTGGCCGCCCCCGCAACGGCCTGCGTCGCCTGGATAGTCATCCGCCCGGAGGGTGCCGGAATCATCCAGACAGGACTCACGGGGATCCTCCTCATGATGATTTTGATGCAGGTCGTTCTGATTCCCCAGTACGCCAGACTGCCGTTTTCGCTGACGTTCTGGATCTTCACCTTTCCGGTGTCAACGTCGGCGAACTATGGCATCAAGTGGCTCAGGACCGTCGACGTCGCCGGCTCGGAACTCATTTCCTGGGGCCTCTTGGGCGTTGCTACGGCCTTTGTTCTTGGTACCGGAATACGGACGCTCATCTACGGTTCGCCAGCCAAGAAGCCGCGCTGACGCTTCCGCGCGGCCGTAACAGCAAGTCCGCGCGGAGGCGCCCAACTGGATGTTCGACGTCGGGCCCTTGAGTTGTGGGAAACGATTGCGGCGTGCAGGGGCGGCAAGGAAGGACCTTCGGGTGGAGTGGGACTTGTAGAGAGTCCAGCTCCACTCGGAGGTCCTTTCCGCGTTCAGGGTACTCGTCAGCGGGGCATGACTGCGGCACGGGATAAATCGACCCCGGGCAGCTTTTGGTTCCGGGACGCCATTCGCTCTCCCGTCGGCACGTGCCGGAGGCGCTGCCCGCGAACTACGCCTGGAGGCGTGACAGTCCCCCCGCCCGGAAGTCACCGAACCTTCCCCTCCTGTTGAACCGGCAAACAGTCGAGCCACCTTGCTCCGGAGCAGGAGCAAGGTGGCTCGAATTGGTATGCAGGGTCGCTGCCGACAGGTAACCCGGTGACGATCAGCGTCCGTAGATGCAGCCCCTTCTTATGAGTCGGAACGTGAACGGCGGGTGCTCATCGCCTTGACTGTCCCCACGGCCGCGGCTCCCGCCAGGAGCGGAATAGCCAGGGCGAAGAAGATCTGGTCCACGCCCCATCCCGCACCCAGCATCACGCCACCCAACAGACCGCTGACGATGGAGCCGGCCTTGCCGAAGCTGTGCATCCATGACACGCCGGTTGCGCGGGCTTCAGTGGGGAAAACCGATGTGCTCAGTGCGTTCATGCCGCTGTTGGCACCCACCAGCACAACGCCGATGGTGAAGCCCAGAACAAGCAGCAGGGGCAAGGTCAGGTTGACGGATGCAAGGATCCAAGCCGCTACAGCGGCCAGCGTGAAAGCGGCACCGAGGGATACATATTTGCCCAGCTTCTCCATGGCAAAACCGATAGCCAAGGCTCCGATCACACCACCGATGCCGAACATGGACACCACATTGCCGGTACCTGCGGCGTCGATATTGAGCTGCTTGACGATCAGCGGCAGGTAGTTAAGGAACATATAAACCACTGCGGCGCAGATGAAGTAGCAAAGCCAGATGAGCAGCGATACCACCACAAGTTTCTTGGACAGTACCGCCCTTACACCTCCAACCGGCTTTGCGGCGCCAGCCTGCGGTGCGCCCATCAGATCCACTGTGCTCATGTCAAAGCCGGGGATAACGGCACTCAGTACCTTCGTCACGTTTTCAGTCCGGCCTCCCCTTCGAATCATAAACACCGTTGATTCCGGAAGGCCCCACACCAGTGCGGGCAGGAGAATCAATGCCAGGACTGTTCCGGTTCCGAGCAGCCACTGCCAGCCCAGGGTGGGAAGAATGGTGGATGCCAGGAAGCCGGTGATGACTGTCCCCAACGGGAAACCGGTGAACGTGATGGCCACAATGGCGGCCTTACGCTTTTCAGGCGCGAACTCGGCAACGAGCGTGATGACCAGGGGCATCACAGCTCCGAGGAACAAGCATGCCACCACCCGGAAGATTCCCAACGTGAGGTCGTTTTGTGCCAGGGCACCGCCTAAGGTGGCCAGCCCGAATCCTGCCGTGCCTACGATAATCGGGAGCCTTCGGCCGATCTGGTCCGATAGCGGGCCGGCAACCATTGAACCGACGGTGAGGCCCACAACTCCCAGCGTCACCATGGTGGTGACTGTTGCCAGGGAGGTAGCCCACTGGGTGACTATTTGTGGGTAAATGAATCCCCACAGGCCGATTTCAACTCCTTCCAGGGTCATGGTCAGGAACCCGAGCAGGATGATTACGCGTCTCCTGTTGCCAAGTGGCGCTTCATTGAGTATTTCCTGAACGGTCAAACGGGAGGATCCCGGGGTCCTGAGGCTGGTCATCTTTGACGCCTCGTTGGCAATTGCCATGTAGTTCGCCTTTCTAATGCACGCCGTCGTTGGCGTGCGTGAGCTGATGCGAAGCTCGTAGTGCTCGTGGATCGGGGCACGCAGTCTTCCGTGGGAGATTACCGTCTAGGTTGTTCACTTGCGCCGTGCTCATGGCAACCGAACCCTAAAGTGTGATCGGGGACACAAGATGAACTCTGCGATTGAAAGAAGCTTAGGCTATACGACTCTTTCAAGCAATGGTTTTTCGGTACTCAATCTGCTGGCCTTACCGTCCGGGAGACGGCTTCGACCCGCTGCGCCTTCAGCCAGTCACTGATCACACTCCAGGACTCTTCCCAGCCGCCGTCGAGCATCATGTCATGTCCGATCCCGGCGAGTTCCCGCACATCGGCGCCGTAGCGCCGCGCGGTTACGCGCGCTGACCGCACTGGCACCATTCGGTCGTGCTTGCTGTAAACGGACAGAAGTGGATATTCAGACTTCATCCTCGCCGGAAGGTGGAAAAGCAGTTGGTACTGGACCCAGGGCGACTCGCCGCAAAGGGATCGGGAAATCTCCCCCGCCTCTTCAGTGCCCATTCGCTCGAACAACATGTCCGGCGGCAGCCGAATGCTTCGACCCGCGAGAAACCGCATCGCTTGCCAGGGATGGCTTCTCAGCACCGAAAAAACCGTCCCGAAGGCCGGACCGGAAGTGATGGAGCCAACAAGGACGCCCGCGCTCACCTTCGCCGGCTGCAGCGCCAACACGCGCTGCACCAGCAGGCCACCGAGCGAGTGACCAACTAAGACGAGCTCATCAGCATCGACAGCCTCGACCGCGCGAAGGACGTCTTCAACATAATCCTTCAGCCGCGCCGAACGGAGGCTTCCTCCGCTGCCGCCGTGACCCCTGAGCGAGACCGCGTACGCCGCATAGCCATCCTCGGAGGCTGCGTGCATCCAGTTGTGCCAGCACGTGGCGTCATGGCCGAGGCCATGCACAAAAAGAAAAGCAGAACGGGGTCGGATCCCGCCCGGAGGGCCGGACGCGAGAATCTCGAGTTGAACATTGCTACCGGGGTTAAACATCATCGTTTCCACAGCAGCTGAACCTATCAGAGAGTGACAGAAGTAACAATAGTTTGCTTATGTCTACGGGCATCCTGCCGGGCCATGGCATGCTCAGCACCATTTCATCAGCGACATCCGCAATATCGCACCTATCTGGTTCTTCCCTGCCGCAAGCAAAAATGCTCGACCGGGAACCCGGCCGAGCATTTTGCCTGAACTGTTAGTGATTCCCGAGCAGGCGATGTTGCAGGAACCTGCTTGGAAATCGGCTGCTCAGTAATAGGGAACGGGACGGTTTTCTTTGCGCCAGAGCTCTTCGAACTCGGACCATCCAGGTGGCGGAACGAGGCCTTGAACCCGCCAAAGGTCTTCAGGAGTTTCGTCGACGTGAATCTCCCAGTCGTAGCCGCGCTCTTTTACGAACGGCACAAGGACCTCCTCTACCTTCTCGTGGAAGTCTGCCCGGATCTGTTCCGAGGTCAAGCTTCCGAGGGCGATTCCGTTGACCATCGTTTTCTTGTGCGTGTGGTGCTCGATGTAGTCAACTGTTTTACGGGCAATGTGGTCAAGGCGGATTCGTATGAAATTGTTCGCCGCTTCGCCTCCGACGTAGATGCTGTTGCGGGGCATCTCGTGAAAGACGACGACGACGTAAAACTTCGGCAGATCGACCAAATCGTAGTAGATCGACGTTATTCCTTGAGTCAACGCCTCCTTGTCCTCATCGGTAAAAGCGTCCTCGGGTGTGTAAATCTCCCAGAATGGCATTCCAGGCTCCTCCTTCTCCTTTGTAGGTGTTGCATGGGTGACCGTGGACCCCGTCGCAGGCTTAGCAGCGCTGCAATCGTGATCTTCATCACCGTAGAGCCGCTCGTGACTGCCGGATTGGGACCAGGGCGTCAAGGTGATGTACAACTGCGCCTCGTTGTACGGTGCGCGGTTCAGGCGCACTCCGGCCAAGTCCAGTTGCGTGGTTTAACGCGGAGGCTGCGTGATCTACTAATGCCTATCCAGCGCCAACCTCTGCTGGAACAGCGGCCATTGAGGGGAACTCTTCGCCATCGCGCAGGTGCTCCAAGAACCAGGAAGTAGCGGCTTCGCTGGATTGCTCGAAGTGGTCCGTGTAGGTGTCGAAGTGGCCGCCTTCATGGACGAGAACCTGCTTCGGATGACGCGCGGACTCGAATGCTGCCAGCTGGACTTCCGGGAAGGTGCAGGTATCAGCCCGACCCACGATCATCAGCAAGGGCTTCGGTGCCAAGTGAGGAATCCATCCGGCTGGTTCGAACTCCAGCAAGTGGGCTACCGATCGTAGCGTCACCTCGTTGCTCCACGACGGCGAATCCTGGAGAGCGAAGTCGATAAAGTCCTGCTCAACGCTCGGAGGAAGGGCACAGAGCGTGTTGGGGTCCGACGAGAAGACCGGAATCATTTCAGGCGCTTCTCCGGCGATGCGGCCGCGGCGGTCTGCCGCGAGGCGCCGTTCGAGTTCGGCTCTCTGCTCAACGCTGAACATCTGCCGGCTGTTCAAGTGCCCGCTTACCTGCGGAATCTGGGCAACGACACAACGGACCCTGTGGTCGTTGGCGCCGATCACCATGGCGAGCCCTCCTGCAAAGCTGGATCCCCAGAGACCAACTCCGGTCGCGGCGTCAACCTCGGGAAGTTCTGTAGCTTGCGTGATCACGTCCCGCCAGTCCGCCATCTGGACATAGGGGTCAACCTCATGGCGGAGCTTGCCCTCTGAGGTGCCAAAGCCTCGGTGGTCGTAGACAATGACGGTGAAACCGGATGCCGCGAAGGCCGCCGCGTAGTGGTCGATGTGCTCTTTTATCCCGCCGAATCCATGGGCCATGACGATGCAGGGGGCGGCCACGTTCGGTTCTGCATGTAGATAGCCACGAAGAACGGTTCCGTCCTCTGTCTTGAATTCAATATCTCTTCTCACGAATGCTTCACTATTTTTCACAAGTGTTTCCTGATCTAACTCGTCGGCAGTTGGTGGGTCAGTCGCAGTCCTGTTGGCCTGCTCAGTAGTACGGGACGGGACGGTTCTCCTTGCGCCAGAGCCTCTCAAAGTCCGATTCTCCGGGTGGCGGGACGAGGCCTTGCACACGCCAAAGATCCTCAGGAGTTTCGTCGACGTGAATCTCCCAGTCGTAGCCGCGCTCTTTCACGAAGGGCGCCAGCATCTCCTCGGCCAGGTTGTGGAAGTACGCCCTAATCTGTTCGGTGGTGAAGCTTCCCGCGGGCATCCCATTCACGAGCATGTCCTCGTTCATGGCGCGGGCGATGTGGTCAACGCGGATGCGTATGAAGTTGTTTGCGGCTTCGCCTCCGACGTAGATGCTGTTGCGGGGCATCTTGTGGAACACGACCACTACGTAGAACTTCGGCAGATTAACCAATTCATAGATCGAGGTGATTTTCTCTGTCAGCGCTTCCTTGTCCTCATCGGTGAAAGCGTCCTCGGGTGTGTAAATCTCCCAGAATGGCATTCCAGGCTCCTCCTTCTCCTTTGTAGGTTTTGCATGGTTGACGACGGACCCATTTGCAGGATTAGCAGCCCTGCAATCGTGATCTTCATCACCGTAGAGCCGCTCGTGGCTGCCGCATTGGGACCAGCGCGTCAAGGTGATGTACAACTGCGCCTCGTTGAATTGAACTGCCCCCTGCTCCTACGGCTGACCCTGGCGCACATATGCGACTGAGGGACGCGGTTTTCCTATGGGGACCTCGTTGTTCATCCGTAGCGTGGCAACTGTGGCGCCTCGTTCGGAGCCGCCAACCACTCTGGAGGTCATCATGAGCAACAAAATCCGCTCCTCGAAGCTGAGCCCGCCGGTCCGTGCGACGGTCTACTGCGGCCGTTGGCCCGAGATCCCGGTCCGCGAGTTCCCCGGCATCCCAACTGGTACTTTCTCCCCCACCACGGCCACTCTTATCAGCGGCCCTACGGAGGCAATCCTCGTTGACGCGCTATTCCTCAAAGAGGACGTCCAGGATCTCGGGGACCTGATCGAGCGCTCGGGAAAGAAACTCACCACGATCTACCTGACCCATGCGCATGCCGACCACTATCTGGGCTTTGGACCGCTCCTGGAGCGCTTCCCCGAAGCAAAAGCCGTGGCGCTTCCCCACGTAGTGGAGGCCATCAAGGAATCAATGGAGCAACAGCGGGTTCAGTGGGATCTGTTGTTCGGCGACGCCTGCGTGACGCCCGGGCCCCTTCCCGAGCCCCTTGAAGGCCACACACTGCATGTCGACGGGGCGCTGGTGGAGATCATTGAGGTGAAGCAGGCTGACATCAACCCAACCACCGTGGTCCATGTGCCCGACATCGGCCTTGTGGTGGCAGGCGACTCAATCTATAACGAAATCCATCCAATGCTCGGACTCTCCACGCCGGCAGAATGGGAGGACTGGCTGGAAACAGTGGACCTTGTGGAGGGCCTCAATCCCCGGATGATCGTCAGTGGCCACCGACGGCCCGACGGTGATGACCATGCCGTCACTGACATGATCGCCACTACCCGGGCTTACATTAAGGATTTCGCTGCCGCCTATCAAAATGCCAAGGATGCCGAAGAGCTCACCCGCGTCATGGTGGCCAAGTATCCGCATCACGGAAACCTGTGGACACTTCAGTTCTCTGCCCAGAGTGCGATAGCGCTCCGTGATTCCGATGAACTCCTCGTAAGTGCCGGGACAGAGGTGAACTAGTTACTGTTCTTCTCCTGCGATGGTGAAATAAAGCCCCATAGCCTCTTCCTTAACATAGTCATTCAACTTATGGTTATGTCGGCGCCATGATGGAGGTCCGAAGGTTCATCCATCGGGTTCGAGGCTACCGTGCGTACCTTGGAACGTCCCGCCCAGTGGGGCGAAGTGAAACGTGGAAAGGGCCGTTTTGTTAAACCTGCGAAATACTCTCAGTACCAAGTCGGAGTTGGATGCTCATTGGAGGATCGAAGCAAATAAGCGCATCGCACGGATGGATCTACGGTCGATTGGAACAACCGAGCGTACAGGGAAGTTCCTAAAGCGCGACCTTGGGGACGTCCTGATGACGGACTGGGATTCTCCGTCGGTCGAGGGGGTGCGCAGCGCGAAGGACGGACGTGGAGGTGAGGAGGCAATGCTGCTATTCACAGCCTCCGCGGGAAAACAGGTGATGGACACGGCGTCTGGAAGCGCGGTCCTCGAGCCCGGGACCGTGCTTCTGGCCAACACCCGCGAGCCGGGCAAGTTCATCATTCCGCATTTCGTGCGGAAGAAGAGCGTAAGGATACCTTCGTCCGCCCTCATCCCATTCCTTGCCAAAACGAGCATGCCGGACTCGTTGACCCTCCGGACTGCGGACAGCCCCCTGGCGCAGCTCCTACAAGATCTACTGCACGGGATAGGCCGTCAATACACACGCATGTCGCAGTCGGAACTGGAAGGTGCCCGTAACGCGATGCTTTCGCTCGTTGCCGGACTGGTCCTCGGTAACAAGGCCAACGCTGGCGGCAGCGACTTCCTGCCGATGCTTCGGCCGCGTCTTGAGCAATGGATTAGCGAGCATCTTCAAGGCCGGGCCCTCCGAGTAGAAGACATTGCCACAGCACATAATGTCTCGCCGCGCACGGTGCAGCGAGTCTTCGCTTCAACGGGTGATACCGTCCGGTCTGTTGTTCGCGCCCATCGACTGGCTGCGGTCAGGCGCGACTTGCTCACGTCCAACCAACCGGTGGCCACCATTGCACACCGGTGGGGTTTCTTCGACGCTAGTCACTTAAGCCGCATATTTAAGCACGAGTTTGCCATGACTCCAGGGGAGTTTCGTGAGAATTATCATCAGTCAGCATCACCGGTATCACCTGTTGCACCCGTTGGACGCAGCGTTCCGGCACCAAGCTCGGGAGTCAACGAAACGGCACGGTCAACCGGTTTGATGTCCCCACCCTTGGATGACGCTTGGGCGCCACTCTTTAGAACCATTGCAGTGCCGAGTCCTGCATAGCAGCAGTTTGCCTTCTGGGACCAATTACCCGTCTGAGACGCCCTTTTAGGGAATTTGCTAGGTTGTGCCGCTTCAACGCGTGCCCGGTTGCTGGCAACCGGCATTTGCTGAATGACGCCTCATCAGATCTCCCAGTGGCCCGCGATGTAATGTCCAGCTGCGCCTCGTCGGGGGCGGTAAGTCACAAACGCCTCCGATGGGACTGCGAGAAAGTAGCGACACTGCTTGCCTTCTGGAGAACAGCTGAACTGGCAGAGCCACAGAACACCACGCCCCGGTTGCAATACCGACGGCAGAGTAAGGACACAAAATTTGACGAACATCGACGCAAACCATGCCGCTACCACGTCCGGCCTCGCCATCAGAGAAAAAGTGATGGGGAAAGAACACGTCCAGAGATCTCTTGAGGAAGCGAGTGACTTCTCGCGAGCCATTCAGGAACTCGTTACAGATTTCGCTTGGGGAAGGATCTGGACTAGAGCGGGCCTAAATCTGCGAACCCGCAGCATGCTGAATCTGGCCATGCTGACTGCTCTGAACCGAAACCATGAACTCGCAGGGCACGTCCGCGGAGCACTCAATAACGGCGTTACCGAAACGGAGATACAAGAAGTATTGATTCAAGCAATGGTCTACTGCGGTGCTCCAGCCGCCTTGGAATCATTCCGTGTCGCAGAACAGGCGATCATCCTGTACAACGCCGAGAACAACAGCTGACTAACCGCTTGACCGGCGGAACGCAGGGCGCCACCGTGGCCAGAGGACGACGGCGGGAGGTACCGCCGTCGTCCTCTGTTCGGCTTTTGTTCTTACTGCTCCGATGCCGAGTCCGTACCGGCCGCTGACACGAGCGGCCCGAACATCAGACTTCCGGGGGTGAACTCGTCCCCGCATTCCGCACACGACACCACGGGTTTAAGGTCGGCCCCGCAACTGTGCCGGTAGGAGGCGCGGGGTGTTTCATCGCGCATCCATGTGCTGCTCCACGCTGCGAGTGAAATGAGGATGGGCGCGACTTCGGCCCCGGATGTTGTGAGGTGGTACTCGTAGCGCGGGGGGCGCTCGGAGTACTGGACACGCTCGATCACGCCGTGGCTTTCGAGTGTGCGCAATCGGCCCACCAGAATGTCGCGGGACGCGCCGGTATTTCGAGCGATCTGATCGAACCGGTGAACGCCCAAGGACATCTCGCGAAGCGCCAGCAGCGCCCACCTCTCCCCCAGGACTTCGAGCCCCGCTGCG
Source organism: Arthrobacter celericrescens (assembly GCF_003614925.1). Classification (GTDB taxonomy): domain Bacteria; phylum Actinomycetota; class Actinomycetes; order Actinomycetales; family Micrococcaceae; genus Arthrobacter; species Arthrobacter celericrescens. The sequence continues at coordinate 38,052 of NZ_QYLP01000031.1, forward strand.
ATGAAACACGCCCTGGGGCCATCTGCTGCCTGGTCGGCCGAATTCTTCAATCGTTCCCCTGCTTTCAGTACTTTCCCTCAAGTATACGAGTTAGTTGGAAAATCCAACTAACTCGGTTACTGTGATGTTCCAAGGTCGCGACAACCGCGTCGCCGCCTTTCTGAGATCAGGAGAATTCATGCCACTGCTATCTGGCGCCGTCGTCCTCGTTACGGGTGCAAATGGAGGCCTCGGCCGCGAGTTCGTGGAACAGGCCCTCGCCCGGGGCGCCGAGAAGGTATACGCGACGGCCCGCCGCCCGCAAAAGTGGAGCGACTCCCGGGTGGTCCCCCTCGCCCTTGATGTCACCGACCCTGAATCGATCCGGGCCGCCGTTACCCAGGCCCGGGACGTCACCGTTCTGATCAACAACGCCGGCATCAGCGTCGAATCGGACACCCTGCTGGCACTCTCCGACGAGGAGTTCCGTGAAGTCATGGAGACCAACTTCTTCGGACCTGTGGCCTTGACCAGAGCATTCGCACCGGTGCTCGCCGCCAGCGGGACTTCAGCGGTCCTCAATATCCACTCGGCGCTGAGCTGGATAGCACTCACTGGCGCCTACAGCGCATCAAAGGCTGCACTGTGGTCGGCGACCAATTCCTTCCGCGTGGAACTGGCCCCCCAAGGCACGCAAGTAACGGGTGTTCACGTCGGCTACATGGACACAGCCATGGCCAAGGGCGTGAATGCCCCGAAGACCTCCCCCGAGGAAGCCGCGCGGAAGTCGTTCGATGGGCTCGAGCAGGGGGACTACGAGGTCATCGTGGACGACGTCAGCGCGGGCGTGAAGCTCGGACTCTCTGGTTCGATCACGGATCTTTACCCTGCCCTGGCCGCCAACAGCCCGGCATGACCGCGGCGAACCCTGAGCCACAGAGCTCCAAGGAGGAATCCCCGGTGTCAGCCAGCCCCTCGGCGCAACGCTCGGAAACATTCACCTGGATTGATCCGGCAATCGCGCTCGAACAACTTCCCCGACTGTCGGGCCTGGAGTACTTTTCCGGCCTTCGCGACGGCAGCATTGCACCGCCGCCGATCGCTTCGCTCATGAAATTCGATCTCGTCGACGCGAGATACGGACACGTCGAGTTCCAGTGCTGGCCAGGCGAAGCGCATTACAACCCCCTCGGAATGGTGCACGGCGGCCTGGCATGCACGCTCCTCGACACGGTGCTCGGCTGCGCAGCACACACCACCTTGGATGCAGGGATCGGCTACACCTCCATCGACCTGGCGGTTAAGTACCTGCGACCCATCACACCTCAGAGGGGCCCACTGCGCGCAGAAGGGTCAGTTGTAAAATCCGGCCCGCGGGTCATCTTCACCGAAGGCCGCCTCTGCACCGCCGACGGAAGGCTCCTCGCCACAGCCACGAGCACGCTGCTCGTCTTTCCCCACCGACCCGGCACGGCAACAACCTTGAATCATAGGGGCGCGTCCGTTACGTGAAGCCGGCCGCCTTTTATCACGCCTCGCCCTCGGCTCCTCCATTCAGGCATGCCCGCACTGCCCCGCATCGGCATGTCCTCCGGGCCAGCCGGGCCCTGCCGACTGGCCCGCTGCGAGGGTTTTCGCTCGACGCCGTGGAGATTCCCTCGAGATGACAACCTCCTGCCCCGACCTACAGCGCGACCCAGTCCCAGCGGCGCCTGTTACGGGCGCCAACGCAGGTCACCCGTGCGAGGCTTCTCATTGGAGGTACTTGAAAGCGCTCCAGGGGCGGGCATTCAGTGACATGCTTTGTCGTGCTGCGCGCCGAAGGTAGGACACCGTTTGGATGACACGATACGGAACGTTGCTTTCTGTCCGCACGCAAGACAAACCATCAGGTGGCGGCGCTCTTCCTGCCAGGGCCCTTTCCATCCGATCGAACTCTTCGGCGGAGATGTCGTGGCTATCGAGGAGACTCAGTGCGCGCTTCATTGGACCCGTCGCCCTCCAGCCACCCTGGCGCCTGGGTTGATTCCACCCTGTTTCCCTCTGGATCGAGCAGGTAGATCAGCAGTCCTCCTGCGTTTGGGCCGTAAGCCGGCTCCACCGGTTCCGACAAAGCCCCGTACCCGTGCTCCGTCATGTCGCAGAACACCTTACTGACGTCGACCCCGGTAAAGGCAAGATGTGTCGTGCCGGGCTGTGCCTGTGATGGATCGACGGCAGGCGGAGGATCCTCGACCTGGACAAGTTTCAGCCGGAAGGTGCCGTCACCCGTGGTGAGCATCAGGGCTCTGACCTTCACATCGGGACCGCCGAAAAGTTTGCCTATGTAGGTTCCCGACGTCCACGCGTTCAATCGGCGTAGCCCGAGACCGTCCGCGTAGAAGTTCTCGTGCTCGTAGCGTTGTGGTGCGGGTTTGCGGACGGGATTAAGGTGCGGGAGTCGCCGTGACGCCTCCCCTGCAGCCATTAATTTAGCGTAAGGTCTTAGCGGCCTGTCCTGCCGGACCGGCCAACGGCACGGGACGTACCGCCGTTTCCTGCGCCCCTGCCCGTATTTGTACTGCCGCCAAGAACGGGTGATCAACTCCCGCAGGCAACGGACCCCAGGTCAGCAGTACCGGGGTCCAGCATGGCCCGGCACCCCACGACGGATGCACCTCGGAGGTGGCACTCCGGCTCTGCCTTTGAGCTATGGTCCCTGGTTCTGGCCAGCCGACGCCGAAATTCCCTACCCCTCGCTGCGCATCGTGCCTAGGAGTTGTGCAGCTACTCTTCAGGTTCAATGGCGTTGGTAGCTGGATGGAGTCGACCGGCCCCTCGCTTGCACTGGCGGGATCCTGCATCGCCCTGTCCGACGTACGCCTTTCCAGAGCAGGTCGTCCCGGAATCGAACCGGACTGCGGTGAGCGGTTCCACATCGGCCCTGCCAGGTTCATATCCCTGGCGTAGGTTTCATTGTCTGCGGCTCATGTGTGCGGAGACCCTAGATTCTCTCACCCCTGGCCATTATGTAATTACTGCACGCGTTCCAGAACGGCCCTGATCTCACCTTCCAAGGGACTCCACCGGTGCCGGCATACGCGCTTCAAGAACGATTACCTACATCTCCTCCTTGTTCGGGCGCATGCCCGGTCGGGCCGCTCCCGATTGCGGAAGTCAGACCAAATCTCGCGAACTAGCTGGTACCTGCTCCAAGCCGGCCCCGTCATGTCGTTGTGGAAGGCGCCCACCAATGAAGCTGTGTGAGCAAGAAATCCGGGACCGTCCCTTCCCACCAAGCAAACTTAAGTGTGCACAATGTACACACCCTCTTTGACCGAACAAATGCCATGCGCCAGATCGCAGCAGGCAGCTCCGAGGAACAGCATCATAAAAGATCTTCAACGTATTTGCCGAAAGTCATGTCATCGGTACATATGGCAACCATGTATCAGTGAACGGCCAACAGGGGCCGACGAAACACCAGAAAGGAAACGCCCGGATGACCCCACAGCCAGGCAAGCGGAACGCCCACCGGCAAAGACGTTGAGCCCGCTCCCCCACCCAAACTGAACAGGCCGCACCCGGCGGCCAGGCACCATCCGGGACGATGAGGCAGAGGCACTTGTCAAGCTTTGTACAGACTTAAAAGCAAAACCCCCTCTGACGAGGGGTATGCCGTGCCCGAGGTGGGACTCGAACCGGGTTCCAGGCCTTGAAAACACTGGGAACTCGCGGAAACATGCCGAGTACGGCCCGATCCGGCCGATGTACGGCCCAGTCTGACGGGCGAGGTGTGCACATTGTGCACACCCCCCAATTCTCCCGATTCAAAAGGCCTACCATGAGCTGCCGCACCCACATCGAGTGGGTGGGGCGCCTCGTTGTCGAGGGAGAACGTCGAGCTTGTCGAAAGCGACCACACGTATCGACAACCAAGTCTTGCCCACGCTCATTGCGGGATTCCTGTAAAGGCAGCGCGGCACTCTTGGTCTCTGATGTCTTCACGGCACTTCCCCCGCCTCCAGTTCATGGTCTGGTCGGACGGCCGTGGCATGACCGGAGTGAGTATTCCGCGGCTAACGGCCGAGGGCCCGCAGCACCAGGCCGCGGGACCCTCAGTAATCCATAACAAGGAACCTGCCCTTGTCTTGCTCTGAAGTTTAGTCCCATGGAAGATCGACCCCTCAGACGACTCAGACGCAGTCCGGATCACCGACACACCGGTTTCGACAACGGGCCATGCCATAAACCCGCAGGTGACTGATACGCGTCCCTGAGGAATCATCCGCGCTGAATCGCAACGACGTGACGACAAGGTCCTAATCAGGGTCGGTGTCGTCCTGCGTAGCGCGATTGACTTTGCCTTCCGGACGAGGGGTAACCCTATCCCCCAAGAACTGCAATCGCTGGAGAATCCGGACGCTGATACTGCCCAGCCGCGAGGCAGCGTTCGACGGAAACAACGCCTCCGATTCCTCATTTATGTAGCCTGCCAAAAGTGCGTAGATTTCATCAGTGGACATTGGCAGAGTCTTTTCGAAGTCTTGCGCTATCTCGTGCAGGTACCCTGTCTCGCTCAGGTCCTGGGTCAGGCCCCGAACAAGCTCCAGGAGGACGACGTCCCGAGTGCGCCTGATGACACGGGGCTCTATTCCAGACGGTAAATGCCGTCTTATTCGCCAGTAGCCTGACCTTTTGGAAGTGGCCGGATGCTCGTGCCCAGCAACTGTAGCTTCCGCGACGAGGTTGAACTCGTGAAGGGAGGGGTCTTCCTTGAACACCATGTCGACGACGGAGAGGTAGTCAAATAACACGGTTGTATGGTCGAAAGGAGCGATCCTGACTCGCGTAGATCCGCTGATAGAGGGAGTGGAACCACCGGCTGGTGCTGCATTCAGATTCTTGCCAAGTGTGAACAATTGCGGCCTTACGGCATACCGTTGCTGCTCAACGCCCTCCAACCGGAGCTCGATATTGGTTACCGTCACAGGCGTCCGCCCGGGATTCTCCAAGATTATTTGGGCAAGCTCGACAGCTGGAAGCGCAGGCCATCTTGGATTCAAGGCATAGGCGCCCCTTTGTGCCACTGCGAGGACGCCGTTACTGGAAGTGTATGCCGCGAGATTCATCCTGACTTTAATACGTCCGCCGGAATCCCGGTGAATCTGTATGGCAATAAAGATTGCTGCAAGGGAAATGATGGCAGCGCCTACTGCCACCCAGTCGCCGGCATCAAAAGTCATGAGTTCATCATGCCAGCGTCTTCGACCGCGGTCCCAATGGGTGTATGTAGGGAAGGGTCCCTCCTCGCGTCGCGACAGGCAAGGTTGAGACCAGCAACACCGCGATCAAGAACATCAAACGCCCCCCCGCTGCTACCGCAACCCGGACAGGTACAAATCAATTGTTCTCCTAAGAAGTGCCGCCTGGACGGCGGCTGACACTCATCCCTGGGATCCATTGCCCCACCAACATCGAAGAGCCCGTAATCCAGGCATGTAACCCCGAGTGTGGCGGATAAGCGGTGCAAACTTCCCGTACCTTGGATACGTGAGCGAGATTGAACAAAGCCAGCAGACCCCTGCGGCGAAGCTAAACGCGTCGACTGACTTAGAGCGATTTGAGCAAGGGGTACACGGCATGCTGGCAGAGGTCGGGTTACCTGTGGAAAGGCTCTTCGTTCCCGTGGAGGAACGGAGAACATTGGTCACGACGCTGCCTGGTGTCCTCCGCCGGCTGGACTCAGTGGTGTTGGGTCGATCGCACTACATTTCAAAGATGATCGCAGCAGCAACGGTGGGCCTGTTCGACGCGGCTCTTAACTACTTATGGGATGAACTAGTTAGCGAGTTGCGTCGCCGCGTCGCAGGGTTCGATCTAAAGTATTTCTTTGACATCGCCGCGGGAGCGAATACTGACCTGCGTAAGGGCCTCAAGGGTGAAGAGGACCTTGCGAAACTCGATGACGCCAAACTGCTCACGGCGGCACTTGCGATCGGGCTTCTCACCGATACTGGCTATCAACGCTTGGACCACATTAGGTTCATGCGCAATCACGCCAGCGCAGCTCATCCGAACCAAGTGAGTCTTACAGGTCTTGATCTAGCGACCTGGCTCCAGATTTGCATAATGGAGGTCATTAACACCCCTCCGGACACGGTCACGGCTAACACTGGGCGCTTGTTGGCCAACATTAAGGCGGCCGCTCTTGAACAGGCTGCCATCGAGGCGGCTGCCGCCTTCTTTGATCAGCTTCCCCACGAACGGGCAGCAACGTTGGCGAACGGTCTCTTCGGGCTCTACACGGACCCAACACGAACCGTGATTGTCGCCGATAACGTCCGAATCCTCTGGCCCAAGCTATGGCCTTTCGTCACCGAAGAGACACGCAACAGCTTCGGGCTACGTCACGCTCGCGCTTCTGCCAGCGCGGAAACTTCGTTCGCGACCGCGGCGCGAGAACTCATCGAACTGGTGCATGGAAGCTCGTATCTCACGCCTGAAGTACGGGCCGTTGACATGTCCGACGCTTTGGACGTCCTCGATGCAGCGCATACCGGCTTCAACAACTTCTACAACGAACTGGCACCAGCGCGGCGGGTGGCCGAGCTAGCCGGAGACCAAGGCGACGTGCCTGAATCCATCCGCTCGCGATATGTCCGAACCATCACTGGTTGTTTTCTGGGCAACGGATACGGAGTAAGTAGCGCTGCCGCATTCCACTACGAGAAGATGCTCAAGGCCTTCTCGCCCGGCGACGCAGGCATTGCCCTTCGTCTGTTCATGGACCCTCCGATCAGCTCGGTGCTCAGCTCCAATGTTGGACGAGAACAATGGGCGGAGGTCATGGATATTTTGGAACCAAAGCTGACCAGCACCAGAGATCGCAATTTGATGCAAGCGATCCGCGGATTCAGCGGTGCGTTGCAGCAGATGAGGCTCGACACCCGCATCAAAAAGCTAGCCGCCAGTAAGGAGCCCTAATCTCTCAAACAGGCAGGGCCAGTCAGTTGGCGGAATTTTAACCACTTGGCTGTCGCTCCGCCGCAAGCACTCTGCTCTCAATGTTGAGACTGCCCCGGTTTGACTGCTTCCTTGTCAATTTGACCGTGAGCGGCCCCATCAGGAATGCCTTCCTCGACCAAAATGGTTGGGCATCAGTGCGAAAATATCCCCATGACGCCGAGACTCTTCGACCTCAGCTCCACCTGGCATCTCTCGGCCACCCCTGAGCGAGTGTGGTCAATAATCGCGGACGTCGACATGAGCTGGCCAAGCTGGTGGCCCCGCTGCACCTTCGCCGGACCACTGGTTCGCGGCGAACCCAGTAGCACCTCCCAGGAAGACATCCTGAAAGCAACCACCGCCCACCTCAACTTCAAGGCCATCCTCGGCTATACCCTCACCATCAGCATCCATCCCACCAAGGTCATCACGCCGAGCGAAATCGAGTTCGACGCCGGCGGCCACCTTGAAGGCACAGGCAGAGTCACCCTCAGCCCTGAACCCGACGGCGATACGCGCATGGAGATTGAGTGGCGCGTTCGACCGACCCAACGCTGGATGAACTTACTTACCCCGATTGCCGCGCCAGCCTTCACCGCCGCTCACTCCCTCATGATGCGTCAGGGAGAAAAAGGCCTCATCAAAGCCCTTGAGTACGAGACCCAAGCAAACCCAAAGTAGACCCGTCTACACATCCACTGGCAACCTGAACTAGACCGTCCTACCATGGAAATGGTCAGCTGATCCGGGGGCTGAAGCCCCACGTCGATCGCCGACTTCCGGACACGGTGGATTGGGGGCACCTTGAATATCAACGCCAGCCTCGCCGCGAGCCTCAAGCACCAAGAAGAGGCAGATCCGGACAACTGGGAAACCACCTTCCGCCAGATGGTCCTCTTCGACCTCGCCGCGGACATGGAGCTCGGGTTTTTCCTCTCGTATTACCGGAACTTCGCCATCCCGGGTATCGCTGCCACGCTCCACAAAAACGCCGAAATCCAACAGCGCCCCATGAAACGCTCGTACGACACCGCCATCGTCATCTACGAGCTCATCGCTTGCGGGCTAGACAGCGAACGCGGCAAGGAAATGATCGCTCTGCTCAACCGTGTGCACCGCAACGTCCCCGGCAGTAAAGACGGCTTCCTCTACGTCCTCCTCACCCTCCTGGTCGTCCCGGTCCGCTGGATCCAGCAGCACGCATGGCGGCAGCCAACACCGGTAGAGCTCGCGGCCGCTTCCAAATTCTTCACCGAGCTGGGCACCAGGATGAACATCACCAACGTGCCGACAACCTATTCAGAAGCCGAAGACTTCTTCGACCGCTACGAGGCCAAGCACGTCGCGCCGTCAGCCGAAGGCCAACGCCTCATGGACGCAACAGTCCAGGTCTTCCAAAGCCGACTACCGCTTCCGCTCCGCCCTCTGGCGAAACAAATCATCAGCACCATGCTCGACGACGACAACCTCACCCATGCCCTCGGCCTCCCCCGCGCAACCCGAGTCTCCCGGGCTGCCCTCAAAGCCGGCCTCGCGCTCCGAAACGCAATCACCCGCCGTCGGCCTCTGAAACAACAGCCTCACTTCACGCCCGGTGCCGCGGGCACGAGCCTCTACACGAATGGGTACACCCTGGACCAGATCGGCCCGGTCAACGTTCCGCGCTCCCCCGCTCCTACAGGCAATGAACTACCGTGAAGCCAGCAAAATAGCACGGAAGGCGGAGCGCGGCTTTGGCCTCCCCAGTGACGCCACGCTCCGATTCATCCACCGCAAACTGGAAGAACAGCGCGGCAGGACCATCACTGTGGCAGAAGTTCCCGGGCTCGCTGGAACTGAGCTGTGCGGGCTCTGGCTGATCTGCGCGGACCGTGACATCGTCATCCACGCGCCGGCCAAATCCAGCTGGCACCGCCAGCAGATCATCCTTCACGAATTCAGCCACATGATCCTTGGCCACGATCTCAAGACCAAAGGCAGCGAACGGTTCAGTACCCTCCTGCCCAACCTTGACGAGCAGCAGATTCTCCGCACTCTAGCGCGGAGCAGCTACACAGACGACGCTGAACTCGCTGCCGAGGCTCTCGCGGACCAGCTTGCCACGCGCATCATCAACAGCGACGTCGGTGCCAAGCCCGAGCCTCTTGCCTTCCGCAAAGTGTTCGGCTGATGGAATTCATCCCAGCCGCCATCCTCTGGGTGCTGTCCGTCGTTCGACTTCCGGCCGCCTTTGATCCCCACCGTGGCAGCGTATTCCGCGCAACGATCCTTGCCGCAGTCGCCTGCACGCTCTACATCCCGGTGGTTTACTACAGTGTCGACCCACTCCTCGGCGGCCGAAACCGCACTGGCCTGGTCACCCTCCTGTCCTTGCTGCTCGGGTTTTGGCAGTTCCGGACGGCAATCCTTCTGGCGACAGTGCCGGACGTTCACGGACGACGGCGGCAGCTCGCCTTTGGGCGATGGGTCGCCGGCTTGGCGTGCTTGACAGTAACCGTTGCATTCCTCACCAGCCGCGTTGAGGTTACCGATCCAAACTTGCCGCTCACCTACGGCGATCAGCCTGGGATGGCGGTCTTCCTCTGGACCGGCTCGGCTTTCATCATGTGGATCTGCGTCGATATTGCCCGGGTCTGCCGCCGGAACCTTCCACAGATGCACGCACAGGTATTCCGTTCCGCTTTTGCCCTCATCGCCGGCGGCTGCTTCCTGTTCGCTTTGATGCTTCTCGATCGGGTCCTCTACGGAGCTATCGTCAGGATTCAAGGCTCCGAAAGTGCGACGACGGATATTCTCAACGTCTTCTACTGGTTCGGTGAACCGGTAGCCGTTCTTCTGGTCAGCCTCGGCCTGCTGCTCCCCCGCCTGACGGAGCAGCTCAAACATCGTGCCTTCGGAATCCATGTACGGCGCCTCCTCCTTGAAGTCCGCCCGATCTGGAACCGGGTCGCCGCCCACCAACGCAGCATGGTGCTCGAAAAGCACCGCGCCAGCCCGCTCATCGTCCTCAGCCGCCATGCCGAAACACAGCTGCACCGACGCATAGTAGAGATACGCGACTGCGAGATGGCCCGCCAAGCACCAAACCTTCACCTCACTGCCCGCGAACGTTCCGTCGTCGAACGCGCTGAACTTGCCCTTCAAAAGCGCGGCGGCGCGGGTGCAAGGTCGTAGCGGGGCTGGCAGACATATCAGCTTTCAGAGGCGTCATGCCGCGCTGTCCAAACCAATCCATGAATGACCAGAAGCAACTTCGCTGTTTGTCATTCTGATCCCCATCATCGCTGGGCGGGTCCTCCGCGCAACCAGGGCGCGCCGCGCCGCTCGTGATCCAAAGTTTCGTTCGGCGCTCCTTCGTCGCTTATTTCCTCGCGAAACTTTGGATCTCTCCCGGTTCCCCAAGTTGCACTCCGGCCCCTCGTACCCAGCGGTGATTCCTCTATCAGAATGACGCCGAAATCTGACGGGCACACCCGGTGCCGGCCAGGCGCTGAAGGAGAGAATCATGGAAACGCTCACCATCAAGACCCCCGCGGACGTCCTCAGTTTCGTCGGACACACCTTGGGGTTTTGGCCCAGCGAAAGTCTGGTCTGCATCACACTCAGGGAGAACCGCGTGGGCGCAACGCTCCGCGTCGACTTGCCAAAGGCCGGCGCCGAGCTCAGCTACGCACGGACTGTCGCCGGATATCTGGCACACGACGCCGACGCCGGCAGTGTGCTCTTCGCCGTGTACACATCGGCGCCGCAAGTGCCGGGCCAGGCAAGGCCTCACGCAGCAACCATCGCGGCACTGACGGGTGCACTGGCCGGGCACGGAATGACCATCCGTGACGGTCTCCTTGTCGGCGACGACACCGTCTCCGAGTACGACGGCGACCCGGCCCACTGCTTGTCGCTTCCCTTAACCACCACTCAGTCGAGCCAGATCAACGCCGAGTTCGTTTATCGCGGCAGCACTATCGAGGCTACAGACCGCGTCGTGCTGCCACCGTCCACCAAGGAATCCAGGAACACGGACACCGTGGACCGCCGGGTGCAAGCGATTCAGAGCTTGAACATCCGAGATGCCCTCGAGCAAGCCAGGGATCTCTGGAATGCCATGTTGGAGTCGAATTCGTACCCGGACAATGAAAAAACGATGAACCTCATCGCTGAGCTGCAGTGTCCGGTGATCCGGGACCACCTCATGGCCGAGATCCCCGGAATCGACGAACCCCTGGACCGGATCCTTCTGGCGCAAACTCTCGGCAAACCGCAATGGTCTCGCGTGGAATGGGCGCAGCAGCTCCTCGTTCACGCCTACACCCTCAGCAGTACCAAACACTCGGCACCGATCCTCACGGCGATCGCCTTCATCAACTGGTGGGAAGGCCACGGCAGCAAGGCCCACCAATTCCTACAGCTCGCGCTCGAGGCAGACCCTGGCTATCACCTGGCCAAGCTCAGCGACCAGATGATCGGTTCGGGGATGGTCGCCGGCTGGAATATGGATAAGGCGACGGCGTTTCCGGGGCGGGGGCTGGAGGCCTGACGAGCAGACTGAGGTTCCCGATAAGGAGCGCACGCTGGTTTAAACCCGCAGCTGAGAACGCCACCATGCGGCCTGCCGTTCATAGGACCGAAAGAAGAAAGTGGCCAGGGCTGCACTCCCCCAGAAGGTAACGCCGAGGCCCGGCGCAAATTCAGGAGTACACACGGAGACGCCATCCTGATGGCTGACGCCCTCAAAACTACCGACATTAGAAAGATCATCGGACAACCACGCCACGGGCTACTGTACCTGGGCATGGACGCCAACCGGACAGCAGCAGCCGCCCTCCCGGTTACCGGCGAAGACGACTTCGAGCAATGACAGTGGCGAGTTCGATTCCCGTTTTGGGTATCTCCCGCGCTATTGCTTCTGTCAAGAATGAGTACAAGTTACTCGTGCTCGCCAAGGCGGATTCGGATTAGATGTTGGCAAGACTGAGGTAGCTTGGACCAAGGGGATTCCGTTGGAAGAAAGACCATCTATCGGGACAAGAGTGCGCAACGCTGTCACGGCGTTGCTATTGGTCTTGCTGAGCACCGCCTCATGCAGCGGCGGACCAACAACTGCAGCGCCTGATGCCAGCCCTCAGCACCCCGCCACACGCGACCGCTTCGATATCAGGTGCTTCGCCAATGACGGGTTCGGAGCAAAGTACGGCTCCTTGGTTGAAGCCTGGAGAGCGTCCGAGAAAGCCCCCTTCACGAACTGCACCGCTGAACTGAAACGAGGCGAGAGCCAGGTCCAATTGACTGAGGATGATCGGAAAGCAACCTCAATCATTGAATGGGGGGATACTACGGACGTTTACGGGTTTATCCTCGAGACCTGCGCTGAGTGGAACCCAGAATCTGCGGGCCTGGACTTGGATAAGGCAGGCTACAGGCGCTTACAAGCCGCGCTCTTGGTCTGTCCCGACTCCCCATACATTGACGGTATGAGGGCCGCGCTGAGCCGACAGACTGAGCCGTCCGGGTGGGATCTTGTCACGCCGACCCCTACAGCAACGGTGACAGCCCCTCCGCTGCCCACCACCAAGACGGTGACTTATGTCATCGAAGCGGATGGACCCATTGGTCTCATTACTTACACGAACTACATCGAGCGGCAGATAGGCCAAGAGCAGACCACGAATGAAGTCAACGGACCGGTTAAAAAGACGTACACCTTTCCCGCATCTGCGTTTTTCGAGGGAACGTCCTTCTCCCTGGGAGTGATCGCCCAGGGCAGCGGGTCCACAACATCAATTACATGCCGGATCCTACTCGAGGGGCACGAGCTGACGAAGCAAACATCTTCAGGGCCCTATGCCGCGGTGTCATGCAACTACACAGGATGAGCCAGTAGCCGACCAAGGCTGCTCTGCACGCGATTGCGCACCGTCCTATACCTATGGGCACCAATACCCGGAATACGGCCGGCTCCGCCCCGCAGTTACTGGGCGCCTCAACGCATATGGGGGGCCTTCGTCACAGGCCCCGGCCGCACCAGTGCCCGAACGCGACCCCGAGTTCTTTGCCGGGATCCCATGCTTCGGCTATGAAGCCCCAGAGCATTCCGTACCCGCCAAAGCTTCTCGCGATCGTTAGGCCCTTGGCCTGGCCTTGGAACCATCCCGGGACCGACCAGCGACATTCTCATCCCTCGGCACGCGGAAGGAACTTCCCCATCCTTCACACCTCTGGCATCCAAGGCCGTCGCCGTGAGCGCTGACTCACGGCGAGTCATGCCGTCGATCGAGTCCGTGTTGATGAACGGTCGTGAGTGGGAGGATTTGCCAGGAATGCCGCGAACCTTTCGTGCCGTCGCGCAGATCGCAGCGGTTCTGTTCAGTTCGTTGTAGCAACAGGCAGCGGGACCGCCGCCGACGGCGGCACCCGAGCCCGGCCCCGAGCACAGCACTCAGCAACGCAGTTGCTGACGGAGCACCGACACCAAAGACACAAGACACCAGCGCTGGGGCGCGGCTCACTACCGTCCTGAGCGAAAACCGACGCAGCCTCGATACCCTCCGCGCGCAGCTCCGGGCTCAGTCGGCAGACATCGACGAACTCCAAGCCGAGAACACCGAGCTACGCTCCACAATCAACACCCAACGTGGCGAGATCGCCCGCCTCAAAACCACCCAACAAGTCGACACCCAAGACCTGATCCACCTTGCTAGCCGACTCCTAGCCCTCACCCACGCCACCGGCGTCGAACTCGACAACGCAACCAAAGAACTGTTCCGCCGTCGCGGATGGACCACCGCCGCCCGCCAGACAGCAGCAAGACGATGACCATGTCCATCGCCCGGCTCTCCGCGCAGTCCGGCCTGAAGTATCTCTTCAAGACCACCATGATGGATGACCTCACCGTCACGCCAGCGGACGCCACCGCGTACTACATGAAGGCCGGCACGCCACAGGGCCGCTGGCTCGGCTCCGGCCTCCCAGGCATCAATCGCACCACCGGGGACATAGTCACGGAATCCGACGCCAAAGCCATCTTCGACCACGCCACCCACCCCGACACCGGTGATCTCTTGGGCCGGCCGCACGGCCAACCCGCGCTCGTCCAAAACAGCCAGGGCAAAACAGAAACGCGCCACGCCGTCGTCGGATTCGACCTAACCTTCAGTGTTCCCAAATCCGTTTCCGTCCTCTGGGCCCTCAGCCCCCGGAGCATCCAGAACCAGATCCTCCAGACCCACCACGAGGCAGTAAACGCCACCATGCACTGGCTCGAAGAGAATGTCATCCACACACGCGCCGGTCGCAATGGTGTGGCCCACCTCGGCACCCGCGGCGCCATCGCCGCCGCCTTCGACCACTGGGAATCGCGCGCAGGAGATCCGCAACTGCACACGCACATGGTCATCGCCAACCGCGTCCAACGCATCACCGACGGCGCCTGGGTCACCTTGGACTCGCGCACGCTCTACAAGGCCGCGGTCGCCGCCAGCGAGCACTACAACGGACTGCTCTTCGACGCCCTCCAGCGCAACATCGGCACGGACACAGACATCCGTGCACCAGCCGCCAACACCCACAACCCCAGTCAACAACTCACCGGCGTCGACGACGCCCTGATCCGCGAATTCTCCAACCGTTCCCGCCTCATCGATTTGGAAACCGACTGCCTCGTCGCCGAATGGACCACAACCCACGGCACTCCCCCAACGGCAACCACCACCCTCAAGCTCCGGCAGCAGGCCACCCTCTCCACGCGCACCCCCAAAGCGGATGCGGTCACCCCTCTCCACGAGCTCTCCGCCCAGTGGAGGACCCGCGCAGTAGCCAAGGGCTTCAAACCAAGCCTCGTGCTCGCCAACACCATCCGGCGTTCGCACTCCGCCCCGTTCCGAACCGGCGACTTCACCGCCGACTGGGTCGACGCCGTCGGCTCACTGACCCGCGCGCGCGTCGCCGCCAAACGCGCCACCTGGAACCGATGGAATCTCCTCGCCGAAGCCGAACGCGTCTGCGCCGACATCCGCTGCCACACGCCCGAGGACCGCACTGCGATGATCGACGCCGTGGCCACCGCCGCCGAAAGCCAGTCCGTCGCCCTCAACGATTACCGTTACACCGTCCCCGCCGGCGCGCAGCCAGACCTCGCCTTCGCGGACCGCAGCGTCTTCGACTTCCACGGCGCCCGCCTCTACACGGATGCGGTGACCCTCGCCAATGAGGACATCGTCATGGCAGCAAGGAATGACGACGGCGGGCCGGCCGTGAGCGCTGCGGTCGCTATGGACTCACTCGCCGCATACAAGCACCGTGGTCGCCTCGAGCTGCACGGCGACCAACGCGCCGCGGCCGCCGAAGTTGTGCTGAGCGGCAACCGGCTCGACGCCGTCGTCGGTCCCGCCGGAACGGGCAAGACCACCGCGCTCGGCGCCGTCAAAGCTGCCTGGGAAGCGGAGTTCGGAGCAGGAAGTGTAATCGGCCTGGCGCCGGCAGCCGCGAGCGCCGAGGTTTTGGGCCGCGAGCTTGCCATGGCAACGGAGAATGTCGCCAAGTGGCTGTACGAGTCCGTCGGTCAGGGTGCCGGCAACCGGGCCGCTCGGTTCTTCGATACGGAGCAGCGTCTCGGCGAGCGGGTGGCGGATGGGAGCCCTCGCTCCACAAGGCTTGCCCAGGAAGCTACCCTTCTCGCCGCCGAACAGAACAAGTGGCGATTCCACCAGAACCAGCTCGTCGTCGTCGACGAGGCCTCCATGGTCTCCACGCTCCATTTGTCTGCCCTCGTGCAGCAGGCACAGGAAGCCGGCGCCAAAATCCTCTTGGTAGGAGATCCGGCGCAGCTGGACGCAATCGACGCGGGCGGCATCCTCGGATGGTTGGACCGGCAAGGCAAGACCGTGCGGCTGAGCACCATCCGGCGGTTCGAGCATGCATGGGAACAGGCAGCGTCCTTGAAGCTGCGGGCAGGTGATTTCGAGGCAATCGCCGAGTATGAAGGGAATCACCGGATAGAGCACGGTACCTATCTGGGTATGGTGGACCATGCCTATTCCAGGTGGCAGGACGACATCAACGCGGGCAAGTCGTCCATTCTCATCGCAGCCGACAACGAGACCGTCGGCATGCTCAACGAACGGGCCCAAGCCGATCGTGCAATCCAAGGCGCGGTGGATGCGGAACGTACCGTGCCGCTTAGCGACGGCTTGCGGGCGGGCACCGGAGACACCGTCATTGCTCGCCGCAATGACCGGCATATTAAGGACGGCATCGGTGACTTCATCCGGAACGGGACACTGCTCGACGTCGTCCGTACCGGGCGGCGTGACGGCTCACTGACCGTGGTTCGCCGGGATACCGGCGCGACGGTCACACTGCATCGCGACTATGTCGAATCTTCAGTTGAGCTGGGATATGCAACGACGGCGCACCGGTCCCAGGGCGTCACGGTGGACACCGGGCACACCGTCGTGACTCGAGGCCGACTCACCCGCGAACTGTTGTATGTGAGCATGACCCGGGGACGGGCAGGCAACCGCGCCTACGTCAGCGAGAACGACCCGCTGGACGATGAAACCTTGGAACCCGCGTCGCGTGCTTCTTGGCGCCAGATTCTTGGCGAGGTCCTTGCAGCTGAAGGTGCTGAACGCACTGCCCACGAAGTCCGCGAAGCCGAGCAGTCCAAGACGGACAGTTTGGAGCGGCTCTGCGCCGAGTACGACTACCTCGCGCAGACCGCCGCATCGGAGGATCTCGCTCGGCTCGTGAACGCCCAGTCACCTGGGAAGACCTCAGAACTTCAGGAATCACCTTCGTGGGGCGCCGCCGTGGCGGCCTGGCGCCGCGCCGCTGCCGTCAGCCGCCCGAGTGCGCGGCGTGTTGTGCTCAGCGGCTTGAAAACGAATGCTGGCGCCCGCGACTTGGCGGCCGTCGTCCATTCCCGTCTCCGGCAGTTCCTAGCGACGATGCCGACCGCCGGAATAGATGCGCTGACCGAACCAATCCACACTGCCCGCCACGATCTCGCCAGCGTTATCAGCCAGGTACGGGCACGGATGCAAGACAGGACGGAGCGCATCACCCGATCCGCCATCGCGTGGGGCGCCGAGTGGAAGCGAAACCTTCTGGAAGCCTTGGGTCCCAACGTCCTGCCGGAGAATGCAATGGACGTCATCCATAAGGCCGCCGTCTACAGGGACAAGTGGGGTATCGACGATTCGGTCCTTCCATTCGGACCAGTTCCGGCCTCGCACGAATGGGAACAACTTGAGCAGCGGGCAACCATGATCGGACTGATTGATCAAACCGCTCTCTCGTCCGCCGGCCAACTGCAGGCTCCAACGTGGACTAGCGACCTGGTGGCCTCGGAACAACGCCTTATCAATGTCGGTTGGCAACTCTAAACTGGGCAGAGGGGCAATCCATGGATAAGAACCCAGTTCTGAAACCGAAGCTTGTGACACCCACGCTGATCCTAAGCAGCCTGGCAATTCTGATGTGCTCGGTTTTCCTCGCAGCAATTGCAACCTCAACCGAATCTCCCCCAATGTTTCTATTGCTAACGGTCGCGGCTTTCCTTCTCGCCGCTGCAGTCGCCGCGGTCTGGTTCGCCCGGAGCCGCAAGCGCCAAGAATGGACGGCAGCCGCAAACGAAAAGTGGATCCACCTGGAGAGGGTGAAGCAAACCAGCGGGACCACGACAGAAGTCACCGTCCTGAGCGTCGATGCCCTTGAACCGACAGGATCGTGGATCACCATCAAGTGGAACCGATTCAATCACGTCCAGCGCGCCTGGCTCGAAGCGCTGCATGACCCGATCTGGCCTGGATCGGTCCTGTTGATATCGCCCGACCCCACACAAGTGAGACCCGGAGCTCCATGGCCGCCAACGTATTACATACAGGCATCAAGGTGTCTTGCTTGGGCACCAAGTCGAGGCAGCCCAAACGTTCAGTCAGACAGGGGTCACCTACCCACGGAGCAAGTAGCAAGCGAATCACAGCCTTAGCCAATTCGTTAAGTTCTTGCGGATTCACTCTCTGCACCGACGGCCTTCAAAAGCCTGCGATGCAAAAGTCGAAGCTGCTTCGCACCTGCTGAGCTGGGTCGGGCTTTGTCGTTCTCTACCAGCCAATTCGCGACCGCAACTTTAGATGGCGCCTTCAATCCTTGTTCAGTTATCCAGCCGTCAAGTTGCTTCGCCCATGACTGTTTGGTCGGATCTTCGAGCGTGGGAAGGCTCGGGACCGCTGTTCCTGTATTGCATTCGCCCAGGGGGGCGGTCAACGCCTCAAGATAGGCGATGGGCTCGAGCACATTCTCGATCCCAGGAACGTCGAGACGAACGATCAGCGTCTCTGAAACCCCAGCTCTGACGAGTCCCTTCTGTAACTCATCTCCGCCACCGTCCCCATCAAGGAGGTAGGCCACCTTGGCACCCTCGAGATCAAGCTTCGAATAGAAGTCCTTCGGCACCTCAGACAAGCCCGGGGCCACTTGATATGGGAGCGATTCCATTGCAATTGCGGTACGCAATAATGTCGGCAGCAGGATCATTTCGGTGGCGCCCTCAGCAAGGACGACACAGCGCGCAGGGGTGAATGCGGCCGCGGCCGCCCCCATCGCAAGCATTAAGGGAGAGTATCCTGCAGCCCCTTGCCAGAAACTATTCCTAATGTCGCTGACCTGAAGATTGTCCTTACGCGGAACCACTGATCGAATCCCGGACCCGAGATCCGGAGGAAGGCAGGCCGGGCTATGGGTCGTGTACACGACCTTGACGGCCTGTTCCTGAGTCACAAACATGTTGACTAGGTCAGCCTGAGCGTCGATGTGAAGGTGATTCTCAGCCTCGTCGATCAGCAGAATTGGCGGACGCTCCGTGCCATGTACCTTGAGAAAGGCGATTAGGGCAACGAACATCCTGAGCCCCGCGCTACGCTCGTCGAACACGGTGATGTTGTCGCCGTCCTCCCAGATGACGATACGAAGGTAGGAGCCGTCAACACTGAAGCGAACCGATAGGCGCGATTGCCTCCAAGCCTCCTCGAACAGCGTGTCGAGCCTCTTGTTCGCTTGGGCGATCGCGGTGTCCCGTCGAGCAATATCCCCGCTCTGGACATGCTGGACGATCGCGGCCAGGTCAAGTTGACCCACGCCGGCCAAGTTTTGCAGCGCGGGCGGCACATTCGCCAGCAAGTCATCACCGAGCACGTAAGAAGAATGGATCGTTCGATCGTTTTCATCAAACATCAAGAGATCCGGAGCGCGGCGCCAGAGTACAGAACGCACCCTTGGCGCAGGATCCTCACGTTCCATCCATTCAATGACGGCAACGAGACCTTCTCGAAGTGCTCGAGCCCTTGAAACATCGAGAATCGCAGACAGCAGGGAACTAGCTCGCTCACCCAGATCGGAGTCTTCTCCAGAATGCGAACCGACCAGAATCGCATCGATATCATCAACCAGATTGGCCAGTTCCGAGGGAAAGTCAGCGTCGAAGTCCGGATCGCCGTACCTAGTGTTCGGATCGACCCAGCCCGCCAGGTCTTTTGAACTCGCGCCGCGGCGGAGCTGTTTAACCGCCTGCGTTAGCGGCGCCCGAGCCTTCCTTGGCAATGGCTGAAGTCCCACGGCGACCGTGCCGCCCTGAGCCTTGCGGCCGACTGTCATTGTCTGTGGGGGCTCATCGAGCATGAGATCCGCGACCGATTTCCGGTCCTGGTCATCGAGGATGTACTTTAATGACACGACCGTTGCGTCATCAGCAACCTGACTGCCTCGCGCTCTCTGGGGGATCAGTACTGGCGCATCTGAACCGGCATGAGCAAGAGCTTTGAGCAGGGTGGTCTTGCCTGCCTCGTTAGGGCCAACGATGGCGATAACTTTGCTGTCGAGGTTGATCTTGGCATCGACAAGTCGACCATAGCCCTTGATATACGCGCTAGTCAATCTCATTGATGCCCCCAATCTTCAGATCGAAGCGGCGCCGAGTTCAGCTCGTCACGCCTCGCCCGCCAGTCCGGCAGGAACTTGTCCATCAGTTCGTTAAACGCATCATCGTGGGCCCGCTGCAGATAGTGAGTCATCTCGTGGACCACGATGTACTCCAGGCAGCGCGGGTGCTTCTTGGCCAGTTCTAGATTCAGCCAGATGTGTCCGGACTCCCGGTTGCACGTACCCCATTTTGTCTTCATTCGACGGACGGTCCACTTGGGCACCTGCCGGCCAATAACAGGCTCCCATTTGGCGATAAGTTCGGGGATCGCGTCCTTGAGTTGCTGGCGATACCAGCGTTCCAATGCTGCTAATCGCTGTTCTGGTGTGCTCTCGGCGCGGGTCGATAACCGAAGGCGTGCACCTGCGGTTGCGAAGGTAGTCCGACCTTTGGATTCGACAATCTGGAGCCGATAACGTCTCCCCCAAACAAAGTGGGATTCACCTGCAACCATCTCGCGCTCGGTCTGGCGTACGGCGCTCCTCAGCTGCTCACGTTGCTTCTTGATCCACGGCAGGCGTTGCACGACAGCCAGGCGGATGGCGTCATCGTCTAGGCGCTCTGGGGCAGCTACGCGGACGCGGCCAAGAGGAGGGTAGACGGCGATGTGCAGGTTCTTGATGTTCTTGTAGATAACGTCGACGTCGATGCCGGAAACCGTGAGGTAAGGGCTAGCGGTACTCATTGCGTGCCTTTACCAAATCAAAGAGCTCGTCGAACCGGTCGAAGCCATCCGGCAGCACTTGCTTGATGGCCCGGGCGACGACCTTCTCTTTCATCTTGTTGCCAACCCAGTCGTGCGGCTTGCTGAGTCGAACGGCGGTGTCGACCTGAACCGGTGTGGCTGGATCTGTCCAGCCGAAATCGACGATGGCTCGCTGAGCTCCGTTGACGGCCCACTCAGGGTAGACAGTGTCGGATTCTTTTGAACCGACTTTCTTCGCGTGAGCAATGAGCCGCTCGAGATATGCCTTGTAGTCCAAGGCACCCTGGCGTCGCTGCTCAATGATGGCATCGAGCAAACTAGACATGCTGTCGTAGTACTTCGGATTCATCGCGTGCTCGTCGACGATGACCTTGCGGATGTTGTTGGCGATGGTCTCGGCCACGGCCACGGGGTCCTTCTTGATCCCAGCCGGGAGCTTGTCGATCGCACCAGCGCCTTCCTGGACGATCAGCTGGACGAGGCCCACGTTCTGGAAGTCAGCGACCAGTTCGGAGCCATCGGCATGGATGTAGGTGTCGAGGAGGAACCGCATGCCGGCTTCGTATTGTTTGAAGTCAACGTTTTCGCCGGCACCGAGTTTTACCTCGTCACGGACGGCAGCGTAGTGGGCGACTTCTTTGCTGATTGCCGATGCTTCTGCATCTGAGTAGCCGGCCTCCGCCATGTCGTTGGCGATGGCTGCGTAGCTACGGGTGAGACCAGCAACCGACTTGTAGAGCTCGACACGTTTGGCTTCGTTGTGTTTGATCTGCTCGGCATTGCCCTGGTCAATAGCGCAGAAGTAGTGCTGGTACTGAAGCGTTCCCTTCGGAGGCTCCACTGCTTCACAGAGCGCCCGGATTCGCTCAAGGGCTTCCTCAAGATCTTCGCGGGCCTGCTGGACACGGTCCTTCAGCAGCCCGTCGATGTCGTTCTTTTCGTAGCCGTCGAGCGCGCCGGAGGTGTAGTCCGTGATGGCGTCTTCGAGAGAGTTGAAGAGGTCCTGGTAGTCGACGATGTAGCCGTAGTCTTTGTCGTCACCATCGAGGCGGTTGACGCGGCAAATGGCTTGGAAAAGGCCGTGATCGCGCATGGACTTGTCGATGTACAAGTACGTCGCCGACGGCGCGTCAAAACCCGTCAGGAGCTTGTCGACCACGATGAGCAGGCGCATCTGGCCCGGTTCCTTGATGAATCGTTCCTTGACGTCTTTTTCGAACTGTTCGATCTTTGCCACGGCCTGGTCGGCCGGTTCGTCGTAGTGGTCTGACAGCATTTGCCGGTAGATGTCGTACTGGCGCAGCTTCTCGGTGGCTCCGTGGCCCGAGTCCTCCTTGGAGATATCGCCGGCCTGCGGGTTGTAGCTGGTGACAATGGCGCATTTGCCCTTGAACCCGGCCTGGCGGAACATCTCGTAGAACTTGCAGGCCTGGTAGATGCTGGCGCTGACAAGCATGGCGTTGCCGCGCCCGTCCATCAGACGGGGCTTGGTTTCCATATCGAGCAAAATGTCATTGACGATCTGCTTGGCGCGCGGTTCGGAGCTGACCACTTTTTGCATGGTGCCCCAACGCTTCTTCAGTTCGGCCTTAGACAGATCCGTCATGCCCTTGGTCTTGGCATCGAACCACTGATCGATCTTTGCAGGCGAGGTCAGGTCTTGGTCGATATTGCGGGCCTCGTAGCGAAGGTCCAGGACGACACCGTCATCTACGGCTTCGTTGAATTTGTACGTGTGGATGAAGCTACCGAACGTCTCAATACTTGTTGCCTTGTCCGCTTTTAGCAGCGGCGTGCCCGTGAACCCGATAAACATGGCACCTGGCAGCAGTTGCTTCATGGCCTTGTGCATCTTGCCAGATTGGGTGCGGTGAGCCTCGTCGACAAAGACGAACAGATTGCCCTTGGCAGAGAACCCGGCCGGGATCTTGGAATTGAGCTCGGCAATGAAGTCACCCTCGGCCTCGTCCTGGGCCGCGTCATCGTCGCTGCCACGGAACTTATGGACAAGAGAACAGACCAGCCACGGGTCATGGCTGTTCAAGACGCCGATCAGGTCGGCTCCCGACGTGGTTCGGTAGATGTCTTCGTTGACTCCGGCGAAGACATTCTTTATCTGGTCATCGAGTTCGGTGCGGTCGGTGATAATCAGAACGCGAGCTTGCTTGTCGCCTTGCGTCTGGTGTTCGCGGATCCATTTGGCCAGCCATACCATGGTCAGCGACTTGCCCGAACCCTGCGTATGCCAGATGATGCCGCCCTCACGCTTAGCGATGCGGTCCTGAGATGCTTTGACGCCAAAGAACTGGTTGTGGCGACATGTCTTCTTTGTTCCGGCGTCGAAGACCATGAAGTCGTGGATGATTTCGAGGAATCGTTCCTTTGAGCACATTTGCACCAGGGCGCGGTCCAGTGGCTCCTGAATGTCGGACGGCTCTTTCCATTCGAGCCAGTACTTCTCCGGAGTGTCAATCACGCCATAGCGAAGGCCTTCGACGTCGTTGCCGGCCATCACCAACTGCACCGTAGTGAAGAACGGGCGGATAAAGTCCTTCTTCTGATTGCCGATGTTCTGGCGGATGCCCTCAGAAACGGCCACTTTGGAACGCTTGAGTTCGATGACTCCCAGCGCCAAACCATTGATATACAGGACGACGTCAGGGCGTTTAGAGTGCTCACCCTTGATAGATACTTCCTCGGCTACCACAAAATGGTTGGCCTCGGGACTGTGCCAGTCAACCAACCAGACTGTCTCAGTCTGCTCTCCGATTCCAGGCCGGACCTTCACGCCATAGCGCAGCAGGTCGTAGACCTCTCGGTTCGCTTCGTACAACTTGCGGCCGCCACCAAGGGAAGCCGACTTCTTCAGTTGTTCAATCGCCCTGTTGGACAGGTTGCTGTCGTAGCCACGGGCCAGGAGGTTCTGCTCGAGCAGGCTGGTCTCTATGTGCGAGTTATCTGGGCGCTGCTCCCAGCTACCGGCATACTCGTAGCCAAGCTGCTCCTCAAACAGCTCGACCACTCGCTCCTGCGTCCTACGTTCAATCTGTCCAACGGTACTCATGATTCATGCCCCCAAAAAGTATGTTCAATATCCTGCCTCATGACGAGGCCTCCACAGGCTGCAATCGCGTGCGGCCAGTCAGGAGTTCCTGCATCATTCCTTGCTTGAGTGACTGTGCTTTGGAGAGCCGAGCACGCAATGCCCCTAGCTCTGCATCAGCGTCATAAAGTGTCTTGACGATGGCATGCTGTTCCTCCAACGTTGGGGGCACATCCAGAACAAGGCCTACGAGGTCCCGCTGATACAGGTGGGAAATAGTCGATCCCGCAGTAAGCCTTGATAGGAATTCGTCAAAACTCCTGGAGCGGAGCATGTAGTAGAGGAAGTGTGAGTCATACGCCTTCTTGGTGGGCCGAATCACAAAGACGCCGCTATTTAGTGTGCATGGGCCAGGCAGTTCATCAACGAAGGCAGTTTTACCAATTGTGCCATCCTTCGTCAGGAGTACATCACCCTCGCGCAGTTGTATTCCAGAATCCTGGTCATAGCGCCACCGGTCGACAAACGGCGTACGACTCCAGTCAACTCGCCCATCCGAGAACTCCGTCCCTCCTACTAGCCGATGCTCACCGTCGAACCTATATTCGTCGGCAGTAAGTCCTTGCCATCCGATTCGTGCCCTTAAGGTTGAATTTGAAGCAACGTGCAGCGATGTCCAGTCTCCCGAGAATCCGGGCAATCGTGTCTGACCGGTAAGGAGTTGCTGCATCATTCCTTGCTTGATTGAGCGCTTCTTCGAAATTAGGCGCTCCAATCCGGACGCAAGAGCATCTATGTCGTCCAGAGCATCAGCAATACGAGCCTGTTCCTTCCTTGCAATTATTGGAATCTCGAAATCACGTACTTGTTCCAGCGAAAGGTTTGCTTGGGCCGCTTGAACGTTTATTTCGACAATTCGCCGCTGAACCATGCTGCCTCGCAGCTGCCAAAGCAAGTATCTGGAACAGACGTTATTGCGTTTTGAGGGTCGAATGATAGCAAAAGCCTGATTTGTGTTCGCCGGTAGCCATTCGGGCTTGACGACTGTCGTTCGTCCAAGTGCGCCAGCGATAGAGAAAAGGATGTCTCCAGTCTGGAGTTGCGATCTACGAAGGAGTCCATGTGTTTCGTAGTCGATGAAGGCTTCCTTGCCCGCAATGAACTCGCCGTCGGACGCAATGGTTTCGACTTTGATAAACGTAACGCCACGTGCTACGAACGGGCGCCCAAGGGAAGTCGGCGTTGTTCCCTTGGTGACGAGATCGCTAAGCTGCCGAACTGGCCTCAATACAACATTGCCAATCACTGGACCCCCATTTCTGCCAGATGCAGCGAAACCCTATTTCCGAGATCTGCAAGGTCCGATTCCAAGTCTCCGACGGTTTTGTCATAGCGCTCACCGAGTTCCTTGATGCGGGCGACTAGATTATGAGTCAGCTTCGCTATTTCACCGTCGATGCCGCTTGCAATCGTCGCCTGCCATTTGTCGTCAAGAATGAGCGCCTTCACATCTTGTTCGGTGAGATTGCCGTATTGCGACAGCACCGAATTGTCCAGCTTGAATTGAGCGTCCTTCACGAGTTTCTTGGCAGCCGCTTCGCCATGGTAAAGCTTCATCAGATGTTCGAGAGCTTTGACCTCTTCAAGGTCGCCGTCTTCACGCTTGAATTCTTTGAGTCGCGCAGCAGCTAGGACCTTACTAATCTTCCCGTCGTCCATGGCATCGGCGAGAAGACCTTCTTCGACGGCGTGCTCTTCGGTGTACTCCTCGACCTGGCGAGCTGCGTCGTCCGCGATGGCAGTCAGCTGGTCAATGTAAGCCTGTTCCTTCGTGAAATAGCGGTTGACGATCAGAGCGGGCGGGATCAAGTCCATCTTGTACTTGATAGCCGACCGGCCGGCACCAACCACCAGGTCAGGTGTTTCGGAGATCTTCCGGTCTTTGTCTTCGATGGTCTTGCGTGGTTTAGCCGCATTTACCCAGCCCTCGTGCATGACCAAGAAGATGTCGTCATGGATCGTGCCATGCCAGTACGTCATGAGCTGCTCATAGACGTCGTACTCATCCAGCAGTGCCATACCCTTGAAGCGCGCGAGCAGGTCGTCGCCCAGTTCGGCGACCAAATCGTTGGGCTTCGTGTCCTCGTCGATTGATTCCAGCGCCGAACGGTGAGCGGTGTACCAGGCCCCAAGCTCCGTCCGGGCTTTGTCCGAGAATCCGGCGAATTCCTCCGAATCCAGAATGGCCTGCTGTACCTCCGAGATATCGACGGTCAGTTCGCTGTATCCCTCGCGTCCTGTGTTCTTGAACAACTGCTGCCGCAGTGACGGGAACGCGTCCCAGCTGGCGCTCAGGGCATCAATGTCGCGGTTCGGGATGCCGCCATGTAGGTGCGCGTAAAGGTCCTGGATGTCTTCAGGTTCAGAGGAATCGATGTAGCGCGGGATGTTAAGGTTGAAGTCATTGGCGTCATTGCCAATCTCAGATAGCGGCACCATGCGCGAATACCGCTTGACTTCCTGCTGTCTGGTGAAGACATCGACGATCTTGTGCATGTCCTGGGAGCGGAGGCGGTTTTTGTTGCCGTCTTTCAGGAAGCCCTTGGACGCGTCGATCACGAAGACGCCGGTCCGGCTCTGGGCGTTTTCCTTGTCAAGCACGATGATGCAGGCCGGGATCCCGGTGCCATAGAAGAGGTTGGCAGGCAGGCCAATGATGCCCTTGATGAAACCCCGCTTGAGGAGTTGCTTGCGGATGGTGGCCTCAGCGTTGCCGCGGAACAGCACGCCGTGGGGAAGGATGACCGCGGCCTTGCCGGTGCTCTTCATCGATTTCAGGATGTGGAGAAGAAACGCGTAGTCGCCGTTTTTTTCAGGTGGTGTGCCGTATTCAAAGCGGCCGAATTCGTTCTCCAAACCGTTGCTCCAGGATTTTATGGAGAACGGTGGGTTGGCAACAATAAAGTCGAAAGTATCCAGGCTGTCGCCCTTGGTGAACTGCGGGCTGGTGATCGTATCGCCTTTGCGGATGTCAGCGATCTCATTGCCGTGCAGGATCATGTTCATCTTGGACAGTGCCCAGGTGGCATTGTCCTTCTCCTGGCCATAAATCGTCAGGCCGTTGCGTGATTCAGCGGCAACCTTGAGCAGCAGCGAGCCGGACCCACAGGTCGGGTCGTAGACCGTGGCTGAACGTGGCGTATCCGGAGTGACGCTGATCAGCTTCGCGAGCACTCGTGAGACCTCGGCCGGGGTATAGAACTGTCCCTTTGACTTGCCGGACTCGGTGGCGAAGTGACGCATGAGGTATTCGTAGGCATCGCCGAGAAGGTCGTCGCCTTCTGCACGGGAGCCACGGAAGTCGAGTTCCTGGAAGATAGTGACGAGCTTGGAGAGGCGGTCCTGCATCTCTTTGCCTTTGCCGAGTTTTTCCTCGTCATTGAAGTCGGCAAGATCGATGACCTTTTGCAGGTCGTTGGCATCGGCGAGCTTGGCGATGATCTTGTTGACCTTGTCGCCGATCTCCTTGTCGCCCTTGAGCGCGATCATGTTGTCGAAGGAGCCGCCGGCAGGGACGTCGATCAGCGAATTCGGATCGGTCTTGGCTTTGTCGGAGACGTACTTCAAGAACAGCATCGTCAGGATGTAGTCCTTGTATTGGCTGGCATCCATGCCCCCGCGCAGTTCGTCGCAGCTCTTCCATAGCGAGCTGTACAGGTCCGACTTCTTGAGAGCCACTACCACATCACCACCGATCGGATAGCTTCCGCTGCCAGCTGATGTCCGACTGAGTTCTGGTGGTAGACGCTCTTCATTCATTCACTCCATTTGCCCCATCGCAGTCGCTGGGCGACGCGTAAATACCCAATACGAGCCTACTTGCTGCCTCTGACATTACGGGCAGACGTCCCACAGCGCGAGAAGGCGCCGTCTTGGACCAGACGACGCCCAAACTTTTTCAGTTTCATGGGTTGGCGATGCTCCAGCGATGACGCCAGCCGGAGCATTCGCGTCCTGCCGAATTCAGGATCCCAGCAAGCGCAAGGATCCTGCCCGCAACCAAAGCACAGCCGCCAGGGCCCACCAAGTTCAGTAATTCATCTCATTCCCCGCTGCGGTTCCGAAAGGGCGCACCACCGCCGGATCCTTTGAGATGACGTTGTACACGGGCGCGGGGGCCTCCGCAGCAGCTGACACTTCCGGGGCAACTTGAACCTCAACGTCTGGCCCTGTGGCCGCCGTGTGCGACGCGCGCTGGTAGACAGCCGTTCCAAAGCGAAGGTCCGGCCCGATCGTGTCGGCGACGATGCGGCGGGCCTCGCGGCGTTCACCGTCTTTCTCGTAAGTGCGGAATTCAAGCTCGCCCGCCACCGTGACTGGATCGCCCTTCTTCAGAGAGTTCGCGGCGTTCTCGGCGAGCGCGCGGAATGCCGAGACGTTGTGGAAGACCGGCTCACCGTCTTGCCACGCTCCGTCGGCTCCTTGGACTCGTTGGTTGACTGCCACGCGCAGCTTGGCGTGGGCAACACCTGATTCGCCATAACTGAGCTCGGGAGCGGCAACGAGGTTGCCGGCGATGGTGACAGGGATCTTGGTGCTCATTGTTTGTCCTTTCTGATGCCAGCGGGACTCTCCCGCCGAACAGGTAGTTGGAGTTAGACTCCTGGGCCGGCGATCGCTGGCCCGTCGATTGACGGTGCGGGCAGCCCCACACCGACACCGACATAGGACACTGCCTCTTTCGGCCGTGGGTCGGCTGCGGCAGTCGGAACCTTGCCCCCGAAACCGGGTGGATGGGTCTGTTCGAGGATCCCCTTCGTTGCTGCGGTGACTCGCCCAAGGACTGACTTCGCAATGTCCACCCGCGACGCCGGCAGCTTGCTGCCTGCGTCGCGCTCCGAAGCGCCGTGCTCAGTCTCAATGACGGCGTCCGCCCACCCGGCGAGGTACGAAGCGGATTGTGGCCCACGATCGATCCCGTGCGCCCGCAGCACCGTGTAGGCAACCGACTCAGCCTCCACCTCAGCCAGCCCGCGATGGTCCGCACTGCTGCCGTAAAGCCGCCCGACGGCGTCGTCCGGGCCGTGCAGCAGCACGTGTCCGAGCTCGTGGGCGAGCACCGCGGTGCGTTCCTCCGGGCTCAGCCAGGCACCTACTTGGACAAGGTGCTTGGCGAAGTCCGTATAGCCGCTGGTGAGGCCGTATTGGGCATCGTCGACGCGGACTTCAAAGCCGTGGGATTGCGCGACGTCCCTCAGCGATGCAAAAAGGTCGGACGCCACCGCGCCAAGCCCAACTTGAGTCCTTGGCACCAGCAACGGCGCCCCTTGAGTTTGCGAGACGTCGAAGACCGCTTGCCCGCGCCACCCAATGATGACGGTCTTCTTGCCACCCTCGACGGCGCCTTGCGGAGGCTTCTCCCCGATGCGCATCCTCTGTCGAGTCCCATCGGGCAGCGTGAATTCCTGCATGCGAGCCGTGCGAGGCGCGATCACCCAGAGCGCATGTTCGCCCTTCAGCACTGCGCGGCCGTGGCGCTCCCATTCTCTGAACCCAGCCACAAGCGTGGGTTCCTCGGTGCCGCGCTGCGCCATCTGCATCATGAGCAGGGCCACGTTGCCCCCGGAGTATCGCCAAAGGGTGGCAGACGCATCCAGGAGCACCTGCCAGTGAGACGGGGACTCAACGGCCCTTTCGAGAATCGTGTGCAGGCCATCCGTAAGTGCAGCGATGCGCTCCTCAGGTGTCAGGCGTGAAGCGCCGAGTTCGGCCAAGCCGACTTCTGCGTCTCGTTGCTTAGAACGCGAAGCGCCCTCGCTTCTGGGAGCCACGACGGCCACCTCCATGCCTCTTGGGATCCGCAGACGCGGATATCTGTTCATGTCCCCAGGTGAACGGACAGCATGACTTCAGGACTCGGCCCCAAACTGGTGGTGGGCGGTCCGCCATTCCTGGAACCCCGGGGAATCAACGGAAAGGATTCGGGGGGCGGGTTCCTTGTGCGTCTGCAGCCCGACACAGCCCGCCGTCCGGGTAAGGAGCCGCAAGCGCTCGACGGCGTGCGGCAGCCTTTCGTGAAAGGCGAGCGGCCCGAAACCGGAATCGTCAGCGGAAAACGAAGCCTGCTCCGCGAGCTGAAGAGCATAAAGCTCGGCCACGATCTCGGAGTGCCGCCACCAGCAGTCCGGGATCACCGACGTCGTGAGCTGGTACGTGGAGACAAACCACCTCACCCACGCAGCCAGGGAAGTCCAAACCCTTTCCGCCTGCGCGGACGTCAAGTCCCGCCAGCGAAGTGTCCCACCAGATCCGCGTCCGGGTGGCCGGAACGCGGCGCGGAAAAGCTCGGCCGTCAGTTCGTCGTCATCCGTCACTGTTGAAGGTGTTTCAAAGCGTTCGAGGTCATCACGGCTGTCCATCGTTTGCCCCCTCAGCGATTTGCTGTCGCACCCGATGGCCTGCCGCCAGGACTTGCTCAAGCTCGGCCTTGGATCGGCCGAGCTCCGCGGCGTCTTTCCGCTTGTGCCATTCACGCAGATCCAACAGAATCGGCCGGGTTCGACGCCCCAGCATGAGGGCTGTGCCGGCCGGTAAGCGCCTGATCTCGTGAAGCGGTAGGACGGGACTCTCCCTGATCTGTTCGCCGTCCTGGCGACCCTGCGCGGACCATGAGCGGGTGTTCAGGGTCAGGCTTCGCTCCCCCAGCAACCCGGCGAGTGAGCGGAGATCGCGCTCGTCGGATCCGCCGCCGAAGATCACCTTGATAATCGCGGAATCCCAGATGGTCGCGGCCTCATCGATGGACCAGCCAGTCCTCGCTTGAGACAGCGACTGCAGCACCACAAGGGTGGAAATGCCGATGCCTCCTCCGTCAGAGAGTGCAATCGGCAGCCCTGGCCACGGCGCCAGGTTGGCAATCTCATCAAGGATCAGCGACAGAGGCGGATCCAGCCTGCCTCCGGGCGAGACGAACGCCATTTCCCGCGCAGCGTTGTCGATATCGTCGATCAGGGCCGATAGGTAAGGACCTGCCGCGGCAGCGCCGGCCCGGGTTCCGATCAAGTACAAGGTGCCACGGTCGTGGATGAAAGATTTCGGATCGAACTCCTCTGATTCATCCCGGGGATCCAAGGCGGCCAACACCTTCGGCGATGACAACGGCGCCACGGCAGCCGAAACACCGATCCAGGAATTGGACGTGTTCCGGGGATCGTCCTCCAGGATTCCCATCAGGTCGGCCTGCCAGCCCAGCGCAGCTCCGGGCTCGCTGAGCACCTCCATTGCCTCGCGCGCCAAAACGGGGCTCGACGACCATCGACGGAACGCCCGAACGCCTTCCCCGGATAAGGCAGCGGCGTGCAGGAGGCATTGCAGGATAATCAGCGAACGCTTCTGCCACGCGGCATTCTCACCTTTCATCTCGGTATCCGCTGTGATGACGAGGGCCCGACGTGTGGCAACGTCCGGATCTTGGCAACCGCGCACAGGGGACCAGCGAAGGGTTGAGGGAAGTCCGGACATGCCTTGCGGATCGAAAACGGTCACCGGCCTGCCGCCACCGGCACGCGCATTCATCGTGACCACCAGGTTGTCCGCACGGGTGGAGGTAGTGACGACGGCACCGGGTGCATCGAGGATGGCATTGATCACCACATAGAGCCCTTTGCCCGAGCGTGGCGCTCCTTGGATCACCATCGATTCCTCTGTCGAGACATGGATCGTCACCCCGCGGGAGCGGCCCAGGGTCCACGCGACATCCTGGATCCGAGGTTTGGCCAGGCCCGGGCGGGTGAATTTGCCGCGCCGGCGAACTGACCGGGCTCCAAAATCCTGCAGGATCTCAGCCCGTTTCGCGATGCCGTCGCGGTTCAGGATGTCCTGGCGCAGCCACGCGCCGGACTGTCTCCACCTCCGCCAAAGCACCAACGACCCGACGGCGAGCGCGGCCATCAGAAACAGCGCCGGGCCAAGCAGCCACCAGACATCGACTGTCCCAACACCGCACCCTTGCGGCAGTCGGGCGATCCAATCGATCCTGCCAGCAAAAAGCCCGACGGCGGCGGCCGGGTTTAACGGCGACGGCGGACTGCCACCACAACGCCAGACCATCAGAAGATGCGCCGACCCCTGCGCCAGGAGGCACAGAAAAGCGTAACTGGAGACCGCGAGCAGCCCTGCCGTGACCAAGGGCGTGTTGTCGCCTCGCCGCGAACTCATGACCGCTCAGACCATCCGCTCGTCGGTGCCGAAGACTTCCAGTTCATCGGTGGTAATCCGGTTGGCAACGATGAACGACCGGTTTCCGACCTTCCAGAGCCCGACGCCTTTCGGCAGATTCTCCACGTGCTCGCACTCGGCCTCGGACAACCCCAGGGCTTCCTTGGTTAAGCGCATGGCATCGTGCTTTTGCCGGTAGATAATCCTGGTATCCGCCTCCGTAAGGAGGCCGAGTGCCTTCTGTCGGTGGCCGCTGCTGCTGTCGCCAATCTCGTTCAGGTCAGCTACCTTGTGCATGATGAGCAGGTTCGCAATGCCATAGGTACGGGCAAGCCGCCATTGCTCGCTCATCTTGGCGAGCATGTAAGGGTCAGCAAGCATCCGCCAACCCTCGTCGTAGACCACCAGCCGTTTGCCGCCGTCGGGATTCGTGACGGCAGCTTCCAGCCAAGTGGCGCCGCACGCCGCGGCAAGCGAAAGAGCTTGCTCCGAAGCGCCGATGAGGGCCGCGGTGTCCATCACCATCATGGGCGCGTCGGCGTCGAAGGCGACCGTGGACGGAGCATCGAACATGCCTTCCAGATCGCCCGAGACGGTGCGCCGCAAAGAGTGGCTGACCGCCAATCCGCCGTCCTTGCCGACCAACCCGATCGTTTCCTTGGACGGGTTCAACAAGTGGTCCAGGACCATCGGGAGCGTGGGGTTCGAGTTCTCTGCAACGGTTTCCATCAAGGCCATGTCCAGGGCAGTGTGCTCGACTGGCCGCAGGGGCATGCCCTGCCGCATTAGGGAGACCAAGGCAACAAGCAGAAATCGACGGCGCTGGCGCACCACCGCTTGCCACTGGGCCTCCGTCAGGGCGCTGGACCGTGGTCCGGCGTCCAATGGATTGACGCGGGCGGCGCGGCCTGGGCCGACCGAAATGACCTTTCCGCCCACGGCATTGGCGACGGCGACCCACTCCCCCTTGGGATCGGAAGCGACGGCAGCCTTCCGGCCCAGCGTGATTGACCGGGCAACCAAGGATTTTCCGCACATCGATTTCCCGGTCCCGACAGTGCCGATGACGACAATCGAAGGGCCGCTGATGACGCCTTTGTCATAGAGAATCCATGGGTCGTAGGAGAAGGCTCCGGATCCGAACACGTCAGTGCCGATGTACGTCCCCTCGTGCCCCAGCCCGGATTCGGTGATGAACGGATAAGCAGCCGCGAACGTCAGGGTCGAGGCGCGGTGCGGTGCCGGCCGCAAGCGGTGCGGACCGCGCAAGGAGTTGGGTTCTTTGCTCCCCCAGTCCCCGCCGGGCTCTGTGCTTTCAAGCCGTGTACCGAGAACCTCGCCGGCCCGGCGAAGAGCCGCACCCCACCGATGGATCTGCGCGGGGGGCCCGTGCCGCCGTCGCGCTTTCTGTTCCTCCCGGCCGCCATTCGGAACGTATTGAACCACCTGGCTTACCCGCGTCATCGCAGTCCCCTGCCGAACGGCAGCGCACCGGCGACAAAAGCCGCCCATTGTTGGCCGGCCAGGAGACGCAGTTCGACAAAAGCCCCTGCGGCCGCCGATTCAAGTTCCTGCCTATGCCTCGCCAATTCATCGGTTGTTTCGGCAGTGATGGTCACGTAGGCAGCCGGCCTTACATCTCCATGGCCAGCGACAATCTCTTCCTCTCGCTGGGCAACTTCCTCCTCTTCGGCCTTTTGCTCGCGGGTCAACGGCCGGTCGAAGCGCGCATTGATCCGCCGTCTTGTCTCGTGCGCTTCCTGGGCGGAACGGATGTCCCGAAGTGCCTCGCTGGTCGGAACGGCACGGATCACCTCGGTTACCGTGTGGCGGAAATCGCCGACGTAGATCAATGGGTGCAGAAAGCCCGGGAAAACCTTCTGCCTGGGCCATTCTGCGATCCAGAACGTTTGATGGAATCCGGAGTCTGTCCGAAGGTAGCTCCAGTGCTCTTCAACGGCCATGGGACCCGAGGGTCTTGCCTCTCCGGGCTTTGCCTGCCCATGGTGGCCAGCAACTGCAGCAGGATCGAAGGCGCCGCGAACGACGTCGAGGAGGCCGCCTTCTGGCAGCCACTCCTCCACCTTCACGCCGTGTGTCCCCAGGGCGGTCCTCATGGCATCGACTTCGAGGCGAAGCACATGTTCAATACCGGCCATTCCCCCGCCGGACTCCCGGATCCTGCGCCGGGCCTTGGCGGTATCCAGGACGAGGGCGATCAGGAGATCGTGGCTCATCGCGGACCCGGCGGCCGAGATCAAATCCTCGTACGCACGCCGCCCCCAGCCTGGCCCATTGGCTTCGCCTTGTTGCGGAACCGCTTGTTCATAGAAGTCACGCAACGCGGTCGACGGATACGGGACCGTGTAGTCCTGAACGGAGATTCTCGCGATGCTCGTCCGCTGCGCCAAACCCGCCTGCACCCGGGACCACGCCTGCACAGCCCAGGCCTTGTCATCGGCATCCAAGAGCGCAAAAGACCTGGTACTGCAGCGCAGAACCGCGATCGCTTCCCTGCCACGGGCGTCCACGATGAACGACTCCCCACAGGCCGTCCGGCGAAGTACCAAGTTGCCCAACCCGCCAGGAAGAGTCAGTTTCCCTGCCAGGGCAGCCCGCTCGGGTCTGACCAGAAACCGTGTCTGGCTGGTTGTCGCGCGGTGGAAGAACAGCACCGCGTGGCCAAGCCAAACAGGATATGGGATCCGGGAGTACTGCAACAGCCCGAGCAGCACCAGCGTGAGCCACAGTGGTCCGGAGACAAACAGGCCGCTCGGTCCGCCGGCGGCGGACGCCACGCTCGCGATCACAACCCCGCCTGCAAGCAATAGCAATTGGTACCACTTGAGGCCCATGAACAGTCCCCGGCGCTCGTAGCGGGGAAACTTCACGGGCTCAAGGGCTCGAGTGTTTTCAGACATGGGGATCTCCATTACTCGGAGGACGGACGACATGATGGTGGACAGGCGGTGGTGGAACCATCGGGGGCTGGGACCGTGCTTGTGTCGCTGGAGACGGCGGGTGCGGGCTCACACTGGAGGCTTTACCGCCGGTTCCGGTTCCAGATGCATCCGGAACCGGTCTCTGGCTGTTCGCCCCCTGTACCCGAGGCGAGCTTGAGCCGGATGGCGAGGCGCCGCCGTCGAGCATCAACGTTGTGCCTCCTCTAGGTCCGCGCGGCGGCGCAGTCACTGCAGAGCCGGGCAGCGGAACCCTGGGCGGCAGCGTTCGGGTTGGAAACTGCGGACGGCTCGACTGGATGGGGCGCGGAGCCGCCCGGCGTCCGGCCAGGCTGGCGAGCGTTAATCGGCCGCCAAGCTGCCGGCTGATCTGCCGTGCAGTAATGCTGGAACCGCGCGAGAGAACGTGACCGCCACCGGCAGTTTGGGCGGCCGCAGCGAGCTCGCCTCCGGCGAAACTCACCAACCTCAGGGCCATGAGGGGTGCCCCGCATGCCAGGGCCATACCAACGACGCCACCGGCGAGGCCCGCGAATGATTTGGATTCGGCGAAGAGCTTGATTGCTACCGCCAGGACAGTTGCCGCGAGCGGTTTGGCGAGCAGAAGTGCGACGACGATTTCGCACCAGCGCCGTGCCCAGGACTTTGTCTGTTCCCAGGGCATGAGCATGAGGGCAACCGGGGCGACCGCCGCAAGCACGATCAGCGCGAACGATCGGAAAATCATCGAACACATCAGGATGAACGCCAGGATCCAGACAACGATGGTGGCCATCGCGGTGACGATGACCGCGCCGACGGCACCGCTGCTGGTGCCCGGCGACAGGGAGACGACGTTCCATTCCCGGCCAGAATCCGCTGGCGCCCTCTCGAAGCCAAAGAGGCGCATGAACACCATGTACGGATCGGTTCCGAGCGAGCTGAGAATCGCCGTCGACGCCGAGTCGCCGACTCTCGTGAGCTGCCGGACAAAATAGACAGCAGCAGCCACCATCGGAACCGCGGCCGCGGCCCCGATCAGAGCTCGGCCTATGCGGCGGGGCTGCTGGCTGATCAGGCCGGACAAGAGTTGGAGGATCATGACGACGACGAGCGGCGTCATCATGACGATGACCCACCAATTCGTCAGTCCCGCGACTGCGGTCCATTGGGAGTCATCGACGTCCGAGACGCTGAAGGCGCCCGTGATGAACGACCAGATCCACGAGGCGACATTCTGAAGAATGTTTGCAAACAGCGAGGTGATTGATCCTTGGACGCCATCGTTGGCCTGAGAGACGAGTCCGCATCCGGGCGGCCACCATCCGTTCAGGTCGCACTGAACTGGCATGACTGCCTAGAAGCCGAGCGGGAAGGCGGTCTGGGACCACAGGATGTAGCCGTTGATGCCGCCCAGGATGGCAGCGACGGGCCCAGTCCAGAGCAGGATCATGCCGCCACCCGAAGCAAGCCGCGATGACTGGCTGAGCTTGCCGGTCAAGAGCATCGCCGCACCGATGATCGCCACGATCGCGATTACAACGAAGGCGCCGACAAGGATGCCTCCGCCGATCTGTTTCAACGACTCAAGGAATGGGAAGTCCGCATTTGGGGTGATTCCAGGATCCACAGCTGCCAGCAACATTCGCGTGCTCCGTCCGTCGTCTTCCATTAGCAGTGAGGGGTTCACGACTTCATGGAAGGAACAGGGTGGGACGACGTGACCAGGCACACCACGATTGGGATCATATTCGGTTGGTAAGTGGGCGTCTGCCAAAGTGAAAAATGGCAGCACAGCGCAAGGGTCGCCACACCCGTCGCGGGATAGCTTCTTCGGGCGTATCGTGCGGTCATGAGTGAATTTGAGGACAGCTTGTTAGTTGCAGTAGTCCAATCGCTGTCCGGCAACCGTTACTCCATCTCAGCGGCAACAACCGCCATCCCGAACAACCCGGGCCTGTACGCAGTTCATGGTGGGGAAGACGTGTGGGCAGCATTGGGGCTGGAGCGGCGTCCCACCGACGTGCCGTTGTACGTCGGAAAAGCTGAGGACAGTTTGATAACCCGCGATCTCAAAACTCATTTCGCTGTTGATCCGGACCATGCACCAAGAACAGGGTCTTCCACCTTGCGGCGATCTTTGGCTGCGCTTCTCCATGATCGTCTCGGCCTCCGGGGAGTACCTCGGAACAAAGCAGATCCTGGATACTTCCACAACTTTGGACTTGAGCAGGATGCCGACCGTCGGCTGACTGACTGGATGCAGCGTCATCTAACGCTCGCATGTTGGCCGAAGCCTCCCGACCTTCGACTGAAGCTACGAGACATAGAGCGGCTTGTGCTAGAGCATTGGGATCCACCGATCAACCTGCGGGACTCGCCAACAAAGCTGCCTCAGCTCGTTGCCGCCCGAGCTTTTATGGCAAATCAGGCCCGAGCTTGGGCTGTGGAGCATGGCGGCGAAGACTTCTCCAATGATTCCTGACAGACGTGAATTCGAGCTATCAACTGTTCTTGCGACAACCTAGGTTGACGTAAGTTCGCCCTTCAATGTGAAGTCGATTCCGGTCTCCATGAGCATCTTCAGCGTTTCCAGCTTCGGCTGGAGCGGCCTCCCGTGGCGAAGTTTGTCCGTGGCGTTAACAGCCCAAACCAACGGAGCGATCGCTGTTCCAAGGTGATCATTGACGGCGTTGTGAGGACTTGGAACGTTGATGGATAGATTACCGTCTCCATCGTCCACGACATAGCTGTTCGCGAGCCTCAGTGAGGCATGGGCATAGTCGCTGTAAAGTCTATAAAGGGCATACAAGTCCGTCGCTCCTGCTTCCAGCGATGCCACGCGATCTTCGAAATTCCTAGCCTGATTCGCAAGTTTCGGTGCCGGCCCGAGCACTCCCCCAAGGCGAGCTTCAGCTGATTCTTTGACCTTTTCCTTCAACGGTCCGGCCAGCAGCGTCTTAGCCAGGGCTCTTTGTTGACGCTTCTGCTCGTATTCAAGCGCGGCGAGGCCTTCGGGTCCTTGCAGCGATAGCCAAACACAGGTGATTCCGAGCTCAAATATGGATCTGGCCAGGATTCCGCGGGGCGTACGGTTGTCCTTGTCAGCGTCGAGGAAGGTAAGTGAGCACTCCGCGGCGGCGTGGACGAATCCAATGCAGTTGAGAAGCACATTGATGTCTCCATCCTCGGCGTCATCATCAGCCGGCCGAGCTCCCTCCAGACTGAACCAGCTGCCTATGAGTATCCTTACGTGGCGCTCTAGGTTCTGGTCTGTGGTTTTCACGAACCGGACTCCCCTCTGTGAACCACCAGTGCGCCCTTAAAGCCACGATGCTACGTCTCTGGCTCAGATAGCGCGCCACAGCCAGCACCTGATGGCCCGTCGGACGATGCTTCTCGTTCACTCAGCTTTCTTCTGCCGTTCCCTCATTCTGAAACACCTTTCCGGCGACGCCGATCAATCCAGCCAACCCCAAACCTATTCCAACGACGGGTGCGGCTTCCCTCGACTTCTGGATCACGTGGGATCCAAAGTTCTCGGCGGACCCGAGCTGCCTGGCCTGCCACGACCGGGGCTCGGACTCGATTCTAAGGAGCCCGTGAAAGTCATGGATGCCGGCCCCGAGGTGGTTGGACGATTCCACTACTTCCAGAGACTTGGCTCGATTCCAAACTATTCTTGCATTTGCCGTACCAACTGCCTCGTCCATACGATCAAGCAAATTCCGAGTGTGTCCGGAGATAATTTCTCTTCGGTTCTCTTTGGCGCGCTTCATCCCACGCTTATACGCAGGTACCTTTTCCGGGGTCCCGACCATTGTCCGGTCAAGTTCAATGACATCGATTGCATCCTGCAGTTGGAAGCAGCGAGCCAGAACGGCAAGCCACCTCGGAACCTCGGATTCTGCGCGCTTGGCTGCCTTTGCGAGGCCACCGACACTTGTGCTCTCAAGCTTCCTCGCGATTGCATCGAGTTGATCGAGCGCATAGTTCTGAGCGGCCCCGATCGTCTGATGCGACTGAGCCACCGTAGACCAAAGAGTCTCGTTGACCTCGACGGTCTCCTCGCGGATGGTCATCGCCCGATCAATCGCGTGGCCGACGCCAACCAATTTCGCCACCTCAGCGTCATCCTGCTTGCGAAGTACATCGTCAACTTGCTCGACGATTGCGGCCAAGTAATCGGTGATCTCGGCCATGGTCTGCTGCGCCGCAACTTGGCTCATGATTCCTGCAATGCCAGTAAGTACCGCGGGGTTAGTTACAAACGCTCCCGCTCCATTGTCGATCTTGAGCCACCCGCCGATCTTGCCCGGATCTCCGAGCATCGCGTAGCTGATTCCTGGCGTGTTGGTCGCCATCAGTCCCAACTCTTTGACAAGTTCTGCCGACTCCGGGGTGAGCTTCAAGTACCGGCCCGAATTTGCGGCAATCTTGGAGGCCGTCTCAGCGACTACCGCCCCAGCATTTAGCACCGATCCCAGCCGGTTCAATCCGAGGTCAGTCGACAGCGAAAGTAGTCCCAGCGAGTCAAGGAAAC
Source organism: Arthrobacter celericrescens (assembly GCF_003614925.1). Classification (GTDB taxonomy): domain Bacteria; phylum Actinomycetota; class Actinomycetes; order Actinomycetales; family Micrococcaceae; genus Arthrobacter; species Arthrobacter celericrescens. The sequence goes on from NZ_QYLP01000031.1 coordinate 77,439, forward strand.
GTTCAACAGTCTTCATGTCTCCGACGACAGCCAAGCCATCGGCATCGCTGATCAGCTCAACCTTGTTTTCCACAATCGGCTCCTAGGTGCTCGAGGAGACGGGTCGCCCCTCCGGGTACGGACAGATTATCTCTTGTGTCCGGCGCTGCCGTCGTTATTGGAAAAACGATGCCCGTTCAAGTTCAAAACATCGAAATACTTCGTGTCTGAATTCCACACGGTCGGGTGCAGCAGGGTCCCCACCGCAGGGTTGAGGGCGCTGTACATCATGCCGTTGCCGGCGTAGAGGCCGACATGCCCCCAGTGATTCGGTCCGTCGGCATTCTGAACAACCAGGTCCCCCGGCTGCGGTTTTTCGGTTCTCGCTCCAACAGCCCATTGCTCAGTCCGTGGCAGGTTGATCCCGACCTGCCGGTAGATCCACTGAACGTAGCCCGAGCAATCCCATGCCTTGTACGCGGTACCACCCCAGATATACGTTCCGCCCACGCCCTCTTGGGCAAACCGCAGGACGTCTTTACGGATCTGAGCGAGATCCGCCACATCGGGCGTCCGGGCAAGAACGCCCTTGGCGACAAGACACTCGGGCAGCGCCACGCCACCATCTAGCGCCTCGACAATCGCGGTAGCTTGAGGCTCCCAGCGCTCGTATAGCTCAGGAAACGCCGACACCTGGACGGCCTGCGCCGCTTGGCCCTTGCTCATTGTTTGCCAGCCCTGAATATCCAACAGACCCGGCGGGCTGCCATGGTTTGGACCGGCCGGCCCGCCATAGAAGGCCTTTACGTTGTATGCGGGATTCATCAGCTGTGCCACGGTCCCCCACCCTGCCGCCGGACGTTGTTGGGCCGTACCAAGGGAGTCATGGTCGCTGCCCACGCCGTCGTGCGGGTACCTGAGCGAAGCGGGCACATTCACATTCGCCAAGACGCGAAGGCTGGATTCCTGCAGCGCCATCATGATCGCGATGATCTGCCCCTCCCGCGGCACGCCCAGTTGTCGGCCGATCGACACGTAGTCCCTCGCAATAGCCATCTGCCGCGCTGTGAAGGTTGCCAACGTCTCCTTACGAGTACGCACGGCCAGGGCTTCGGGTTCAGGCGCGGTCCGCGTGCCTCCCAAATCCAGCGAACAAACCTCCGAAGGGTTCGCAGCATTGGCTCCGAGCAGGGCAACACCAGCGCAGAACGCAAAGGCGCCCACAAACGTCGCAGCCGTGACAGCTGCCGCGCAAGCCCGAACAAGAGCCCGGCGCCTGACCAGCCCGACAACCAACGCTTGAACCGCCATCAGTAGACAATCCTGTCCGGCGTGGCATAGAAGCCGACCATGACGCATCTGTCGGCTGGGGCCGTGGGCGCTGGCGGACAATTCATCATCACGCTGACAGGCGCGGTGTACGTGTTGCGGGAAGCCGCTGCCTGATCGACAACCCGGACTGAGACAGTGCACACATGCAGGCCCACCCATGGCGCCGGCCGCTCCCGCACTTTAGCCAGTTCGCCATCGCACTTCAAGGATTGAACCGTGGCCGAGCGAAAAGCCTGCTGTCCCGCGAGCGATGTGTAGCTTCCAGCGTTGATGCCTGTGGCTTCAAACTCCTGCACCAAAACGGCTAGCGGATTGGAACCATCCGGCAAAACGTGCCACCAGCTGCGAAGGCGCGAGTAGACGTCAGAGTACGACGCTGACCGAGTGTCCCAGCTGTAAATCAAGGTTGCTGCCGCGGTAGCGAGTTTGCGGAAGTCCGTGGTGGAAGGTGCGCCGGCCGGCGCCTGAACGGTCGCCGCCGTCGTTGGTTCCGTCATAGGCGATGGGGATGTTTCCGCCGAACTCCTGAAAGTCGGCTCCGCCGTCGGGCTGACCGGCAGCGATTCCCTGGCCGGTCCCGGCGTTGGGCGTGAAAGGGCAAACAGCACAACCGCCGCGCTTAGGACTGTGACCACCGCCAACCACACCCAGCGACCGCTCGATCTCGAGAGCCCACCTCTTCGCGAATTCAGCATTCCGCCTCCTCACCCGCCCATCGCAAGACGGCGGGCCCACAACATGACTCAGCGAGCCGCCTGCAGGGCTGCCTGGAGGATCCTCCACGCAGCCTGATACAACCGGCGTGCAAAGCCGATCTGCACAGCGATGTAGCGCTCGGAAACGCCAAGTTCGATAGCCAAAACTTCAATGGCCCTGTTTCGCTCCGGGCCTCGAAGCCCGGGCCGAACAATGGTTTCGGCGATCCTGCGGAGTACCGCCGTCGGCAGACACCCGGGCGCGCGGCGGCTCACATCATCGACGTCGTGGACTGTCGACCGGTCAACATCCAATGCGTTCTGAACTGTCCGTGCCGTCTGGCGTACGACTGTGACCGCATGCCAGCGACGGCGATCCTGCGACGACGGCGGACCGTACCGGCGTGGGCCTGTGAGGCTATCGAGAGCAAGACGCCAAACCTCCCTTGGCACATTTGTCTTGGTCAGTTCAATGATCGTTCGGGCCCATTGCTGGTCGATGATCCTGTCGGCACTTTGATCCCCGTTCTCAACGATGCCGAGAACGGCCTGGGCATCGATCGCTGCGGGTCCATTGTTCTCGCTCGGCTCCGCGAGAAGCGGAAGAGCCTGGTGGCTCAATTCCCGGCGAACGTGGGAAGCACACACGTTCGCGCACACTCCTTGCACCCAGGCACCGAACGGAATACCCGGGAGCTGGCGATAGTGCCCGCGAGTTAGTCCGTCCCAAACCGCGACCCGGATGTCCTGCATGACGTCATCGACGTCGCATGCTCGTCCTATGCGTGAGAGATGCGACATGACATACCGCCGCACACCGTCGACGGCGACCATGATCTGGTCCACCGGGACCGCGGCCTCAAGCGCCGACGGCGCCCCACGTAAGGCAAGATCGACGGTGCTTGGGACTGGTTCATTCTCTTGGGTTGATTTGCCCTTGGCTTCGATACCCATGGTGTTTACCACTTCGACTGACAGATCCGATACTTCTGGCGCCAGCACGGCTGGCGCCTTTGAGTGGCGGCCGCGTTCCGGGTCGACCACGACGAAGGAAAGCTATACAAGATATTTTCAAAGATACTTAAAGTATCGTCAAGACTGTCAGTCTTACTTTTCAGCGTTTGTTCGGTAAGAATGGTGCCATGCCAAGGATCACGCAGCCCCAAGACCATGCATGGTCCGCGGACGTCGAGGCTGCCGTTGCGACGTTTGGCAACCGATCGAGAAACGAGATTCTTCGCTACCTCTCAGCGCACGGCCCTGCAACGCGCGGCGACATTGTGGCGGCTGTCAGCGCGGGTGAACCCAGCGTTGCCAAGCACTTGCTGGCCCTGGAGGAGGCTGGCGCAATCGTGGTTGACCTGGAACCAGGCCGAAGGCATGGCCGTTCCCCCCGATATTCAGCCAACAGCCTCCGAATCAAGGAGTTGCTGGATGCTCATCTTCGGTATCTTCTGGAGGGCTAGCAGCAGCCTGCTCGGCGCTAGGGTAACGACCGATATCCCTGTTGAGGAACTCGGAAATGACCCTCAGCGTCTCTGGGGAAACGTCGCCGAGGGTTCTGGCCGCGAACGACTTCACCCGCGCGGCCCGAAGGGACTTCACAAACTCCAGTTGCGAGTCGATGCGTTCAGGTAGAGCGGCGTCACCGCCGGCCAGGTATTCGGGATCGACCCCAAATATGTCGCAGAGACCTTCCAAGAGCTCCGGGTCGCTGACCAGGCGCCCGGTCCCCTCTTTCATATAGAACCAGCGGGCACGAGACAAATTGATGCCTCTGGAGGCAAGCTCTCCCTGTACTTCGCGAAAGGTCACCGGCTTGCCACGCTCGGCCACGACGACGTCGAGCAGCAGGTTCAAACGACGAGCGAGTTGGGCTTGCGGCGACAAAGGGTTGCCTGGGCTTGAAGCCTCATCCCGCATCGCTCACCCCTCGATCACCCATTGGACGCGCGGTCATCCGGTTAGTCACGGCGGCGCCTTTAGGCCCAAGTATTCCCCGACTCATTCTGCTCGGCAATCAACTGCTCAATTCGGCGGTCCAGGCATGACATCAAAATGACTTCGGCCGAAGGTTGGATTGGCAGATGCCGAAGCACGGGCGCTGCAAAGTCCTGGCACGCTCTCAATAGTTCGAATGGCAGCACGTCGTTATGGTCCAGGTGGTAGCAAACCTCGGTCAACAATTCACCGAGGGCACGAAGGAACTCGACCTGTTCTCCCTTCGAGCGATACTGCCAATACCGCTCGGAACGGAGCGCCACTGCAGCCTCGGAAAACATCTTGATCTGTGGATGCTCTTGCACGTCGACCTCCTCAAAAGTCACGCCGAGCAGAGCCTCTCCGCCTGGCTACTCAATTGGGGTTCCATCGGTAGGACCAGGGTCTTTCAACATGACGCTGGGAGGCGTAACCTGCTGCTGTAGACCCGTCTACAGCCAGACGGACATACAGCACTTCTCGGATTGCGGTCTCCATGTCGAACATCTTGATGAACCGAACGCGAAGCCAGATCATTCGTTTCCTGCTCAGGAGCGGCCCGTCCACTTGTGGCGAAATCGGCGACGGGGTGGGAGCCTCTCCATCGAGCGTTCGGAGGCAGCTAGGCATCCTACAAGACGCCGGCCTCGTAAAAGGCTCATTCGGTCATTTCGTGGCTTCGCCACATGATGTTCATCTTCACGTCGAAGCATTTGCCTCTGGCTTCCAAGCACCGTCATGCTGCCGCACATCGCTGACTCCATGAGTTGGGAAAGACTCGCACCAAAGGGCGGAGCAGCAAATGAAACTCGAATTCTTCGAACCGGCTGAGGCCGCCTCAGTTCTGAAGTGCACTGAAGCATGGCTCCGCGAAGGTGCCGCGAAGGGCGAATTCCCGCACGCCGTCTGGGGCAAGGGAAAGATCATCTTCACGTCAGGCCATTTGAAGGAGATCGCACAGCTGCGGGAGGTCCGGTCCAATGGTCCTGCAGCATCCACTGTTCGTATGATCGGGACCCGTGCTCGGACAAAGCAGAAATACTCCTAGAAACCCTTCTCAGGCTAGGCAGAACCCTGACTGTTGCCTTTGTTGAAATGAGCGAGTGAGTGAGACTGCTTCCGGGCACTGCCGATACCGGTGCGCCCCTACCAGGACGAGACAACTCGCTCCTTCATCCGGCGGCTCGAAACCTGCCGCCATCGCCTCACCCTTCCGTCCCGGATCGCCCACTCACGCTAACCGGACATCTTTTTGAAGGAGCAGAGATGACGTCACCGAAGGCTGGTCCCCGAGCGGGACCCGCTGCCGCACCGGATGGATGCCGACTGGCTACCACGATTCCGCGGCTCCAACGCGATCCGCCCAACCACGCCCCGCTGATCTGCACCCACTACGAAAAGCACCGGCACCCGGGACTCAGATCCTTGTTCCGCATACGGTCACCTCACCGGGCATTTTCGCGGGCGGTTCTTATGGGAATCGGCTGGTCGTGGAAACACAGGGATCAGATCCGGCATCTTTCAACGGCACGTGTCCCGTTGATCGACCGGCTTACGGACGCCTCGTCGACTGGCCCGGACTTCGGCGGTGCTTCTGCGACCACCCGTTCGGCCCACGAGAGCGACGAGCCGGCCGGCGCTCGGGGCCGTTCCGGATGCCGGGCGGTACCGCATGTAAGCCTGCGTGGAAAACCAAAGGTTTCGCGTACTCTGCCTGTAAAGACCGATTACGAAGACCTGGACGCCACGGTGGTGGATGCGCTTCGTTACGACGTAATGGGCGAGGCCCTGGCCCAGGCCCAGGCCGCCCACGAAGTCCTGGACCGGACACCGGACTGTCCATCCCAGCCAAGCCTTCGGTCTAGAGACGTGGCCGAACAGCGGACGCCAAATACACGATTAACGCCCCTTAGAATGGGCACGTGGATGCAGTATCCCGGGTCGAGTACGAGAGCGCAGCATTAGAGAGGTTGTTGCACGCAGCCGATCTTTTCCAGTCCCTCGAGCGCGAGATCGACGAATGGAACAGGAAAAATGTCCTGCTCGCACCGACAAGGCGCAACGCATCGGACCCCCGGGAATTGGAGATCTTCATACCGCGGGAGCCTCGACTTCCGCTTTCCCGCTGGAGCAACAGTTTTGGCGACGGAGTGCACAGCTTGCGTTCCTCGCTCGACAGGCTCGCCTTCGAACTTTGCCATCTGACCGACCAAGAACCCGAGAAGCCCACACAGATCTATTTCCCAATCGCCGAGAAACCGGGCGAGTGGAGGGACAAGATCAAGCATCTCGGGTCGATACCGGAGAGGATTCTGGAGCGCCTCGAGCAGGTGCAGCCCTGGCACTCAGCCAATCCGAAAACGCACTTACTGACTCTTATCCACGGCCTGGACATCATGGACAAACACCGGACCAAGGTCGATGTGATCGCGCTCCCGGCCGGATGGTCGCCGGAGAGGCTGCAGCCATGGCCAGGGGGCGAGGAGTACCCGGAGGCGTGGGAGAACCCTTGGATGCGGGTCACATATGACGGCCCTGTGGGCTGCGTCGCGGAGCCTGCACTGTGGGACGTCGACGCATGGCCATTGGTCCATTTCGAAGGTCGTATGGCGCTCCTGGGCCGGCTCCAGCCATGGCTCTACCAGGAGACCATGCGCATTTTCCTATTCGTCACGTCCGGCGAGTGGCCCGAGTCAACCAATCCCGTACCCGAACCGGAATGGGTCGTACTACCGCCCTGGGGCATCCAGCCTTATGCCAAACGTCCCCGAGGTACCTAACCGGATCGGCTTTGGAGTAGCCATTCGAGTCGCAAAACGGACAGAGCCCACCTGACATCCGCCCGGTAAGGGATCCCCTTGCGGGCTTCTCCAAGCGACAAACAGCGTGCGAAAAAGCCGCCATTTACCGCCGAAGTCGCAGCAGCCGGGTGACGATGACGTCGGCCGCTGCGACAGAATCAACCGATTACGGCGCCGCGCATGCAGCCCGTCCATTTCATTTCAGGCCACCGTCATTCCTGGTCCTGTATCTTGTCGATGCGGTCAAGCAATATAGGAGGATGCCCATTGACCAGAGCAATGAAAACAACTCCACGTCTGAGCCCGTAACGGGTAAGGACGATTCGGCTGACTCGGGCGAGCCGGCCGACAAGGACCACGCAAGTGGGCCAAGCCCTGCAACCGGGACAGAACACGAAATTGAGATCGGCAATCCACCCAACGACATTGTGATCTCGACGGACGACGTAGCCCTCGGGTCGCTGGATTTCGAGCCGCTGACACCGACAGACTTCGAAGAGTTCTGTTTCGATCTAATGTCGGCCGTCGGTTTCATCAACGTCGACTGGCGAAAAGGGACTCCGCTTCCCTCCTCACCGTCGGACAGCGGGCGCGACATTGTTGGCCTGCGTGAACATTATGACGTGGACGGGCACAAGTACACAGAGACGTGGTTCGTAGACTGCAAGCACTACAAGCGTGGTGTCCCGCCGGATGCGCTGCAGGGCACCCTTGCCTGGGCCCAGGCGGAGCGTCCGGCGGTCGTTCTCTTCATCGCGTCTGGCTACTTGACAAACGGTGCGAAAGACTGGTTGGCAACCTATATGCGAGAGAATAGGCCTGCCTTTCGCATCCGAGTCTGGGAAAAGCCACAGCTCCGCAGCATGGTTGAGCAACATCTCGATGTTGCATTCAAGCACGACGTCGCCACGGCAACTCTTAGACGCATCTCTGAGATCCTCGCAGCGGAGGCTGCTCTAGTTGATCAGCTTTGGTATGGGCGGAAGCCGCTTGACGAGAACATGAGCCTTCAAGGCTGGTCGCAGGAGACCATTTCGGCTGTTCTGAGATCCAAACGCCAGATGGAGGAGCAGTACGGTCGCGAGGTGCTCGACGAAAACGTAGAGGACGACTGGCACTGGGGCTACTTGTCGGGTCGGGTGGCTGCCCTTCGCTGGGTACTCGGCTGGGATTGGGGCATGCTGGACAGCTGACGAGCCCCGCGTGACGGCTTAGACGGCCTCGCCGCTAAGCCTGCGCCCAGCAAATGCCTTCTCGACTTTCTAGACAGGGCCACGGACGAAACTGATCGGCGATGCGCGTTTCCACCCGGCAGCAGTCGACCGACCGACAGTTGGCAGACCTTCTGGTGGCCGGTGGTGCCGCGTTCACATGGCTCGCCCTGCGCTACCAAACGCTGCCCCCAGGCCTCATGATGCACGCCCTCTACAACGCCATTCCAGAATTCTGACGGCAACCTAAATGACGAAACGACCGATAGCGGCCCAACTCACGTCCCTTGGATGCGAGTCAACGGACGCCCATACTTAGGGCGTGGTATTTGATGACTTAACCCGGAAGGCGATTGGTGAGGTCGAAGCGCTCTCTAAAAGCGTCGTCAGTGACCTGGATGAATCCGCCGGCGGGATCGGCTGGTGGTCTGGCTACGGGCTTCAAGCTGAGACCATGGCGGGGCTGTCGGACTATCTCATTGACGCGATCCGGGGAGTCGGTCGCGCCTTGGGCATGGCAGATTTCACCCTTCATGATTACGCACAAGAACGCGAGAGCGCCGATTCCAAGATGCGCACCCGCATGAAGAATAACCGCGGGGATTTTCTCGCACGAGGGACCGATAAACCGGCAGACGAAGCTTCCCGACTGCACCTGCAATCGTGCGTTTACTCGTTCCTCAATCTTGGGTGCTCCGTCCTGGACACTCTGGCAGGCACGGTAATCGGCATCGCTGCATTGAAGCTTCCACTCGTCAAAGCAGACCTTGCGAAGTTCACACCCTTCTCAAAAGCGCCCGAATACCCGTCCGCTCAGAGGATCCGGAATACCCTGCACCCACATGCGGAAGCACAGGCTTTTCAATTGGGGCTCATTCGTTCCTTCAGAACATCAGTGATGGATGCCGGGCCCGAGGGTTGGTATGTCTGGCTCGACCATAAGCGCAATCAACTCGCCCACCGGGGTCCCCGCCTGCAAATTTCTGCCTTTGTCCCTGTAGAGCCAGGACCGCGCGTCATTCTGCTGGAGCGCGAACCTGACAAAACAACCATCCAAGGCTTTCAAGGTGACAAGCCCAACGTAGAGAGCATCTACCTTCTTGAGGACGAGCTGACAACCATGAAGGGCCTGTTGAAGTCGCTAAATGCGGCCACTATCGGGACCACCCTTGCCGCCAGGTCCGCGTGGGACCAACGCCGTGAAAACCCGCACCTGGTACCCCAGCCGCATAGCCAGTGGCATCAGCCCAAAACCAGTGGGTTCAAGGGCTATGAACCGGCTCCGGAGCTGTTCAAGAATGTCACTGCAGCAATCATCAACCCAATCGATGCGGCACGGTTGAATACCGCCCGCGCGCTCGATGGCACTGCATGAACGGCCTGGAAACAGATATGCTGCTGGGCTTGGGCAAACGCATAGAGCAGGGGCGTCAGGATCCTCCCGGCGGTGTGGCGCTGTTTCCGCGGTGCCGTCGTGTCCTCGATCAGCATCTGATCAGTCGCGGCCTTGAACGGTTCCAGGCGATGCGGTACCCCGCGGCGGGGTTTCCCTCCGGCGGCTCAGCTGATTCAAGGGCCTGTCGCACGATCCGTCGATGGAAGCTATGGCGGCGTGTGAGTTCACGGATCGACAAACCCTCAATCCTGGCATCCCTACGGATCCTCGCGAACAACTCCACCCGTGCACCGACCCGGACCTCTAACAAAGGGCTCGTTCCAATCGGATGGAACAAGCCTCAGGTGGGGCCACTTATAACCGTCATAACCACGAGCGAGTCAGGAAGCGGGGCCAGAAATAAGCGTCCTACCGGCGTGATTGTGTCAACTTCACTGGAGCCCACCATGACGCTCAGGTGGGCACCGTTCCATGGTCGGCTCCGATCAGACTGACATATTCACCTAGCCGTAGTCATCTGCGCTGGTTCACCCCCGTTTCTGGCCTATCAGCCTCTCCAAGCCACCGCAGACCGCTCGACGGCGTCCGCAGCGTCCTGCAGAGCCTGCGGCATCAGGTGACCGTAGACCTGCTCCGTCGTCCGCGTGGAAGCATGCCCCAGCCTCCGGGAAACCGTGAACAAGGAGACACCATCCTGGATTAGCCATGACGCGTGAGTATGGCGCAGATCGTGGATACGAGGAGACTTCTTGAGGCCTCGAGCCTGCGCTGCTTCCACGGCCGGCACCCAGTAATGGTGCCAATACAGCTTGTGGACGATCCGCTCACCCTTCGGAGTCGTGAACAAGAGGTCCGAGCCAGGCCGGCTGGCCACCAAAGGAATCAGGAGCTCCACAAGCTGCGGATTCAGCGAGACAGTCCGTTTGCCGGCACCGGTCTTCGTGGCGCCGACGTAGTACTCGGAATCCGCGCCGCGCTTCCATGCTTTGTTAATCCGGATGGTGGCCGGCTTGGACATCAGATCCACGTCTGCGACCGTCACAGCGGTGGCCTCACCAAAGCGGGTTCCAGTCATGACCAGGAACTCGGTGAATGCCTTGTATCGCTCCCCCATGCATTCAAGGATCAAGCCGAATTCAGCGTGAGTCAGGAAGCGGGCCTCGTCCTCAGCCTTCTCGCCGGACGGGAGCTGAACACCCCGGCACGGATTGTCCTTCCGGTACCGCAACATCACGGCCGTTTCCATGGCGGCAAAGATCAACCCGTGGTTGTTCTTGATGGTCTTGGGCGAGCGGCCCTTCTTCTGCATCGTCTTGATCCAGTAGGTGATGTGCCGGTAGTCCAGCTTGTCGACCGGAATGTGCCCGATCACGTCGGCGATGTGGAGCTTCAGCATCGTCTGGTACGTGTGCACGGTGCCAACGGAGGGCCGCACCAAGAGATCGATGTGTTCCTGGACCACGGCCGCAACAGTGGGCGCCTTGGTCTGGTTCTTGACCATCGCATGCTGGGCGATTTCGAAGGACTGATTGTTGGCGTCGAGAAGACGCTTCAGGGTCTCGGCTTCAGCCGCCGTCGCGAGGGTGATGTTTTCTTGCTTGCGCGTCTCGGGATTGCGCCAACGGACCGTGAACGACGACGATCCGTCCGATTTTTTGCGCTCCCAAATGCTGGCCATGCACAAAATTTTAGGCTTCGTGTGCACAGAAAACGAGATTTTGTGCACACTCAGAAGCCTAAAACCGCTCTGACCTGCGGAAACACTGTGCCCGAGGTGGGACTCGAACCCACACACCTTTCGATACCGCATTTTGAGTGCGGCGCGTCTGCCAATTCCGCCACTCGGGCGCGGAACACCCCGACAAGACCACGGCTGCAGAACATCCGCCCCTGTTGGAGTGCGCGAAACTACTCTACATGCAGATAGTCTGAATCCCAGAACCGACCCGGCCGAGCAATAAATCATACGCACGAAACCGGGGCCACTAAGATGGTGGAGAACCCGCCGTACCCTCCAAGGAGATCCTGTGTCAGAACAGACGGAATCCAAGCCCGCTTCCCAGCCTGTCCGCCGCGTTGTTGTCGCAGAAGATGAGACCCTCATCCGCCTCGACATCATCGAAATCCTGAAGGGCGAGGGCTTCGACGTCGTCGGCGAAGCGGACAACGGCGAGAAGGCCGTGGAACTGGCCGAGGAGCTCACCCCGGACCTCGTGCTCATGGACGTCAAGATGCCCGTCATGGACGGCATCTCCGCCGCCGAAAAGATCGTCAAGGCCCGCATCGCCCCGGTGGTCCTGCTGACCGCCTTCAGCCAGAAGGAACTGGTGGAGCGTGCCCGCGACGCCGGCGCCATGGCCTACGTCGTCAAGCCCTTCACCCCGGCCGACCTCATCCCGGCGATCGAGATCGCCCTCTCCCGCCACGAGGAGATCAAGGCCCTCGAAAGCGAAGTTTCCGACCTGCAGGAGCAGTTCGCCACCCGCAAGCTCGTGGAGCGCGCCAAGAGCCTGCTGACCACCAAGATGGGCCTGACCGAGCCGGAAGCCTTCCGCTGGATCCAGAAGACCTCCATGGACCGCCGCCTGAGCATGCGCGAAGTGGCCGAAACCATCATCAACCAGGTCAACTAAGCGTCACGCCGCAAAGAGGCGTCCGGAAGCCGTACGACGGCGGCCGGGCGCCTTTTTCGCATACCGCACCGACCGCCGTCGTACTTGAGGAAGAAACAGCAAAGGAAGCCCCCGCCAAAACGGCGGGAGCCTCCTTTGCTGTAGCGGAAGAAGATCAGGCCTTGGCCGGCTTCTTCTTCTTCTTTTCCGGCCACGGGCCGAGCTTTTCCTTGCGCTCCGCACTTGCCTTGGAGGTGTCGGCAAGGTCGCCGACCTTGTGCACCTTCAGGGAGTTCGTGGAACCGGCCTGTCCGGGAGGCGAACCGGCAGCGATGACCACGAGGTCGCCGTTGTCGACGAGCTTCATGTCCAGCAGGCTGCGGTCGACCTGTGCGGTCATGGCGTCCGTGTGGTCCACGGTGGAGACCAGCACCGGCCGGATGCCCCAGGTGAGGGCCAGCTGGTTCCAGACGTGCTCCACCGGGGTGAAGGCGAAGACCGGCTTGATCGGGCGCAGGCGGGACAGGCGGCGTGCGGAGTCACCGGACTGGGTGAAGGTACAGATGTACTTCGCTTCCAGCTGGTCGGCGATTTCGACGGCGGCGCGGGTGATTGCGCCGCCGCGGGTCTTGGGCTTGGTGCCCAGCGGAGGAACGCGCTCCAGTCCGTGCTCCTCAGTGGACTCGATGATCCGCGCCATGGTCTTGACGGTCTCGATCGGGTACTTGCCCACGCTGGTCTCGCCGGAGAGCATGACGGCGTCGGCACCGTCGAGCACGGCGTTGGCGCAGTCAGAGGCCTCGGCGCGGGTCGGGCGCGGGTTGTCGATCATGGATTCGAGGACCTGGGTGGCAACGATGACCGGCTTGGCCCAGCGGCGGGCCAGTTCGATGGCGCGCTTCTGGACGATCGGCACCTCTTCGAGCGGCAGCTCGACGCCGAGGTCGCCACGGGCCACCATGATCGCGTCGAACGCGTCGATGATCTCGTGCAACTGGTCCACGGCCTGCGGCTTTTCGATCTTGGCGATCACCGGAACGCGGCGGCCTTCTTCGTCCATGATCTCGTGCACGCGCTTGATGTCGGCCGCATCACGGACGAAGGAGAGCGCCACGAGGTCGACCCCGCGCTTGATGGCCCAGCGGAGATCGTCCTCGTCCTTTTCGCTCAGTGCGGGGACGTTGACGGCGACGCCGGGCAGGTTGATGCCCTTGTTGTTGGACACCATGCCGCCGACGGTGACGGTGGCGACGACCTTGACGTCGTCCACCGCGGTCGCGCGCAGGGACACCTTGCCGTCGTCGATCAGGAGGGTGTCTCCAACCTTGACGTCTTCGGTGAGGCTCTTGAGCGTGGTGGAGCAGATGTCCTTGGTACCGGGGACGTCCTCGGTGGTGATGGTGAAGGTGTCACCGACCTCGAGGGCGTGCGGGCCCTCGACGAAACGGCCCAGGCGGATCTTCGGTCCCTGCAGGTCGGCCATGATGGCGACCGGCTTGTGCAACTGGGCGGAGGCCTTGCGGACGTTCTCGTAAGTGTTGTCGTGAACGGAGTAGTCGCCGTGGCTCATGTTCATGCGGGCGACATCGACGCCGGCCTCGAGCACCGCGAGGGTGTTGTCGAAGCTGGAGATGGCCGGGCCGAAGGTTGCCACGATTTTCGCGCGTCTCATATACCTACCCTAGTAATTGTGCTGCTGGATGTGGATGGGGAACTTGCGGTGCCTACAGGACGGAGATCGCCCGGTCCGTAGGAGCGACAGGTGCCGGGAGGATGGTGCTTCCCATGAGGTGCTTGTCGACGGCGGCCGCGCAGGCGCGTCCCTCGGCAATGGCCCAGACGATGAGGGACTGTCCGCGTCCGGCATCGCCCGCCACGAATACACCTTCGGTGTTGGTCATGTAGTAGCCGTCGCGGGCCACGTTCCCGCGGCCGTCGAACTCGGCGTGCACCTGTTCGGTGATGCCGGCCGGTTCGGCCCCGGTGAAGCCCAGGCTCAGGAAGACCAGGTCCGCCCGGATGACGCGCTCGGTGCCGGCCTTGGGCAGGCGCTTGCCGTCCACGAACTCGGTCTCGGCGACCTTGACGCCGGTGAGCCTGCCGTTTTCGCCGACGAAGCCGACCGTGGAGGCCAGGTACGTGCGTTCGCCGCCTTCTTCGTGGGCGCTTGCGACCTCGAACAGGGTCGGGAAGGTCGGCCACGGCTGGTGCGCTGCACGCTCCAGCGGCGGCTGCTTGCCGATCGCCAGGGTGGTGACGGACGCGGCGCCGTGGCGGTGCGCGGTGCCGAGGCAGTCGGCGCCGGTGTCGCCGCCGCCCAGGATCACCACGTGCTTGCCGCGGGCGTCGATCTGGTGTTCCACGGTCTCCCCCGCAACCGCGCGGTTGGCCGGAACCAGGTAGTCCATGGCGAAATGGATGCCTTCAAGCTCGCGGCCCGGGATGGGCAGGTCGCGCGGCACGGTGGCACCTGTGGCGATGACGACGGCGTCGTAACGGCGGCGCAACTGCTCCCAGGTGACGTCGGTGCCGACGTTCACGCCGGTGCGGAAACGGGTGCCTTCGGCCTTCATCTGCTCGATGCGGCGGTCGACCTGTTCCTTCTCCATCTTGAAGTCGGGGATGCCGTAGCGCAGCAGGCCGCCGATCTTGTCGTCACGCTCGTAGACGGCGACAGTGTGGCCCACGCGGGTCAACTGCTGGGCAGCGGCGAGCCCGGCGGGGCCGGAACCGACCACCGCGACGGTCTTGCCGGACAGGCGGGTGGGCGGCAACGGCTGGACCCAGCCGTTTTCGAACGCCTCGTCGATGATCGAGACTTCCACCTGCTTGATGGTGACCGCGGGCTGGTTGATGCCCAGCACGCAGGACGCCTCGCAGGGGGCCGGGCACAGGCGGCCGGTCCACTCCGGGAAGTTGTTCGTGGCGTGCAGGCGCTCGATGGCTTCCTCGCCCTTGCCGCGCCACGTGAGGTCGTTCCATTCGGGGATCAGGTTTCCGAGCGGGCACCCCTGGTGGCAGAACGGCACGCCGCAGTCCATGCAGCGGCCTGCCTGGCTCTTGAGCACGCCCTTGTCCTGGGCTTCGTACACTTCCTTCCAGTCCATGATGCGGACCGGAACGGGGCGGCGTGGCTGCGTTTCGCGCTGCCGGACTTTCAAGAATCCGCGTGGATCAGCCACCGGTTACCTCCAGAATTCGGGACCAGACTTCTTCGCCGTCGGGGTCGAGGCCCTCTTCGATGGCTGAGAGACGGGTCTGCAGGACTGCAGCGTAGTCGCGCGGCAGTACCTTGGTGATACGGGCGGCCGTGTCGTCGAAGTTCTCGAGCAGGCGGCCGGCCAGGACAGATTCGGTTTCCTCAAGGTGCTTGACCAGCAGGCCGTGCACGATGTCACGGTCCTCGGCGTCGAGTTCAAGGAGCTGGAGCTCACCGGAGTCCAGCGCTTCCTTGTTGACGCGTGCGGGCTGCAGGTCCAGCACGTAGGCGGTGCCGCCGGACATGCCGGCGCCGAAGTTGCGGCCGGTGCGGCCGATGATCAGGGTCTGGCCACCGGTCATGTACTCACAGCCGTGGTCGCCGATTCCTTCGACGACGGCGGTGGCACCGGAGTTGCGGACCAGGAAGCGTTCGCCCACCTGGCCGCGCAGGAACATTTCGCCGCTCGTGGCGCCGTAGCCGATCACGTTGCCGGCGATGACGTTGCGTTCGGCCTGGAACACGTTGTTGCGGTCCGGGCGGACGATGATCCGGCCGCCGGAGAGGCCCTTGCCGACGTAGTCGTTGGAGTCGCCGAACATGCGCAGGGTGATGCCCGCGGGCAGGAAAGCGCCCAGGGACTGGCCGGCGGTGCCGTTGAGCGTGATGTCGATGGTGTCCGTGGCCAGCACATCGGTGCCGAAGGTCTTGGTCACCACGTGTCCGAGCATCGTGCCCACGGAGCGGTCCGTGTTGATGACGTCGAGCGAGATCCTGACGGGCGACCGGTCGCTGAGCGCCTCGGCTGCCATCGTGATGAGCCGCTGGTCGAAGTGCTTGTCCAGCTCATGGTTCTGGCCGGTCAGGTTGCGCAGCGGAACGTCGTCGTCGAACTCGAGGCCGTGCAGGATCGGATCGAGGTCCAGTCCGTCGGCCTTCCAGTGGTCGATCGCCTCACGGGAGTCGAGCACCTCGGCGTGGCCGATGGCCTCTTCGAGGCTGCGGAAGCCCAGTTCGGCCAGCAGTTCGCGCACTTCCTCGGCAAGGAATTCGAAGAAGTTGACCACGAATTCGGGCTTGCCGGTGAAGCGGGAGCGCAGCTCGGGGTTCTGCGTGGCGACGCCCACGGGGCAAGTGTCCAGGTGGCAAACGCGCATCATGATGCAGCCCGAAACCACCAGCGGAGCCGTGGCGAAGCCGTACTCTTCAGCGCCGAGGAGCGCAGCGATGACGACGTCGCGGCCGGTCTTGAGCTGGCCGTCCACCTGCACCACCACGCGGTCGCGCAGGCCGTTGAGCATGAGGGTCTGCTGGGTCTCGGCGAGGCCGAGCTCCCACGGGACACCCGCGTGCTTGAGCGAGTTCAGCGGCGAGGCACCGGTCCCGCCGTCATGGCCGGAAACCAGCACGACGTCGGCCTTCGCCTTGGTTACGCCTGACGCCACCGTGCCGATGCCGACCTCGGACACCAGCTTCACGTGCACCCGCGCCGAGGGGTTCGCGCGCTTGGCATCGTAGATGAGCTGCGCGAGGTCCTCGATCGAATAGATGTCGTGGTGCGGGGGCGGGGAGATGAGTCCGACACCGGGGGTCGAGTGGCGCGTGCGCGCAACCCAGGGGTAGACCTTCTGGGCCATGAGCTGGCCGCCTTCGCCGGGCTTGGCGCCTTGGGCCATCTTGATCTGGATGTCCTCGGCGTTGCTCAGGTACAGGCTGGTCACACCGAAACGTCCGGACGCGATCTGCTTGATGGCGGAGCGGCGCTCCGGGTCCAGCAGGCGGTCCACGTCCTCGCCGCCTTCACCGGTGTTGGACTTCGCGCCCAGCCGGTTCATGGCGATGGCAAGGGTTTCGTGGGCTTCCTTGGAGATGGAGCCGTAGCTCATCGCACCGGTGGAGAAGCGCTTGACGATGCTGGAGACCGGCTCGACTTCCTCGAGCGGCACCGGCTGGCGGAGGCCGTCCTTGAACTTGAGCAGGCCGCGCAGGGTCATCAGGTTCTTCGACTGGTCGTCGATGCCCTGGGTGTAGGACTTGAAGATGTCGTAGCGGCGCTCACGGGTGGCGTGCTGCAGGCGGAACACCGTCTCCGGGTTGAAGAGGTGCGGTTCGCCGTCGCGGCGCCACTGGTACTCGCCGCCGCCGAGCAGCGGGCGGTGCGGCTGCTCGATGCCGCCCTCCGGGTAAGCCATCTGGTGGCGCGCCGACACTTCCGCGGCGATGACGTCCAGGCCCACGCCGCCCAGTTGGGAGTGCGTGCCGGAGAAGAATTCGTCCACGAGTTCCTGGGACAGGCCCAGGGCTTCGAAGGTCTGGGCACCGGTGTAGGAGGCCACCGTGGAGATGCCCATCTTGGACATGATCTTCAGGACGCCCTTGCCGAGGCCCTTGATCAGGTTGTAGACGCCGTCCTCGGGAGTGACCCCGACGACTTCGCCGGTGCTGATCAGCTGCTCCACGGATTCCATCGCCAGGTACGGGTTCACGGCGGCGGCACCGTAGCCGACCAGGACGGCGACGTGGTGCGTTTCGCGAACGTCACCGGCCTCCACCACCAGCGCGGTCTTGGTGCGGTTGGCGCTGCGCAGCAGGTGGTGGTGCACAGCGCTGACCAGCAGCAGGGACGGGATCGGGGCCCACTGCGCGTTGGAATCACGGTCCGAGAGCACGATGTACTGCACGCCGCGGTTGATCGCGCCGGAAACCTGTTCGCAGATCTCGGTGAGGCGGGCACGCAGGGCCGCTTCGCCGCCTTCGGGGCGGTAAAGGCCGCGGACCTTCATGGCGATCTTGTCGCCGTCGGCGTTCTCGATGTTCGCAATCTTGGCGAGTTGGTCGTTGTTGATCACCGGGAAGGAAAGGGACACCTGCGGCTGGCGGACCTGTCCGACATCGAGCAGGTTCCCGTTGGGTCCGATGGCACATTTAAGGGACGTGACCAGTTCCTCGCGGATGGCGTCCAGCGGCGGGTTGGTGACCTGCGCGAAGGACTGCACGAAGTAGTCGAACAGCAGGCGCGGGCGCTTGGACAGCACGGCCACCGGGGTGTCCGAGCCCATCGCGCCGAGCGGCTCGGCGCCGGTGCGGGCCATCGGACCAAGCAGGATCTTCAGCTCTTCGGTGGTGTACCCGAAGGTGCGCTGGCGGATGTTCACGGACGCGGCGGTGTGCACGACGTGCTCGCGCTCGGGAAGATCGTTGAGATCGATCAGGTTGTCCTTGAGCCACTCGGCCCACGGGTTGGCGGCGGCCACCTCGGCCTTGACCTCGGCGTCGTCGATGATCCGGCCGGCCTCGGTGTCCACGAGGAACATCTTGCCCGGGGAGACGCGGCCCTTCTTGACCACGTTGGACGGTTCGACGTCGATCACGCCCACCTCGGAGGCGAACACGATCAGGCCATCTTCGGTGATCCAGTAGCGCCCGGGGCGCAGGCCGTTGCGGTCCAGGGTGGCGCCAACCAGGTTGCCGTCCGTGAAGGACACGGCGGCGGGGCCGTCCCACGGCTCCATGAGCAGCGAGTGGTACTCGTAGAAGGCACGGCGTGCCGGGTCCATGGTGGCGTGGTTTTCCCAGGCCTCCGGGATCATCATCATGATCGAGTGCGTGATCGGGCGGCCGGAAAGCCACAGGAGCTCGGCCACCTCGTCGAAGGACGCGGAGTCGGAGGCGCCCGGGGTGCAGATCGGGTACAGCTCCTCCGGGGCGTCGCCGAGCAGCGGGTTTGCCAGCTGCGACTGGCGCGCACGCATCCAGTTCCGGTTGCCCTTGACGGTGTTGATTTCACCGTTGTGCGCGATGGTGCGGAAGGGCTGGGCCAGCGGCCAGGACGGGAAGGTGTTCGTGGAGAAGCGCGAGTGGACGATCGCCAGCTTGGTCTTGAAGCGCTTGTCCGACAGATCCGGGTAGAACGGCTCCAGCTGTGCGGTGGTCAGCATACCCTTGTACACGATGGTGCGCGAGGACAGGGACGGGAAGTACACGCCGAACTTGTTCTGGGCGCGCTTGCGGATGCGCCAGGCGCGGGAGTCCAGCTCGTTGCGGTCCAGGGTCTCGCCGGTGGCGGAGGCGAAGAACGGCTGGGCGAAGTACGGCATGCAGGCGCGGGCCATGGCGCCGACGAGGTCGGCCACGACGGGAACCTCACGCCAGCCTAGGACGGCCAGGCCCTCATCGGCGGCAAGTCCTTCGATGCCGGCCTTGGCGGTCTCCGCCTCGCGGCCTTCGGCCGGCAGGAAAGCGGTGCCCACCACGTACTGGCCGGGGGCAGGCAGTTCGAATTCGGCGACAGCGCGGAAGAATTCGTCCGGGATCTGCATGAGCAGGCCGGCGCCGTCGCCGGTTCCTTCGTCAGCGCCGACGGCGCCGCGGTGTTCGAGGGCGCGCAGTGCGGTCAGGGCCGCATCCACGATGTCGTAGCCGGGTTCTCCACGCAGCGTGGCGATGATTGCCAGGCCGCAGGCGTCCTTCTCCTGCTCCGGGTTGTACAGGCCGCGGGCCTCCGGGAGCGCAGCGAAACGCTTGAAGGGAGAGATGGCTCCCTGCGGCTCAACCGTTCCGGTCTGGCTGGGGCGATGAAGACGGGTCATGAAGACGTCCTTCCTCGAGATCGTGCGAATGGAAGGGACAACGTTGGCCCCACCTTGTCTGCCGTGTGACGGGCACAACAAAGCGCTGAATTACTGAAATTGTAGGCCAGCCACCAACGCGCAGCGAAGAGTTACGCATGGGCTCCGGCCCGTCTTGACCCTGGCGGCGATCGTATGCTGCCCGGTTGTCACGAAGGTGCCACGACGCTGTGGCGGGGGTTCTTGGCGGTAGCCCGGTGCCCCGGGGCCGCGGCGTCGGCTAGGTGGTCCTGCCTGCGTCCGGCCCGGATTCGGACCCGGCCTCCCCCGTGCCTCCGGCGGGCCGCTGCGCGGCTTCCGAAGGGGTGTCCGAGGGGGTTTTCCCGTCCGCGTCCGAGGGCGCCGAGGGGTGGGTCAGATCACTGTTCTTCTCCGGGAGATTACCACGCGAACCACTATCTGAGACAGAACTGTCCGAATCATGACCGGTGAGAGTGGTCACGTCGCGGTCCGGTCCGTGGCCCGCCAGGTAAACCGAATCGGGGGCTTTGGCGGCCCGGATTCCGAGCAGGACAAAGATGATGAGGGCCGCGAGGAAGACGAAAATGCTGGTCCAGACGTTCAGGCGGGTGCTGATCCCGAACAGGGTGATCTGCTCGGCGTCGTCGATCCTCAGCGCCTCGATCCAGACCCGGCCGAGCGTGTAGTACATCGCGTACAGCCAGAACAGCCGGCCGCGGCGGAAGTGGAAGCGGCGGTCCAGGAGGAGCAGGATTGCGACACCGGCCAGGTTCCAGAGCGATTCGTAGAGGAACGTCGGGTGGAAGAGCGTGTCGGCCGGCATTCCGGCCGGGAAGTTCGGGCTGGCGGGGTCGATCTGCAGGCCCCAGGGCAGGCTGGTCGGCCCGCCGAAGAGCTCCTGGTTGAACCAGTTGCCCCAGCGCCCGATAGCCTGGGCCAGCAGCAGCCCCGGGGCGGCTGCGTCCAGGAAGGCAGTGAGCTTGAGGCCAAGCCGGCGGCAGCCGATCCAGGCACCGACGGCGCCGAGGACCACGGCACCCCAGATGCCCAGGCCGCCGCGCCAGACCTGCGGGATCAGCCTGAGGTCACCCGTGCCGTCGAAGCCAGGGCCGAAGTAGGCGTCGGGCGAGGAGAACACATGGTAGAGCCGTCCGCCGATGATCCCGAAGGGGATGGCCCAGATGGCGATGTCCCACAGGCTGCCTTCGGGCGCGCCGCGGCGCTTCCAGCGGACCGCGGTCAGCCACAAGCCGACGACGATGCCGAGCAGGATGCACAGCGCGTAAGCGTGGATACGCAAAGTCCCCCACGGCAGCGGGATGTCGAATCCGGACCAGCCCGGACTGGGAATGCTCAGTGGGGCCGCTGCTGCTGCGTGGAGGAGGCTCTGCATGTGCTTAGGTTGTTCCTTTTCCTGGGGCTGCGCTCGATACTGGCGGTCAGGCCTGCGCGGTTTCCCGGCGGAGGCCGGCGCTGAGGTCCTTGGTGAGCTTCCCGACGGCGTCCACGCCGCCGTCGCGCACGGCCGCTACCAGCGCGCTGCCGACGATCACGCCGTCGGCGTAGGCCGCGATTTCGCGGACGTGCTCGGGGGTGGAGACCCCCAGGCCGACGCAGACGCGTTCGGCACCTGCGGCGTGGGTGTCGGCGACGAGCTTCTCGGCGCTGCCGCTGACGGCCTGGCGGGTGCCGGTGATGCCCATGATGGACACCGCATAGACGAAGCCGCGGCTGGCCTTGACGGTCATTTCCAGGCGCTCGGGCGTTGAGGAGGGCGCCACGAGGAACACCCGGTCCAGTCCGTACTTGTCCGAGGCCTCGAGCCATTCGGCGGCCTCGTCCGGGATGAGGTCGGGCGTGATGAGGCCCGCTCCCCCGGCTTCGGCGAGGCGGCGGGAGAACTCGTCCACGCCCATGCGCATGACGGGGTTCCAGTAAGTCATGACCAGCACGGCGGCATCGGTGACGGCGGTGATGCCGGCCACGACGTCGAAGACGCTGGCCACGCGGAAGCCGTTGGCGATCGCCTCGGTGGTGGCGGCCTGGATGACGGGGCCGTCCATGACGGGGTCCGAGTACGGGATGCCGATCTCGATGAGGTCGGCGCCGTTGCGGGCCAGGGCGATGCCGGCGTCGATGCTGGCCTGCACGTCCGGGTAGCCGGCGGGCAGGTAGCCGATGAGGGCAGCGCGTCCCTCGGCCTTGGCGCGGTCGATCGCGGCAGCGGACTTGCTGGTGGTTTCGCTCATCGGTTCTGCTCCTCCGTGCTGCGCTGGTCCTCCGTGCTGCGCTGGTCCTCTGAGCCACGCTCGGCAGGTCCCTTGGGTGCGCGGGTGGAAAGTGTGGTGCCCTTGACGTTGCCGTCTTCGTCGAGCATGTCGAACCAGGCGGCCGCCGTCTCGACGTCCTTGTCACCGCGTCCGGAGAGGTTCACGATGATCGAGACCTCCGACGGGTCTGCCTTGCCTTCGGTGAGGCGCTGGCCCACCTTGATGGCGCCGGCCAGGGCGTGGGCGGACTCGATGGCGGGCAGGATGCCTTCGGTACGGCACAGGAGCCGGAACGCGTCCATTGCCTCGGTATCCGTGATCGGTTCGTAGCTGACGCGGCCGATGTCGGCGAGGTAGGAATGCTCCGGGCCGACGCTCGGGTAGTCCAGGCCGGCGGAGATCGAGTGCGATTCGACGGTCTGGCCGTCTTCGTCCTGCATGAGGTACGAGCGGGCACCGTGCAGCACACCGGGGCGGCCCAGGGTGATGGCAGCGGCGTGGCGGCCGGTCTCGACGCCGTCGCCGCCGGCCTCGAAGCCGTAGATCTTCACGGAGGAGTCGTCCAGGAAGGCGTGGAAGAGGCCGATCGCGTTCGATCCGCCGCCGATGCAGGCGCAGACGGCGTCGGGCAGCTTGCCGGTCTGGTCCAGGATCTGGGCGCGGGCTTCCTCGCCGATGACCTCGTGGAAGAAGCGCACCATGGCCGGGAAGGGGTGGGCTCCGGCCGCGGTGCCCAGCAGGTAGTGGGTGTTTTCGACGTTGGTGACCCAGTCGCGCAGGGCGTCGTTGATGGCGTCCTTGAGGGTCTGGGAGCCGTTGGTCACCGGGACCACCGTGGCACCGAGCAGCTGCATGCGTGCCACGTTCAGGGCCTGGCGGCGGCAGTCTTCGGCGCCCATGTAGACGACGCATTCCAAGCCGAGCAGGGCTGCCGCGGTGGCGCTGGCGACACCGTGCTGGCCGGCGCCGGTTTCGGCGATCACGCGGGTCTTGCCCATGCGCTTGGCAAGCAGGGCCTGGCCGAGGACGTTGTTGATCTTGTGCGAACCGGTGTGGTTGAGGTCTTCGCGCTTGAGGAAGATCCGGGCTCCGCCGGCGTGCTCGGAGAAACGCTTGGCTTCGGTGAGCAGGGACGGGCGGCCCGAGTAGTTCTTGTTCAGGTCATTGAGCTGGGCAATGAACTCGGGATCGGCCTTGGCCTTCTCGAAGGTGTCCTGCACCTCGTCCAGGGCCGCGATGAGCGACTCCGGCATCCAGCGTCCGCCGTAGGAACCGAAGTAGGGCCCGCTCGCGTTACGCAGCGAAGCTCCGCCCTGCAGGAATGCGTCGGCCGCATTCTGCTCCGGCTTGGATGTTGGTGCGTCCACCAAAGGTCTCACCGTCCTGTTCAATTAGTGCTCGGGTCAGTTGATGGTTCGGGTCCTCCCAGGCGGCGCAGCGCCGCCCGGGAGCTGGCGTCAGCGGCTGACGGCCATGGCGGCCGCGCCGGCCGCCTTGAATTCGGCGATGCGTTCCCGGGGCGTCGAGTCGCTGACCAGCGCCTCTCCCACGAGGATCGCGTGGGCGCCGTTGCCCGCGTAGTGTGCGACGTCGTCGGCGTTCCGCACGCCCGATTCCGCCACGACGACGGCGCCCGCAGGAATGTTTCCGGCAAGCGAGGCGAAAAGGGAACGGTCGACGTCGAGCGTCTTGAGGTTGCGCACGTTCACGCCGATGATGCGCGCCTGGGCGGCGGCCGCACGCTCGATTTCCTCGGGCGTGTGGGTCTCGACCAGCACGTTCATGCCGAGCTCGTGGCTCAGGGCGCTGAACTCCTGCAGTTGGGCGTCGGACAGGGCCGCGACGATCAGCAGGATCAGGTCCGCGCCGTGGGCGCGGGCTTCCCAGATCTGGTACTCGTCCACCGTGAAGTCCTTGCGGAGCAGCGGGATGTCGACGGCGGCCCGTACGGTGTCCAGGTCGGCGAGCGAACCGTTGAAGCGGCGTTCCTCGGTGAGGACGCTGATCACGGAGGCACCGCCGTCGGCGTACTGCACGGCGAGGGCGGCGGGGTCTGTGATCGAGGCGAGGTGACCCTTGGAGGGGCTGCGGCGCTTGATCTCAGCGATGACCTTCAGCTCATCGCGCTGCGCCGCGGGCCCGCCGAGGGCGGTCCAGGCGTCCAGTGCCGGGGCCGCCGCGAGGGCGCGTTCCTTGACCTCGGCGAGGCTGCTCAGCCGCTGGCGGGCAGCCATGTCCTCCCTGACACCGACGATGATGTCATCAAGAACGGTCACAGTCAGTGGCCGGCGTTCTTCAGCTTGCTGCCGCCGACGCCGTAACCGGCCTTACGCATGGCCCAGCCGGCGATGAGGCCGGCGACCATCACCACTGCGCCGGCGATGAACACCGGGGTGTTGGCGATGACGAAAGCAATGGAGGACACGAGGGCCCCGACGAGCATGACAATCACGCAAGTCCACGCGGCCGGGCTGTTGCCGTGGCCGATGGCGTCGCTGTGGCTGGCGGCGGTTTCGGGGGCTTTGCTGGCGGACAAGGTGGTTTTGCTCATGGTGGAATCTCCTCAGGATGGATACTGCTTACATTCTGCCATTTATTGGCAGGCCCCGGGACACGGCCGGCGCCGTGGCCCGCACACGTTACGTCGGGTCTTCGCCGCGGGAGAGGCTGTCCCAGCTGTCGATCTCGTCAACGGGGCCGCTGCCGGCGCGGGCGGTCTGCCCGCGGTCGTACTTGGTCCGCGTCTTCCAGTAGCGGCCGGCCGCAGGCAGCCCCAGTGCGCACAGTGCCAGGAGCGAGGCGGCGACGACGGCGAGGACCGGGAAGGGCGTGGCGCTCACTGCGGCCTGGCCGCCGGAGATGCCCGTGCTGGCGGCGATGGTGCCCTGGGCGGCGCCGAGCGGATCGGCGAGCACGGTTGCGGCCGCAACGATGATTCCGGCCGAGGCCAGCAGGACGAGCGCGGCGATGATCCATCGCGCGATCCTGCCGGCGATCGAGGCCGCCAGTCCCCCGGCGAGGGCCACCAGGGCCAGGGCGGTCACCGCGGTGGCCGCCTTGCTGCCCTGGACGTGGAGCTCGGCGTTGGCTGCGGCCGCGGGGTCCAGGCGGACGTCGATCCAGCTTTGGGTGGTGGTGCCGAACACCGCCAGGGCGAACACGGCCGTGGCCAGCACAAGGTTTGCCTTGCGCGCCCAGAACGGCGGCTTCACGGGCCGTTCCGTTCCCGCGCCGCGGGCATCTGCGGACGTCACTTGGCACTTGCCCCGCTGCTGCCGGTTCCGGCTCCCCCGGAGCTGCCGGCGCCGCCGTCGACCGATTCGGCCGAGATGTTGCGCAGCGACGCGGCGATGTGCGCGGCGCGCAGCGGTGCCGCCGCCTTGTTCACGGTTTCCAGCGCTTCGGCGGGCTTGTGCGAATCGGCGACGATGCCGCCGCCGGCCTGGACGTAGGCCCGGCCTTCACGCAGCAGGGCCGAGCGGATCGCGATGGCCATGTCCATGTCGCCGGCGAAGTCGAGGTACCCCACCACGCCGCCGTAGATGCCACGGCGGTGCGGTTCGAGTTCGTCCAGCAGGCGCAGGGCGCGCGGCTTGGGCGCCCCGGACAACGTGCCGGCCGGGAAGGTGGCCTTCAGGACGTCATATGCGGTGGCTCCGGGTGCGAGGTCGCCGACGACGGTGGAGACGAGGTGCATGATGTGGCTGAAGCGCTCGACCTCCATGAACTGGGTGACGTCCACGGTGCCCGCGACGCAGACCTTCGAGAGGTCGTTGCGGGACAGGTCCACCAGCATGAGGTGCTCGGCGCGTTCCTTCTGGTCCGCGAGCAGTTCTGTGGCCAGGGCCTTGTCCGCTTCGACGGTCTTGCCACGGGGGCGCGAACCGGCGATGGGGTGGGTGATGACCTCCCCGTCCTTCACGGTGACGAGGGCTTCCGGGGACGAGCCCACGATCGTGTAGGCCCGCCCGTCGGCGTCCTCGAGGCTGAAGAGGTACATGTACGGGCTCGGGTTGGTGTTGCGCAGCACCCGGTACACGTCCAGCGGGTCGGCGGCGCACTCCAGTTCGAAGCGGCGCGAGATGACCACCTGGAACACCTCGCCGTCCACGATCGCTTCCTTGCCGCGGTCGATGGCGTTCAGGTATTCCTGCTCGTCCCACCGCTCCTGCACGCTGGAGGCGAAGTCGAGCGCCTCGTTGGCCAGGACTGAAACAGGCTGCGCCACGGGGGTGCTGATCCGTTCGAGCAGGGCCTTCACCCGGGCGACGGCGTCGTGCCAGGCTTCGTCCACCCGCTCGGAGCTGTTGTCGAAGTTGATGGCGTTGGCGATCAGCAGGACGGTGCCGTCCATGTTGTCGTGCACGGCCATGTCCGTGACGAGGTTCAGCGCCATTTCGGGCAGCTGGAGGTCGTCCTCGGGCGGGCTGGTCAGCTTCTCCCAGTGCCGCACGGTCTCCCAGCCGAGGAAGCCCACCAGGCCGGAGGTGAACGGCGGCAGGCCCGGGAAACGCTCGGTCTGGAGCGCGGCCACGGTGTCCCGGACGGCGTCGACGGGGCTGCCGTCAACGGGCACGCCGACGGGCGGTTCGCCGATCCAGTGGGCCTGGCCGTCCTTGCTGGTCAGGGTGGCGCGGGACCGTGCGCCGATGAACGAATAGCGGGACCACACGCCGCCCACGGCGGCCGATTCCATCAGGAAGGTGCCGGGCTCGCCCTGCGCCAGCTTGCGGTAGAGCCCGATCGGGGTCTCCGCGTCGGCCAGCACCTTCAGGCGGACCGGAATGACCCTGCTGTGTGCGGCGAGTTCGCGGAACTCCTCCAGGCCCGGGCTGATGATTCCAAGGTCCTGCATGGCTATTCTTCTCCGCCTCTTCTTGTGTCGGGGTGGGGGCAGTGGGGTGGCTCAGTCGCGGGCGCCGGTCACTGGGCCGAAGCAACGGCCCCGAGGTCCCGGCCGTCAAAGCAGGTCCGGGTTCCGGTGTGGCAGGCGGCGCCGACCTGGTCGACGCGGACCAGCAGGGCGTCGCCGTCGCAGTCCAGGGCGACTGATTTGACGAACTGGACGTGCCCGGACGTGTCTCCCTTGCGCCAGTACTCCTGGCGGGACCGGGAGTAGAACGTGACGCGCCCGCTGGTCAGGGTGCGGTGCAGGGCTTCGTCGTCCATCCAGCCCAGCATGAGCACTTCGCCGCTGTCATGCTGCTGGATGATGGCGGCCACCAGGCCGGCAGGATCGCGTTTCAGGGCAGCGGCAATTTCCTCCGGGAGGGGGCCTGCGGCAAGGGCGGTGCTGGGTACTGGCTGATCAGACATCGGATCAAGTCTAGTGCCTTCGGGAGTCCGGGAATCCAGCGGCGGTTCCAGTGCGCATCCGGGCTGCTCTCGTGCTAATTTCACAAGTGATGCATTTCGTCGATCCCTCCCGTGAAGTATTGGCCGAAACCCTTCTGGCGGCCGGTCCTGACTCACCCACGCTCTGCGAAGGGTGGCAGACCCGGGACCTCGCCGCGCACCTGTATCTGCGCGAACGGAAAGCGGCCGTGGGGATCGGCCTGCTGGTGAAGGGGCTGGCCAAGGCCTCGGACAAGGCCACCGCCAAGCTCGCGGCCAGGCTCGATTCGCCGGACGCCTACGCAGAACTCGTCAACACCTTCCGTAGCGGCCCGCCGGCACTCTCGCCGCTGCGCATCAAGGCCCTGGACGAGTCCTCCAACCTCATCGAGTATTTCGTGCACACCGAGGACATCCGCCGCGCCGGCGACCGCTGGGCACCCCGGGCCCTGGACGAGGCATACTCGGACGCACTGTGGGACGAACTGATCAAGCGCGCCGCGATCCTCTACCGAGGAGTGGACCTCGGCATTGTGCTGGTCCGCCCCACCGGCCCGCGCCATGTGGCCAAGCGGGCCCCGGTGTCGGTGGCGATCGTCGGCGACCCGGGCGAATTGCTGATGCACGCCCACGGCCGGACCCGGCACGCGCTGGTCACCTTCGAGGGCCAGCCGGACGCCGTCGCGCTCCTGCAGTCGGCCGAAGTCGGTCTCTGACGGCACCGCTCACTTAACGACGACGGCGGGCCACCGGATTTCCGGTGGCCCGCCGTTCGTTTGGGGTGTGTCAGCGGACCTCGAAGCCCGCCGTGCGGATCGCGGTCTTGACCTGGGCGATCATGTCGTCCGGGCCGAAGTGGAAGACGGAGGCGGCCAGGACGGCGTCGGCCCCGGCTTCCACGGCGGGCGGGAAGTGCGCGGGCTCGCCGGCGCCGCCCGAGGCGATGATCGGGATGGTCACGGCCGCCCGGACCAGGCGGATCAGCTCGAGGTCGAAGCCGTCCTTGGTGCCGTCGGCGTCGATGGAGTTCAGGAGGATCTCCCCCACGCCCCGGTCCGCGGCTTCCTTCGCCCAGGCGATGGCGTCGATCCCGGTGCCCTGGCGGCCGCCGTGGGTGGTCACCTCGAAGCCGGAGGGCGTGGGTTCGGAGCCCGGGCGGGTGCGGCGGGCGTCCACCGAAAGGACCAGCACCTGGGAGCCGAAGTGCCGGGTGATCTCGTTGATCACGTCCGGCCGGGCCACTGCGGCGGTGTTGATGGAGGCCTTGTCCGCGCCGTAGCGCAGCAGTTTGTCCACTTCGGCCACGCCGCGCACGCCGCCGCCGACAGTCAGCGGGATGAAGACCTCTTCGGCGGTGCGGCGCACGACGTCGAAGGTGGTCTCACGGTTCCCGGACGAGGCGGTGACGTCAAGGAAGGTCAGTTCGTCGGCCCCGCCGTTGTCGTAGCGGTGGGCAAGCTCCACCGGGTCGCCGGCGTCGCGGAGGCCTTCGAAGTTGATCCCCTTGACCACCCGCCCGGCGTCGACGTCCAGGCACGGGATGACACGTACGGCTACAGCCATGGTTGCTCCTGTGGGTTCGTGGAATCCGGACTAGATGCGGCAGGCGTGGATGCTGCTGACCAGGATGGCGCGGGCGCCGAGGTCGTACAGCTCGTCCATGATCCGGTTGGTTTCCTTCTTCGGAACCATGGAGCGCACGGCCACCCAGTCGGAGTCGCGCAGCGGGGAGACCGTGGGCGATTCCAGGCCGGGGGTGAGGGCGGCGGCGTCTTCCACCAGGTCCTTGCGGATGTCGTAGTCCATGAGCACGTACTGGCGGGCGACCAGCACGCCCTGCAGGCGGCGGATCAGCACTTCGATTTCCTTGGCGGTGCCGTTGGCCGCGCCGCCTTCACCGGTGCGGCGGATGAGGACCGCTTCGGAGCGGAGGATCGGTTCGCCGAAGATTTCCATGCCGGCGGCTTTGAGGGTGTTGCCGGTCTCCACGACGTCGGCGATGGCGTCCGCGACGCCGAGCCGCACCGAAGACTCCACGGCGCCGTCGAGGCGGACCACCTTGGCGTTGACGCCGCGTTCGGCGAGGTAGTCCCGCAGCAGGCCGTCGTAGCTGGTGGCGAGGCGCTTGCCTTCGAGCTGCTCGACGCCGGAGAAGTTGCCCACGGGTCCGGCGAAGCGGAAGGTCGAGGCGGCGAAGCCCAATGGCAGCAGTTCCTCGGCCTCCACCTGTGCGTCCAGGAGCAGGTCGCGGCCGGTGATTCCGACGTCGAGGGTTCCCTGGCCGACGTACACGGCGATGTCGCGGGGGCGCAGGAAGAAGAACTCGATTTCGTTGTCGGGATCGACCATGACCAGTTCGCGGGAGTCGCGGCGCTGGCGGTATCCCGCCTCGCTGAGCATCGCGGAGGCGGCTTCGGACAGGGATCCCTTGTTGGGGACGGCTACTCGCAGCATGGGGAGTCTTTCTGGGGATTCTTGTGGAGGGGTTGGTTTTCAAGCATGGGCCACGCGTGCGCGGCTACAGATGCTTGTAAACATCCTCCAGGTTCAGTCCCTTTGCCAGCATGAGGACCTGCAGGTGGTACAGCAGCTGGGAGATTTCCTCGGCCGCGGCCTCGTCGGATTCGTATTCTGCAGCCATCCAGACTTCGGCGGCTTCTTCGACGACCTTCTTGCCGATGCCGTGGATTCCGGAGTCCAGTTCGGCGACGGTACGGGACCCTGCCGGACGGCTCGCTGCCTTTTCGCTCAGTTCTGCGAACAGCGTCTCGAAATTCTTCACGCCCTACAGCCTACTTGTTCGGCGGGCGGAGCCGCTTCCCGGGGCCTTGCATGACGAAGGGGATGTGAGCGAACACACAGCGCGCACCGCCCACATCCCCTTCGCTTCCGCAGGATCCTGTCTTTCCGTCGGCCTCAGGCGGCGGAGTACTGCTTGAGGGTCAGCGCAGTGGCCAGGGCAGCCGTGACTGCTTCGTGGCCCTTGTCCTCGGAAGAGCCTGGCAGGCCAGCACGGTCCAGGCCCTGCTGCTCGGTGTCGCAGGTGAGTACGCCGAAGCCGACCGGCACGCCGGTGCGGACGCTGACGTCGGTGAGTCCCGACGTCGCGGCCTGGCAGACGTAGTCGAAGTGCGGCGTGCCGCCGCGGATGACCACGCCGAGGGCAACCACGGCGTCGAAGTGCGGTGCGAGCCGGGCGGCGGCGACGGGCAGTTCGAAGGAACCCGGCACGCGCAGCACGGCGGGTTCGGCGATGCCTGCTTCCTTTGCCGCGCGGAGGGCTCCGTCGAGGAGTCCGTCCATGATCTGGGTGTGCCAGCTGGCCGCTACGATGGCGAGCTTGAGCTGGGAGCTTTCTTCCGGGTTGAGGGTGGTGAGGTCGATGGTGGGGGCGCCGTGTCCGCTCATGGGGTGTATGTTTTTCCGTTCAGTCTTGTTCGTGGTCAGTCTTGACGTGTTCAGTCTTGTTCGTGGTCAAAGGAGCCGGTGCCTGCGGCAGCAGGGTCGGCGAGGGTCAGCCGGTGGTCCATGCGCTCCTTCTTGGTCTGCAGGTAGCGCAGGTTCTCTTCCCGCGAGGGGACTTCGGTGGGGACCATTTCGACGACCTTCACGCCGGCCTGGGCGAGGCGGTTCTGCTTGTCCGGGTTGTTGCTGAGCAGCCTGATCTCATGCAGGCCCATCTCGGCGAGGATCTGCGCGGCGGCCTTGTAGCAGCGGGCATCCACCGGCAGGCCGAGCTGTTCGTTGGCTTCCACGGTGTCGAAGCCTGCTTCCTGGAGGGCGTAGGCCTTGATCTTGTTGGCCAGCCCGATCCCCCGGCCTTCCTGTCCGCGCAGGTAAAGCAGGGTACCGCCCTCGTCGCGGATCAGTTCCAGGGCGTAGGCCAGCTGTTCGCCGCAATCGCAGCGGTAGGAGCCGAAGACGTCGCCGGTGAGGCATTCGGAGTGCAGGCGCACCAAGGGCAAGGTGCCGTTGCGGGGAGGGTTCGGGGAACTCACCGCGAGGTGCTCCACGCCGGTGGCTTCGTCGATCCAGGCCTGCGCAATGAACTCGCCGAAGGCGGTGGGCAGCTGGACCACCGGGCCGCCGCTGACCGGATGCTTCCGGTGCGCCGTGCCGCGGTCGCTGGTGCCGCCGTCGCCGTAACGCTGTGCGGTCATCGTGTCTCCTCTTCTCCTGCCTGGCTGTCGGCCCCTGCCGCCACGTATGCCACAAGATCCTCGATCGAGATCAAGGGGCACCCATGTTCCGCGGCGAAGTCCCGGAGGCTGTCCAGGCGCATCATCTCACCATCATCGTGAACCACTTCGGCGATCACGCCTACCGGGGCAAGCCCGGCCAGGCGGCATAGGTCCACTGCCGCCTCCGTGTGTCCGGGGCGTTCACGCACTCCACCGTTAACGGCGCGGAGCGGGAAAATATGCCCCGGGCGGGTAATCGACGACGGCGTGCTGGCCGGGTCCGCGAGGATCCTGGCGGTCAGCGCCCGGTCGCCGGCGGAGATTCCGGTGCTCACGCCCGTGGCCGCATCGCAGGACACGGTGTAGGCGGTGCCCTTGGAGTCCTGGTTGTCTTCGACCATGGGCGGCAGCTGGAGGGCGTCGGCGCGGGAACCTTCCAGCGGAACGCAGATCACCCCGGAGCTGTAGCGGATGGTCCAGCCCATGAGTGCGGAGGTGGCATGCTCGGCAGCGAAGATGATGTCGCCTTCGTTCTCGCGGTCTTCGTTGTCGACCACCACCACGGCACGGCCGGCGGCCATCGCAGCGATGGCGTCCTCCACCGGGTCCAGTCCGTGGCGCACGGCGGTGCCGCTTTCCTCGGGGAAGGTGCTCACTTGGCGTCGCCTCCGTTCGCGCCGTGACCGGCGGCGTGGTTGCCGGCACCCGGGCGGGCGGCGAAGGACAGCAGCCGTTCTGTGTACTTGGCCAGCACGTCCACCTCCAGGTTGACGCGTCCGCCGATCACCTTGGCGCCGAGGCCGGTTTCCTCGAGGGTGGTGGGGATCAGCCCGACCTCGAACCAGGGCTCGTTTTCCTGGGCGGGGCTCACGGCGGTCACGGTGAGGGAGACGCCGTCGACGGCGATGGAGCCTTTTTCGGCGATGTAGCGGGCCAGCTGCGCCGGGACGCCGAAGCGGAGCCTGTCCCAGTTGCCCTGGGACTCGCGCTCCAGGAGCTGTCCGACGCCGTCGACGTGGCCCTGGACCACATGGCCGTCAAGCCGCCCGCCCGCAGGGACGCAACGCTCAAGGTTGACGACGTCGCCCGGGGCGAGTTCGCCGATGGTCGTGCGGACGAGGGTCTCCCCCATCACGTCGACGCTGAACTCCTGGCCGTCGATCTCGGTTGCCGTGAGGCAAACCCCGTTGACGGCGATCGAGCCGCCGAGCTCAAGCCCGTCCGTGGTGCTGGGCGCCGAGAGGCGCAGCGTGGCGCTCACAGTGCCCTGGTGGCCGATGGACAAGACCTTGCCCTGTTCGGCGACGATTCCGGTAAACATTCAGTGTTCTCCTTCGGTGGCGTCCGCGGCGTCCTTGCCGGGGGTGTGGTCTTCGGTGGCTTCCGCCAAGGGTTTCAGGTGCAGCCGTAGGTCGCGGCCGAGGGCCTGGATTGCTCCGCCGCCGGCGTCGTCCCAGGTCCAGTGCTGGGCATCGGCGAGGGTGCCGATGCCCAGGTCATGTAGGGCGGGCGTGCCGCTGCCAAGCAAGGTGGGCGCCAAGTAGACGATCAGTTCGTCCACCAGTCCGGCCGCCAGGAAGGCGCTCAGGATCCGGGAGCCGCCTTCGACCATCAGGTGGCGGATGTCCCGGTCGTAGAGCACGGCCAGGGCTTCGGCGGGATCCCGGGTGGCAAGGTGCACGAAGTTGCCGTCGGAGCCACGGATTGCGGCGTCCCCGGGGACGCCGCGCAGACCCATGACCACACGCAGCGGCTGCTTACCGGATTCTTCGCCCTCGGCGTTGCGTGCCGTGAGGCGCGGATTGTCCACCAGCACGGTCTCGGTTCCCACCAGGATCGCGTCGATCAGTCCACGCAGCTCGTGGTTGTCCGCGAGCGACTCGGGGCTGGAGATCCACTGGCTGGTGCCGTCGCTGGCGGCGATCCGGCTGTCCAGGGTCTGGGCGATGTGGAGGGTCACGAAGGGGCGGCGGTGCCGGACGGCGTCGAACCATTCGCGGTTCAGCGCGGTGGCCTGTTCGCCGCCCAGGCCGGACGCGACGTCCACCCCGGCCGTACGGAGCGTGACGGCGCCGCCGGCAGCGTGGTGGTGCGGGTCATCGACGGCGTACACCACCCGGGAGACGCCGGCAGCGATGATCGCCTGGGCGCACGGGCCGGTGCGCCCGGAGTGGTTGCAGGGTTCCAGGGTGACCACCATGGTGGTGCCGTTGAGGTCGATCCCGGCGGCCCGGGCCTCGGCGATGGCGTCGGCCTCGGCGTGGGCCGTGCCGGCACCCCGGTGGTAGCCGGTGACGAGCTGTGTGCCGTCCGGGCCGAGCACCACGGCCCCGACCAGGGGGTTGGCTCCGCGCGGGCCGAGGAGGGCCGCGGCCAGGGCGGCGTCCATGGCCGCCTGCTCGGCCTCCGTGAAGACGGTCGTGTTGAGGGCGGTGCTCATGAGGCGGCTCCGGCCGGTACGGCGGCGGGCTGCACGGAAAGGCCCTCCCGGCGTCCCGCGCGCCACCAGACAAAGAACCCTGCCAGCGTGAAGAAGCCATAGAAGAGGTACATGAAGGCGCTGGCGAAGTAGCCGGCACTGAAGAGCAGCGGCACGCCGACGATGTCCACGGCCACCCAGATCAGCCAGAACTCGGTCCAGCCCCGTGCCATGCCGTAGGTGGCCAGCAGGGAACCGGTGAAGGTCCAGGCGTCGGCCCAGACCGGCGGGTACGAGCCCAGCGAGTCGAACAGCGGTGTGAGGGCGGCAGTACCGGCGAACAGCGCGGCGACGAGCGCGATGCGGACCTTTGCAGATGCCCAGGACGGCACCACGGCGCGGCCCTGGGTGGCGGAGGTTCGTCCTTCGCGCCAGCGGTACCAGCCGTAGGCGGCGACGGCGATAAACATCACCTGCCGTCCGGCCTGGCCCCAGAGGGTCGCCGGAGTCGCGGCGCCGAATACGTTGCCGAGGAAGACCGTGAGGAGGAGCAGGTTGCCCGCGATACCCACGGGCCATGCCCAGACTTTGCGGCGCATTCCGCCGAGGGCACTGGCCAGCCCGAAAATGTTTCCCAGCACTTCGCGTAGAACAAGCGCAGACCCGCCAATCGGAATCTGTGCCTCGAAGAGCCATCGCAGAAAATCCATGCCGTTCCTTCCCTGAAAGCCGCGATGGCTCCGGGGGTGTACGACAGCGCAATGCCGGCCGCCCGAAAAACGGACGCCGCAGCATGACTGTACGTGCTTCTCCCATCCAGACTTTGACTGTCGGTACTGGAATTCCACCAGTTCAACCGTCCGCCGCCGCTTCCGGATTGGAAACGATGGCTCGCGGGTCGCGGACTATGACCGCCGGTTCGGAATTACACCGACCCCGGAGCACGTAATGTGTGTTTGCTATTGTGGCACAACTTCGACGGCGGCCCGGCTATTCCCCGGGCCGCGCGGTCAACAGTTCGTCACGGTTGGCGTTTCAGCGCCGGCAGCCTAGCGCCGCGCGGCGGCGCCAATGCCTGCTTCGCGGAGCCGGTCGATGGCCGCGGCAGGGTCGTCCTGGCCGTACACGGCGGAGCCGGCCACGAACACGTTGGCCCCGGCTTCGGCCGCACGCAGGATGGTTTCCTCCGTGATGCCGCCGTCCACCTGCAGGGCCACGCCGATCCCGGAGCCGTCGATGGCCGCGCGCGCCCGGCGGATCTTGGGCAGGGTCACATCGAGGAAGGACTGGCCGCCGAAGCCCGGTTCCACGGTCATGATCAGGAGCATGTCGAGTTCGCTGAGCATGTCCAGGTACGGCTCCACCGGGGTCGCCGGGCGCAGGGCCATGCCGGCCTTCGCGCCGCGCGCCCGCAGCTCGCGCGCGAGTTTGATCGGCGCGATGGCCGCCTCGGCGTGGAAGGTCACGGACGCGACGCCGGCGTCGGCGTAGGCAGGCGCCCAGCGGTCGGCGTCGGCGATCATCAGGTGGGCGTCCAGCGGGACCGGACTGACCGCCTGGATGCGCTCCACGACCGGCAGCCCGAGCGTCAGGTTCGGCACGAAATGGTTGTCCATGACGTCGACGTGGACGGCGTCGGCGTTGCTGATCCGCTTCAGCTCCGCCTCCAGGTTCACGAAGTCGGCGGACAGGATGCTCGGGTTGATGCAGCACGTGGTCAAAGTTCGTTCCCCTTGGCGTTGGTGGTCGGGTGCGGGTGGAGCTTAGGGCTTCTTGCGGATGAGGGCCATGAACATGGCATCCGTCCGGTGCAGGTGCGGCCAGAGCTGAGCGGTGAGCTCGTTTCCGGCACCGAGGTTCCCTTGGAGGCTGACGGCATCCAGTGCCGCGCCGGCGTCGAGCAGTTCGAGGTCCTCCCGCTTGGCCAGGGCGTCGCTGACGACGGCGGTGGTCTCGGCGGGGTGCGGTGAGCAAGTCACGTACGCCACGACACCGCCGGGCCGGACGGCGTCGATGGCGGATTCGAGCAGCTCACGCTGCAGCGGGCCCAGCTCGGCGAGGTCCTTGGGCGTGCGGCGCCAGCGGGATTCAGGCCGGCGGCGGAGGGCTCCCAGACCGGTGCAGGGAACGTCGGCGAGGACCCGGTCGAAGGCGCCGGGTTGTTCCTTGCCGAGGTCCCGGCCGTCGCCGGTGCGGACCGACCAGGCGGAGCCGGGCACGGCGGCCAGCGCCTGGCTGACCAGTTTGGCCCGATGTGCCGCCGGTTCGTTGGCGAGCAGGCTGGCGCCGGACTCGTTGGCGAGGGCGGCGAGCAGCGCGGCTTTTCCGCCGGGGCCGGCACAGAGGTCCAGCCACTTCTCGCCCGTGTTTCCGCCGGAGGTGCCGAGCTCGACGGCGGCGACCGCGCGGGCCACCAGCTGGGAACCGACGTCCTGGACGCGGGTGGTACCGGCCCGGACCGAGGAGAGCCGGCCGAGGTCGCCGCCGCTGGACAGCGCCGAACCGGCGACGAGCGGGCCCGGGGTCGCACCGTTCTCCAGCGCTTCGTCGAGGCTGCCGAGGCCTGGGAGCGCCACGAGGTTCACCACGGGGGCTGCGTTGTCCGCTTCGAGCAGCGCGGTGATTTCGGCGGCCGGGCGGCCGTGGGCCACGAGCGACTGGCGGAGCGCCCGCACGATCCACTCGGGATGGGCGTGGCGCACGGCATCGATCCTGACGGCGTCCGTCTCGCCCTCAAGGAGGTGGTCCAGCCATTCGGGCAGCGAGCGGGCCGTGACCCTGCGGAGCACAGCGTTGATAAGGGAGGAGGGGCCGGCGCCGATGACGGCACGGGCCAGCCCGACGGTCTGGTCCAGCGCGGCGTGCGCGGGAACCCGCATGGCCAGGAGCTGGTGGGCGCCGAGCCGCAGGGCGTCCAGCACCGCCGGGTCCAGCTTGGCCAGCGGCCGGTCCACGCAGGCCGCCAGGATGGCGTCATAGGTGCCTTGGCCGCGCAGCGCACCGTAGCTCAGTTCCGTGGCGAAGCCGGCGTCCCGCTTGTCGAGGTGGTGGTGCCGGATCCGGGCAGGCAGCACAAGGTTGGCGTAGGCGTCCTCGGAGGCGACGGCCCGGAGCACCTCGAAGGCCACGAGGCGAGCGGGGTCGGCGCGCCGGGTGCGCTGCGAGGGTGCGCTGGCCGAAAAGCCGCGCTGCGGCCCGCGGTTGCGTTCGCGACCCTTGGCGTCGCGGCGCACGTTGCTGCGGTCGCCCTGGCTCCGTTCGCGGCTGCCGCCGTCGCGGCCGCCATGGTTTGCCGGGTTCCGTCGTCCGGACTCGCTCATTCGAATTCCACGCTTTCCACTGCCACCCCGCGGGCCCAGTCGGCCGAAGCCATCATTTTCTTGCCGGCCGGCTGGATGCGGCCAAGCTGCACGGCATGCGAACCGGTACCGGCCAGCACACTCTTGCCGTCGAAGCGAAGCCGGCCCGGCTCCAGGTCCCGGACGTCGGGCCGCAGCTGCAGCGGCTCGAGCTTGACCCGCTGGCCGTCAAGCATGGTCCAGGCGCCGGGCTCCGGGGTGACGCCGCGGGCCCTGCGGTTGATTGCGAGGGCGGGCTGCCGCCAGTCGATCCGCCCGTCGTCGAGCGTGAGCTTTGGAGCGAGCGAAACCTCGCCGCTCTGCGGTTCCGGGGCCGCCCTGCCGGCGTCGACGGCGGACAGCGTCTGGCTGAGCAGGACGGCGCCACTGCGGGACAACCGTTCCAGGAGGTCGCCGGCGGTGTCGT
The DNA here is from genome assembly GCF_003614925.1 of Arthrobacter celericrescens. Lineage (GTDB taxonomy): Bacteria > Actinomycetota > Actinomycetes > Actinomycetales > Micrococcaceae > Arthrobacter > Arthrobacter celericrescens. The sequence goes on from NZ_QYLP01000031.1 coordinate 115,202, forward strand.
CCGCCCGGACGGCTTCCGTGACCGTTCCGAAGACCGGCCCTGTGTCCAGTCCTTCTTCCAGCTGGAAGGTGGCCGCGCCGGTGATGTCGTCGCCGGCGATGACGGCGCGCTGCACCGGAGCGGCGCCGCGCCAGGCCGGGAGGAGGGAGAAGTGCAGGTTGATCCAGCCGTGCCGCGGGACGGCCAGGGCGGCCTTGGGGACGATTCCGCCGTAGGCGACGATCGCCGCGACGTCGGGCTCGTAGGAGGCGATGCGTTCGGTGGTTTCGGTGTCCACCTTTCCCGCGTGGATGATATCGATGCCAAGTTCCGCCGCGCGGGCGGCCACCGGCGACGGCGTCAGGACCCTTTTGCGCCCGGTGGGCGCATCCGGCCGGGTCAGGACGGCGACGACGTCGAATCCGGCGTCGACCAGCGCATCAAGGGAGGGAACGGCGACCGCCGGGGTACCGGCGAAAAGGACCCTCATTCAGGGGTACCGAAGGTGCCGAAGCTGGAGCCGACGGTGGAGGCCCGCTTGCTGGTGGTCTGTTCGGTCACTGCGTGGTAGTTCGCGGCACGGATGGCCCGGAGGGCTGACTTCCGATCGTCGCCTTCGAGCCGGTCGGTGAAGAGGATGCCGTCCAGGTGGTCCGTTTCGTGCTGGAAGCAGCGGGCGAGCATGCCTTCGGCCTCGACGCTGACCGGGTTTCCGTGGAGGTCGACGCCGGTGGCGCGGGTGGTGCGGCGGCGGCGGACGGGGTAGGCCAGGCCGGGGATGGAGAGGCAGCCTTCGATCTGGTCGTCCTGGAAGTCTTCACTGTTTTCCAGGACGGGGTTGATGATGTGCCCCTCGACGCCGTCGATCCGGTAGGTGAAGACCCGCTGGCTGACGCCGATCTGCGGGGCGGCGAGGCCGGCACCGTCCACGTCCTCCATGGTCTCGGTCATGTCGGCAACCAGTTTGGCAAGCTCGGGGCCGAAGTCCGTGACAGGATCGGCCACTGTGCGCAGCACGGGGTCCCCGATGATCCGGATACTCAAAATGGCCATGCGCTGTCAGTCCTCACGATCGGCGTTTGCTTGGCGTCCATACAAGGGAAGCTAAGCCAGTTTAGTGGAGCCGGCCACGGCGGGAGCGGCGGGGTACGCCGGTGGAGCGACCGGAAGCAGGGCCGCGCCGGCCGTAGCGACGTTCGCGGACATGTCCCAGACCCGTTTCAGGGCACAGAATTTCCACCAGTGGTGCTTAAGGACATCCGGGTTGGCGCGCTGCGGGCGGACCTCGGTTTCGCCGATGGCCACGGCCAGGAGAACCGGATCCTCGCCGTACTTCCACGGCTCCCATTCCCCTGCCACCGGATCCACCAGGCTTTCCTCCGCCTTCATGCCTGCCACCAGCTGCATGACGACCTTGTCATCCAGTGCCTTGACCGTGCCGTCGCGGTTGGTTCCCTTTGTCTTGTAGTCGATCAGGCAGATCCTGCCGTTGATCCGTGCCACCAGGTCCAGCGTGCCGGCGTAGCCGACGCTGGTGTTCCAGACGGTGATTTCCGGGGCGAGCGGTTCCACGCGGTACAGCTCCCACCATTCATCGAACCGTGCCGCGAAGGCCTCTTCGCCGTGCGAAGCCAGCTCGTTCCGGGCTTCCGCCACCCGGTGCGGCCTGCCGAGCGCCCGGAGGGCCACTTGTTCGCAGTAGCCGTGTACGCGGTCCCCGCGCTGGGCAGCGTCGTCCCGGTACACCTCGGCGGCCTTTGCTGCCTTGTTGACCGCCTGCCGGAGGCCGGCGGGGCTGCCGAGCAGCCGCGGCAGTTCGGGATCGTTCGCCAGGCTGTTCGCTCCCATGTACCCGAACCAGCCATCCAGCGAGTGCGCCTGCTGCCCGATGACAGTGGTGATGGACGGCACCGAAAAGGCTTCCGTGGTGGAACGGGCGTACATCCGGCCGTAGTCGGTGGCATGGGCAAGCAGTGGATCTGTCATAGGAAAACTCTTTCACAGACCCCCGACAGGATCCGAGCCCGGAGCCGTCCGGGGGCGACGGCGACGTACGGCGCCGGAGTACGACTAAGGCCCCTGCCGTTCCTTGCAGAACAACAGGGGCCTTTGCCTCACGGGTGGGCGATACTGGGTTCGAACCAGTGACCTCTTCGGTGTGAACGAAGCGCGCTACCACTGCGCCAATCGCCCGTGCATCAAAAACACTAACCGACTCCGGCCGGAAATCAAAAACCGCCCGAACGGAATCCGAAATCACCCCCGCTGCAGATACATGAGGCGGCGCCGCCAGCCCGCGGGCGCACGCGCCGGGCAGGCTAATCACAAGCGTGTAACTCAGGAATTCCGCGCCAATCCAAGGAAGTCGACGCACAGACAGCCCCGCCGGGGCCAGCGATTTGGAGTTTCCCCGAACCTCCTATAGAGTTTTTACTCGTCGGAAAGCGACGGGCCGCCCATCGAGGCGGGCCGCGGAAATCCGGCAATGCGGACGTAGCTCAGCTGGTAGAGCACCACCTTGCCAAGGTGGATGTCGCGAGTTCGAATCTCGTCGTCCGCTCGCAGGACACTGTCACGGCACGGACTTCCGGGAAACCGGAACCCTTGCTTACACGGTGGGTTGGCCGAGAGGCGAGGCAGCGGCCTGCAAAGCCGTATACACGGGTTCGAATCCCGTACCCACCTCGGTGAAAACCCTGGATCCCGGTTCCGGCCGGATCATTACGGGCGATTGGCGCAGCGGTAGCGCGCTTCCCTGACACGGAAGAGGTCACTGGTTCGATCCCAGTATCGCCCACGGGAGCAAGGAAACTTGCTTGACGTTGAGCGGATGGCTCCGGCCATCCGCTCAACATTTGCGGACGTAGCTCAGCTGGTAGAGCACCACCTTGCCAAGGTGGATGTCGCGAGTTCGAATCTCGTCGTCCGCTCTCCGGGTTTTAAGGAACCGGAAACGGATATTTTCCGGCTCCTGACGGAAACGGGCGATTGGCGCAGCGGTAGCGCGCTTCCCTGACACGGAAGAGGTCACTGGTTCGATCCCAGTATCGCCCACCAGAGCAAGGCAACTTGCTTGTTGTTGAACCTGGTTCAGCATGTGCGGACGTAGCTCAGCTGGTAGAGCACCACCTTGCCAAGGTGGATGTCGCGAGTTCGAATCTCGTCGTCCGCTCTCCGGGCCCGCGCCCACCATGAAAGCAGCTCTTCGGAGCTGCTTTTTTTGTGCCCTCCAACTGCACGGAACCGGGACAGCGGNCCCACCATGAAAGCAGCTCTTCGGAGCTGCTTTTTTTGTGCCCTCCAACTGCACGGAACCGGGACAGCGGAACTGGATACATCGGAATATCCCACGAATAAAGCTAAGGAAAAATCGCTTTATCTGATGTGATTCGACTCGCATACTATTCCTCGGACCTTTTCGGCTTTCAGCCACCACGCCTACAGGCAGGAGCACCCCGGTGAACCAACAAACGCTCACAAGTTCGATCCTCAGGAAAAAACCGATCGACACCATCGAGGAGGAGAACAAGCACAGCGGCCTTTTCAAAAGCCTCGGCCTCTGGCAACTGACCGCCATCGGCGTGGGCGGCATCATCGGCGTCGGCATCTTCTCCCTCGCAGGCCTGGTGGCCCACGGCAACGGCAGCAATCCCGGCGTCGGCCCCGCGGTGCTGATCTCCTTCCTCGTGGCCGGCCTCGCCTCGGCGGCTGCGGCCCTTTCCTACGCCGAATTCGCCGGCATGATCCCGCGCGCCGGTTCGGCCTACACCTACGGCTATGTCGCCCTGGGTGAAATCATCGGCTGGTTCATCGGCTGGGACCTGCTGCTCGAGTACATCGCGATCGTCGCCGTTGTCGCGATCGGCATCTCCGGCTATTTCGACGCCTTCCTCTCCGGAATCGGCATCCACATGCCGGCCTGGATGACGTCCACGGTCGACGAAGGCAAAGGCGGCCTCGTCAACATTCCCGCCATCCTTGTCTGCCTGCTGGTGACCTGGATCCTGAGCCGGGGCACCAAGACCTTCGGCCGCTTCGAACTGATCGCCGTGGGCATCAAGGTGCTGCTGATCGTGTTCATCATCGGGCTGGGCATCTTCTACATCAACACCGAGAACTACAACCCGTTCATGCCCAGCGGCTTCGGCCCGGTCCTGGCCGGATCCGCCACCGTATTCTTCGCGGTCTTCGGCTATGACGCCATGAGCACCGCAGCAGAAGAGGCCAAGGACGGCAAGAAGCACATGCCCAAGGCCATCGTGCTGTCCCTCGTGATCGCCATGCTCCTCTACGTGGCCGCTACCCTGGTCCTGACCGGCATGCAGAACTACAAGGACATCAACCCCACCGCCGGATTCGCCTCGGCGTTCACCGGCGTCGGCCTTCCGGTCATCGCCACGATCATCTCGGTCTTCGCCGTGCTGTCCATCCTCACCGTCATGCTCACCTTCCTGCTGGGCGTCACCCGTGTCTGGTTCACGATGAGCCGCGACGGGCTCCTCCCGACCTGGTTCGCGAAGACGGACCGCCACGGCACCCCGCAACGTGTCACCTGGATCGCAGGCATCACCTCGGCCTTGCTTGCCGGTGTCTTCCCGATCAAGGCAGTGGCCGACCTCACCAACATCGGCATCCTTGCCGCCTTCGTGGTGGTGTGCGTGGCCGTGATCGTCTTCCGCTACACGAAGCCCGGCGCGCCGCGCACGTTCCGCCTGCCGCTCATGCCCCTGGTGCCGGCCTTCGGCGTCCTGGCCTCGGGCTTCCTCATGACGCAGCTGCCGTGGGACACCTGGCTGCGGTTTGGCGCCTGGCTGGCCATCGGCTTGGCGATCTACTTCGGGTACGGCCGCCGGCATTCGCTGATGAATCCGCTCAGCCCCCGGCACCAGGAGCACGCCAGGCTCGACAGCGGCTCCTGAGGGCCCGCCAATCCTTGCTTGGCAGGGCCGTGATCCCGGGTTAGGCTCGGAAAACGGAGGAGCGAACTGGCTCCGCGACGGAAGGGAGGTGCCCGTGGGACTAATTGACGATCTGAAGGGCAAAGCTCAAGAGCTCATTGGTGGCAACGAGGAAGCCATCAAGGGCGGCATCGAGAAGGCCGGTGATTTCATCGACGACAAGACCGGTGGAAAGTTCGCCGAGCAGGTTGATGCAGCCCAGGACGCCGCTTCCGGATTCGTGGAAAAGGCCGGTGGCGAAGCTCCGGCCACGGATGAGCGTCAGTAAAGAGCTGCCGTAACAGTTACGTCAACGGGGCACTGGTCCCGCCGGGAGGCGGCACCAGTGCCCTTGGCGTTTAACGGGTACCGTTGAGGATCATGCCTTCCCTCGATTCCAGCGCTGCACCGGCCGAAGCCACCACCGCTCCCCCAGCCCCGCCGTCCCGGCAGTTGTCGATGCCCCTGACCGCCGGCGTCGTGACGGCCCTGGTCGGCTTCACCTCCTCCTTCGCGGTGGTCCTCGCCGGGCTGCGTGCGGTGGGGGCCAGCGATGCTCAGGCGGCCAGCGGCCTGCTGGCGCTCACCCTCTGCTTCGGGATCGGCGTCCTCTGGCTCTCCTGGCGCTCGAAGGTGCCGGTGACGCTCGCCTGGTCCACGCCGGGGGCTGCGCTGCTCACGGGAGCCGGAACGCCCGACGGCGGCTGGCCGGCCGCCGTCGGCGCCTTCCTGGTGGCCGGGGTGCTGATCGCACTGACCGGGCTGCTGCCTCCGCTGGGACGGCTGATGGCGCGGATCCCCACCGCGCTTGCGCAGGCGATGCTTGCCGGTGTCCTCCTGCCCTTGTGCGTGGCCCCTTTCAAGGCCCTCGGTTCCGCGCCGCTGCTGGTGGCGCCGGTGATCCTGTGCTGGTTGCTGATGATGAAACTGGCGCCGCGGTGGTCCGTTCCGGCGTCGCTCGGGGTGGCTTTGGCCGTCATCGGGCTCTATATCGGGCTGAACGGTGGAAGCATTCCAGCGGAGAGACTGCTGCCCGAACTGCAGTGGACCACTCCGGCATTCACCCTGCAGTCGGTGGCGGGCGTGGCCCTGCCGCTGTTCATCGTGACGATGGCCTCCCAGAACATTCCAGGCGTGGCGGTGCTGAAGTCCTTCGGATACCCCACGCCGTGGCGGCCGTCGATGTTGGTGACCGGGGCGGGGACGGCGCTCGGCGCCCCGTTCGGCGGCCACGCCATCAACCTGGCCGCCCTCAGCGCGGCACTGGCCGCCGGCGAGGAAGCAGGCCCGGACCGCGGCCGCCGGTGGATTGCCGCCTTCACCTCGGGCTTGGCCTACCTGGTACTTGCAGCGTCCTCCGCGGCGCTGGTCACCGTGGTGGCCGCGGCGCCGCAAGGCCTCCTCGAAGCGGTGGCCGGCCTCGCTCTGCTGGGCACCATGGCCTCGGCGATCGCGTCCGCTCTGGCGGTCGCAGAAGAACGGATCGGCGCCTCGGTGACCTTCCTGCTGGCCGCCTCCGGGCTGAGCGTTGCCGGGATCGGGGCGGCGTTCTGGGCCCTGCTGGCGGGGATTCTTGTCCGGTGGGTGCTCAAGGACCGGAGCGCCGCGAAGCGGCGCTAACCGGCGGGAGCCTCAGGACGGTTCGTGGTTCTGGCCCTCGCGGGCCAGTGCGGTGAGGCGGGAGACGGCGCGGTAGTACTTCTTCATGTACCCGCCGCCCATCATTTCCTCGGTGAAGAGCTTGTCGAACGGAACGCCGCTGGCCAGGATCGGGACGTCCTTGTCGTACAGGCGGTCGGCGAGCACCACGAAGCGCAGGGCGACCGCCTGCTCGGTGATGGTCTCCACGTCGCGCCACACCACGCCGTCGATCCCGGCGATCAGCTGGCGGTAGCGGCTGGGGTGGACACCGGCCAGGTGGTCCACCAGTTGGCGGAAGTCGTCGACGGCGACCGTCTGTCCGTCGAATTCGGCGTGCATGTGCCGCTTGAGGTCCTCGGTCTTCAGCGGAGCCGGGGCGGCCGGCAGGCCGCGGTGGCGGTAGTCCTCGCCGTCGATCCTGATGACCTCGAACTGGTCCGCGAGGACCTGGATTTCGCGTTGGAAGTCGACGGCGGCGAAGCGGCCCTCGCCGAGGGAACCCGGCAGGGTGTTGGAGGTCGCCGCTAGCCGCACGCCGGCGTCGGCCAGTTCCCGCATGAGGCGGGACATGAGGACCGTGTCGCCTGGATCGTCGAGCTCGAATTCATCGATGCAGACGAGCTTGTAGCTGCTGAGCGCCTCCACCGTCTTGCGGAAGGACAGCGCCCCCACGAGGTTGGTGTATTCGACGAAGGTGCCGAACGCCTTGGGTCCGGGCGCGGAATGCCAGAGGGAGGCCAGCAGGTGCGTCTTACCTACGCCGAAGCCGCCGTCCAGGTAGATGCCGGCGCGCCCGGTGTCCTTCTTGCCGAAGATCCGGGAGAACAGTCCGCCGCCCGTACCGTTTCCGACGCCGGCGCCGAAGCTTTCAAGTGCCTTGACGGCGGCCGCCTGGCTGGGCTGGGAGTGATCGGGACGGTAGCTCGAGAAGGAGACCTCCCCGAACCGCGGGGAGGGATGGAACCCCTGCAGGATCTCGTCCACCGAGACCGCTGGGGTGCGTGCGGCGAGCTGTTCGATCTGTACCAAGGGGGTCCGTTCTTCCGGGATGGGTCCTCAGCAAGAATACCGGGAATGCACAGCCGCCCAGGACACGGCCGGAGGCCTGCCAGGCGACCATGTTTCACCATGTGACCGCACAGGAGCAATCCCGCAGGTGCATGGATAGTGTTGGTTCCAAGCCGGGCAAAGGAATGCCCCGCCGTCCGGTCCGGCGCCGTCCATCATCAGTGAAAGGCCATACCCATGTCCTACCCCGTTGAACAGAACGAAAAGTTCGCGAAGTACGCGCACCCGGAGCGCTTGGTTTCCACCGAATGGCTCGCCGCGGCCCTCGAAGGCGGAGCGCCCAACGACGGCACGCTGGTTGTTGTCGAATCCGATGAAGACGTCCTTCTCTACGAGACCGGCCACATCCCCGGCGCCGTCAAGATCGACTGGCACACGGACCTGAACGATGAGGTCACCCGCGACTACGTGGACGGCGCAGCGTTCGCCGCCCTGGCCGCTGCCAAAGGCATCTCCCGTGACACCACCGTGGTGATCTACGGCGACAAGTCCAACTGGTGGGCAGCCTACGCCCTGTGGGTCTTCACCCTCTTCGGCCACGAAGACGTCCGCCTCCTGGACGGCGGCCGCGACAAGTGGATCGCCGAAGGCCGCGAACTGACCACCGACATCCCGCAGCCGGCCCCGGGCGAGTACCCCGTCGTCGAGCGCAACGACGCACCTATCCGCGCCTTCAAGGAAGACGTCCTGGCGCACCTCGGCAAGCCGCTGATCGACGTCCGCTCCCCCGAGGAATACACCGGCCAGCGCACGCACATGCCGGCCTACCCCGAAGAGGGCGCGCTGCGCGGCGGCCACATTCCCACCGCGGCCTCCATCCCCTGGGCACGCGCCGCAGCCGAAGACGGCAGCTACCGCACCCGCGAGGAACTCGAGGCCCTGTACCTCGGCGAAGCCGGCCTGCAGGAAGGCGACGACGTGGTGGCCTACTGCCGCATCGGAGAGCGTTCCAGCCACACCTGGTTCGCCCTGAAGTACCTGCTGGGCTTCCAGAATGTGCGCAACTACGACGGTTCCTGGACCGAATGGGGCAACGCCGTACGCGTCCCGATCGTCAAGGGCGCGGAGCGCGGCTCCGTTCCGGTGCTGGTCCGCTAGCCTGCGCTTTCCCTGAACCACCGGTCCGGACGGGGCGAAACCCCGTCCGGACTGCGTAAGCTGGACGTGATGAGTACCAATACCCTGCCCGCCGCACTGGCGGAAATTGTCGATGATTTCCAAGCGCTGAGCGAGCCCGAGCGCCTGCAGCTGCTGCTTGAGTTCTCCCGTGGCCTGCCGGAACTGCCGGAGCGCCTGCTGGACCACCCGGAACTGCTCGAACAGGTGGTTGAGTGCCAGTCGCCGCTGTTCCTGACCATTGAGCAGGAACGCAAGGACGACGGCGGTGCCCTCGGCTACCGCCTGTTCTTCAAGGCCCCGCCGGAAGCACCCACCACGCGCGGCTTCGCCGGCGTGCTGCACGAAGGGCTCGACGGCCTGACGGCGTCCGAGATCCTTGCGGTGCCCGATGACATGCCGGAACTGCTCGGCCTTACCCGGGCGATCACTCCCCTGCGCATGCGCGGCATGACCGCCATGCTCGGCCGCATCAAGCGCAAGGTGGCCGCCGCCGACCGGCTGCAGTCCTAGGCGATGGCGAAGAAACAAGCATCAACCGGAACGCCGGCCACAGCCGCCCTGGCTGCGGCCGGCATTCCTTTTACACTGCACCCGTACACGCACGATCCCGCTGCCGAAAGCTATGGGCTGGAAGCGGCCGAAGTCCTCGGCGTGGACCCTTCCCGGGTCTTCAAGACCCTGATGGTGGACATCGAAGGCAAGCTCGCCGTCGGGGTCGTCCCGGTCAGCGGAACCCTCGACCTCAAGGCGATTGCCGCCGCCATGGGTTCCAAGAAGGCGGCCATGGCCGATCCGAAAACGGCGGAACGGCGCACCGGGTACGTCCTGGGCGGCATCTCTCCCCTCGGCCAGCGCCAGCCATCACCCACCGTCGTGGACGAATCGGCCCTGGGCTTCCCCACGGTCCTGGTCTCGGGCGGGCGGCGCGGCTTGGACATCGAACTCGCACCGGCCGACCTCGTCCGGCTGACGAAGGCGCGCGTCGCGCCGATCGCCGGAGCCTGAGCGGGCCCCCAACTAGCTAGCGGCCGCCCGTGAGCTCGGGCGCAAGCGGCGCCAGCCGCGGCTCCAGCCAGGACCGGACCAGCCGTTCCCACTTTTCGCGGTCCACGTTCCATTCCTTGGTGTGCCTGGCCTTGCGGAACGGTTCGTAGGTGACCATCTCGGGATTCCGTTCGGCGAGGCTCGCGGACGGACCATACGGCACGTAGTCGTCGTCGACGCTGTGAATCAGCAGCGTGGGGGTGCGCAGTTCCACGGCGCGGGCGTCCCAGTCCATCGCCCGCAGGTCCAGGGGTGCGGCCAGGCCGGTGAGCCTGCGGCCGAGCGAGTGGCCGAGCATCAGCTGGCCGTACCGCCCCACGGCGTAAGGGATGGAGTTCAGCCGTGCGTGGTGTGCCAGGACATTCACCCAGTCGATTACGGGCGCATCCAGCACGAGCGCCCGGATGAGGTGGCGGTAGCGGGATAGGTCGGCCGTCTGCAGGCTGATCGCCCCGCCCATCGACCAGCCGAACAGCACGACTTCCTCGGCTCCCTGTTCCAGGGCGAACGCGATGGCGGCTTCGACGTCGCGCCATTCCGTCGACCCCAGGCCGTAGCGGCCATCGGGGGCGGCCGGGGCCAGGCCGTCGTTGCGGTAGGAAATCAGGAGGCTGTCCAGGCCGAGGCTGCGCGCCACCGGAAGGGCCCGCAGGGTTTCCAGCCGGGTGGCGCCGCGGCCGTGCACCATGATGGCCCAGACCCGGGCGGTGCTTTCCCCTTCGGCCCGGACCAGCCAGGCCGGCGCTTTGCCGCCGTCGACGTCTATCTCCACATCCTCGGCCTCCAGGCCGAGCGACGCCGGCGAGGCGTAGACTGCGCCGCTCCACCAGCCGCGGTGCGCCTTCGCGAGGTCGCCGCTGTAGACCTCCTCGACTTCGCGCTGCACGGTCCGTTCGGCGGGCGAGTAGGAGACGATCCGGCCGATCCGTGCGTGGCCGGCACCCCCGTCAAAGAAGAGGCTGAACGTGCCGTGGGACGTGGAGTCCTCGGTGGCCGCCATGATGACCTGCAGCCCCTCATCGCCGCGGACGATCGCGAGGACTTCCTGGTCAGCGTTGCGCATGGCGGGGGTGATGATGCGCCGGGCGAAGTAGGCGGCCAGCGCCGAACTGCCCGCCCCGACAAGCGCGGCCAGGCCGCCGCCGGCGGCGATTCCGAACAGGGTCCACCGCGCGCGGGCGGACATCCCCACGGAGCTTGTGGCGGCGGGGTCCGGGCGCAAGGTCGATGCCATTCCACCATTGTCCATCCCGGCAGCGCCTTTGCCGGAATCGGGCGACGCCCGGCCGGATTCGGGGCCAAACGCTGCCGCGCGGCCGGGTCCGGGTCTACGCTGTAGCCATGAGCGATCCAATCGTCATTCTGAGCGAAGAACCCCTCGGCCACGATGACCGCGTCAACATCGCCAAACTGGTGGACGGCAGCGATGCCCCCATCGTGGTGCTGGTGCCGGCCAATACCGAGCGCCATCTGCTGGTCGATTTCCTGGAGAACCTCTCCATGCTGGAGGTGGCCAAAGCCTTCCGGGAGTTGCTCTCGCAGGCACCGGACCCCGAGGCCGAGCGCGCCAGCGCGCAGAGCGCCCTGGCGGCCTCGCTGGAGGCCCTGGAAGGGCTGGGCTCAGGGGTGACCGGTGAGATCGTCGACGGCGGTGCTGTCGCCGGCCTGGTGGCCAAGGTCAAGTCCCTGAATGCCTCCCAGGCGGTGGTGGTCACCCGTCCGCACGCCATCGCGGACACCTTCCACACGGACTGGGCAAACAAGGCGCAGGACCAGCTGGGCCTGCCCGTGCTGCACCTGTACGCCGGTTCGGGATTCATTGGCGACTCCTGAGCGTTGAGCACATCATGAGCACCGCAGACAACAGCAAGTATTTCCACACCGCCGACCTCACGGCCGGGGTGCCGCACCAGGATGTCCCGGACAAGGGCGTCTGCGTGGAAAAAAGTGACGCCGAATGGCGGGAGCAGCTGACGCCGGAGGAATTCCGGGTGCTGCGCCAAGCGGGAACCGAGCGCCCCTACACGGGCGAATACTGGGACACCCACACGGCCGGTGTCTACCAGTGCCGGGCCTGCGGCGCCGAACTGTTCACCAGCAAGGAAAAGTTCGACTCGCATTGCGGCTGGCCTTCATTCTGGGCGCCGCTGGCCGAAGGCACCGTGCGCTACCTCCGTGACCGCAGCATGGGCATGGAACGGGTGGAGGTCCGCTGCGCCAACTGTGACTCCCACTTGGGCCACGTGTTCGAAGGGGAGGGCTACGGCACGCCCACGGACCAGCGCTACTGCATCAACTCGGTGTCCCTGAAGCTGGTCGAAACACCGGCCGGGAGCTAGTCCTGTCAGGGCCGGGAGGTCCAGCCTGTTCCGCGGCTGGATCTCCCGGCCCTTTCCCGACCTCCATGCAATAGAGTTTCTTATGCTCATGGCACATTTGACTTAGCAACTCTGTTCGCTTGTTACGCTCGCCTCAGAACACAAACAACTGAGGAAAGGCAACGTCAACGATGACCACCACCGCCACGGCGCCCCGCACCCGCATCACCGCAGAGAACCCCGCCTGGGGCTCCCTGAAGGCCGCAGCCACCGCACTGCAGGCCCTGCAGGTCAAGGACGGTTCCGTCCCCGAGGCCACCGACCACGGGGCTGCCCGCGAGCACGTCGCCGCCATCATCGCCGCCGTCGAAACCCTTGCCCCGGCCTTCCCGCACGACGCGCTCTACCTTGACCTGCTGGTCAAGGACTTCGCCCGCTGGAGCGACGCCGGCTTCGGCGTGCCGGACTTCCTGGCCTCCCTGATGGCGTTCCAGCCGCAGGAGCAGCGCGTGGACGGCCTGCAGCACCTGGTGGTGTTCCCGATGTACACCCAGAACGGCAGCACCAGCCGCCTCGTCGAGGCCGTGCTGATCGAGGTCATCTGGCCCGAGTTCATCGGCAGCCTGGAAGGCGGCGACTACTCCAACAAGCTCTTCGTGCCGATCCGATTCATCGATTTCACTCCGGGCTACGACACCAACTCCGCCGTGCTGTTCCCCGAGACCGTCGCCGTCCGCGAAACCCCCACCTTCACCTGGGGCGCCATCTTCGCCGACCGCGAAGCGGCCCGTTTCCGCCGGGTCCTCAAGGCCGCGGCCGAAACCACGCGCCTGGAACTGCCGGCGGACGCCGCCGAACTGCTGGACAACCAGGAGCTCACCGAGCGCACCTTCGTCATGTGGGACCTGATCCACGACCGCACCCACATGCGCGGCGACCTGCCCTTCGACCCCTTCATGATCAAGCAGCGCATGCCGTTCTTCCTGTACTCCCTGGAGGAACTGCGCTGCGACCTGACCGCATTCCGCGAGTCCGTGAAGATCGAAAAGGACGAGGACGCCTCCGAGGACGCCCGCAAGCACGCCAAGCTGGTCCAGTACGCCGTCATCTTCGACCGCATCTTCCGCTTCGCGATCACCGGCAACCGTGTCCGCAACTACGACGGCCTGGGCGGCCAGCTGCTGTTCGCCTGGATGCACCAGCACCGCGTGCTGCACTGGACCGACAGCAAGCTCAGCATCGACTGGGACGACGTTGCCGACGTCGTCGTCGAACTCGGCGAGCGCATCGAGGAACTGTACTGGCGCTCCATCGACCGGCCGAAGACCGCGCACTGGCTGGCCGCATACCAGCTGATTTCCGGTACCGTAACTCCCAACCCCGCTTCGGTCTGGGCCAAGGGCCCCGACGCGCTGCCGTTGACCGGCGCGCCGCGCGAACTGACCGATCAGGTCATGGACGACGAATTCCCGCTGTCCATGTTCTACGAGGCATTGGAGAAGAAGATGCGCCCTGTCATCGAATCCACCACCGGCATCACGGGATCGACGGCGGCCTGATGACGTCCCTGAATGTCCTGGTCACGGGCGGCAGCAGCGCTTCCGGCGTTGCTGTCGCCCGGGCCCTCGCCCTTGCCGGGCATCGGGTCTTCACTGTCGGTTCGGACCGCGGCCGCATCACCGCCGCCGCGGAGGAAGCCGGCGACGGCGTCACGCCCCTGGTCTGCGACCTCGCCAGCCTGGACGCAGTGCGCGAACTCGCCGATGAGGTCCGCGCGTCCGCGGGTCCCGTGGACGGTGTCATCCACCTGGTGGGCGGCTGGCGCGGTGCCACGGGGATCGAGGACCAGCCCGACGAAGACTGGGATGTCCTGTCCACCGGCGCCGTGACCACGCTCCGGAACGTCTCGCGGGTCTTCTACCGCGACCTCGCGGACTCCCCCGCCGGGCGGCTCGCCATCGTCAGCTCGACGGCGGTCTCCGCACCGACCGCAGCGGCAGCCACCTACGCTGCGGCCAAGGCCGCGGCCGAGGCCTGGACCTTCGCCGTCGCCGACGGCTTCCGGCAGGAGCAGTCCGGCGCGACGGCCGATCCCGTTGAACAGCACAGCGCCGCCGTCGTGTTCGTCGTCAAGGCACTCCTCGACGCCGGCATGCGGCAGGCCCACCCGGAACGGAAGTTCCCCGGGTACACGGACGTGGAGGAACTGGCCGCGGCCGCCGTCGGGCTGTTCAAGCAGCCCGCAGCGGAAGTGAATGGCCAGCGCATCCCGCTGGTTCCCTGACAGACTGAAAGAGTGAACGAACCCATGACAACTGCCCTGCAGCAGTCCCCGGAAACCCTGGCCGGCCGGATCCACGATCCCGAGGTCCGGGGCTTCGCGTCCGACAACTACTCCGGCGTGCATCCGGAGGTCCTGGCAGCGCTGGCCGCCGCTAACGGCGGGCACCAGGTCGCCTACGGCGACGATGAGTACACCCACAAGCTGGAAGGGCTCATCCAGGAACTCTTCGGCGAAGGCGCCGAGTGCTACCCGGTGTTTAACGGCACGGGGGCGAACGTCGTCGCCCTGCAGTCCCTGCTGCCGCGCTGGGGTGCCGTGGTCTGCGCCGACACCGCCCACATCAACGTGGACGAGAACGGTGCACCGGAACGGATCGGCGGCATGAAGCTGCTGCAGGTCCCCACCACGGACGGCAAGCTGACTCCGGAACTGATCGACCGCGAAGCCTGGGGCTGGGGCGACGAGCACCGCGCGCAACCGCTCGCGGTGTCGATCACCCAGACCACCGAACTGGGCACCTGCTACACGCCAGAGGAAATCAAGGCGATCGCGGACCACGCCCACGCCCGCGGCATGAAGCTGCACATGGACGGCGCCCGGCTGGCCAACGCGGCCGCCCACCTGGGCGTTCCGCTGCGCACCTTCACGCGCGACGCCGGCGTGGACATCCTGTCCTTCGGCGGCACCAAGAACGGGCTGCTTTTCGGCGAACTAGTGGTGGCGCTCAACCCCGAGGCCGCCCACGGCCTGAAGTACCTGCGCAAGATGGACATGCAGCTGGCTTCGAAGATGCGCTTCATCTCCGCCCAGTTCATTGCCCTCCTGGAGGACGGCCTGTGGCTGCGCTCGGCCGGACATGCGAACGACATGGCCACCCGCCTGCGCGCGGCCGTGGACGGGATCGACGGCGTCGAGCCCACCCAGGCGACCCAGTCGAACGGTGTGTTCGCAATCCTGCCCGCAGGAGTGGCTGACCGGCTGCGGAATTCGTTCAAGTTCTATGACTGGAACGAAGCCGCGCGGGAAGTCCGCTGGATGTGCTCCTTCGACACGAGCGAAGCCGACATTGATGCCTTCGTTGCCGCGATCAAACGCGAACTGGCTGCTCAGTAGCCCTTTGGGCCACCGCGCCCGTGGGCCACAGTGCCCCCGGCCGGGGCGGCGTGCCTCCCGGATTTCGCCGCCCCGGACACATAACCTGCCAAGGTGAATGCTCTATCACAGCTTCCTGAGGACTTTCTTCACGCCTTGGGAACACTCCGCAAGGCACAGTGCAGGCCCGAGCTGAAGCTCGGCGAAATCCCGGCGCCCACGCGCCTTGCCCCGTACGCCGTAGCCATGGGCGCCGAGGTGTTCAGTCACGCACCCGCCCGCCGGCAGTTGCCCGTCCATGGCCCGGCGGCACTTGCGTTCGCGGCGGACAACCCGGCGTCGCGGGACGATGACGAGGACAACGAACTAGCCACGGGCCGCTTCATCCTGCTGCATGATCCGGATGGTTCCGCGGTGTGGGACGGCGAGTTCCGCATCGTGACCTACATCCGGGCCCAGTTGGAGGCCGAGATGGGCAACGACGCAATGCTGGGCCCGGTGGCCTGGACGTGGCTGGTCGAAGCGCTGGAGAACCATGGCGCCAAGTACCGGGCGGCCGGCGGCACGGCAACCCGGATCCTCTCGGAAAGCTTCGGCACCCTCGCCGGCCGGCCGGACACCATCGACATCGAACTGCGGGCCTCCTGGACCCCGGCCACGTCCGACGCGCAGGCCCACCTCGAAGCCTGGTCGGACATGGTGTGCACCTTCGCCGGCCTCCCGCCCCTGCCGCCGGGGGTCACACCGCTTCCGTCCCGGCGGTTGACCTGACTGCCGGCAGGCAAGTCGGCGCCGGGACAGCGGTGTCCGTCCCCGGTCGGGCAGAATCGCTAGACTGTAAGGCACCATGAGTCCTGAAAACCTGGAACCCACCACAGCCGGCGGCCCGGCTGCTGAACCCGCCCCACACATCACCGTGGAAGGCTTCGACCACCCGGTCCCCGAGGTCATCGACCTCGATGCCCCGCGCGAGGGCGTGCCACTCGTCATCGACACCCTGGCCGGCCTTGAGCGCTGCGCCGCCGCGATCGCCGGCGGCACCGGTCCCGCCGGCGTTGACGCCGAACGCGCCTCCGGCTTCCGCTACGGCCAGCGCGCGTTCCTGGTGCAGATCCGGCGCGAAGGCGCCGGCACCTGGCTGATCGACCCCGAACCGTTCGATGACCTGAAGATCATCAACGAGTCCCTGTCCGGCGTCGAATGGATCCTCCACGCCTCCACGCAGGACCTGCCCTGCCTGGCCGAACTGGGCATGTGGCCGGACAAGCTCTTCGACACCGAACTCGCCGCC
Source organism: Arthrobacter celericrescens (assembly GCF_003614925.1). GTDB lineage: Bacteria > Actinomycetota > Actinomycetes > Actinomycetales > Micrococcaceae > Arthrobacter > Arthrobacter celericrescens. The sequence continues at coordinate 131,975 of NZ_QYLP01000031.1, forward strand.
CGCCTGGCCGGGCTGCCCCGCGTGGGCCTGGCCGCCGTCATCGAGCAGCTCCTGGGCTTCGGCCTGGCGAAGGAACACTCCGCGGCGGACTGGTCCACCCGGCCGCTGCCCGAACCCTGGCTGCGGTACGCCGCCCTCGACGTCGAAGTCCTCGCCGAACTGCGCGAGGAACTCATCGAACTGCTCGAAGCGGACGGCAAACTCGGGTTTGCGGAGCAGGAGTTCGCCGGGATCCTGGCGAACGGCATCCCCGCGCCGCGGGTTGACCCGTGGCGCAAGACGTCCGGACTGCACCAGATCCGGGACCGGCGCCAGCTCGCCGCCGTCCGGGAGCTGTGGCTGGAACGGGACCAACTGGCCCGCAAGCGCGACGTCGCACCGGGCCGACTCATCCCGGACTCCGCGCTCGTGGCGGCCGCCAAGTCGCTGCCTTCCACCGTTCCGCAACTGCTGGCCACCAAGGGCTTCCACGGCCGCGCGGCCCAGCGCGAAGCTCCGCGCTGGCTGCGTTGCATTTCCATTGCCCGGGGCCTGGACGAGCTGCCGCCGCTGCACCTCCCCACGAACGCCCCGCCCCCGCCGCGCGTGTGGGCGGACCGGGATCCCGACGCCGCCGCCCGCCTGGCGACCGCGCGTCCCCGCCTGCAGGCGGCCGCGGAGGAGCTGAAGCTGCCTGTCGAGAACCTCCTCACGCCGGACTACCTGCGCCGCGTCCTGTGGCGTCCGCCGTCGGACATCACTGTGGACTCGGTTGCCGCGGAACTGCGCGAACTCGGTGCCCGCGAGTGGCAGATCGCCCTCGCGGCACCGATCCTGGCCGACGCCAGCCTGAACCCCGCCCCGCTGCCGCCGAAGGATGCCAAGGACAAGTCCGCCGGCTAACCGCCGGTGCGCCGCGCCCCGGGTTTGATGAATCCCGTCTCGTAGGCCATGATCACGGCCTGGGTGCGGTCCCGCACCCGCAACTTGGCCAACAATGAGGCCACGTGGCTCTTGACCGTTTCGGGGCTGAGGTAGAGGGCCGAAGCGATCTCGGAGTTGTTCCGGCCGGCGGCGAGTTCGGCGAGCACGTCCTGCTCCCGGCCGCTGAGCGCAGCGAGCAGCTTCGCGGCGGCCTGGTCGTGGCCGGGAACCGTGAGTTGCCGGACGGCTTCCGGGAAAACCACGCTGTCCCCCGAAGCCACGGTCCGCACGGCCTGGATGATTTCCTCCGGCCGGGAACGCTTGAGCAGGAAGCCTGCCGCGCCGCAGCGCAGCGCCTCGTACACGTAGTCGTCACTGCCGAACGTTGTCAGGACCAACACCTTCGGCCCGGCGGGGGTTCCGTCGGGCCGGTTTCCTTCGAGCAGGAGGCGCGTGGCCTGGATTCCATCGATGCCGGGCATGCGGACATCCATCAGGACGACGTCGGGCCGCAGCCTCGCTGCGAGGGCCGGCACCTCAGCCCCGTCCCCCGCCTCGCCCACCACCTCCAGCCCGGTTTCACCGTCCAGGATGGCGCGCAGTCCTGAGCGCACCAAGGGTTCATCGTCCACCAGCAGGACCTTGATCATCGTTTTCCGCCTTCCCAGGACAGCTCCGCGCTCAGCTGCCACATGCCGTCGGACTCCCGGGCACTGAACGTGCCGCCCAGGAGGACCGCCCGCTCCGCCAGTCCGGCGAGGCCGCGGCCCCCGGCAGTGCGCGCGAGCGGCTGCCCGCCCGCGCGGGCGCGTGCCGCCGTCGGAATCCGGTTGGCGACTGTAAGCGACGCCGACCCGGCGGCGGCGGTGCCATTCACCTCCAGCGCCACGGTGCAGGCGGACTCCGGCGCGTGCTTGGCTGCGTTGCTCAGGCCCTCCTGGACCATGCGGTACAGCTCGGCGGCAACGTTGCCCGGGACCGCGGCGGGATCTCCGGTGAGCCGCAGTTCGGCGGGAGGGCCGGGAGAACGGTGCCTCGAAACGAGGTTCCGGAGGCGGTCCGGCAGCTCGGCCGGCCCGTCCGCTGGTGCCCGCAGGATCCCGAGCACGTAGTCCAGCTCTTCCAGCGCGGCACGGCCTGCGTCCTCCACTGCCGCCATGGAGGCCGCCGCCTTGTCCGGATCGGTGGTCAGCAGCCTGCGGGCGGCCGCCGCTTGCAGGGTGGTGACGGTCAGGGCGTGCCCGATCGAGTCGTGGAGTTCCCTGGCAAGCCCGTTCCGCCGGGCGAGCTCGCGGGCGTGCCGTTCGGCGATGGCGAGTTTCGCCTGTTCGGAAGGCCCCAGGAGCAGCACCGCCCAGACCTGCAGCTGGCTTGCCACCCCGATCAGCAGCGCCAGGGCCCCCAGGCCCGCGGCCGTCAGGAGCCAGGTCGCTTCCACGGTCCCGACGCCGGGAAGCATCTGGCCGGTGAACGGGGCAAGGCCCGCGGTGCCGCCGCCCCCGAAAACCGCGAACACGATCGCTGCTAGGGTCGGCAGCGCGAACCCCAGCACGGCGACGGCGAGTGCACCGGACAGCAGGTGCACTAGGAACCAGAGCGCACCGCGGGCGACGTCGGCCAGGCGGGTTGTTCCGGCGGGTTCCTCCAGGGCGGTGCCGAGGAGTTCGTTCGCGGCAGTCCGTTCCAGCGTGCGCATGACGCGGAGCGTGGACGGCACGGCCAGCAGGCCGGCTCCGATGAGGAGTCCGCTGGGCACGGCCAGCGGATTGGCGGCGGCAAGCCGCCACAACTGCATGATCCAGAGGACGACGGCGGCATAGGGCACGGCGAGCAGCCCGCCGATCATGAGGAACACGGCCGTCCGCGTCGCCGCGGACAGCCGTGCCCGGTTCGAGGCCTGGCGGTTCGAGTTGCTTTCCCCCACGCCCAACATTGTTCCCCATCAGCCCGCACGGTGGCACGCGACACAGGCGCCGCGCCGCCGCAGCCAGTACGCCAGGGTGGCCGCGCCCAGTGCCATACCCCAGAGCGGCCACAGGAAGGTTGGCCCCAACGGCGCCCAGTTGGTAAGGCTGAATCCCGGGATAGTGCCCTCGGAGGGCAGCCCGGCCATCATGAGCATGGTGACCGACGCCGGGATGATGGCCATGGCCACAAAGGATGCCGGGACGACGGCCAGCCCGATCGGGACGCGCTTGCCGCCGGCCCCGGGAATCCAACGGGGGAAGACTTCGCCCCAACGCTGGACCAGCCCCAGAGTCAGCACGGAGCCGAGGACCGCCATGCCACCGAGGCCCAGGGCGCTGGTGTCCATGCCCTGTCCCTGCATCCCGTCCAAGAGGGCGGGTTCCACGCCGAGCGGGATGCCGAAGGCCCAGCAGATCCGGGTTACGGCGTAGACCAGCGGGACGAACACCGCGACGGCCGCTGCGATGCGTCCCCACCGGGCGGCAGCTTGCGCACTGAAGGGACCGTCCGCCGTCCGCTCGCTGCGGCCGCATTTTGCACAGGCGTTCCGGGCCCGGCGGTTCACGGCGACTGCGAGCGCCGCCCACAGGGCAGCCCCTGCGGCGAGGACCACCAGGTTCACCTGCGCGGGATCGAGCAGCCGGGGGATGGCCTGCTGGATCTGGGGATCGTAGGCGACTTTCGCGATGATCACCGGGATGTAGCCCAGCACGGAGAGCAGCCGGGCGTCCCCCACCAGGACGAGCGCCGCCAGGCCCATCACTGCCGCCATCGCCGTCACCGCCACCCGGAGGCCGGGAACTGCCCGGTCCCGGTTGGCGGTGACTGCGGAGAGCGTGGCCAGCAGCGCGGCGACGCCGGCGAGCGCCGTCAGGCCCCAGCCGAGCAGCGCGTTGGGGGCCTGGTAGAGCAGGGCCATGGAGTAGGGATCGCCGTCGCCCACTGGAAACGGCCCGCCGGATAATCCCGCGATGACGCCGGCGAGCGCGTAGAGTGCGGCAAGGACCGCCGTCAGGGCCGCCAGCCTGCGCAGGGCTCTGCCTGCACGGGACGCTTCGGCCAGGGTGTTTGCTTCGTTCTTTGTGTTGCCTTGGTTAGTAGTCATGCTTCAACCCTCCCGCGGGCCGGTCCGCGCCTGATCCCCGCGACGGGTGGATGCGCTCCCCCGTCCGGGGGATTTCCGCCCGTTCCGCCGGCCTTGCCCCCAAAGTTACTCGCGAGTAACATTGTCCCGGAATCAGTCCTGAATCCCTGTCTCGAAGAGGAGTACACATGAGTCCCAGCGGGAACACACAGCAGCGCACGGTCCGCGACGTCGTCTTCGTCGACGGAGTGCGCACGCCGTTCGGCAAGGCCGGGGAGAAGGGCATCTACGCCGGGACCCGGGCCGACGACCTCGTGGTCAAGTGCATCCGCGAACTGATGCGGCGCAACCCTTCCCTGCCAGCGGAACGCGTGGACGAGGTGGCCATCGCCGCCACCACCCAGACCGGCGACCAGGGCCTGACCATCGGCCGCACCGCCGCCTTACTGGCCGGCCTTCCCCGCACCGTTCCCGGCTTCGCGATCGACCGCATGTGTGCGGGCGCCATGACGGCGGTGACGACGACGGCAAGCGGCATCGGCTTCGGCGCCTACGACGTCGTGATCGCCGGCGGGGTGGAGCACATGGGCAACCACCCGATGGGAGCCGGGGCCGACCCGAACCCGCGCTTCATGTCCGAGCGCCTCGTGGATCCCGCAGCCCTGAACATGGGCAACACGGCCGAAAACCTGCACGACCGCTTCCCAGCCATCACCAAGGAACGCACCGACGCCTACGCCGCGGCTTCACAGGCGAAGCTCGCCGCCGCGTACGCCAAGGAACAGATCCAGCCGGACCTGGTGCCTGTGGCCGCGAAGAAACCCGGTGCGGGCTGGGCCGTGCACAGCGTGGACGAACCGCCCCGGCCCGGAACCACCGTGGCCGACCTCGCCGAACTGCGCACGCCGTTCCGCCCGCACGGCCGCGTTACCGCGGGAAATGCCGCGGGCCTGAACGACGGCGCGACTGCGGCGCTCCTCGCCTCTTCGGATGCGGCGGAGGACCTGGGCCTGAACGTCAAGATGCGCCTGGTGGCCTACGCGTTCGCCGGCGTCGAGCCCGAAGTCATGGGCATCGGGCCGGTGCCGGCCACCGAAAAGGCCCTGAAGAACGCGGGGCTCGCAATCGAAGACATCGGCCTGTTCGAAATAAACGAGGCCTTCGCGGTGCAGGTCCTCAGCTTCCTGGACCACTACGGAATCGCCGACGACGACCCGCGGGTCAACCGCTACGGCGGGGCGATCGCCGTCGGGCATCCGCTCGCATCCTCGGGCGTCAGGCTCATGAACCAGCTGGCCCGGCAGTTCGAGGAAGATCCCTCGGTGCGATACGGCATCACCACCATGTGCATCGGCCTGGGCATGGGCGCCACCGTGATCTGGGAGAACCCGCGTCACGCCAGCTACGGGGACTACACTGCCGCCACGACCGGCACCACAGAGACCAGCAGCACCGACAGCAAGGGAGCCGCCGCATGAGCGCCGCAGATTTCCGCAAACTGGCCGACCTTTTCCCCGACGAAACGGTCACCCACTCCTACGTCCAGGACATCGTGCTCCCCGCGGTCAACGGCCAGGACAGCGCCGGCACCTTCGCGCTGATCACCCTGGACAACGACCTCGACCACAGCAAGCCCACCACCCTCGGCCCGAACACCCTGGTGGAGCTCGGCACCGTCCTGGAGGGCCTCAAGGAACGGGCCGCACGGGGCGAAATCGCCGGCGTCGGCGTGACCGGCAAGCCGTACTTCCTGGTGGCCGGCGCCGACCTGTCCGCAGTCAAGAACCTGCGCGAACGCGAGCACGGCCTATGGATGGCGCAGCTGGGCCACGAGGTCTACGGCACCTTGGCCTCGCTGGGCGTGCCGAGCTTCGCCTTCATCAACGGGGTCGCCCTGGGCGGCGGCCTGGAAATCGCGCTGCAGTCCAGCTACCGCACCGTGTCCACCGGCGCAGGCGCCCTGGCGCTGCCGGAAGCGCTCCTCGGCCTGGTTCCGGGCTGGGGCGGCGTGTACCTGCTGCCCCGCCTCGTCGGTCCGGAGCACGCCGTCAAGGTGATGATCGAAAACCCGCTGGCGAACAACCGGACCCTCAGCGGACCGCAGGCCTTCGACCTGGGCATCGCGGACGCCCTCTTCGAACCCGCGGACTTCCTGGAACAGTCCATCGCCTGGGCCGCGCAGGTCATCTCCGGGAGCGTTGCTCCGGAACGCCGCAACGCCGTCGATCCCGCCGATCCCGCCGTCGCGGAACGCTGGGCAGCCGCAGTGGCTGGCGGCCGGGCCCTCGTGGAGGCCAAGACCTCCAACGCCTCCCCCGCCCCGGCGAAGGTGCTGGACATCATGGAAGCCAACCGCACGCTCAGCCAGGCGGAGTCCGCGGCCCTGGAATGCGAAACACTCGCCGGTCTGATGCAGACGGACGAGTTCCGTTCCACCGTCTACTCCTTCCTGGACCTCGTGCAGAAGCGCTCCAAGCGGCCCGCCGGCGCACCGGACCGCAAGCTCGCCCGCCCCGTCACCAAGGTCGGCGTCGTCGGCGCAGGCCTGATGGCGGGCCAGCTGGCGCTGCTGTTCGCCCGCCAGCTCAAGGTTCCCGTGGTGATGACGGACATCGACCAGGAACGCGTGGACAAGGGCGTGGCCTACGTCCATGCCGAGGTGGACAAGCTGCTGGCCAAGAAGCGCATCAGCCAGGACGCGGCCAACCGCACCAAGGCGCTGGTGACCGGTTCGGTGTCGAAGGAGGCGTTCGTGGATGCCGACTTCGTGATCGAGGCAGTCTTCGAAGAGCTCAGCGTCAAGAAGCAGGTTTTCGCCGAGGTGGAGGCCATCGTTTCCGCCGAGTGCATCCTGGCCACGAACACCTCGTCCCTGTCGGTGACCGCCATGGCCGAAGGCCTCCGGCACCCCGAACGCCTGGTGGGTTTCCACTTCTTCAACCCGGTGGCCGTGATGCCGCTGCTGGAAATCGTCCGGGCGCCGCAGACCGAGGACGCCGTGCTCGCCACCGCCTTCGAGCTGGCCAAGGGCCTGACGAAGACGGCCGTGCTGGTCAAGGACGCCGCCGCCTTCGTGGTCAACCGCATCCTGCTGCGCCTCATGGGCGAAGTGATCGCCGCTTTCGACGAAGGCACTCCCGCCGAGGTTGCCGACAACGCGCTGCGGCCGATGGGCCTGCCGATGTCCCCCTTCACCCTGGCCGCGATGGTGGGCCTGCCTGTGGCCCAGCACGTGCAGGAATCCCTGCACGCCGCGTTCGGCGAGCGCTTCGCCGTCTCGCACAACCTGCAGAAACTGATCGACAACGGCGTCAAAACGCTCTGGGTCGAGGGGCCTGACGGTTCCCGGGCGATCCCCGCGGAAACCCTGTCCCTGATGTCCTTCGGCAACTCCCCTTCCACCGGGGACGAAGTGCTCCGCCGCACCCAGGACGCGCTGGCCGAGGAGATCGGCCTCATGCTCCAGGAGGGCGTGGTGGCCGGGCCGGAGGACATCGACCTCTGCGTCATCCTCGGGGCGGGCTGGCCGATGTTCCTGGGCGGCATCACCCCGTACCTGGACCGCACCGGCGCCTCCGAACGGGTCAACGGCAAACGCTTCCTGGCCCCGGGAGTCGCGTCGGCGCCAGCCGCCTCTTAGGCAGGCTCCCCTATACGTCCGGGCACAACCCGGAGGCTGGACCCGGAAGGGCGGCAGCGGAACACCCTCCGCTGCCGCCCTTCCGGCTGTTCTGGCTGTTCTGGCCGCTAATCCAGCGGCGTGAGCACTCCGCCGTCGAGCCGGAGGAGCCGGTCCGCGCGGGCGCGGGCATAGGCGAGATGGTGGGTGACCATCACCACGGCCGCGCCCCACGCGGTGGCCTCCGCCATGGCGGTATCCAGCACCTCAAGGCCGCGCCGGTCCAGGCCAACTGTCGGCTCGTCGAGGGCCAGCACCGCCGGCTCCCGCGCGATCACCGTGGCCAGCGCCAGCAGCCGCCGGGACGATGCCGGCAGTTCCAACGGGTGGGTGTTCACGTGTGCATCGAGGCCGACAGCGGCCAGGGCGGCGAGCGCACGTTCCCGCACCCCTGCGTCGTCTCCGTTCCGTCGGAGCAGGCGGCGTTTCGCGCCCAGCCCGAAGGCGACTTCCCGCAGCGCGGTCCGTTCGAAGAGCTGGAAGCGGGGGTCCTGGAACAGCAGCCCGACGTCGGCGGCCAGGACGCCGGCCGGTGTTCCGTCCGTGGGAGCGCCCTTGAGCAGCACGGTTCCGGAGCCGGGGCGGAGCAGCCCGTTTAGCTGGCGCAGCAGGGTAGACTTCCCGCTGCCGTTCGCTCCGGTGACGGCCAGGATCTCTCCAGGCCGGAGCGCCAGGTCGACGCCGCGGAGGGTTTCCGTCCCGGGCGCCGCCACATCGCCGGCCCTGTCGTAGCCGAAGCGGACGTCAATCAGTTCCAGTAGAGGCGTTGCGCCACCGGCGTGGATCCGCCGTGGCGCGGTAACCGGCGCGTCTTCCGGAACCACGACGCCGGAACGCGCCAGCGCGTCCCCGTCCGCCGGGACTCCGGCCACCAGCAGCGTGCCCGGGGTCCCGGCCGCAAGCTGCCGGCCGCCGTCGTGCTCCCCGCTGCCGAGCACCGTATTGCCAAGGACGGTCCAGTGCGAGGCGCTGCGGCACAGGGTGTCCGCCGTCGAACTGAACACCACCACGGCGGTTCCTTCGGCGGTCAGCCGCCGCACCAGGCGTTCAACCGTGCCGGCGCCCTCGGCGTCCAGGGACGCGAACGGTTCGTCGAGCAGCAACACGGAGGGCCGGCGGATGACGGCGCAGCCGATGGCCAGGCGCCGCAGTTCCCCGCCCGAGAGCGTGGCGGGGTCACGCTCCAGCAGGTCCTGGAGCCCGGTGAGTCCGGCGGTATCGGCGATCCGGCACCGCATCTCCTCGACCTGGACACCCAGGTTCTCCAGGCCGAACGCCAGTTCACCGGCCACGGTGTCCCGGACGGTCGAGAGCATGGCGGCGGCGTCCTGGGGGACGTAGGCCACGTGCGCGGCCCAGGCCGCGGGGTCGATCCGGGGGTCGTCGCTGCCGCCGGTGAATTCAATCCGGCCGCCGGCACCGGCGGCCCCGAGTTCGAGCCGGCCGCGGAGTTCCCCGCCGTAATGCCCGGGCAGCCAGGCCGCAAGGATCCTGGCGAGGGTGCTCTTGCCGCTGCCGGAGCCGCCAAGCACCGCCGTCAGGCTTCCGGCGTCCGCGGTGATGCTGATGTCCCGGAGCGCCGGGGTGTCCGCCCCGTGGAAGCGGAAGGAGGCCACGTGCGCGGCAAGGAGCGGCCCGGCGCTCATGCGCGTCCGCCGAACAAGGCCAGCGCCACGCGGACGGCTACGGCGGCGAGGCTCAGCACCAGAAGGACCCGGCGCGCCGCCCACTGGGGCGCGGAATCGGGCACCGTCCGGAGGCTGGTGTGCGGCTGCCGGCCGGAGAAGCCCCGGGCGTCGAGGGCCTGGGCCCGTTCCCCGGACTCGTGGACGAGGGACAGCACCAGCGGAACGGCCTGCAGGCGGGCGGCGAGGAGGCGGGAGGCCAGGCTCCGGCCGATGACGAGGCCCCTCGCCTCCTGGGCGGCCCGGATGCGGCGGATCCGGTCCGCCGCAGCGGGCAGCAGGGTCAGTGCCGAGACGACCACGAAACCGAGCCGGGGCGGCAGCCCGCGGGCGGAAAGGACCGTGAGCAGCTCCGGGACCCGGACGGTGAAGGAAAACAGCAGGAACGCCACCACGAACACGCCGGTGCGCAGGCCGGCGTCGAGGGCGAAAAGCAGGCCTTCGCGGGTGACGGCCGCCGGGCCGAGCTCCGCCAGCACCGTCCGCCCTTCGGGGAAGAACAGCCCGTGCATGAACAGCAGTGCCGTCCAGAACGGCAGCAGGATGGCTGCGGCGGCGCGCAGCACCGCCGCGGCCCGCGCCTGCCGCGCGGTGAGGGCAAGGAGTCCGCCCAGGACGGTGAGCGAAAAGGCCCAGTGGCCTGCTGCCGTCGTGATGACCGCGACGGCGGCGGCACCGGTGAGGGTGGTCAGGGGGTTGAGGCGCTCCAGCGACAGCGTGCCGCGGCTCATGCCCGGGCTGCGGGCTCCCGGCCCTGAGGCTCCCGGCCCGCGAGCACCCGGTAGCGGCGGACGAAGGGGAACTGGAAGGAGGCGCGGCGCGGCAGGGCGTACACCAGGAGCGCGGCCACGGCGAAGACGATGGCCTTGTCCGCGGGGTCGGAGATCAGCGCCTGCTTGGTGATGGCGGCGAGCAGGGAGTCACCCATCGCGCGGAACGCGGACACGATGGCGCCTGTGGCCAGCCCGGACGTACCGCCGAACACGAACGCGGCGATCGGTGCGGACACCACCCCGCCCAGTACGCCGGCGAGGAAGCCCGCGAACGGGACCAGGTAGAAGCGGCGGAACACGCCGGCACGCGCGGCCAGCCCGGCCAGCCAGCCGATCAGGGCGGCGCCGGCGGCAAACGGCAGCACGGTGGGGTTGAACAGGGACCAGACGATGGAGCTCAGGGCCCCGGTCGCGGCGCCGGCGGCCGGGCCGGCGAGGACCGCCACCAGCACCGTGCCGATCGCGTCCAGGTAGAACGGCACCAGGGTGCTGCCCACGAACTGGCCCAGCACAATGTTCAGGACCATGGCGATCGGGATGAGCACCACGGTGGAGGTGGGCAGGGTGGGTAGGACGGCGACCACCAGGAGCACCGCGCCGAGGAGGAAACCGCCCATGGCTGCGAGGGCGGCCAGGCTTCCGGGACCCGCGGCGATGTCGGCGGGCTGGGTGAGCACCAGCACCACGTAGGTCACGATGATCGATGCAGCGCCGAGGATTTCAAGGAAGCGCCGGCGCTTGGGGGCTTCGGGCAGGAGGAGGGACGGCTGCTGCGGTGACGGGGATGCCATGGTGGGTCCTTGCTGGTTCCTTGGTGTGGGCTGGGCACGCGTTTTCCGCCTATGTCACCTCGGCGCTGGAACCATCCTAGCCCTCCTGCGCGCCCGTCCCCCGGGCCAGCGCTCCCACCGAGCGGATCAGTTCGGCGAAGGCCTCCTCCGGGTGGTTCTCGGAGACGATCCGGGCGTTCGGCGCCTCGCCCCAGATCCCGCGGTAGTCGGCCACGGTGGTGCCGAACAGCCGCGGGGCCGAGGTCTCCACGTGCACCGTGGCCGTTCGGGTCCGGTAGCGGACGGTTCCCGCCGCCACCGCCGCGGCGTAGTAGTCGTGCACGTGGGCGATGTAGCCCTGGTCGTAGGCGCGGTGGAACTCGAAGTAGAAGCGCAGCATGTCGCTCAGGTGCCGGACCAGCGGGTTCGACGCGGTGCTGCGCTGGCCCTCCGGCTGGCCGGGGAGAACGAGCTCGGGCCCGGCGCATCCGGCTTCCCGGGCGAGTGCCTCCACGTGTTCCGGGCGCACTTCGATCCGCTCCGTGGTTTCCAGCGCGCACACCACCGGGAGTTTGTCTTCGGGCAGCCCGGCGAACGCGGCGAACACCTCCGCCGCGGCGTGCGGGTCCACGTGGGTGTTCCATTCAGCGGTGGGCGTGGTGTTGCCTTGGTAGTAGTAGCTGCCGCCCATGATGACGACGCCGCGCAGCAGCTCCGGGAGCCGGGGCTCCGCGCGCATGGCGAGGGCGAAGTTGGTCAGCGGGGGCGGTCAGGAGCGCGGTCAGCTCCCCCGGCCGGGCCCGGGCCGCTTCGATCCAGAGCTCGGCGGCGTCGCCCGGGTGCACGCTGCCCCGCGGTTCGGGCAACTCGGCGTAGCCGATGCCCTGCGGGCCGTGGGTTTCCGGCGTGGTCACCAGGGGAATCTCCAGCGGCGCCCGGGCCCCGATGGCCACGGGCACGTCCGGCCGGCCGCACAATTCGAGCAGGGCGAGGTTGTTGCGGGCCACCTGCTCCGCACCGACGTTGCCCGGAGTGCTGCTGACCGCGACCAGTTCCACGTGCGGCTGGCTGCACAGGTAGGCCAGGGCGAGGGCGTCGTCGATGCCCGTGTCGCAGTCCAGCAGCAGGCTGACAGGCTCCGGGGCTTCGGCCGGCGGCCAGGGCGCACGCTCCGGCATCAGAAGAGCGCGACCTTCGGCTGCGGCGGGAAGATCCCGTCCAGTTCGGCGCGTTCGTCGGCGCTGGGCACCCAGCGCACCGCGGCGGCGTTCTCCACGATCTGTTCCGGCCGGGTGGCGCCGGCGATCACGCTGCTCACGGCCGGCTGCGCGGCGAGCCAGGAGAAGGCCAGCTGCACTTCGTTCAGGCCGCGCTCCTTGGCGAACTGGCTGAAGCGGCCCAGCTGCTCCCAGTCGGCGTCGTGCACCATGTAGGTGCGGGTGTGGCTGAGACGCGAACCCTTGGGGGCCTGGCCGGGGGCGTACTTGCCGGTCAGCAGGCCGTTGGCCAACGGGAAGTACGGCAACACGCCCAGGCCGAAAGCCTCGGCCGCCGGCAGGACTTCCAGTTCGGCGCGGCGGTCCAGCAGGTTGTAGTGGTTCTGGGTGGAGATGAACCGGGCGCCGCCGCTCATGCGGGCCACGTACTCAGCCTCGGCGATCTGCCAGCCCGCGCGGTTGGAGTGGCCGAGGTAGCGGACCTTGCCGCTGCTGATGAGCTCGTCGAGGGCGGCGAGGGTTTCCTCGATCGGCGTGAGCGGGTCCGGGGTGTGGTACTGGTAGAGATCGATCCAGTCCGTGTTCAGCCGGCGCAGGGACGCCTCGACGGCCTGGACGATGTACCGGCGCGAACCCCGGGCCCCGAAGTCCTTGCCGTTGGCGCCCTTCATGTCCATGCCGAACTTGGTGGCCAAGACCGCGTCGTCCCGGCGGCCCTTGAGCGCCTTGCCAAGCATCGTTTCGCTGAGGCCGGGTTCCTTGCCGTAGGTGTCCGCGACGTCGAACAGGGTCACCCCGGCGTCGAGGGCCGCGTGGACGACGGCGTCCGTGCCCTTCTGCGATTCGGTGGCGGTGTTCGCCCGGCCCAGGTTGTTGCAGCCCAGCCCGACGACGGAGACGGTCAATCCGGAGTGTCCAAGACGGCGGTATTCAGTCATGGTCCCCAGCCTAGGCGATCCGGTGGGTCCGGTTTGCCGCGCCGGGTGGGCCTAGGACGGGAAGCTGATTCCGGCGTCTTCCATGGCATCCTGCAGCTGGGCCATCGTCTTCGGGCCCATGCCGTGCAGGCCGGCCACCCGTTCCTCACCCAGCTCCGCGACCTGTTCCAGGGTTTCCAGGCCTTCGTGGGCCAGCGCCCGGCGGGCGGGAGCCGAGATCCCCTTGGGCAAAGGCGTGTGTCCTGGCCAGTTGCTCTTGGATGTCACGGGGCTTCCCTTCCAAGCGTGGATGGTGGTCCTTAGAGGGTAAAGCCCGTGACGTTTTTGGGCGAGTGCTTGAGCTTGAATGCCTCCGGGTCCCCGTGCGGCGCGGCGGCGATGCTGAGCTTGGTGAAGTCCAGGTCCTCACCGCGGATGCAGACCTTGATGGCGTTGACGGCCTTGTTCACGTCGGGGCAGAGGCAGAAGATGTTGAGCCGGGAGTTCCCGATCTCCGAACGCTCCACCGTGCCCAGGCCACGCCAGGCAAGGGCGCTGCGCAGGGCACCGCTGGCCTTGCGTTCCAGGTAGCGGTCCCGCTCCGTGCCGTCCTTGCTCTTCAGGGCGAACTGGGCCACGAGCCAGAACTGCTCGGATTCGGGCAGTTCCGCGTAGCCGTCCTCCTCGCACTGTGCCGCGAAGGCGGCCAGGAGCCCTTCCGCGGCGCCTTCGTCGTCGACGTCGGTGGCGTCCGTGCTGCTCTGGTGGCCCACCGTGCCGTGGTTGATGACGAACTGGCCGAAGTCCTCATCGAACCAGGCCTCGCGGAACAGCAGTACGCCGTCGTCGTCACGCTTGTAGCTGCGGATGATCCCGCTCATGCCCGTCCTTTTCCGAACCATGCGGCGCAGGTGCCGGCAGGCCCGGCGCCGTCGAACGGTTCCTGTTGTGTGAGTACGTCTTGGAGAAGCCGCGCGGCTTCGGCGCGGATCGCGGCCACAGTGTGGTCCGGGTAGCCCATGGCGAGCCGGTGTTCTTCGAACTCGTCTTCGTCGTCGATGAAGACGCCGTGCTTCGTGGAACGGATGACGTCCAGGTCCATGTCGATCATGTGGAACTCCGCCACGCCGTCCCGGATGGTCTTCCAGCCGTGGTCGAGGGCGAGGTCGACGTAGATCCGGAAGTCCCCGGGGTAGCTGTCGTCGTAGAAGGTGGCCACCCAGTCGCCGCTGCGCGGGACCAGGAGCACGGCATCGGAGGCGGTGTAGAAGGCGGCGCCGGGGCGGGAACAGAATTCGTTCCTGCCCTGGAACACCCACCAGCCGTGGATGTCCTCACCGAGGTAGCGGCCGGGGACCACCCAGTGCGCGGTGCCGTCCCATTTGCGGTTGCGGGCCACCACGAGGTCGCCGGGCTGCAGTCCCTCGGGGTGCCTTTTGCCGTTCAGATGCCCTGCGTCGTTCACAGGGTGGGCAGGCTGCCGGTGGTGGGGTGCGCCTGGCCCGGCAGCGGCCGCGCGAAGGGCACCTTGGTCCCGAGCACCTGGGCCACGATGTCGTGGGTGATCTGCTGGGCGGTGAGCCCGACGCGTTCCAGGACCTGGCTGCGGGTGCCGTGGGCGAGGAACTCCACGGGCAGGCCTACTTCGTTCAAGGCGGTGTCCACGCCGGCCGCCCGCATCTCCTGGCGGATCCGCGAGCCGACGCCGCCGGCACGGACGCCGTCCTCGATGCAGATCACCAGGCGGTGCCGGGCCGCGAGGGCGATGATGGATTTGCGCACGGGCAGCACCCAGCGGGGGTCCACTACGGTGGAGCTGATGCCCTGCGAGCCGAGCCGGGCCGCGACATCGAGCGCGAGTTCGGACATCGCGCCGACGCTGACGATCAGGACATCGTTTTCGGTGGAGCCCTCGGGACGCCGGGCGAGCACATCCACGCCATCGGACAGCCGCTCGATGGCCTCGACTTCCTTGCCGACGCTGCCCCGCGAGAAACGGACCACGCTGGGCGCGTCGCCGATCGCCATGGCCTCACGCAGTTCTTCCCGCAGGCGGGTGGCGTCGCGCGGTGCCGCGAGGTGCAGCCCGGGCACGATCTGCACCATGGCCATGTCCCACATGCCGTGGTGGCTGGCGCCGTCGGGTCCGGTGACGCCGGCCCGGTCCAGGACGATCGTCACACCGGCCCTGTGCAGGGCGACGTCCATCAGGAGCTGGTCGAAGGCGCGGTTCAGGAAGGTGGCGTAGACGGCGACCACGGGGTGCAGCCCGCCGAAGGCCATGCCCGCGGCGGAGGTGAGGGCGTGCTGTTCGGCGATCCCGACGTCGAACACCCGCTCCGGGTGCCGGGCCGCGAACTTGTGCAGACCCACCGGGATCAGCATGGCACCGGTGATGCCGACGATGTCCTTGCGCTCGTCCGCGATGTCCGCGATTTCCTCGGCGAACACGGAGGTCCAGGACTGGGCGCCGGGCGATGCCGTGGGTTCGCCGGTTTCGGGGTCGATGACGCCGACGGCGTGGAACTGGTCGTCCTCGTTGGCTCGGGCCGGCGCGTAGCCGTGGCCCTTCTCCGTCATGGCGTGCACGATCACGGGTCCGCCGTAGTGCCGGGCGGTGGTGAAGGCGTTTTCGAGGGCCTGCAGGTTGTGGCCGTCCACGGGGCCAATGTACTTCATGCCGAGGTCCTCGAACATGCCCTGCGGCGCCCACCAGTCCTTGATGCCCTTCTTCATGGCGTGCAGGCTCCGGTAGGTGAACTGGCCGAGCGGGCCGCCGTTCTGCAGCCGCTTCTTCCACCTGTCCAGGGCCACCTCGTAGGCCGGGGCGGCGCGGAAAGAGTCGATGGTTGGGCGCAGCGAGGCCAGGTAGTCGGCCAGGCCGCCGACCGTGGGGGCGTAGGAGCGGCCGTTGTCGTTGACCACGATCACCACGCGGCGGCGCTTGTCCGCGGCGATGTTGTTGATGGCTTCCCAGGCCATGCCGCCGGTGAGGGCGCCGTCGCCGACGACGGCCACCACGTAGCGGTCGCCGTCACCGGTGAGCTGCCGGGCGCGGGAGATGCCGTCGGCCCAGGACAGCGAGGAGGAGGCGTGCGAGCTTTCGACGATGTCGTGCTCGGACTCGCCGCGGTCCGGGTATCCGGAGAGGCCGCCCTCCTGGCGGAGCGTGCTGAAGTCCTGGCGCCCGGTGAGGAGCTTGTGCACGTAGGACTGGTGTCCGGTGTCGAAGACGATGCTGTCGCGGGGGGAGTCGAAGATGCGATGGATCGCCATCGTCAGCTCCACGACACCGAGGTTCGGGCCGAGGTGGCCGCCGGTCTGGGCGACGTTGGTGATCAGGAAGGACCTGATTTCGCCTGCGAGCTGTTCCAGTTCAGTGCTGCCCAGCGCGGCCAGGTCCTGCGGAGTCCGGATTGTCTCCAAGAGTCCCAACGGCCCCTCCTTAGGTGATTGACGTGCCCGTTAACTCTACCGCCTTGCCCGCCGGGCCCCGTTCCCGCCGCGGGCCGGACGCTCCGCGGACACCGGCCCGGACAAACGCGGAACGACGGCGGCCCGGCCGGTCAGAAGACCGGCCGGGCCCACCGTCGTCGTGCTTTGCGTGCATCCAACGGGCATGGACGCCAGGCCGTCCGAGGCGCAAGATGAGGTGCATGGCAACAACCGTCATGATCCTCGGCGCCGGCTTCGGGGGGTTGGAACTCGCGAGCACACTGTCGGAGCGCCTTGCCGGCGAGGTCGATGTCACCCTGGTCGACGAGCAGGACGCCTTCGTGTTCGGCTTCTCCAAGCTGGAGGTCCTCTTCGGGCACCAGAAAGCGGAGCAGGTGCGGATCCCGTACCGCGGGATCCGCACGCCGGGTGTGGAGTTCCGCCAGGAGCGGGTGCTCGCGATCGACCCGGAGAGGCGGCACGTTGTCACCGATGCTGGCGTTTACGATCCCGACTTTGTCGTCGTCGCCCTCGGCGCCGACTACGACATCTCCGCGACACCCGGCTTCGCCGAAGGAGGGCACGAGTACTACACGCTCGCAGGGGCCGAGCGGCTGCGCGACGAACTGGCGGCTTTCCGCGGCGGCCGGGTGATGCTGGCCGTGCTCTCCATCCCGTTCAAGTGCCCGCCCGCGCCCTACGAGGCGATCCTGCTGCTCCATGACCAGCTCGTCGCCCGCGGCATCCGCGAGGGCAGCAACCTTCACGTGGTCAGTCCGCAGCCGTCGCCTATCCCTGTGTCGCCCCAGACATCGGCCGCGCTGGAACGCGTGATGGCCGAACGTGGGATCGCGTACACGAAACGCCACCGGATCCACGGGATCGACCCCGACGCGCGGGTCGCACAATTCAAGGACCATGACGAGCCGTACGACTTGTTCATCGGAATCCCGACCCACAAGGTGCCGGACGTGCTCGTCGAGGCGGGCCTGACGCAGAACGGCTGGGTCGCGGTCGACCCCGTGACGCTGCAGACGCCGTACGCCGGGGTGTACGCGATCGGCGACTGCGCCGAGACCGGGATCCCGAAAGCCGGCACCTTCGCCGAGAGCGCGGCCCACGTCGTCGCGGACGGGATCGTTCGCAGCATCCGAGGCGCCGGCGGACTTGCACCAGGGGGCACGGGGCTCTGCTACCTGGAGTTCGGCCACGGCGACGTCGGTCGCGTCGACGTCGACTTCCATGCTGACGGTGGGCCGACAGCCCCGCTCCAGGGGCCGTCGCCGGCGTACGCCGCTGAGAAGGCGGAGTTCGGCGCGGTGCGACGCGCCCGCTGGTTCGGGGCCTGACGCGTCCCCCACGTTCGCGCGACGGCGTTCGGATGTCGCAGGCTGGCGACTCCGCTGCCCCCATCGAATCAAGCGTGCGACCGGAGGGGGAACCCGAAGTAGCGTGGCACCCTTTCCGCGTAATCAAGATAGGACCGTCCGAACAGCTCGGCCAGCACGGCCTCTTCGCCGAGGACGAAGCGGTGTTCCACAAGCAGTTCGGCCGGCAGCGTCACGAGGACCCAAGATGAACCGGCCAAGGTTCCTGCGCCCAGTTGGATGAGCCACCAGCCGACGTACATCGGATGGCGGGTGATCGCATACGGGCCGGTGATGACCAACTCCTCCGGCCGTTCCAATGCGAAAGGGCCCTCCGAACGCCGTCGCCGTTCAGCCAGGGCCCAGAAATTCAGGCAGACGCCGGTGAGCACCAGTCCTCCCCCCGCCATTCGGTGGAGGGATCGGGAGCCGGGAAGCGGCGCTGGCCGGAGCCGGTCCAGGAGGAGATCCATGGCCATCGCGGCCACGATAGGCAGCGGCAGCGGGAGGTTGTCGTAGTGCTCCTTCCACCGGCGTGCCAAGGAGCTTGCGGAGGGCGCTGTAACCTTTTTCGCGGTCACCCAACTTTGGGGGCGCATTTCAACGGCCGCAGGTCCCCGTTCCTTCCTTGCGTCTCCGGTGGGCTTCGTCATGCTGGTTGTTCTCCTTGTACACCTGCTCGAGGCCGACTCCCAGCTCCAGGAACTGGTCCGTGAAGTTCACAATGGAACAAAATCCCTTGGCGACAGGCTTGCCAAGGGGATACGGGCGGCCATGCCGCATCCCCCGAAAGCCAATGAAATCCGCCTGACTGGATCAGGTCGGCATCATGTGTTCGCTCCGCCCGAATGTCAATCGAGGTGGCGCTTGACGAGGCGTGCGAGCGGGCTAGGCTCGGGAAGAACCGCAAGCAGTAGTCCAGCCAACCTTGAAATCCCCCAGGTCACCGCGGGCGGATTCACCACCCCGGGCCCAGCTTCCCCGGACCGTCCCCGCTTCTCTCCAGCCAGACCACAACCCCAGCACCGCCGAGCGGACCCATTAGGAGACCGTATGAACTATCCCGAGGAGAGCACCGCGGCCGATCAGGTCCGGGACCTCACCGCAGCCCACGCCCCCACCATCCTCCTGGAGCGCCTGGCCGATAAGCTCGGCACGAGGGCCTCTGTGGCCGCCGTCTACGGCGAGCCAATCAGTGGCGAAGGCGTCACCGTCATCCCGGTCGCCCGCGTCGGCTTCGGGTTCGGCGGCGGCTCGGGGCGTGAGATCCGCTCCGACAAGACAGGCGAGGGCGGTGGCGGTGGGGGCGGCGTCGGGTCCTGGCCACTCGGCTTTATCGAGATCCGGGACGGGACTGCGACATACAAGCCGATCCGGCGCCACTGGACGGATTTCATCGTTCCATTGTCTGCACTAGCTGTAGCCCTCGCCCCCAAGATCATCCGGACACGGCGAAAACGACGCACCTAACATCGGAGTGCACCCATGTTTCTCCTTTCACGGCCTCTTACTGATGAGCGCACGTTGCAGCTAACCAACGGCCCTCGCGTAGCGTGCTTTCCACATCCTTGCCGCTGAGACGGCCGCTAACTGGATGAGGATCAAGGGCTTCCCCCGTCTCCACGGGGCACATCTACCCGAGTTCAGGCTCCTGGCCCGGACAGTGATTCAGGAAGCAGTCCGAGTTGTCCCAGGAATTCCATCTGGTCGAAGAAGAACTCGTGCCGCGTAATCAGGCCATCCTCGACAGTTGCGATATCGCAGCTCCTCACCCTGATGCTTTTGCCCGTCGGGGGCAGGCTTTCGCCGGACGGCAGGGGTAGCGGTCCGGTGTTCGTTCCGATGACGAAGCCCACGTCGATCGCCACATTTCCAGCCTCATGCTTGTTCGCGTACTCAAAGCTGATGTCCGGGAACGAATCACCAAATTGCGACAGATAGTTGCTGATTGCTTCCGGACCGACGAGCTCGCCCTCCTCCGGAGTAACAGCTACCGCGTCAGCGGAGTAGCACGCGGCCTGTGTCTCCTTATCTCTC
The DNA here is from genome assembly GCF_003614925.1 of Arthrobacter celericrescens. Classification (GTDB taxonomy): domain Bacteria; phylum Actinomycetota; class Actinomycetes; order Actinomycetales; family Micrococcaceae; genus Arthrobacter; species Arthrobacter celericrescens. Next base: position 151,810 of record NZ_QYLP01000031.1, read on the forward strand.
GCCGTCACAGCAGCGGTGAGGCGGTCCATCGCGTCACGTGCCTGTCCCATTTCCGACCTCCATCTATTGGCGGCCTCACGGAAAAGGCCAGGCCGCCCCATGAATGGCATCTGTCCTCTCAGAAGCCGACTCAAGTACACGCTCGACGCCGACGAGAGTCAATGGCTCAGGGCCGGGAGATACACAGCAAGTGCCCCGCCAGGCCGAAGCCTGACGGGGCACTTGTGCGAGACCCTGGAGTGACCGCCGGTGACAGCGCGTCAGCGACCAGATCCTCTGGAATCCGAGCCGATCAGCTCAGGAACCGCTGATTTGCCGAAGGACGTACTGCAGGATGCCGCCGTTGCGGTAGTAGTCCGCCTCACCGGGGGTGTCGATGCGCAGCACTGCGTCGAAGGACTTGGAGCTGCCGTCCTCGGCCGTTGCGGTCACCTTGAGCGTCTTGGGCGTGGTGCCGTTGTTCAGCTCGGTGACACCTGCCACGGAGAAGGTTTCGTTGCCGCTCAGGCCCAGGGTCGCGGCGGATTCGCCAGCCGGGAACTGCAGCGGCAGGACGCCCATGCCGATCAGGTTGGAGCGGTGGATGCGCTCGTAGCTTTCGGCGATGACAGCCTTGACGCCCAGCAGCGCAGTGCCCTTGGCGGCCCAGTCACGGGAGGAGCCGGAGCCGTATTCCTTGCCCGCCAGGACCACCAGCGGGGTGCCGGCTGCCTGGTAGTTCTGGGCGGCGTCGTAGACGTAGGCCTGCGGGGCGCCTTCCTGGGTGAAGTCCTTCGTGAAACCGCCCTCGACGCCGTCGAGCAGCTGGTTCTTGATGCGGATGTTCGCGAAGGTGCCGCGGATCATGACTTCGTGGTTGCCGCGGCGGGAACCGTAGGAGTTGAAGTCCTTGCGCTCCACACCGTTGGCCAGCAGGTACTGGCCGGCGGGGGTGTCCGACTTGAAGGAACCGGCCGGGGAGATGTGGTCGGTGGTGACCGAGTCTCCCAGCTTCAGCAGAACGCGGGCTCCCTGGATGTCCTGGACGGGGTCCGGCTGGGCCTTCATGCCCTCGAAGTACGGGGGCTTACGGACGTAGGTGGAGTCCTCGGCCCAGGCGAAGGTGTCGCCGGCGGGGGTGTCGAGGGCCTTCCAGCGCTCGTCGCCGTCGAAGACGCCTTCGTAGCCCTTGGCGAACATGCCCTCGTCGATCGAGGAGTCGATGACTTCCTGGACCTCGGTGGGGTTCGGCCAGATGTCCTTGAGGAAGACCTCGTTGCCTTCGGAGTCCGTGCCCAGGGCGTCGGTCTCGAAGTCGAAGTCCATGGTACCGGCCAGGGCGTAGGCGATGACCAGCGGCGGGGACGCCAGGTAGTTCATCTTGACGTCCGGGTTGATGCGGCCTTCGAAGTTGCGGTTGCCCGAGAGGACGGCCGTGACGGAGAGGTCGTTGGCCTGGATGGCCTCGGAGATTTCCGGCTCCAGCGGGCCGGAGTTGCCGATGCAGGTGGCGCAGCCGTAGCCCACGATGTAGAAGCCGAGCTTCTCCAGGTACGGGGTGAGGCCGGACTTCTCGTAGTAGTCGGTGACGACCTTCGAGCCCGGGGCCACGGAGGTCTTGACCCACGGCTTGGCGGCCAGGCCCTTGTTCACGGCGTTGCGTGCCAGCAGGGCTGCGGCGAGCATCACCGAGGGGTTGGAGGTGTTGGTGCAGGAGGTGATCGAGGCGATCGACACGGCACCGTGGTCCAGTTCGAACTCGCGGCCGTCGGCGGTCTTGACGTGCACCGGCGCGGACGGGCGGCCGTGGGAGCCGTTGGCTGCGGACTCCACACGGGCGGTTTCCGTGGTGTGGGCGTCAGCGTGCGTGAAGGACGGGGCGTCGGAGGCCGGGAAGGACTCGGCCAGGGACTCGTCCACGCTGCCGTCGGCGATGTTGACGTAGTTGTGGATGTCCTTGCGGAACTGTTCCTTGGCGTCCGAAAGCTCGATGCGGTCCTGGGGACGCTTCGGGCCGGAGATGGACGGAACCACGGTGGACAGGTCCAGCTCGAGGTATTCGGAGAAGCGCAGTTCGCGGGAAGGATCGTGCCAGAGGCCCTGTTCCTTGGTGTACGCCTCGACCAGGGCGACGTTGTCCTCGGAGCGGCCGGTGAGGCGCAGGTAGTCCAGGGTGACGTCGTCGATCGGGAACATGGCGGCGGTGGAACCGAATTCCGGGCTCATGTTGCCGATGGTGGCGCGGTTTGCCAGCGGCACAGCGGCAACGCCTTCGCCGTAGAACTCGACGAACTTGCCCACCACGCCGTGCTTGCGCAGCATTTCGGTGATGGTGAGGACGACGTCGGTGGCGGTGGCGCCGGCCGGGATGCTGCCGTTGAGCTTGAAGCCCACGACGCGCGGGATGAGCATGGAGACCGGCTGGCCGAGCATGGCGGCTTCGGCTTCGATGCCGCCGACGCCCCAGCCCAGCACGCCCAGGCCGTTGACCATGGTGGTGTGCGAGTCGGTGCCGACGCAGGTGTCGGGGTAGGCGCGCAGGACGCCGCCCACTTCGCGGGTCATGATGGTGCGGGCCAGGTATTCGATGTTGACCTGGTGGACGATGCCGGTTCCCGGCGGGACGACCTTGAAGTCGTCGAACGCGGTCTGGCCCCAGCGCAGGAACTGGTAGCGCTCACCGTTGCGCTGGTATTCGATTTCCATGTTGCGCTCGAGGGCGCCGGCGTTGCCGAAGACATCGATCTGGACGGAGTGGTCGATGACCATTTCGGCCGGTGCCAGCGGGTTCACGCGCTTGGGGTCGCCGCCGAGGTCCTTGACGGCTTCACGCATGGTGGCCAGGTCCACGACACAGGGGACGCCGGTGAAGTCCTGCATGATGACGCGGGCGGGGGTGAACTGGATCTCGGTGTCGGGCTCCGCATTCGGATCCCAGCCGGCCAGGGCGCGGACGTGGTCGGCCGTAATATTGGCGCCATCCTCGGTCCGCAGGAGGTTTTCAAGCAATACCTTGAGGCTGAACGGAAGGCTGTCTGCGCCCTCTACGGAGTTCAACCGGAAAATTTCATAATCGGTGCCGGCTACATTCAGTACGCCTTTGGAACCGAAGCTGTCCACAGTGCTCATGGCAGGACTCCTCTCGCAACAGCTTTCATCTTTGTCGCGCGGGTCAGCGCTATCTAGTTAGGTAAACCTAATTCAAGCGCCGGGCATCGTGGCCTGCCATGGCCAAGGACGCGACATGGGACGACTATGGCCCCATCGTAATGTCGGCTATGCGTCGGGCACCAGCAATGCCACCGTTTCCAGGTGGTGGGTGTGCGGGTAGAGGTCGAAGGCCCGCAGTCCCCCGAGTTTCCACCCGCCGGCGTGGAAGTAGCCCAGGTCCCGGGCGAACGACGCCGGGTCGCAGGACACGTACGCGATGGCCCGCGGCCCCGAATCCATGAGCTGCCGGACTACGGCCTTGCCGGCACCGGCGCGCGGCGGGTCGATGATGAGCGAGTCGAAGCGGCGGGGGCGGCTGCGCAGCACCCGTTCCACCCGTCCCTGCACGATCTCGACGTGGCCTTCGCCGTGCAGGTTCTTGCGGGCGTCCCTGCTGGTGCCCGGGGAACCCTCCACGGACAGCACCGATCCGGTGATGCCGACGGCGTCCGCCAGCGGGGCGGTGAACAGCCCCGCCCCGGCGTAGAGGTCGGCGACGGCCGAGCCGGGAAGGAGGTAGCCGCCGTCGTGCAGGAAACCGCGGACGGCGTCCACCAGGGTGTCCGGGGCGTCCTTGTGGATCTGCCAGAAGCCTTCACCGGTGACCCGGTACTCGTGCCCGGCGGCGGTTTCCTGGACCCAGGTGCGGCCGCGCAGCTGCAGCACGTCGCCCTTCGCAGGATCGAAACGCGCCACTGAAACGTCCTGCGGCAGCCGGGCGAGGATCCTGCCCAACCGCTTGGGGTCGGCGTCGTCCTCGGGCGCGAGCAGCACCAGCGGCCGGGAGCCGTTGGCGGGGGCGGCGACCTCGACGCGGGCGACGCCGCGCAGGTCAAGCTCCCACAGTTTGAGCTCGTTGATCGCCTGGACGGCGAGCGGCATCTCGCGGACGGGCACCACGACGTCGGAGCGGTGGGCGTGCATGCCGAGCCGGCCCCCGGGGGTCACGGCAAAGCCGGCGCGGGTGCGCCAGGCCAGCCCGCCGCCGTCGTGCCGCCCGGACTCCGCCGCGGGACGTGGCTCAGCGGGACCGGCCGCCTCCACCTCGACCTGCAGGTCCAGGCCGGCGAGCCGCTTGAGCTGCTCGGCCAGGACCTCGGACTTCAGCTGCCGCTGGCGTTCCAGGCTGATGTGCCCGAACTCGGCGCCGCCCACCGGCGGGCCGCCCTTGCGCCAGGCGGCGGCGGAATCGGCAAGCTGCCAGAAGTGCGGCCGCCGGTCGTCGGAGGCTTCCAGTACCTCGACGACGTCGGCCCGCCAGAAGCGCGATCCGTCCTCTGCGTCGGTGAGGCGCGCCCGGACCTTCTCCCCCGGGATGCCGTGCCGGACGAAGACCACCCGGCCTTCGTGGCGGGCGACGAAATGCCCGCCATGGGCGACGGGCCCGACGTCGAGCACCAGTTCGCGCGGGGCCGCGTCGCTGGGGCGGCCGGGACGGGAAAGCTGGTGTTGCGTCATAGGGTGTCCTGCAGTGCCTTTGCTTCTTCGGAGGATTTGAGCTGCCACGGCACGCTGGCCACCATGACGCCGGGTTCAAAGTGGAGCCGCGCCTTGATGCGCAGCGCCGTCTGGTTGTGCACCAACTGTTCCCACCATTTACCCACCACGTATTCGGGAATGTAGACCACGATCAGGTCCCGCGGGGAATCCCGGCGCATGTTCTTCACATAGGACAGGATGGGCGTCACGGTTTCGCGGTACGGGCTCGCGAGCACCGTCAGCGGCACCGGGATATCCAGTTTGTCCCAGTCGGCCACGGTGTGCGCGGTCTCTTCCGAGTCGATGTCCACGATGATGGCATCGAGCCGCGACGGGCGGGAGGCCCGGGCGTAGGCCAGCGCCCGCAGCACCGGCTTGCGGACGTGCGAGACCAGCAGGATCGCGTGCACCCGGGTGGGCAGTGCACGCGGCGAGGAGTCCTCGTCCACGGCCAGTTCCTTGGCCACGTTGTCGTAGTGGGCGCGGATGCTCCACATGATCAGGAACAGCACGAACATGGCCAGCAGGGCCAGCCAGGCGCCTTGCTCGAACTTGGTGATGAGCACGATCGTCAGGACCAGCGCGGTCATGCCGAAGCCCACCATGTTGATGGTGCGCGACTTGAGGACCCGGAGCCTTACGGCCTTGTCGCGGGCCAGCTTCAGTTCCCGGCCCCAGTGCCGGATCATGCCCAGCTGGCTGGCCGTGAAGGAGATGAACACGCCCACGATGTAGAGCTGGATCAGGCGCGTGACGTCCGCATTGAAGGACAGGATGAGCACCAGCGCCCCGGCGGCCAGGGCGAGCACGCCGTTGCTGTACGCCAGGCGGTCTCCCCTGGTACGGAGCTGGCGCGGCAGGTAGCCGTCCTGGGCAAGGATGGAGCCGAGCACGGGGAAGCCGTTGAACGCCGTGTTGGAGGCGAACACGAGGATGATGCCGGTGGCGGCCACCACAATATAGAAAGGAATGGAGCCCGGGCCGAAGATGGTCAGGGCGATCTGGCTGATTGCCGGGTTCTGGATGTAGTCCTCCGGGAGGGGCTGGCCGTTCAGCAGGAACTCCGTGGCCGGATCCAGCACGATGTGCACCTTGGTGGCGTTGGCCAGATAAATGATCCCGGCGAGCATGGCCGAGGCGATCACGCCGAGCATCAGCAAGGTGGTGGCGGCATTCTTGCTCTTGGGCTTCCGGAAGTTGGGCACGCCGTTGCTGATTGCCTCAACACCGGTGAGGGCCGCAGCACCCGAGGAGAAGGCGCGCAGCAGAAGGAAGGCGCCCGCCAGGCCCACGAGGCCTTCATCGAAGCCGTGCTCCGGAACGATGGTGAACGCCGCGGACGGTGCCTGCCCCAGCTGGCCGGTGACGGCCTGGAAGATGCCGACGGCGGTCATGCCCAGGATGGAGAACATGAAGATGTAGGTGGGGACCGCGAAGACCGTGCCGGCTTCCTTGATGCCGCGCAGGTTGACCAGCGCCAGTATGATGACGCCGACCGTGGCGATCAGCGCCTGCTGGCCGTGCAGGGACGGAACCGCCGTCGTCAGGTACGTCGCGGCCGAGGACATCGACACCGCCACGGTGAGGACGTAGTCCACCAGCAACGCCGAGGCGACGGTCAGGCCGGCGTATTTGCCGAGGTTGACGTTGGCGATCTCGTAGTCGCCGCCGCCGGACGGGTAGGCGTGCACGTTCTGCCGGTAAGACGCCACGACTGTGAGCAACACCACCATGACGGCCAGGCCGACGAGCGGTGAGAAAGACACTGCGCTCACGCCGGCCAGGGCCAGGGTGAGGAGGATTTCGTCCGGTGCATAGGCCACGGAGGACAACGCGTCGGAGGCGAAGATCGGCAGCGCGATGCGTTTCGGCAGCAGGGTGTGGGACAAGCGGTCGTTCCGGAAGGGCCGCCCCACCAGAACCCGTTTGACCGCGTTGAAAATAGTCAGCACCCGGCCACGTTACTCGCAATCACAGGCGATGTCATGGCACACGACATCGCCCCCGGTAGAGTCTTACGCAGCGACAGGCACAAGTTGAAGGAGAGAGCGTGGCTCACTTCGTGATCATGGGTTGCGGAAGGGTCGGAGCCACCTTGGCCCACACCCTTGAGGACTCCGGCCACTCTGTGGCCATCATCGACCAGGACGACCGGGCGTTCCGCCGCCTCCGCAGCGGTTTCACCGGCCGGAAGGTCACCGGCGTCGGCTTCGACCGGGACACCCTGAAGCAGGCCGGCTGCGATGAGGCCTACGCCTTCGCCGCCGTCTCCAGCGGTGACAACTCGAACATCCTGGCCACCCGCGTGGCCCGCGAAACCTTCCATGTGGCCCACGTCGTTGCCCGTATCTACGATCCCGGCCGGGCCGAGATCTACCAGCGCCTCGGGATTCCCACCGTGGCTGCCGTGCGCTGGAGCGCGGACCAGGTGCTGCGCCGCATCCTGCCCGAACAGCACCTCGCCGGGGACTACCGGGAGCCCTCGGGGCGCCTGGTCCTGGCCGAAGTCGACCTGCACGAAAAGTGGATCGGGCACCCGGTCAGCGCCATCGAGGCCGCCTCCGGCACCCGTGTGGCCTTCCTGACCCGCTTCGGCGAAGGCATCCTGCCGGGCCCCGGCACCTCGTACCAGGAGGGCGACACCGTGCACGCGATGCTCGAAATCGGGCGCAGCGGCGAAGTGCAGCGCATCCTGGCCAGCGTTCCCGCGAAGGAGTCCGAGTGAAAGTCGTCATTGTCGGTGCAGGCAGCGTGGGGTCCTCCATCGCCCGCGAACTGCTGGCCCACAAGCACGAAATCCTGCTTATCGACCTCAAGCCCGAGGTTATCGGCCGCAGCGGCCTGCGCGGGGCGCGCTGGCTCGTGGGCGACGCCTGCGAACTGAGCACCCTGCAGGAAGCGAAACTGGAGGAGGCCGACGTCGTGGTTTCCGCCAGCGGCGACGACAAGGTCAACCTAGTGGTCTCCCTGCTCGCAAAGACCGAGTTCGGCGTCGGCCGCACCGTGGGCCGGGTGAACAACCCCAAGAACGACTGGATGTTCAACGATTCATGGGGCGTGGACGTTGCCGTGAACACCCCGCAGCTCATGACCGCGCTCGTGGAAGAGGCAGTGGAAATCGGCGACCTGGTGCGCCTGCTGACCCTGCAGACCGGGGTGTCCTCGCTGGTCGAGTTCACGGTGCCGCACGATTCGCACATCATCGGCAGCACCGTGGGCGGCATCGACTGGCCGGATGATTCCACGCTGGTGGCGATCCTGCGCGACCACGCCCCCATCACCCCGAGCCGGGATGACGTGATCGACGGCGGCGACGAGCTGTTCTTCGTCACCACCATCGCCGCGGAGGACGGGTTGCGGTCGCTCCTGTCGCCGTCGGCGGCCGGCGGCGAGCCGGCCGAAGAGGAGCTTCCGGAGCAGGCAGACGACGACGGCTTCGACGGCTAGGTTGCCGCCTGAATCGGCTACCGGGCCGGCCGGCTACCCGCGGGCCGGCTCAGCAGCCAGGCCACCCACAGGCCAAGGATGTACAGCGGCGCGCCCATGATCAGGCGCATCGTGGCCAGGGCGGCCAGGCCAGGCTCGCCTTGCAGGTAGAGCGGCACCTGGACCACCAGCCGGAGCACCAGCACGCCGATCACCACCCAGGTGGCGATGTTGTAGGCGCGCAGCCGTTCGGGGTCCTTGCGCCATTCCAGGCCTTCGCTCCGCACCAGCCCGAACAGCAGCCCGGCGATGGGCCATTTGAGCACGATCGAGAGCAGCATGCCGGCGATGTAGGCGGCGTTGGTGTAGAAGCCCAGGACGTAGAAGTCCTCTGCCTTGCCGGTGGTGTTGGCCAGCCAGGCGGAAATCGCGACGCCGGCGATTCCGGCCAGTGCCTGCGTCAGGGGACGCTTCTGCACCAGCCGGGTCACCGTGAAGAGCGCGGCGGCCGCGAGGGCGGCGACCAGCGAGACCGTGAGGTCGCGGGTGATGGTGAAGGCGACCAGGAAGACCAGGCCGGGGAGGATGCTTTCGGCGATGCCCTGGATGCCGCCGGCCGACTTGAGCAGGTCGATGTCGCCGTGCTTGTTTCGCTGCAGTCCGGCTTTCTCCGCGTAGCCTGCGGCCAGTGCGGCGATTCCCGGCTCGGCGTCCTTCCCCGGCTCGGCGTTCGGCGCGGCGTTCGGGCCGGCGGATTCCAGGCCGGTTGCGGGTTCCAGGCTCGTTGCGGGTTCGGGGGAACCGTTCTTGTCCGGTTCTGTGCCGTTGGCGGCGGTCATCAGCGCTCCTGCCGGGTGAGGATTTCGTAGCGGGGGTTGAACATGGTGGGCAGTCCGTCGCGTTCCGTGACCATGCCTTCGAAGTGGAGCTTGGCGCCCGGTTCCAGCCCCGGCACCTTGCGGCGGCCGAGCCAGACCACCCGCAGGCGGGCCGGCGACGCGGCAACACCGCCGTGGATGATGTTTTCGACCACGATCGCCGTGAACTGGGCCTGTTCGCTGGCGGGCGGATATGTCACCGATTCAATGAATCCGGTGCAGCTGACGCGCCCGCGGCTCGGAAGGTCGCTGATCTCGTGCGGTTCGCCGGGGAGGCTGCCCCGGGCGTGTCCGTCAACCAATCTCGGTGATCTCCGGGCCGCGTTCGGGCCTGGCAAGCCCGGGAGCGGGAGCACCGTCCTGGCCGGCGACGGCGGCATCCTTGGGCAGGCGGAGCTGCAGCAATTCGCGCGGCGGCATGGGGTTCTCGCCGCGGACGACGACGACCCGCCGGAAGAGCTCTTCGAGCCCGGCAGCGGCGTCGCGCTCGAGCGCGGCAGGACCGCCGATGACGCCGCGGAGGAACCACCGAGGACCGTCCACGCCCATGAAGCGTGCGGCGCGGAAGCCCTGCAGGCCCTGCGCGGTTTCGCTGGGCAGCTTCGCGACGAGCTCGGGGCCGAAGGTTCCGGGAATTTCCTCGGTCTCCCCGCCCTGGCTGGCGACGGATTCGGCGATCTGTTCACGGATCTCGTCCCACAGGCCCTCGGAGCGCGGAGCGGCGAAAGCCTGCAGCTGCAGGCTGGAGCCTTCGAGGTCCATGGTCACGGCGACCACCCGCTGGCTTGCCTCTTCGACTTCGAGCCGAAGCTGGAGACCTTCGACGGGCTGGATCAGCAGGGCGCCCAGATCGAGGTAGCCGTCCTGGCTGTCGATTTCGGACACGTCCCAGGGTCCCTTGGCCACCCGGAAGTCGCCCTTCGGCTTCGCCCCTTCCGCGGCGCCGCCGTCGGCGGGCAGGGCGTCCACCGTGTCCTGCTCTTCAGCCTCCGGCTGGACGGCTTTGGACTTCTTACCGCGCCCAAAAAACATGGGGTTCTCTCCTTAGTTGTGGTCTATCCCCCGGTAAACCGCCCGGATGGTCGCGGGATGTCCTGATCCGGATCACCCTGGGCTTGCCGGATGCGGCGGAATGGCGCCAGGCATGAGCTTTCAGGCTGTGGCGGCCGAGAAGCCGCCGGTGGAACCGAAGCCGCCTTCGCCGCGTACGGTTTCGGAAAGCTCGTCCACCTGGACGAAGCCGGCGTATTCGACGCGCTGGATCACCATCTGGGCGATCCTGTCGCCGCGCTTGAGTTCGATCGGGTGCACCAGGTCCGTGTTCAGCAGGGTCACGGCGATTTCGCCGCGGTATCCGGCGTCGACCGTTCCGGGGGCGTTGACGACGGTGAGGCCGTGCTTGGTGGCGAGGCCGGACCGCGGGTGGATCAGGGCGACATAGCCGTTCGGCAGGCCGATGGAGACGCCGGTCGGCACCAGTTTCCGTTCCCCGGGCGCCAGGGTGACGTTTTCGCGGGCCCGCAGGTCCGCCCCGGCGTCGCCCGGGTGGGCGTACGACGGTACTTCCAATCCGGCGTCGAGCATTTTCAGCTCGACCCGGAGGGTGGGGGCGCCGTATTCGGCGGAGGCTTCTGCTGGGCTGATGACTGCGGACTCCTGGCTCACAATGCCTCATTCTAGCGTCCGCGGCAGGCCTGCCGCGCCCGCGTCCGGCGGTATGTGGACGGAAGGATAAGCTGGAGCCATGCCTGAAGCGACTCCGTCCTCCCCCGTGCCCGGCCGCTCCCAGAACGGACCGGACGTCCTGTTCACGGAAAAGCTGTGGCCCTCGGTGTGGATCTGGCTGATCGTCCTTGGCCTGTCCGGTGCCGGCATCCTGGTCTTCGCCCCGATCAGCTTCCTGGCGGGAATCATCGCGGCCCTTGTGCTGGCCGCAATCATGGTGGTCCTGCTGCTGCTGTCCACACCGAGCATCGTGGTCCGCAGGGACACCCTGCAGGTGGGCCGGGCAAGCATCCCGCGCAGCCTGCTGGGCCAGGCAGAAGCTTTCCGCAAGGACGAGGCCACGGCTGAGCGCGGCACCCGGCTCAACGGCCTGGCCTTCCTGTGCATCCGCGGCTGGATCGATCCGGTGGTGCGGATTCCCGTCACCGACCCGCAGGACCGCACCCCCTACTGGCTCACCTCGACCCGCCGCCCGGAAGAACTGCTGAAGGCCCTGGCTGCCTGATCCGGGCTTCTTGATCCGGGCGTCCGTCAGCCTTCGCACTCCATGCAGTACAGCTTTCCGTCCCTTTCCCGGGCAATCTGGGAACGGTGCTTCACGAGGAAACAATTGGCGCAGGTGAACTCGTCGGCCTGGGCGGGGAGGACCTGGACCTGCAGTTCCTCGTTCGACAGATCGGCGCCGGGTAGTTCGAAAGCGTCAGCCAGATCGCTTTCGTCAAGGTCGACCGCCGCGGACGATGATTTCTCCGTCCGACGGGTCTTGAGCTCTTCGATGGAGTCCTCGCCCGCTTCGTCGTCGACCTTCCGAGGGGCATCGTAGTCCGTTGCCATGGTCCCTTCTTTGCTGCCTAGCGCATCCGGCCAGGGGTTGCTCCCCTGGCCTAGATATGTAACGCAGCGGCGGGTGCTTTTGTGCCCGCTCTCCCGCCGGGGCCCGGAATTCTCGGAAAATCGCGGCACGCCCTTTGTCCTAGTAGGAATTGCCCCGTGCTGGTGGCAGAGTTTCGACTGTCGGAAAAGGCCATGGTGGAGGATTTGATGCGGGAACTACGGCTTGTTGGCGTCCACGACGACGGCGGACATCTCCTGCTGAGCGGAAGCGGCGGCGAGACGTTCCGGCTGCCCATCGACGAGGCCCTGCGCGCAGCCGCCAGCCGCACCCCCGCCCAGGTGGCCGCCCGCGCGTCCATCGCCCCCGTCGCCATGTCTCCGCGCGACATCCAGGCCCGCATCCGCTCCGGGGCGAGCGCCGCCGAGATCGCCGAACTCTCCGGGCTTCCCCTCGCCAACGTCCAGCGCTACGAGGGCCCGGTGCTGGCCGAACGCGAATACATCGCCCAGCAGGCCCGCAAGGTGGAAGTCGCCTCCCCCTCCCCCGGCCACGATCCCTACCGTGCCGCGTTCGGCGACGCCCCGGCGAGCCTGGACGACATGGTGTCGCACCGCCTCTCCGCCCACGGCATCGACCCGTCGACTGTTGAATGGGATTCCTGGCGCCGCACCGACGGGACCTGGACGGTGGTGGCCCGTTTCGAGCCCAACCCCGGCGCGCCCGCAAGCATCGGCGAGGAACCCCCGGCGATGTGGACCTTCACCCCGGGCCGCAAAACCCTGCAGAACGCCAACCGCTGGGCGCAGCAGCTCAGCGAACTTGAGCCGCTGGACGGCCCCGTTCCCGCCCGCCGGCTGTCCGCCGTCGCGGACCGGCCCTTCGACTTCGAGGCGGACTCCGACGACGGCGCCGGCTCGTCCGGCCCGGATGCCGACGGACTGCTGGACATGCTGCGCCTGCGCCGCGGCCAGCGCCTGGGCATCGACGAGGACGGCGACGACGCCCTGGCGCTGCTGCTGAGCGGCGGCGTCCCAGCCGCACACCCTCGTGCCGAAGAACAGGACACCGCCAATGCTGAGGACGCGTCATCCGGCGAGGAAGACGCCGGCCGCCCCGTGGCCCGGCTGAGCCTTGCCTCCCTGAGGCCGGCGTCCCTGAAGCCGGCCCATCCGGAGCGCTCAACGGACGACCAGGACGACGAAGCCCAGGACGCCGAGCTGCGCGACCCCATGCCCCCGCACGGTCCCCTCCACCTGCACGACGGCGTCAGCACCGATACCCGCGAGATCACCGTGGTCCCGGCCCAGTTGCGGGCGCTCGGGAACACGCCGAACGGAGCCAAGGACGACGACGATGCAGCCGGTGCTCCCGGCGTCGCCGGGGCGTCCGCCGGGCCGGCCGAGGAGCTTGCTGAGGAGGAGCGGAGCGAAAGCAGGCACCGCGCCGGACTCGATGAACTGCTGGGCGGCGCCTCCCGGCGGCAGAGCGAGGAACCCCGGCGCCGCCGGACGCCGTTGAGCCCGTGGAACCGCCAGGCCTCCCCGGACGCCGGCGGCAGCAAGCCTGACAGCCCTGGTCCGGCTGTGCGGGACGAGGAAAAAGACTCCCAGCCCGCGGAGCGCCAGCACAGCCGGCCGAAGCGTTCGAGCGTGCCGAGCTGGGATGACATCGTCTTCGGCACCCGCGGCGACTAGCGTCCCGGCTCCCTGCCCCTGGTGTCCCTGCGCCCCTACTGACCCTGCCCGCTGGAGCCCTGCCAGAGGCACGCGTCCAGCTCGAACGGCAACGATTCCTCACGTCCGGCCATGAGGTCCGCTGCGTGCGCGGTGACCCGGCGCATGTAATGGCGGCGGCACAGGGTTTCATAGCCCACGGCCGGGCCGGCACTTCCGTCCGGGGCCCCGACCCCATCCGGGCCGCCGCCGTCGGTGGCGACGTCGCCCACCACCACCTGCTCGCCGGTGACCACCATCATGCCGTCCACTGTCCGGGCGTTGTGCGTCGCCCGCCGGCCGCACCAGCACAGTGCCTGGACCTGCAGGACCTCGATCCTGTCCGCCAGTTCCACGAGGCGCTGCGAACCGGGAAACAGCCGCGCACGGAAGTCCGTGGTGATGCCGAAGGCGAACACGTCCACGTCCATTTCGTCCACCAGGCGGGCCAGCTGCTCCACCTGCCCGGGCGAGTAGAACTGCGCTTCGTCGCAGATCAGGTAGTCGACGCGCAGCCCGCCGGTCCGGCGTCGTGCGGTTTCTTCCCAGAAGTCGGTGCCGTCGGTGACTTCGACGGCGTCGCTGCGCAGGCCGAGGCGGCTCGAGATAACGGATTCCCCGGCGCGGTCGTTGCGGCTGAAGCGGATGCCGCCGCGGCCGCGGGCCCGGTGGTTGTGGTCCATCTGCAGGGCGAGGGTGGACTTGCCGCAGTCCATGGTCCCGGAAAAGAAGACCAGTTCAGCCACGCCGGCGCTTCGATCCGGCTGCCTGGAAGCAGAGCAGCGGCACTTCGCGTTCGGGTTTGGTCAGGGAACCGTGCTGGCCCACGACTTCCAAGGCCTGCGGGCGGACCCTGCGGGTGTCGTAGAGGGCCAGGGTGTCGCGGGCGGCGATCATCACATCGCCGATCCGCGGCGCTACCTCGGGGCGGAGGCTGCCGAACAGCCCGGCGGCGAGTCCCTGCTCGCGCGTGAACGCCCAGATGCGTTCGCCGAAGCGGCGGCGCCAGGCATCGAGGAGCGCGTCCCGGGCTGCCTCGCCGGCGTCGGGTTCGAGGTAGAGGTGCACCATGCGCGGCTCGCCGGCCGTGTGCCGCACCCCGGCCACCAGCGCGGGTTCGGCCGAGTAGTCGAGGCGCTGGGATTCGGGCACGTCCACCATGCCGTGGTCGCCGGTGAGGAGGATGGTGGTTCCGGCAGGCAGGGTGGCCGCCAGCCGTTTGACGGTGGAGTCGAGTTCCTCGAGCTGGTGTTCCCAGCGTTCGGAGGCGCAGCCGTAGCGGTGGCCGGCCTTGTCGAGCTCGTTGACGTAGAAGTACATCAGGGAACGGGTTCCTGTGGCCATCGCCTCCGCCGCGAGCGCGGTGCGGGCGTGCAACGAGGTGCCGCCGACGAAGCGGCTGCCCCGCAGGGCCGCACGGGTCATGGGCGACTGCCCGAACTGCGGAAGGCTGACGGTGACCACGTCCAGCTCTTCGGCGGCCCGTTCGAACACCGACGGGAACGGCTGCCATTGCAGCGGATCCACCTTGGCGTCCCAGTTGCCCAGCAGGTTCACCACCTTGTCCTGCGCGGGGTCCAGGACGTCGTAGCCCACCATGCCGTGCTCGCCCGGGGTGCGCCCGGTGCCGAGGCTGGCCAGGGAGGAGGCCGTGGTGGACGGGAAGGCGGCATCGAGCCACACCGGGACGCGGCCCTGGCCCGCGGCGGCCGCGGAGCGCAGGAACGGGGTGTGGGCGGCCTTCTTCTTCAGCAGGTTGCGGCCCAGTCCGTCGGCGAGGACCACGCAGACGCGCTGCGCCGGGGGCAGGTGCAGGGTGTTCTCGAAGCCGGGCAGGCCCAGGCTCGCGGCGGCGCTGGTGAAGACCTCCGCGATGGACTGCCTGCCGTACAGGGGCGCCGCCGGGAGGTCGTCCGGGGAAAGGGTCTGCTCCATGGAAGCGAGGGGCACCGCGGAATGTCCGGACCCTGCCGGCTGCTCTGCGAATTCCATGCTCAGCGCTGGTGTCCGCGGCTCAGGCGGTTGCCGAACACGCCCGACCGGGTCCGGGGCGCCGGGATGGATGCGTGGGCGATCGGTGCGGGGGCTCCGGTGTTGACGGCGCGCAACGCCCGGGCGAACACCTTGGCGTCATGCACGGCGCGGGGGCCGTCGGCTTCGGAGCTGATCCGCAGGACGATGTCCTCCTGGCTGATGGTGCCGGTGTAGCCGTGGTCTGCTTCGCAGTTCGGGTCCCCGCAGCTGGCCGGGCCGACGTCGAGCCGCTGCCCGCCGGACCAGGCGATGGACAGGGTGAGCTCGCGCACGGGATCGCTGGGCTTGTAGTTCTGGGGCTGCGCGTACATGTAGCTCAGCACCACCGAGCGGATCTGCGCCACGGGGACGGACTCGGTGGAGATCTGGGCGACGATCTGTTCACCGGCGTCGTCGAGCTGCTGGTCGTCCACGTGGGTGATGACCAGCATGTCCTCGGTGAGGACCAGCACGGTGATGTGCCGGCGGACCTCGGCCCGGTCGAAGTGGGTCTCCAGGTGGACGAGGTGGGCCAGGCAGTCGCGGCCGTCCAAGGCGTCGTCCACGACGTCGGCCACCAGCACCGGGTAGAAACCGGCCCGCTGCAGGGCCTGTTCCAGGCTTTGCCCCTGCGTGCTGTGGTCATGCGCCGCATGGTGCCCGGCTGCTGCCGGGCCGGAAGGGGACATCGGGGACTTCGGGCTCATTACCCCATTTTCACAGATCCCCCGGGGGACTTCCTAACTGCCCGGCCGCCGTCGCCGGGTCCGGGGCCGGGCCCCGGACCCGCGTCGAGGCTCAGCGGCGCATCGCCCGGCGGGCGCTGTCCGTGCGCTGCGCAGCGTTGCCGATCCACACTTCGGCCGCCAGGATCCGGGCCCCTTCCGGGCCGGCGAGGACCGGGTTGAATTCCACCAGGGCGATCTCCGGGTGTTCGTCCTTCAGCAGCGCCAGCCGGGCCGCGAGGTCCTCCAGGGCGGCGACGTCGACGGCGGGCAGGCCCTGGTAACCGAACAGCTTCAGGGAGGCCCGCGGCGAGCGGATGAAGTCGTGGACGTCCGTGGCGGAGAGCGGCGGCACCCGGTGGGCCCAGTCGTCGAGGAGGTTCACGGCGTCCCCGGCCAGGCCGAAGGACACCACGGGCCCCAGCAGGGGGTCCTCGATGGCCCGGAAGGTGCACGCCTGGCCCACCGGGGCCATGGCCTGGACTTCCAGGGCCGGGGAACCAAACGGGGCCAGGGCCCGCCGCATCTGCGCGATGTTGCGGCGCAGCGAGTCGGCGTCCTCGATGTCCAGCCGGACCCCGCCGAGGTCGATGCGGTGGCGCAGCGCCGGCTCCGTGGTCTTGAGCACCACGGGCCAGCCCAGCCGCCCGGCGGCGGCGACCGCGTCGTCGTCGTGCTCGAAGACCGCGGACGGTTCCACCACCATGCCGTAGCGGGCCAGCAGGGAGGCGGCATCCTCCGGATCCAGGCGCAGCAGCTGCTCGCCGTGGACCGGGGCGAGCAGGCGGTCCAGGTCTTCCCGGGTGCCCTCCGGATCGCAGCCCTCCGGTTCGACAAGGAGGCCTTGGTCCCTGCCGAGCCAGGCGGAGTACCCGACGACGGCGGACAGCGCCGCCACCGCATTGCCGGGACTGGAGTAGCAGGGCACGCCGGCGTCGGCCGCGTCCGCGGGCAGCAGCCCGTCCAGCCGCGCCGCCGGATCCAGCACCCCGCCGAACGCGGCGACCACGGGCTTGCCTGTCCCGGCGGCACACTCGGCCAGCACCTTCGCGACGTCCTCGGTGGAGACGCTGCGTGCCGGGATCATCGCAACCAGGAGGGAATGGACTTCCGTCCCGGCCAGGGTCTCCTGGAGCTGCCGGCGCAGGCGGTCCAGCGAAACGGAGGCCCCGGCATCCAGGTCGATGCCGCTCAGCAGACGCTCCACGCGGAGCCCGTGGTGGCCGGCCGAATCGGCCACCACCTTGCCCAGGGCGGCGGAATTGCTGACCACGGCGAGCCCGGGGCCCTGCGGGAGGGGCTGGCTGGAGACGATCTGGGCCACGTCCATGAGCTGTTCGACCGTCTCCACGGAGATCACCCCGGACTGGCGCATCATCGCATCGAGCGCGGACGGCGGGGCCATGGTGGTCCGGCCGACGTGGCCCGGCGGCAGGCTGAGCCCGGTGAGGTCCGACTTGGCGACGATCACGGCCTTGCTGCGGGCCAGGCGCCGGGCCAGCCGGGAGAACTTGCGCGGGTTGCCCATGGACTCCAAATAGAGGCCGACGGCGGCGGTGTCTGGATCGTCCTCCCAGAACTGCATGACGTCGTTGCCGGAGACGTCCGCCCGGGTGCCCGCGGAGAGGAACGAGGACAGGCCCAGGCCCCGGCGGACGGCCGCGGCGTAGACCGACACCCCGATCGCCGCGGACTGGGTGAACAGGCCCAGCCGGCCTGGCCGCGGCATCGCCGGGGCCATCGAGGCGTTCAGGGACACCGCCGGGTGGGTGTTGATGATGCCGAGGGATTCGGGGCCAATCACGCGCATCCCGTGCGAGCGGGCCTGGCGCACGAGTGCCTGCTGCCGCTGCAGGCCGCGTTCGCCGCCGTCGGCGTACCCGGCGGTGGCGACCACCAGCCCGGTGACCCCGGCGGCCGCGCACTCGTCCACCACCTTCGGCACCTCCTCGCCCGGCACGGCGATGACGGCCAGCTGCACGGGGCCGGGGAGGTCGGCGATCCGGGCGTAGGACTTCATGCCGGAGAGTTCGAAGGCCTCGGGGTTCACCGCGTACACGGGCCCGCCGAACCCGCCCTCGATGATGTGCTCGAGCAGCTGGTAGCCGACGCTCCCCCATTTGCGGCTGGCCCCGATGACAGCGATGGACGACGGCGCCAGGAGGTCCCGCACGCTGCGTGCCTCGGCGCGGTGCTCGCGTGACTCCATCACGGCGAGGGATTCGCGCGTGGGGTCGATGTTGAACGCGACGCTGACGACGCCGTCGTCGAAGTGCCGGGACAGTCCATATCCGGCGTCGGCGAAAACGCGCAGCATCTTGCTGTTTTCCGGCAGGACTTCGGCGGTGAAGCGGTGGATCCCGTTTTCGCGGGCCGCGGCGGCGAGGTGTTCAAGCAGGATGGAGCCGATGCCCCGGCCCTGCTGGGAATCCGAGATGTTGAACGCGACCTCCGCCTCGGCCAGATCGTCGAGCCGGTCGTAGCGGCCGATACCCACGATCGCGCCGCCGATGGTGATCACGAAGGCCACCCGGTCCACGTGGTCCACTTCGGTGAAGCGGCGGAGCTCCTTGCCGGAGAGCCTGGCCTTGTAGCTGAAGAATCGCATGTAGATGGAGGCCTGCGACTGGCCGGTGTGGAAGGCCTGGACGGCGTCCGCATCGGCGGGCGAAATGGGCCGCAGGTGCGCGATCCCGCCGTCGCGCAGGACGACATCGGCCTCCCAATATTCCGGATATACGCCGGTGCCGGGCTCATCCACCATAGGCTTAGCGTAGCTAATCTCCCGCAGTACACCCCTTAAGGATCCGCCCGTTCCATGGCACGCAGCCAAAGTCCTTCCCGCGCCAAAGCAGCAGCAGCTGCGGACAGCGGTGACTACACCGAAAACATCATCGACATCGACGTCACGTCCGAAATGGAAGGTTCCTTCCTGGAGTACGCCTATTCGGTGATCTATTCCCGGGCCCTGCCCGACGCCCGGGACGGCCTCAAGCCCGTCCAGCGCCGCATCCTCTACATGATGAGCGACATGGGCCTGCGCCCGGACCGTGGCCACGTCAAGAGCGCCCGCGTGGTGGGCGAGGTGATGGGCAAGCTGCACCCGCACGGTGACGCCGCCATCTACGACGCCATGGTGCGCATGGCCCAGGACTTCTCGCTGCGCCTGCCGCTGATCGACGGGCACGGCAACTTCGGCTCGCTCGACGACGGCCCGGCCGCCCCCCGGTACACCGAGGCCAGGCTCGCCGCGGCGGCCCTGACCATGACGGACCACCTCGACGAAGACGTGGTGGACTTCATCCCCAACTACGACAACCAGCTGACCCAGCCGGATGTCCTGCCGGCCGCGTTCCCCAACCTGCTGGTCAACGGCACCACGGGCATCGCCGTCGGCATGGCCACCAACATGGCCCCGCACAACCTTGTGGAAGTGATCGCCGCCGCCCGGCACCTGATCGCCAACCCGGAGGCCACCCTCGAGGACATCATGCAGTTCGTCCCCGGGCCGGACCTGCCCACGGGCGGGAGGATCGTGGGCCTGGACGGCATCCGCGACGCCTATGCCACCGGCCGCGGTTCCTTCAAGACCCGTGCCAAGGTGGAAATCGAGCAGCTGACCGCTCGCCGCACGGGCCTGGTGGTGACCGAACTGCCCTACATGGTGGGCCCGGAAAAGGTCATCGAAAAGATCAAGGACGCCGTCAACGGCAAGAAGCTCACCGGCATCAGCGACGTCGTGGACCTCACCGACCGCCAGCACGGCCTGCGCCTGGTCATCGAGCTCAAGAACGGCTTCAACCCGAACGCCGTCCTCCAGCAGCTCTACCGCTTCACCCCGATGGAAGACTCCTTCGGCATAAACAACGTGGCACTCGTGGAAGGCCAGCCGCAGACCCTCGGCCTGCTGCCGCTGCTGCACGTCTATGTGGACCACCGGCTCTCGGTGGTGCGCCGCCGCACCGCCTTCCGGCTAGGCAAGAAGAAGGACCGCCTGCACCTGGTGGAGGGCCTCCTCATCGCGATCGTGGACATCGACGAGGTCATCCAGATCATCCGTTCCTCGGACGAAGCCGCCGCCGCCCGCGACCGGCTGATGTCCATCTACGACCTCTCCGAAATCCAGGCGAACTACATCCTGGAACTGCGCCTGCGCCAGCTCACCAAGTACTCCCGGATCGAACTCGAAAAGGAACAGGAAGAGCTGCAGCGCGAGATCGCCGAGCTCGAAGCCATCCTCGGTTCGGACACCCTCCTGCGCGAACTCGTTTCCGGCGAACTCGCCGAAATCGCCGCCAAGTACGGCACCCCGCGCCGCACGGTACTGCTCGAATCCGAGGCCGTCTCCCCCACCGTCGCCGCAGCCCTTGCCGCCGCGGCCCCCGGGCCGAAGGGCAAGGCCGCGGCCCTGCCGCTGGAAATCCCGGACGACCCCTGCTGGGCAATCCTGACGGCGTCCGGCCAGATCGCCCGCACGGCCAACCAGGACGCCCTGGCCGAGGCCGGGCCGCGCAACAAGCACGACGTGTTCCGCTCCGTGGTGAAGACCACGGCCCGCGGCGAAATCGGCGCGGTCACCTCGCAGGGCCGGATGCTCCGCGTCCAGGTCATGGACATGCCGGTGCTGCCTCCGGTGGCCGGGCTGCCGAACCTGGCGGGCGGCGTGCCGGCCAAGGACTTCATCACCCTGCTCAAGGGCGAAACCCTGGTGGCGTTCGTGCCGCTGGACGCCGTCCTGGCACTCGGCACCGCCCAGGGCGTGGTGAAGCGCGTCCAGCCGGAGTACCCGCTGAACCGTGAAGACTTCGAGATCATCGCGCTCAAGGACAAGGACAAAGTGATCGCGGCCGAGGCCGCAGCCGAAGACACTACCGAACTGGTCTTCCTGACCCGGCAGGCCCAGCTGCTGCGCTTCGCCGCCTCCGCGGTGCGCCCGCAGGGCCGCACTGCGGGCGGCATGGCCGGCATCAAGCTCGCCGCCGGCGACGAAGTGATCCACTTCGGCACGGTCCGCGCGGACGATCCCGCCGCCGTCGTCGTCACGATTGCCGGAAGCACCGACGCCCTGCCGGGTACGGCGCCGGGAACGGCGAAGGTGACCGCGTTCGAGGAGTACCCGGCGAAGGGCCGTGCGACAGGTGGCGTGCGCGCCCACCGTTTCCTCAAGGGCGAAGACACCCTGCTGCTTGCCTGGGCCGGTCACGGGCCGGCGAAGGCGTCCTCCGCCGCCGGCGTGGCGCGCGCCCTGCCGCAGGAACACGGCAGGCGCGACGGCTCAGGCGTCCCGCTGTCCCAGCCGGTGGACGCGATCGGCGCCAGCATGGCCTGGACGGAGGACAGCGACGCCGGGTGACAGGGGGACCGGCGCGGAGCTTACATCTGGTTGATGCTGAGGATGTTTCCTTCCGTATCGAGGAACCAGGCAGCCTTTTCGCCGTCCGGCATCGTGGCTACTCCGTTCTCGGTCTTCAGGCCGGGGAAGTCGTAGTCCTCGAAGGCCACGCCGCGGGACCGCAGTTCGTCCATCTCGGCCTCGAGGTCGTTGGTGACCCAGCCCATCTGGGTGTTCTTCGCCGTTCCGGCATTGCCGGTCTGGTAGATCATGAATCCGGTGCCGTCGCCGCAGCGGTACATGAGGTTGTCGGCGGCGTCCGGGTTGTCCGGTTCGAGTCCGAGCTTGTCGCGGTAGAACTCACGGGCCCGGTTGATGTCGCTGGCGGGAAGCACGGCCGCGACGCTGAGATTCTTTAGCATGGCAATTCCTTTCCAAGCCCACCCCCGGGGACACTCTACTCTTGGGGCGGCCGGATGGAAGGGCCTTCCTGGGTCCTTCCATCCGGGCCTTCCGGGAGCTGCCCGCCGCTGTTCAGCGAAAGGCCTAGACTGGCCGGATGCCGATCATTCCCGATGACAAAGACTGGACCTGGGTCCTCCACAAGCCCTGCCCGGAGTGCGGTTTCGAGCCCGCCACGGTGAGCCCCGCAACAGTGTCCGGGGAGGTGCTGGACATGCTGCCGCGCTGGCGGTCCGTGCTGGAACGCCCCGGTGCGGCGGTCCGCCCGGATGACAACACCTGGTCCCCGCTGGAGTACGCCTGCCACGTGCGGGACGTCTTCAGCCTCTTCGACGAACGGCTGCACCTCATGCTGGAGGAGGACGATGCCCGCTTCGCCAACTGGGACCAGGACCAGGCAGCGCTAGACGGCGGCTATGCCTCCGCCGATCCGGGCACCGTGGCGGGCGAACTCGAGGTTGAGGGCCGGCGCGTGGCGGCGTCCTTCGCGGGCGTCACGGAAGGCCAGTGGCCCCGCACGGGCACCCGCAGCAACGGTTCCGAATTCACGGTGCTCACCTTCTCGCGCTACTTCATGCACGACGTCGTCCACCACCTGCACGACGTGAACGGCTGAGCGGGATGGCAGGGAACGAAGCAAGGGCCTGGACAGGCACTCCCGCCACCCGGCTGTTCGGCACCCGGCTGCCGATCGTCCTGGGACCCTTCGGCGGCGTCTCCTCGGTGGAGCTTACCGCGGCGGTCAGCAACTCCGGCGGGCTCGGTTCCTTCGGCCTGTACGGCTACGAACCCGCCCGCATCAGGGCCACGGCCGAGGCGCTCAGGGCAGCCACTCCGGGGCCCTTCGCCCTGAACCTGTGGCTCCCGGTTCCCGGCGAGGAGGAGCCCCGGCCGGATGCCGCCCGGTTCGCGGCCTGGCGCGAGGTGCTGCGGCCGTACTTCGAGGAGCTCGGACTGGAGCTTCCGGAGATGCCCACCTCGTGGATGCCGGACGTGGAGGAGCAGATCGCCACCGCCATCGAGGCGAAGCCCGCAGTGCTCAGCTTTGTCTTCGGCGTGCCCTCGGCCGCCGTCGTGGACGCCGCCCACCGCAACGGCATTTCCGTCGTCGGGACCGCCACCACCGCGGAGGAAGCGGTGGTCCTGGCCGACGGCGGAGTGGACGCCGTAGTGGCCACCGGCATGGAAGCAGGCGGGCACCGGGTGTCCTTCCTGCGGCCCGCCGAGGAGTCCCTGGTGGGGACGATGGCCCTGGTGCCGCAGGTGGCCGATGCCGTGTCCGTGCCGGTCATCGCCGCCGGCGGGATCGCCGACGGCCGCGGCCTCGCCGCCGCGCTCTGCCTCGGCGCGGATGCCGTGCAGATCGGCTCGGCCTTCCTCGCCACGGAGCAGTCCGCCGCGGTGCCGGCCTACCGGGAGGTGTTGCGCGGCCCGGACACCAGGCACACGGTCCTCACCCGTGCCCTGAGCGGCAGGCTCGCCCGCGGCATCCCCAACCGCATCATCAGGGAACTGCCGGACCCGGCCGCGCATGCGCCGTTCCCGGTGCAGAACTGGCTGACCGGGAAGTTCCGGCCGGAGGCCGGCAGGCTCGGCAACACCGGGCTGATGTCGCTGTGGGCGGGCCAGGCAGGTCCGCTGATCGGTGCCGCCGGGGAATACGACGCCGGCCGGCTGGTGGAGCGGATCATCGCGGGAGCCGATGAGGTGCTCGGGCGGCTCGGCCGCGGCTGACGGCGGTCTTTAGAGGACCTTGTCCCAGGCCATGCTGCGGTTGACCGCGGTGTAGCCCATCTTCAAGTACAGGGCCAGGGCGCCGGTGGGGTTCTCCGAGTCCACGTCGAGTGAAGCGACGTCCATGCCGGCGGCCACGAAGCGGTGCATCGCATCGGCCAGGAGGCTGCTCGCCACGCCCCGGCCCCGGTACTGCCGCCGCACGCCCAGCAGTTCGGTGTAGCCCTCCTTGTAGCCGCGGGCCGCCGCGGCATCGGGGTCGAAGAGGGCGATCTGGTAGCCGGCGATGTCCCCGCTGGCGGTGTCCCGGACCACGGCGCTGAGGTCCTCCCGGTGGAGCGGGTCCTCCATGATGAACCGCCAGGCTTCTTCGTCGCGCGGCTCGCTGCCCCAATGGTCCCGGAAGGCATCGTTGTGCGCCAGCCGCGCGGCCTCGTGCAGGCCGGGTTCGAGGGTGAGCAGCTCAAGGCCGGGCGCCAGCGAAATGTCCGGCAGGCCGCCGTCGAGCGGGCGGTGCATCTCGTTGTACCAACGCACCACACCGAAGCCCCTGGCCCCGAACAGCGCGGACTGGTGCACCATCTTTTCTTCCATGAACAGGCGCAGCCGCGGAACGGGTGCCTCCCCGGGCGCCCCGTGCTGCCCGGCGTCGTCGGCGAACCGGTGCCGGGTGCGCCCTTCCAGCCAGGCAAGGATCGCTGTGCCGATCCCCCGGCGCTGCCACGCCGGGTCCACGCAGGCGTAACCGAAGGCCTTCTCGCCGTCGGGATTCTTGTCCACCCGGCCGTAGGCGCGGGGCACGCCGTCGGTGTCGAAGCCCAGCACGGTGTCCACCGCGGGGTCGTTCTTGCTCGACTGCAGGATGTGGTCCAGGTCCGCGGCCTTCTCGTACCAGACGGGCTGTTCCACCGCGGCGGTGCGGGCGATGAGGGCGGCCCAGGCCTCGATGTCGGCGGTTCCCGCGGCGCGCCAGTAGAGGCCGGTGGCCTGCGGATCGGGCAGTGGGACGGCGTCGGGAAGGGGCTCGGGAAGCTCGGTCATCCCCCTAGGCTACTGAGCGGTAGCAGGCTTCACCAGCATCCGTCCGGCCGCAAGTTCCAGGCGGTCGTCGCCGGGGCCGATGTCAGCAGGATTGTGGGTCACCAGCACCACAGTGTGGTCCTGCAGCCCGGCCCGCAGTTCTGCCATCATGACGGCGGCGGTTCCGGCGTCGAGGTGGGCGGTGGGCTCGTCGAGCAGCAGCACGTCCGCGCCGCTGAGGAGTGTCCGCGCCATGGCCAGGCGCTGGCGTTCGCCTCCGCTGAGGAAGGAGCCGGACGGCCCGATCCTGCTGTCCAGCCCGTCAGGCAGCGCGGCCACGAGCGTGGACAGCCCGACGGCGGCCAGCGCCTGGTGCATCTGCGTTTCGTCCGCCTTCTTCCCGGCCGGGCGGGCCAGCAGCAGGTTCCCGCGGATGGTCGAGTCGAAGAGGTGGGCCTCCTGGGGGCACCAGGCCGCCTTGCCGCTGAGCCGTACCGTGCCCGCTGACGGTGGCAGGAAGCCGAGCAGCACCGACAGCAGGGTGGACTTGCCCGCCCCGGACGGCCCGGTGATGGCGATCCAGCGGCCGGGGGCGGCATCGGCGTCGATCCCGCTGAACACGGGCGCGCCGCCCGGCCAGCGGGCTTCCAGTCCGCGCAGTTCCAGGCCGGCACGGTTGTCCGGCAGCTCGGGAACGGGCGTGGGGCCGCGGTCCGTGCCCGGGTCCGCGTCCAGCGCTCCCGTTGCCGCGATGCGCCGCAGCACGGCGGCCAGCGCCGGCGCCTGGCGGACCGCGGGCACCACGGCGCCGAAGGGCTCAGCCAGCGCCAGCTGCATCAGCACGATCACGGCCAGTACGGCAGCCCCGGGGCCTCCAGGCCGCATCTGCCCGGCACCGGCCAGTCCGGCGGCGAGGGCCCCCAGGGTGCACGCCAGCACCACGGTTCCCTGCCCGAGCCCTTCGGCCCAGGCGGCACGGCGCGCGGCAGCCGTGGCGGCGCGGTCCCGGGCCGCGAGCGACTCCAGCACGGTTCCGGCCACCCCGTTGGCGCCCAGTTCGGCGCGGGCATCCAGCGCCGCAGCGATGTCGCGCAGCACCAGGGAGCGCAGCTGCTGTTCGGCGCGGGCCGCGTTGCGGTCCGCGAGCAGTGCCGCGAGCGGGGCGAGCAGCAGGGCTGCCGCTGCGGTCACGACGACGGCGGGCAGTGCTGCCGGGAGCAGCAGCGCCGTCGCGGTGATCGCCGCAGCGGCGACGGCGAACGCCGAGAGCGGCGGAAGAACGACGCGCGGGATGAGGTCGCGGAGGGTGTCGACGTCGTCCACCACGGTGCCCAGGACGTTGCCGCCGCGCAAAAGCCTGCGCAGGGACAAGGCGCGCTGGCTGAGCGAGGCCCAGAGCGCGCCGCGCAGCCGGGTCATCGCGTCGAAGACGAGGTCGTGGACCACGAGGCGTTCGCAGTAGCGCAGCACGGCCCGGCCGATGCCGAAGAACCGGACCCCGACGATCGCGCCCAGCAGGTAGAGGATGGGCGGCTGTTCGCTGGCGCGGATGATGAGCCAGCCGGACAGCCCGGACAGTGCCACGGCAAACAGCGCCGCGAGGGCAGCCAGGAGCACGGCTCCGGTGAAGCGGAACCCCAGCGGGGCGAGGATCCGGGCCAGTGCCTTGAATGGGCCCGGACCGGCGGCGGTGGCGGTGTCGCGGTGCACGGCGTCCGCCGGTGCAACGGCGCGCTGGGTCGCTTCCCTTGCGGACGCCGCCGTGGCGGGGGCTTCCGTTACGGCCGCGCCTGCACCCGAGGGGCGCAGCTCCACCACGTGGTCCGCGAGGCCGCGGGTCGCCGCGTCGTGGGCCACGAGGATCACGGTCGCCTTGCCGCGCAGGCCGGTGATCGCGGCCCGCACGGCGTCGGCGGTGACGGAGTCCAGGTGTGCGGTGGGTTCGTCGAGCAGCAGCACGGTGGCGCCGGCCTTGAGCCGGGCGAGGCCGCGGGCCACCGCGACCCGCCGGAGCTCGCCCGGGCTGAGTTCGGCGGGGTTCTTGTCAGCGAGGTGCCCGGCGGCCACCTGGGCCAGGCAGTCCCGGGCCGTCTCCTCGGCGCCGTCCCCAAGGCCGCACTCTCCCAGGTAGAGGCGCACCTCGGCCTGGACGGTGTCGGCCACCATCGCCGGGTGCTGCGGCACCCAGGCCAGCTTCCCGGCGTCGGGCCCGCTGAAGCTGCCGCGCACCGAGGCGCCGTTCCCGCCGTCGGCCGCGTTGTCCCGGACTGTTCCGGCCAGCACGCCGAGCACCGTGCTCTTGCCGCAGCCGCTGGGGCCCGCAAGCGCGGTGACAAGCCCGGCGGGTGCCTCGAAGTCGAGGGGTCCGACGGCGTCGTGCGGGCGCCCGGCGTAGCGCACCGTGAGTCCGCGGACAGCAAGACCGGCCACGGTAGAACCGGCCTGTGTTCCGTCCCGTTCAGACGTTCCGTCCGATTCGGAACCGAGCCGCCGGCCCGCCGGGACCCCAAGGACCTCGCCGGTAGTGGCGAGCGCGTCGCGGCCCTCCTCGCTCGCGTGGTGCGCGGTGCCGAGTTCGCGGAGGGGCAGGTAGCAGTCCGGGGCGAGGATCAGGGCGAGCAGGCCCGCTTCGAGACCCATGTCGCCGTGGACCAGCCGGACGCCGATGAACACCGCCACCACGGCCACGGAAATCGTGGCGATCAGTTCCAGTGCCAGCGCGGAGAGAAACGCAGTGCTCAGGGTTCCCATGGTGCGGGTGCGGTACTCGGTGGAGAGGTCTTCGAGGGCGGCACGCTGTTCGCTGGCCCGGCCCAGGCCCACAAGGACCGGCAGGCCCTTGGCCAGCTCCAGGATGTGGTTGGACAGGCGGCGCAGGGTCGCCTGGGCGTCGCGGACGCGGTCTTCGGTGTGCTTGCCGATCAGCACCATGAACAGCGGAACCAGCGGCAGGGTCAGCACGATCACCACCGCGCTCAGCCAGTCCGCGAACAGGATCCGGGCGCCCAGCAGCAGCGGGATGGCGGCACAGTTGACCAGGGCGGGCAGGAACTGGGTGTAGTAGTTGTCCAGGGCGTCCAGGCCGCGTGTGGCCAGGATCGCCAGGCCACCGTCACTGAGCGGCGCGGCGGAACCAGGCGACCCGGCAGAGCCGTGCGGCGTGCCCGCACCTGCTCCCCCGCCGCGAAGGGCATGCTCCAGGAGCCTCGCCCGCAGTTCCTCCTTGACGCCGAGCGCGGCGCGGCGCGCGGCAACGCCCTGCCCCCACGTGGCCGCGGCCCGCAGCACGGCGCCCGCCGCACCCCACACGAGCTGCTCGCGCCAGTCCCCGCTCCCGCCGGCGAGGCCGGCCAAGAGCGAGGCAATGGCCTGGGCCAGCAGCACCAGGGACAGCGCCTTGAGCGCCGCGAGCAAGCCCAGCAGGTAGAGCGCGGAGCGGGTGGCCGGGCCGGAGGGCAGTGCGGGCTTCATCCGTTACCGGCCGGTCTTCCCGGCGCCTGCTGCGCCGCTGCCGTCCGAGCCGGCGAGCACCTTGGAGGCGATGGCCGGAAGGAAGCCGTGGGCGGCGGGGATGACGTCGACGCTCACCCGGCGGCGGAACACCCAGTAGGTCCATGCCTGGTAGGCGATCACCAGCGGCAGGCCGAAGGCGGCCACGACGCTCATCAGCCCCAGCGTGTAGTCCGAGGAGGAGGCGTTCGCCACGGTCAGGTTGAAGGCCGGGTCCAGCGTGGACGGCAGCACCACCGGGTAGGCCGCACCGAAGATCGAGGCAGCAGACGCGGCGATGAACAGCGCGAGCGCCATGAACGGCCGGCCTTCGCGGCCCCTGGACGCCAGCCACCAGGCGGCGGCAGCAGCGCACAGGGCGACGGCGGTCAGTGCCCAGGTCCACGGCTTGCCGGAGATGAACTGGACGGCCACCGACCAGCCGAGCATCGGCAGAGCCGCAAGCGGAACCCAGCGCACGAAGGTGCCGCGGGCGCGGTGCCGCACCTCGCCGTCGCTCTTCAGTGCCAGGAAGGCGAGCGCGTGCACCAGGGCGAAGGCGACGACGGCGAGTCCGCCCAGCACCGCGTAGCCGTTGAACCAGGCGAAGGGACCGCCGTCGCGGTCGCCGTTGGCGTCCAGCGGCAGCCCGGTGGTGGTCAGGGCCAGGGCGGCGCCGACGCCGAAGGCGGCGAAGAAGGAGCCCAGGGCGATGGCCCAGTCCCAACCGTTGCGCCAGCGTTCGGAATCCACCTTGCCGCGGTATTCGAAGGCCACGGCGCGGAAGATCAGGGCCACCAGGACCAGCAGCAGGGGCAGGTACAGCGCCGAGAACAGGGAGGCGTACCAGAGCGGAAAGGCCGCGAAGGTGGCGCCTCCGGCGGTGAGCAGCCAGACCTCGTTGCCGTCCCAGACCGGGCCGATGGTGTTGAGCAGAACCCTGCGTTCGGCGTCGTTGCGGGCGAACAGCTTCATGAGCATGCCGACGCCGAGGTCGAAGCCCTCCAGGAAGAGGTAGCCGGTCCACAGGACGGCAATCGCGATGAACCAGATGGTGGGCAACAGTTCCATGTCCGTAAGTCCTCTGCAGTTCCTAGTAGGCGAAAGCCAGCACGTCGTCGGCGCCCGCGGACGGCGGGGTGCCGCCGTCCCTCTTGTCCTTCTCCGCGCCGTCCGTAGTGGCGTGCGCGAGCTCCGGCATCGCAGACGCCACGCCGCCGCGTACGTACTTGACCAGCAGCCGCACCTCGACCACCAGCAGTACTGCATAAATGGCGGACAGGACCACCAGGGAAGCCATGATTTCGCCCGCGGAAACGCCCGGGGACACGGCGGCGGCGGTGAACATGAACACCTGGTCGATGCCGGAGGGATCGGGGTTCGGGGCCACGACGAAAGGCTGGCGGCCCATCTCTGTGAAGATCCAGCCGGCGGCGTTGGCACCGAAGGGGGCGAGGATGCCGAACACGGCCAGGCGCATCAGCCAGCGGGCCTGCGGCACGGCGCCCTTGCGGGTGACCCAGAGCGCCAGCAGCGCGGCGAAGGCGGCGATCCCGCCGAAGCCGATCATCATCCGGAAGCCCCAGTAGGTCACCTCCATGACGGGCACGTACTGGATTTCCGCACCGGCGCGGTCACCGTAGAGCGCGTTGTCCGGCAGGTGGGTGCCGTACTTCTCCTGGTATTCGGAGAGCAGGCTGTTCACGCCCTTGACCTCGGTGGTGAAGTCGCCCTTGGCCAGGTAGGACAGGATGCCGGGAACCTCGATCACGGCCACGATGTCGTCGCAGTTCTTGCCGCCCAGGTTTCCCACGCTCAGGACGGAGAAGCCGGTGCCGTCGTGGCAGGCGGCCTCCGCAGCGGCCATCTTCATGGGCTGCTGCTCGAACATCAGCTTGCCCTGGAGGTCACCGGTCAGGGCGGTGCCGGCGAAGGAGATCATCGCGACGACGGCGCCGATCCGCAGCGAGCGGATCCAGACCGTGTAGTCGGCCTTGTCGCGGCCGGGGATGGCGGCGCTGCCGGGGATGAGCCGGCCGTCCTTGCCCACGGTGTCGATGCCGTCGTGGCGGCGGCGCCACAGGTGGTACCAGGCGATGCCCAGCAGGAAGGCGCCGGCCACTCCGAGGGCGCCGAAGAGCGTGTGCGGGACGGCCACGAGGGCGGTGTTGTTGGTGAAGACGGCCCAGGCGTCGGTCATGACGGGCCGGCCGTCGATCATCTCCACGCCCACCGGGTGCTGCATCCAGGAGTTGGCCACGATGATGAAGTAGGCGGAGAAGAGCGAACCGATGACGGCGATCCACAGGCAGGCGAGGTGCACGCCACGCTTGAGCTGCTTCCAACCGAAGATCCAGAGGCCCAGGAAGGTGGACTCCACGAAGAACGCCAGCAGGGCCTCAAGCGCTAGCGGGGCGCCGAAGACGTCACCCACGAAGCGGCTGTATTCGCTCCAGGCCATGCCGAACTGGAATTCCTGGACGATGCCGGTGGCCACGCCCATGATGAAGTTGATCAGGAAGAGCTTGCCCCAGAACTTGGTCATCCGCAGGTATTCGGGCTTGCCCGTGCGGTACCAGAGGGTCTGGATGATGGCGACGACGAGGCCCAGGCCGATCGTCAGGGGAACCATCATGAAGTGGTAGACGGTGGTGATCCCGAATTGCCAACGTGCGATTTCCAAGGCGTCCATGGCTGTCCTTTGTCCGGCTGCCCGCAGTGCGGCCTACTTGTTCTACGTTTCGTAGAAAACCATTTGTTCTACACAGTGTAGAACAAATCTGTGCAGAACAAACCGGCGTCCCCTGCTCACACTTTTCCAGCGGCACCGGGGCCCCGCAAGGGTCCGCCACGCCGCATGTTCTACTTCACGTAGAACCGCGGCCCGAAAAGCGCTAGATTTGATACTGGAATGTTGGATCATCGCACCAAGCATGGCCGGAACGGCCGTCAGGTGCGGAAAGCAGGGATGTATCGATGGCAAGTCTTGGCGAACTCGAACGGGCAGTCATGGACCTGCTCTGGGCAGGCCAGGAGGCGGCAACCGCCAACACGCTGCGTGACCTGCTGGCCCGCGATTCGGAGGCCGAAGGCGGAAGCGCCGGCCACCAAGGCAAGGACCTCGCAGTCACCACCGTCCTGACCGTCCTGTCCCGCCTGGAAAAGAAGGGCCTCGTGGAGCGCGAACGCGGCACCCGCCCGCACCGCTACCAGGCCGTCTCCAGCAGGGAAGACCACACCGCCGAACTCATGCACGAGGTGCTCGGGTCCGCCCCGGACCGCGAAGCCGTGCTTGCCCGTTTCATCGGTTCGGTCACCGAAAGTGAAGCCGCCACGCTGCGCAAACTGCTCGGCGAACACTAGCTCCCATGTTCTGGACCTCATATTTTCTGGCGGTCCTTGCTCTGGTACTGGCCTGGCCGGTGCCCGTCCTCCTTTCCCGTGCCGCCTGGCCGGCCCGGGCACCCTTCACCGCGATGGTCCTTTGGCAGGCCATCGCCCTGGCCGGCGGCCTCTCGATGATCGGCGCCATGCTGGTCTATGGCCTCGAACCGGTCGGCGACAACCTGATCGCGGGCCTGCGCGCCCTGGCCGGCATGGTCCTGTACAACGAGCCGACCACGGCGCTGGGCTTCTGGCACCTGTTCGCCCTCTCCGCCGCGGCCCTGCTGAGCGCCCATCTCGTGTTCACGCTGCTGCTGACATACGTCAAGATCGAACGCCAGCGCCGGCGCCACCGCGAACTGCTTGCCCTCCTCGCCTCGCCGTCCGCCGACGGGCCCGGCACCGTGGTGATCAACCACGATTCCCCCGTGGCGTACTGCCTTCCGGGCGGTGCCCGCTCCGTCACGGTGCTGTCGGACGGCCTCATGGCGCGGCTCGAGCCGGCCGAACTGCGCGCCGTACTGATCCACGAAAACGCCCACCTGAGCCAGCGCCACGACCTGCTGCTCTGGGCCTTTGCCGCCTGGCGCCAGGCGCTCCCCTGGTTTCCGACCACCCGCTATGCCCAGCTCGCGGTGAACTCGCTCATCGAAATGCTGGCCGACGACGTCGCGCTGCGCAGCGAGAGCAAGGCCACGCTGATCAAGGCCATCGCCCTGGTGGCCGGCGGCGCGTCCAGTGCCGCCAGTGACGGGCCCGCCGTGGCCGCCCCCGCGGAGGCCGGGAGCCTGGGCACCGGCAGCTTCAGCGCGGGCAGTTTCAGTACCGGAAGTTTCAGCACGACCGGCGGCGCCGATTCACCGCGGACGACGGCGTCGCGCGTCAGCCGCCTGCTCTCCCCCGAGCCGCCGCTCAAGCCCGCCTACCGCGCCCTGGTGCTGGCGGCGTCGGCCCTGCTGCTGGCGGCCCCGACGGCGCTGCTCATCGTGCCGGGGCTGCTCGGCTGACCACCGCCGGACATGTCCGGCGGTGAAGCCGAAGAGTGGACATATAGCTGTCATGTCCGCTCCTCGCGTGCAAGGGCGGACATGTCCGCCCGGAAATCAGGCGTCGATGCGGTCAGGCGTCGATGCGTTCGCGATCCAGGCGGGCGGCGCCGTCGATGATGAATTCCTTGCGCGGGGCCACGTCCGAGCCCATCAGGAGGTCAAAGACCTGCTCGGCCTGCTCCAGGTGTTCGATTCCCACCTTCCGCAGGGTGCGGTGCCGCGGGTCCATGGTGGTCTCGGCCAACTGCTGTGCGTCCATTTCGCCGAGGCCCTTGTACCGCTGGATGGGCTCCTTGTAGCGCTTGCCTTCCTTGGCGAGCTTCGCAAGCAGCGCGTGCAGCTCGGCCTCGGAGTAGGTGTAGATCATCTCATTGGCCTTCTGGCCCGGGTTGATGACCTCCACCCGGTGCAGCGGCGGCACGGCCGCAAAGACGCGGCCGGCCTCGACCATCGGCCGCATGTACCGGAAGAACAGGGTCAGCAGCAGCGTGCGGATGTGAGCGCCGTCGACGTCGGCGTCGGTCATCAGGATCACCTTGCCGTACCGGGCGGCGTCGATGTCGAAGCTGCGCCCGGACCCGGCGCCCACCACCTGGATGAGTGCGGCGCATTCGGCGTTGGAGAGCATGTCGCCCACCGAGGCTTTCTGGACGTTCAGGATCTTGCCGCGGATCGGCAGCAGGGCCTGGAAGTCCGAGGAGCGGGCGAGCTTGGCGGTACCGAGGGCCGAGTCACCTTCGACGATGAACAGTTCCGAGCGGGCGACGTCGTCCGTGCGGCAGTCTGCCAGCTTGGTGGGCATCGAGGAGGTTTCCAGGGCATTCTTGCGCCGCTGGGTCTCCTTGTGGACGCGCGCGGAGATGCGCGACTTCATCTCGCTGACGATCTTTTCGAGCAGCAGCGTGGACTGGGCCTTGTCGTTGCGGTTGCTGGAGTTCAGCCGGCCCGTGATTTCCTGCTCCACCACCCTGGAGACGATGGACCGCACGGCCGAGGTGCCCAGGATCTCCTTGGTCTGGCCTTCGAACTGCGGCTCCGCCAGGCGCACAGTCAGCACGGCAGTGAGGCCGGCCAGGATGTCGTCCTTTTCGATCTTGTCGTTACCGGCCTTGAGCTTGCGGGCGTTGGTCTCGACGGCCTTGCGGAACGTCTTCACGAGGGCCTGCTCGAAACCGGCCTGGTGGGTGCCGCCCTTGGGTGTGGAGATGATGTTCACGAAGCTGCGCATCGTGGTGTCGTAGCCGATGCCCCAGCGCAGGGCAACGTCCACTTCGCAGTCCCGCTCGACCTCGGCGATGGTGCTGTGGCCGTTTTCGTCCAGGACCGGAACGGTTTCCTTGAACTTGCCGGCCCCGTGGAGGCGCCAGATGTCGGTGACCGGAGCGTCGGCGGCGAGGAAGTCGACGAACTCCGAGATGCCGCCGTCGTGGTGGAAGACCTCCTCGTGCGGACCGGCTTCGCCCGGGGTGCCGGCCAGCCCGCGCTCGTCGCGCACCGTCAGCTTCAGGCCCGGGATGAGGAAGGAGGTCTGGCGGGCGCGGGCCGCCAGGTCCTCGTATGAGAACCTGGCGTCGGGGGTGAAGATCTGGCGGTCGGCCCAGTAGCGGATGCGCGTGCCGGTGACGCCGCGCTTGGCCTTGCCGACGACGTCGAGCACCGAGTCGTCGACGAACGGTTCGAACGCGGCGGTGGGACTGAGCTTGGCGCCGGCGTCCTTGAAGCGCCCCGGCTCGCCGCGGCGGAAGGACATCTGGTAGGTCTTGCCGCCGCGGTCCACCTGGACGTCGAGGCGGCTGGAGAGGGCGTTGACCACGGACGCACCCACGCCATGCAGGCCGCCGGAGGCCGTGTAGGAGCCGCCGCCGAACTTGCCGCCGGCGTGCAGCTTGGTGAAGACGACCTCGACGCCGCTCAGTCCGGTTTTGGGTTCGACGTCCACCGGGATGCCGCGGCCGTCGTCGTGGATTTCCACCGAGTTGTCCGCGTGCAGGATGACCCTGATGTCGTGGCCGAAGCCGGCGAGGGCCTCGTCGACGGAGTTGTCGATGATTTCCCAGAGGCAGTGCATGAGGCCGCGCGAGTCCGTGGAACCGATGTACATGCCCGGGCGCTTGCGGACCGCTTCGAGTCCTTCCAGGACCGAGAGGTGCCGGGCGGTGTATTCAGAACTCGGGGCCACGGGCGGGGCGCTCCTTCGGTTTGTCTGGGCGGCAAAAAGGACTTCTACTAGGCTAGCCGCCTCCGCCCGCCAAGGCCGTTTTGCCACACCCGGATGAGCGGCTTCACGGGTGGTGTTACGCACATGTGATACGCGCTGAGCGAAAGTTGAGCCTTTCTTGCGCTAAATAGGTACTTTCGGCTGCTTATATGGATCTACAGAACTATCTAAGGAGGCCGACCATGACAACAGCTGTTGCAGACCGCACGCTTACTGCTGCTGACCGGTGCGATCGTTGCGGAGCCCAGGCGTACGTCCGCGTTGTACTCGAGACCTCCGGTGGCGAGCTGCTCTTCTGCGGGCACCACGCACGCGCAGTGGAAGCGACTCTCCGTCCCAAGACCTCTGAATGGCACGACGAGACGTCCCGCCTGCACGAGAAGGAACCCGTTCCGGTCGACTAAGGCTGCAGGATCCCGGCCGCCGGAACGCGGCCAACGCGGGACAAGCAAGAACAAACAGGCGTGGCCCCTCCATCCGGAGGGGCCACGCCTGTTTTGTCCCTGTTTTGTCGCCCGGGCCTCGCGGCCCGGGCGGGGTCCTAGTCCAGGTAGTCGCGCAGGACCTGGGAGCGCGACGGGTGGCGCAGCTTGGACATCGTCTTCGATTCGATCTGGCGGATGCGTTCGCGGGTCACACCGTAGACCTTGCCGATTTCGTCTAAAGTCTTCGGCTGGCCGTCGGTCAGGCCGAAGCGCATGGCGACAACGCCGGCTTCGCGCTCGGAGAGGGTGTCCAGGACGGAGTGCAGCTGCTCCTGCAGCAGGGTGAAGCTCACCGCGTCCGCCGGGACAACAGCCTCGGAGTCCTCGATGAGGTCACCGAACTCGGAGTCGCCGTCTTCACCCAGCGGGGTGTGCAGCGAGATCGGTTCGCGGCCGTACTTCTGGACTTCGACGACCTTTTCCGGGGTCATGTCCAGTTCCAGCGCGAGCTCTTCGGGCGTGGGTTCGCGGCCGAGGTCCTGGAGCATCTGGCGCTGGACACGGGCCAGCTTATTGATGACTTCCACCATGTGCACCGGGATACGGATGGTGCGCGCCTGGTCGGCCATGGCACGGGTGATGGCCTGGCGGATCCACCAGGTAGCGTAGGTGGAGAACTTGAAGCCCTTGGTGTAGTCGAACTTCTCCACGGCGCGGATCAGGCCCAGGTTGCCTTCCTGGATGAGGTCCAGGAAGAGCATGCCGCGGCCGGTGTAGCGCTTGGCCAGGGAAACGACGAGGCGCAGGTTGGCTTCGAGCAGGTGGTTCTTGGCGCGCTTGCCGTCGTGGATGATGAATTCGAGCTCGCGCTTGAGCTTGGGGTCCATCGAGCCGTCGTCGGCGTTGATCTTCTCTTCGGCGAACAGGCCGGCCTCGATGCGGAGCGCGAGGTCCACTTCCTGCTCGGCGTTCAGCAGCGCGACCTTGCCGATCTGCTTCAGGTAATCCTTGACGGGGTCGGCGGTGGCGCCGGCCGACATGACCTGCTGGACCGGGGCGTCATCGTCGTCGGCGTCCGAGTAGACAAAGCCGGAGCCGGTGCCTGCGGGCTTCTTCTCGTCTTCTTCCACCTCCTCGCCGAGCTCTGCTTCGTCGGGAGCAGCGGCGTCGAAGTCCTCCTCGGCCTCTTCTTCGGAATCCTCGGATTCGTCGGAAGACTTGGCGGCTGCCTTGGCTCCGGGCTTCGGCCCGCGCTTCTTGGGGGCCGGCTTCTCTGCGTCTGAAGCCTTGCCAGCACGTGTTGCCGCGCTCGTGGCAGTTGCGGCCGCCTTCGTTTCTTCGGCGGTCAGTTCAGCCTGGGCGGCGGGTTCCTTCTCGGCGGGAGACGGGGTCACAGAAAACCTTTCTAGCGGCGGGCTGTGGAATCACCATGAGGGCAACACCACTATGACCCTGTCAAGTCCGCGATCAACATCAAGTGCGTCCGGCGGCTGCAGAGTCACTCAGTAAAACTGCCGGCGCCGCCGAAATGTTCCCGGTAAAAAGGGAACGCCTAAAGCACTTGAAACACGGACCCAACCGGGTCTCGGCCTACATTGTCTCACGCTTTTCCCCATCGGCGGGCGAATTGCCCGACTGCGGCGGCGTTCAGGCCGCTGCCCCGCCAAAGCGGCGCCACGCGGCACCGCTGTTCCCAGCCCAGCCGCAGAGGGTTCCGCGGTGCACGAGTTCGGCCAGCAGCGCGGCCAGCCGGTAGCCGGGTTCTTCCGCTTCGGCCTGGCACAGGAGGGCGTCGGCGAAGGTGCCGCTCCCCCGGCACCAGTGGATCCAGCCGCGCAGGGTCAGTGCCGCGGCCCTGGCTTCCCCGCCGCCGCGCGCGGCAAGGTCCTCGAGCAGCCGGTCCAGGGCGTCGAGGCGCTTCCAGTCGGGAACGGCCGGGTGCAGGCCGAGCAGGACGTCCCCGTAGCGCAGCAGGGCAGCAGGGTCCTTGGCTGCGCGCTGGTTCACCGGGGAGGATCGTCCGGACGATGACCGGGGTTTACTTCCGGCCGCGGGCGCGGCCAGTTCGGCAGGCAGTTGAAGCTCAGGCAGGGTTCCGGCACGGAAGAAGCCGAAGGCCTCCGCGCCGGCGCACGCCGTGTCCCGTCCGGCGGCCGAAGCAACCGCGACCGCGTCGCGCCAGGCCGGGATGCGCAGGCAGGCCCGCAGGAAGGCTGCCGGAACGGTACCCAACGCCGGGGACCCGCAGTCGCCGTCCAGGACGCGGAACCAGGCGTCGAGCATCGCGCCCAGGGACGCCCGGCCCCTCCACACCTCCCCGATCCGTTCGAGAGCTGCGTCTTCTTCCGCAGCGAGGCCCGGCTCATCCTGCCCGGCGAACGGTCCGGGCACTTCCTCGGAGCCGGTCGCGGCACCGGCCGGGACGTTGCTTCCGCGGAACACCATCTCGGCGTTGAGCCTGCTGTCGTGGATCAGTTCAACGGGGTGCCCGGGCCACGGGCAGCATGCGGGGTTTTCGCAGAATGCGCTGCGCCAGTGGCCGGGACCCACCAGCCAGGCGTCGCGCAGGGTGAGTCCGGCGGCGTCGAGCACTTCACCCACCGCCTGCAGCAGCGGACGGTTCCGCCGTGCGACCGTGCCGTCATCCCAGCCGGAACCCGAATAGACAACCAGCAGGACGCCGTCGGCGGTCCGGTCCGCGGCGAGGTACTCACCGACCTTGCCGGCAAAGGCGGCGAGGCGGGGCGGACCGGAGTCCGGGGGCAGGTCGACGCGGAGTGTCGCACCGAGCGTCTTCCCGTGCAAGGTCATGGCCACCAGGCTTTCCTCGGGCCAAAGTCCGAGGGCATGGGGGACGTAGCCGAGGATGTCCTCGGGGCGGGAGACGGTCATGCGTTCGTTTGCCATGGATCCAGCATCGGCAGCAGCCGCGGCCCGCGGCAGGGACGGATTCACGTATGTGGAAAGGCCGCGACATCGGACCCTTGTGGAGGAGCACTGCCGAGGAGCACTGCCACGCCACCTGGGCGCGACCGGCCACCAAAAGCACCGTCAGCCGACGGCGCTATCCTGCTTTCCGTCGAGGTCCCCGCCGCGCCGGCGGCGTTCCCGGTAGCGTTGGGCGATGACCTTCGGCAGCGGTTGGACGTGGACGCCCTGCTCCGCCATCTGGCGACGGACCTTGCGCCGAACCAGGACGATCAGCACCCCGCCGAGCAGCAGGAACACGAACTGGACGCTCAAGGCGATCCGGAACGGATCCAGGCCATAGAGTTCCCCGCCGGAGAACCCTGAGGCGTGGAGGAGGTCCAGGACGAGGCCCACAAGGTAGATGGTCAGGAGCGCGGCGACGAAGCCGCCCACGTTCACGATCCCCGTTGCCGTGCCGATCCGGTGGGACGGGTTGAAGGTGCGGGCGAAGTCGAACCCGATCATCGAGCTCGGACCGCCCACGGCCAGCACCGCGGCGAGCAGGGCCAGCAGCCACAGCGGAGCCCTGCCGGGCCACACCAGGACCGCCGCCCAGGTCAAGGCCGTGGCGGCGGAAATGAGGAGGACCATTGCCGAACGGCGCATGGGGTGCTTGGCCACGAAGCCGCCGAAGAACGGCCCCGCGACCATGCCCACCAGCACGTAAAGGCCCATGAGGGAGGAGGCCACCGCGGGGCCGGTTCCCTGCGCCGAGACCAGGAAGGGATATCCCCAGGACATCGCGAACACCGTGCCGCAGAACTGCACCGTGAAGTGGCTCCACAGGCCGAGCCGGGTGCCCGGCTGCCGCCAGGCGCGGGCCAGGCTGACGCCGGTGGCCCGCAGTCCCTGGCTGCCGTCGCGCGGCGGGTGGCCGGGCGGGGTGTCCCGCAGCATCGCCAGCACCAGCACGACGGCGAGCGCCGAGAAGGAGGCCAGCATCAGGTAGGCGGGGGTCCAGCCGGCGGAGTGCAGCACCAGCGCGAACGGCACCACGCTGATCACCTGGCCCAGCTGGCCGCTCATCCCCGTCAGCTGGGTGACCAGGGGCGCCCGGCGCGGGGCGAACCAGAGCGGAATCAGCCGGATCACGGAAATGAAGGTCATCGCATCGCCGGCGCCAACGAGCACCCGGCCGAAGACCCCGGCGCCGATCGAATCGGCGAAGGCAAGTTCCAGCTGCCCCAAGCCCATGAGGACGGCACCGCCGGCGATCATCACCCGCGAGCCGAAGCGGTCAACGAGGATGCCCACCGGAATCTGCAGGCCGGCGTACACCAGGAGCTGGAGCACGGTGAAGAAGGAGACGGCTGCGGCGCCGGCGTGGAAGCGCTCGGTGGCTTCCAGGCCGGAGACGCCGAAGGAGGTGCGCTGCGCCACTGCCACCAGATAGGCGAGCACCCCGATCGACCAGATAAGCCAGGCGCGGGGTGCATTCACCGTTCGATTATCTCCGAAATACGGCAGAAAGCAGATTTAAGAAGTCTCAGGGCCGCACATCTTTGCGGGCAAGGTACGCCTCGACGGCGGCGCCGAGTTCGTCGGCGTCGGGCAGTTCGTCGTTCTCGTCCGCCAGCAGCGAGCGCCGGACCTGCCCTTCGGCCTTGTCGTCATAGCGGCTCTCGAGGTTCGCCACCACTTGCTTGACTTCCTCGGAGGCCTCGACCTGTTCGGCGATCTGGCGGCCGACCTCGCGCCCGGCTTCCCGGAGCCGGTCCGTGGGAAGCATGAGGGAGGTGGCTGCGCCGAGGTATTCCAGCCCGGCGACGGCGGCCGGCGGGTATTCGGCGTCGGCCAGGTAGTGCGGGACGTGGATGACGTACCCCGCAACAGGGTGCCCGGCCTCGCTGAGCCGGTATTCCAGGACATGCCCGACGGCGGCGGGAACGTCGACGGTCGGCTTCCAGGTGGAGATGCCCTCCACGAGTTCGGGCCGGTTGCCGTGCACGGTGACGCCGAGGGGGCGGGTGTGCGGCACGGGCATCGGAATGGAGTGGATCCACGTCACGAGCTTCACCTGCAGGGTTTCCACGATGCCGAGGACGGCGCGGGCGAACCGCTCCCACTGCAGGTCCGGTTCGAATCCGGCGAGCAGGAGGAAGGGCTGGCCGAGCCCGTCGCGCAGGCGGTACAGGGCCAGGACCGGGGCCTTGTAGTCCTCGAGGTGGTCCTCAACGAACGTGATCTGGGGGCGGCGGCTGCGGTAGTCGATGAGCTGGTCGGCGTCGAACACGGCCACCGTCTCGGCGTCGAGGGCGTCGAGCAGTTCGGCGTTGACCTGCTGAACCACGTGCCCGGCGTCGGCGAAACCGGTGAAGCCCACCAGCATGTTCAGGCCTTTGAGCTCCGGGCTGTGGAAGAGCCCGATGTTGCCTGCGTAGAGGGATTCAGGGTCAAGGAATGAGCCGGAGATACCTTCAAACACGGCGGGATCCTTTCAATCAATACAACTTCTTCCGGTACAACACCTGCGGCCGGCGGGGCATTCCTGCGGCGCGTGTGCCGCAGATCTCATCTGATTGCTTTCCGCCGCGCCGGAGCGGCTACGATCAAAACTGCCGCAACGGCGGCTCCAGGCCCTACCGGACCAGTCCACGAGACGGTCCCGGGGGCGACCGGAACCGGGCGCCTGACATGCTGCCCGGCCAAGCCATGCAAAGAGAGATGAGGAAAAATCCTCGTGGTGAAGACTACAGACATCACCCTTGGCATCATCGCCAAGGACCTGAAGAAGTCCCCCAGTGAAGCACTGGTGATCGGTGTTGCACAGGGAGCCGACGGCCCCGTGCTGCTCGACAACCCCTTGAGCGCCAAGGCCGCCGAAGTCCTTGCCGGCTCCCTTGGAGTGCTCGGTGTCACCGGCGCCGCCGACCAGGTCCACCGCCTGCCCGGCCTTCCCGAAACCGGCTCCGCTGTCCTGGTGCTTGCCGGTACCGGCAAGCCTGACGGCAACGGGCGCGCCACGGGCGAGAGCCTGCGCCGCGCCGCCGGATCCGCGGTCCGCCAGCTAGCCGGCCTCGGCAGCGTGACGCTCGCGTTCCCGACGGCGGATGCCGCCGACGTCGCGGCAGTCGCCGAAGGTGCCGCGCTGGGTTCTTATTCCTATACGGAGCACCGTTCCAGCCTGGACGGACTGAAGGACCCGGTCGCGAAGGTGCTGATCCACACTTCCATGGACGCCAAGGGGGCCCAGCCGCTGCTGGACCGCGCCGCACTGCTCGGCCGCGCCGTCAACGCCACCCGCACCCTGGTGAACCAGCCGCCCAGCCACCTGTACCCGGAATCCTTCGCCGACGCCGCCAAGGATCTCGCCAAGGGACTGCCGGTCAAGGTGACGGTGTGGGACGAGAAGCGCCTGGAGAAGGAAGGCTTCGGCGGAATCCTCGGCGTCGGCAAGGGCTCGACCCGCCAGCCCCGCCTGGTCAAGGTCGAGTACGCCCCCGCCAAGGCCACCCGGAAGCTCGCCCTGGTGGGCAAGGGCATCACCTTCGACACCGGCGGCATCTCCATCAAGCCCGCCCTCGGCATGGGCGACATGAAGAGCGACATGGCCGGAGCCGCCGTCGTCCTTAATACTGTCCTTGCGATCGCCGGCCTCGGCCTGCCCATCAAGGCGACCGCCTGGCTCTGCATCGCGGAGAACATGCCCTCAGGTGCCGCGCAGCGGCCCGCCGACGTCCTGACCGTCTACGGCGGCAAGACCGTGGAGGTGCTGAATACCGACGCCGAAGGCCGCCTGGTGATGGCGGACGGGCTGGTTGCCGCGAGCCTGGAACAGCCGGATGCGATCATCGACGTCGCCACCCTCACGGGCGCCCAGCTGATCGCACTCGGCAACCGCACCGCCGGCGTCATGGGATCCGACGACGTCACCGGCGCGCTCAAGTCCGCCGCCGACCGCGCCGGCGAACTGGTGTGGCCGATGCCGCTGCCGGAGGAGCTGCGTGCCAGCCTGGATTCCCAGGTGGCGGACATCGCCAACATCGGCGAACGCCACGGCGGCATGATGACGGCGGCCGTCTTCCTTAAGGAGTTCGTCGGCAAGGGCGCCCAGGGGGAACAGATCCCGTGGGCCCACATCGACATAGCGGGCCCGTCCTTCAACAACGGAAGCCCGTACGGCTACACCCCCAAGCAGGGCACCGGAAGCACCGTCCGCACCCTCGTCGCCTACGCCGAAGACCTGGTCTCCCGGCCCGTGGCGTAGGCCCGTGGGGCCGGTCCATGACCGGCCCCACGGCCGAACGTGAGACTGGCCACAAGCACCACCCAAAACGGCTACGGAGGGTGGAGCATGAATAGGTGGTTCGCTAAGGTGAACCACGGTAGTCACAAATGCAAGAGAACTTTTCGTGCTGGCATAATCGCGGCAGAACTTGTTCCAAGACCAGATGGCCCGTTATCTCGTGCCATCGTTCACGCGAGGGAGCGTCATAGTGGCCGATCAGGCAACTGCGCAAGAATTCGACATCCTGGTACTCGGTGGCGGCAGCGGCGGCTACGCCACGGCCCTGCGTGCCGTTCAGCTTGGCTTCACCGTCGGCCTCGTTGAGAAGGCCAAGCTCGGCGGCACCTGCCTGCACAACGGCTGTATCCCCACCAAGGCCCTGCTGCACTCCGCCGAACTCGCCGACCACGCCCGCGACGCCGCCAAGTACGGCGTGAACGTCACCCTGGACAGCATCGACATCGACGCCGTCAACGCCTACAAGGACGGCATCGTCGCAGGCAAGTTCAAGGGCCTCCAGGGCCTCATCAAGGCCAAGGGCATCACGGTCATTGAAGGTGAAGGCAAGCTCCAGGGCACCGACACCGTGGTTGTGAACGGCACCGCCTACAAGGGCAAGAACATTGTCCTGGCCACCGGTTCCTACTCGCGCTCCCTCCCGGGCCTGGAAATCGGCGGCCGCGTCATCACCTCCGACGAGGCGCTGACCCTGAACTACATCCCCAAGAGCGCCATCGTCCTCGGCGGCGGTGTGATCGGCGTCGAGTTCGCTTCCGTCTGGAAGTCCTTCGGCGTGGACGTCACGATCGTCGAGGGCCTGCCCTCCCTGGTGCCGAACGAGGACACCGCGATCGTCAAGACCCTTGAGCGCGCCTTCAAGAAGCGTGGCATCAAGTTCAGCACCGGCGTCTTCTTCCAGGGCGTGGAGCAGAACGAGAACGGCGTCAAGGTCACCCTCGTGGACGGCCAGACGTTCGAAGCGGAGCTCCTGCTCGTGGCCGTCGGCCGCGGCCCGGTCACCGCGAACCTCGGCTACGAAGAAGCCGGCATCACCATCGACCGCGGCTTCGTCATCACCAACGAACGCCTGCACACCGGCGTCGGCAACATCTACGCCGTCGGCGACATCGTCCCGGGTGTCCAGCTCGCCCACCGCGGCTACCAGCAGGGCATCTTCGTCGCCGAGGAAATCGCCGGCCTCAACCCGGTGGTCGTCGAAGACGTCAACATCCCCAAGGTGACCTTCTGCGAACCGGAAATCGCCACCGTGGGCTACACCGAAAAGGGCGCCAAGGAGAAGTTCGGCGAGGACCAGGTCCAGACCCAGGAATACAACCTGGCCGGCAACGGCAAGAGCTCCATCCTGGGCACCGGCGGCATCGTCAAGGTGGTCCGCCAGAAGGACGGCCCCGTGGTCGGCATCCACATGATCGGTTCCCGCATGGGTGAGCAGATCGGCGAAGCCCAGCTGATCGTCAACTGGGAGGCCTACCCGGAGGACGTGGCCCAGTTCATCCACGCCCACCCCACCCAGAACGAAACCCTCGGCGAAGCGAACCTGGCCCTCGCCGGCAAGCCGCTCCACGGCTAGCAGCCACCAGACAGCCGCCCCGCGCCGGCACGAACTGCCGGCGCGGGGCAACCCAGGCAACACCCATCCGCACAAAAGACCAATAAGGAGAACGGGGACGACATGTCTGAATCCGTTAACTTGCCCGCCCTCGGTGAAAGCGTCACCGAAGGCACCGTCACCCGCTGGCTCAAGCAGGTCGGTGACCGCGTGGAAGTCGACGAGCCCTTGCTCGAGGTCTCCACTGACAAGGTAGACACCGAAATCCCTTCTCCGATCGCAGGCATCATCGAGGAAATCCTCGTCGCTGAGGACGAGACCGCAGAGGTCGGCGCTCCCCTGGTCCGTATCGGCAACGGCACCGCTCCGGCCGCAGAAGCACCCGCAGCCCCTGCTCCCGCAGCCGAGGAAGCCCCCGCCCCGGCCGCCGAAGAAGCACCCGCAGCTGAAGAAACCCCGGCCTCCCCGGCCGCTGCCCCTGCCGCAGAGGCTCCCGCCGCCGCTGAGGGCCACGAAGTGACCCTCCCGGCCCTGGGCGAAAGCGTCACCGAAGGCACCGTCACCCGCTGGCTGAAGGCCGTCGGCGACACCATTGAGGTCGACGAGCCGCTGCTCGAGGTCTCCACCGACAAGGTCGACACCGAAATCCCCTCCCCGGTCGCAGGCACCCTGCTGGAGATCCGGGTGAACGAAGACGAAACCGCAGAGGTCGGATCCGTCCTGGCCGTCGTCGGTTCCGGCGCACCCGCCGCCGCCCCGGCAGCACCTGCTGCAGCCCCGGCCCCGGCTGCTGCTCCGGCACCTGCCGCAGCTCCCGCTCCGGCGCCCGCCGCTGAAGCC
The DNA here is from genome assembly GCF_003614925.1 of Arthrobacter celericrescens. Classification (GTDB taxonomy): domain Bacteria; phylum Actinomycetota; class Actinomycetes; order Actinomycetales; family Micrococcaceae; genus Arthrobacter; species Arthrobacter celericrescens. Next base: position 196,513 of record NZ_QYLP01000031.1, read on the forward strand.
GCCCCCGCACCGGCCGCAGCTCCGGCACCTGCTCCGGCCGCAGCTCCGGCACCTGCTCCGGCTGCAGCCCCCGCACCCGCCGCAGCTCCGGCGTCGGAATCCTCCTCCTACGTCACCCCGCTGGTCCGCAAGCTCGCCAACCAGAACGGCGTGGACATCGCCACCGTGACCGGCACCGGCGTCGGCGGCCGCATCCGCAAGCAGGACGTGCTTGCCGCCGCTGAAGCCAAGAAGGCCGCCGCTCCGGCTGCCGCACCGGCCGCAGCCGCAGCTCCGAAGGCCGCCGCACCCGTCGTGGCCTCCTCGCTGCGCGGCACCGTGGAGAAGGCTCCGCGCATCCGCCAGGTCATCGCCCGCCGCATGCGCGAATCGCTGGAGGTTTCCACCCAGCTGACGCAGGTGCACGAGGTCGACATGACCAAGATCGCCAAGCTGCGCCTCAAGGCCAAGAACTCCTTCCAGGCCGCGAACGGCGTCAAGCTGACCTTCCTGCCCTTCATCGCCAAGGCTGTTGCCGAGGCCCTCAAGCAGCACCCCAAGCTCAACGCTGCGTACGACGAGGACAAGCAGGAAATCACCTACCACAACGCCGAACACCTGGCGATCGCCGTCGACACCGACAAGGGCCTCCTGGTTCCGGTCATCTCCGACGCCGGCCAGCTGAACCTTGCCGGCCTGGCCAGCAAGATCGCCGACGTCGCCGGACGCACCCGCGACGGCAAGATCGGCCCGGACGAGCTGTCCGGCGGCACCTTCAGCATCACCAACATCGGTTCGGTGGGCGCCCTGTTCGACACCCCGATCATCAACCAGCCGCAGGTCGGCATCCTCGGCACCGGCGCCATCGTCAAGCGCGCCGTGGTGGTTTCCGATGAAAACGGTGACGACTCGATCGCCATCCGCTCCATGATGTACCTGTCGCTGACATACGACCACCGCCTGGTGGACGGCGCCGACGCAGGACGCTTCCTGCAGACCCTCAAGGCCCGCCTTGAGGAAGGCGCCTTCGAGGCGGACCTGGGCCTCTAGGTCCCATCCGCGGAGACGGACGCAGAACGCGACGGCGGGGCGGTCCGGTGGGAAACCACCGGGCCGCCCCGCTTTTCTGTTCCCAATTCACGCCGTGGCTTTGCTACGGGACGTAGAAGCTGCTCGCTAAGCTGTAGCCATGGGTATTCTCTATAGCATTCTGGTCTTCTTGCACGTTGTCGGCGCGGCCATGATTGTGGGCTACTGGATCGCCACCATCAAGGAACCGACCGTCCACCCGCGCCAGCGCGACGGTGCGTTCCTCCAGTTGCTCACCGGCATCGCCATGATGGGCCTGATTCCCGTCCTTGACATGGACGCCAACTACTTCAAGCTCGGCATCAAGTTCGCGATCGGCCTGGCCGTGGCAGTCCTGGCTGTGATTGGTTCGCGCAAGGTCAAGAAGGGCGAGCCCGTCTCCACCGGCCTGGCCCACGGCGTGGGCGGCCTGGCGCTGATCAACATCGCCATCGCGACCATCTGGCAGTAATTCCCGGAGACTGTGAAGGCCACCCCGCCGCGTCGGGGTGGCCTTCCGCGTTTAACGCAGGGGGCCAGGGGCCCGGGCGAGCTTCCGGAGTCCGCCCGCGTCAGTCGGCAGCGATGCAGAACTCGTTGCCTTCGGGGTCCTGCGTGACATCCCAGTGGAAGTCGCCGATGTCGTGCCCTTCCACGAACCGCGCCCCCAGGCACTCCGCCCGGCGGCGGAGGACGGCGGGTTCCGGGTGGTGCAGGTCCAGGTGCAGCCGGCGCCGTCCCTCCGTCGGAACAGCCACCTGCTGGAATGCCAGCTGCGGCGTTCCGGGGGCCGACGCTTCGAGCCAGATGAAGTCCTCGTGCCGGGCGGCCACGGGAAGCTCCAGCAGCACGGACCAGAATTCCGACAGCCGGCCGGCGTCCACGGCGTTGATCATGATCGAGGCGATCCGCGGGCGGGGGGACGTTTCCATGAGGTTCTCCATGGCGCACAGTCTAGGGAACGGAGTCATATTCCACCCGCAGCGGACAGCCTGTGCGGCGCGGCCCGGGAATCCCTAGGATTGAGCATGATGGCCTCCGGTACCCCGCCGGAGGCCGATTCGCGACGACGCTGAGGAGTGGACATGGCAGCAACACGCACCGCACACACCGTTTGGAACGGCAACCTGATCGAAGGCGCCGGCAACACCACGCTGGACAGCTCCGGCCTGGGCACCTACGAGGTCACTTGGAAGGCACGCACCGAGCAGTCCGGCGGCAAGACCAGCCCGGAGGAACTCATCGCCGCAGCCCACTCCGCATGCTTCTCGATGGCCTTCAGCCACGCCCTGGCCGAAGCCGGCTACGCACCGGAAGAGGTCCGCACCAAGGCCGACGTGACGTTCGTTCCCGGCACCGGCATCACCGGAAGCCACCTCACCATGTCCGCGACGATTCCCGGCATCACTGAAGAGGACTTCCAGCGGATCGCCGGCGAAGCCAAGACCGGCTGCCCCGTCTCCGGCGCTCTTGCCAGCATCGACATCACCCTGGACGCCACGCTGGACGCCTAGGACTGATACAAACGAACTGGGGCCCTGGCCCTCCGGAAGGAGGGACAGGGCCCCGGTCGTCCCCGGGTGCAGGTCCCGGGAACAGGCGGTCCTACGGCCGCGGCGGCAGCGGTTCCGGACGGAGCGTGCGGTAGCCCTCGCGCAGCGGCGGCCGGTCCGTGGGTAGCTCCTGGATCATCTCCTTGAGCGCGCCGATGCCGTATTCCAGCTGCGGGTCGGTGCCGGCCGCGTAGGCGTGCGGCGGGAAGAGCACCTCGATGTCCGGTTCGACGCCGAAGTTCTCCACGCTCCACGCGACGCCGTCGCCGAACCAGGTGGCGTAGCGCGGCTGGGTGACTCCGGTGCCGTCGGCCAAGGTGAAGCGGTTGTCGATGCCGACCACGCCGCCCCAGGTCCTGGTGCCGATCACGGGCCCGATCCCCCGCAGCTTCGAGACCTGGGTGATGATGTCGCCGTCGGAGCCGGCGAACTCGTCGGCGAGGATCACCACGGGCCCGCGCGGAGCATGGTGCGGATACGTCCGGGGCCGTTCGCCGCGCGGCATGCTCCAGCCGGTCACCTTGCGGCCGATCAGTTCGGCCACCAGCTGGGAGGTGTGGCCGCCGCGGTTCCGGCGCACGTCCACGATCAGGCCGTCCAGTGCGGTTTCGGTGTCCAGGTCCCGGTGCAGCTGTGCCCAGCCGTTAGCCATCATGTCCGGCACGTGCAGGTACCCGAAGGTGCCGTTGGATGCTTCCCGGACCGTGCGACGGTTGCCGTGCACCCATTCCTGGTAGCGGAGCCGTTCCTCGTCCTTGAGCGGGACGACGGCGATCCGCCGCTGCTGCCCGGCCGCGGCACCGTGGCCCGGTCCGTTGCGCAGTGTCAGTTCCACGGCCCGCCCGGCGGCGCCGAGCAACTGCTTCGCCGGGGTCAACTCGGAGGAGAGCGCGACGCCGTCGATCGCCAGGAGGATGTCGCCGTCCTTCGCGTCGGCACCGGGCCGCTTCAGCGGCGGATTGGCCAGCGGATCGGAGGAGTCGCCGGACAGGATCCGGGTGATCTCCCAGCCGCCGTTGCGGTACTCGAAGTCGGCGCCGAGCCGGCCCTGGCCGTTGCTGCCGGGCTCGGTCACGGCTGCCGGGCGCACGTAGGCGTGCGAGGTGCCCAGTTCACCGTGCAGTTCCCACAGCAGGTCAACGAGGTCGTCGTGCGAGCCGAGGCGCTCCACCAAGGGACGGTAGCGCCGGTGCACGGCGTCCCAGTCCTGGCCGGCCATGTCCTCGGTCCAGAAGAAGTCCCGCTGCAGCCGCCACGCCTCGTCGAAGGCCTGGCCCCAGACAGCCAGCGGATCCAGGAGCACCCGGATGCGCTGCAGGTCAACCTTCACCAGCTCGCCGGATTCCTCGTCGGCCTTGGCCGTGGCGGGGGCCGCGCTGAGCTGCTTTTCGTGGACGAAGACGATCTTCTTGCCATCGGCCGACAGCCGGTAGCGCGTCAGGGCCGGCACCAGCGTGCTCTGTTTCTGCTTGCCCAGTTCGTAACGGACCAGGGACGGTGCCGGGGCCTTGTCCTGCAGGCTGCCCCGCCCGTCGCCGGTGACGCCGGAAAGCGGCGTGTCGAGCCACAGCAGCGCCCCGTCCGGTGCCGAAAGCTGGGAGTAGTTGCCCTGCGGGACGGGCACACCGATCACCCGGAAGGGAAGGCCGTCGACGTCGACCCGCACCTCGGGGACGGCCCCGGCGGACGCGGCCGGTTCCGCGGCCGTCTCCAACGGCTCGATGGCGGGGCCGAAGGGCGACGGGGTGTCCGCGGCGAGGGCCAGCAGGTACGGCTTGATGGGGCTCGGGAAGGAAAGGTCGAAGGCATGTCCGTCGTAGACGGGGTCGAAGCTGCGGTTGGACAGGAAGGCGAGGAACTTGCCGTCCGGGGTGAACACGGGCGATTCGTCGCAGAAGCGTCCATCCGTGATGTCGATGATGCCGCTGCTGCGGTCCGCTTTGGCTATCCGGAGCTTGCTGCGCGAGCCGAAGGACGTGACCGGTTCCGACCAGGCAAGCCACTGCGAATCCTGTGACCACGCGAGGGCATCGATGGTGCCGTCTCCGATGGTCACCAGGGGTTCGAGGGAACCGTCGCGGGTGTCGACCAGGAAGACGTCCCCGAACGCGGTGCCGACGGCCAGCCAGCGGCCGTCCGGGCTTGCTTCGAGGGCGCTGGGGCGGGCGGGACGCGGGAAGTCGATGCGACGGACCGATCCGGCGGCGTCCGCAACCGTCTCCGTTGCGGAGGCTCCGCCGTCGGGCGCGTTGTTGTCCGGGTGCTCCGCAGCTTCCTGGTCCGGTACAGCCGTGCCGGCCGCGACGCCGGTGCCGCCGTTCCCGGTGACCGCCGCCGCCGACACGGGACGCGGCAGGGCACCGGACTGCGGGGCCTCCGGCTGCGTGGACGGGACCTCGCCCGCGGTTTCCGGCCCGGAGCCCGCCTGCGCGGAAAGCGGGGCCGCAATGTCCTTGATGTAGATGGCCTCGACGCCGTCGTGGTCCGCCACGTAGGCGATCTTTCCGCCGGCCAGGGGGCGGGGCAGGCGGGCGCGCACACCCGGGGTGGCCTCGATGACCCGGGACGGGCCGTCCTTGTGGCGGAGCCAGTGGATGGTGCCGTGACTTTCCACGGCACTGGCGGTACCTGCCTCGTTGGGGAAGACCTCGCCGAGGTGCGTGCCGACCTTCAGCGGGGCCGGGCGGCGGTTCTGCGATGCCGAACCGAGGGTAATGTCCAGCTTCACGGCCGTGGCGTCCTCCGCGAGTCCGGGCAACACCCACAATTCTCCCGCGGACTCGAACACCACGCGCGTGCCGTCGGTCGCGGCGTGGCGCACGTAGAAGTCCTCGTGGTCGGTGTGCCGGCGCAGTCTGCTGCCGTCCGGGAGCACCGAGTACAGGTTGCCGTGGCCCTCGTGGTCCGAGAGGAAAGCGATGCGCCCGTCGATCCACAGGGGGTCCGTGAGGTTGCCGTCGAGTTCGGGCACCAGCCGTTCGAATTCGCCGTTGCCATCGCGGTCGATCCACAGCTTCCCGGCGGTTCCGCCGCGGTACCGCTTCCACCAGGCGGGTTCCCGGGACAGCACGGTGGCCAGGACCACCGGCCGTTCATCCCCCACTTCCGGCCCGAAAGCCACGGATTCAACGGGCCCGTACGGGAGCTCGACGGCGGAGCCGCCGCCCAGCGGCAGCGCGTAGGGGTAGCTGTGGCGGCTTTCGGACTGCCGGTAGGAGCTGGTGAGCAGCACCTCGCCCGCGGGGGTGAACCCCCGGACCCGGGTGCTGCTGTGACCGAAGTAGCTCAGCTGGCGGTAGTTCCCGCCGTCGACGTCGGCCGTGACCACCTCCGGTGCGGTGCCGACGACTGTGGTCCAGACAAGCTGTTTTCCGTCCGGCGAGAAGCGGGGGTTGCGGGCCGGCAACTGCTGGGCCGAAACCCGCCAGGCGCGTCCGCCGGCGAGGGGCGCGATCCAGACGTCGTCCTCGGCCACGAAGGTGACCAGGTCGCCGTGCAGATGCGGAAAACGGAAGTAACTGGAGGAGGTCATTGTTCGATCATAGTCAACCGGCCGTTGCCCTTCCGGACGGCGTCATTGCAGCGTGAAAACGGCGTGCCGTGGTGTGATGAAGGCATGCGAATCGTCATCTCCGGAGCATCGGGCTTGATCGGGACCGCGCTGGCGGAGAGCCTTCGCAGCAAGGGGCACGAGGTGGTCCGGCTTGTCCGGCGGCCGGCGTCCGCTCCCGATGAATCGTCCTGGGATCCGGCGGCCGGGGTGCTGGACGGGACGGTCCTTGACGGGGCCGGTGCCGTCATCAACCTTTCGGGCGCCGGCATCGGCGACCGGCGCTGGACCAAGGCCCGGCTGCGGGTACTGTCGGCCTCGCGCCTGCAGTCAACGGAAACCCTGACGGCGGCGATGTCCCGGGTGGAGCTTCCGCCGCAGGTGTTCCTGAGCCAGTCGGCTTCCGGGTACTACAGTTCGCGCCCCGGTGTGCTCCGGGAGGATGCGGGCCCGGGTTCCGGCGTGCTGTCCAGGCTGTGCGTCGAGTGGGAGGCTGCCGCGCACACGGCGCCGTCGGCGGTCAGGGTTGTCACGCCGCGGACCGGGGTGGTGCTCAGCCCGGAAGGAGGAGCCCTCGGTCCCCTGCTCCCGCTGTTGAAGCTTGGCCTGGGTGGTCCCTTCGGCAGCGGGCGGCAGTTCTGGCCGTGGATCACCATGCCCGACGAGGTTGCCGCCTTTGAATTCCTGCTCGGATCCGGGCTCGAGGGCCCGGTGAACGTCTGCGCCCCGGAAAGCGCGGACGTCAACGCCCTGGTGGCCGCCCTTGCCACGGCGGTGCACCGGCCCGCGTTCTTCAGGGTTCCTGCGCCTGCGCTGCGCCTGGTGCTAGGGCGGCTGGCCGATGAACTGGTCCTGGCGAGCCAGCGGATGGAGCCGGCGCGGCTGCTCGACGCCGGTTTCGAGTGGCAGCACCCGGCGCTCTCCGACGCCGCGGCGTGGCTGGCCGGGGAGCTCCGCTGATTCCGGCCTTCGGGGCGGGCGGTCCGCGGACCGTTCCGTCAGGTGTCCCTTCAGGTGCTTCCGGCGAGGATGTCCGCAATCCGCCACCCGCCGTCGACCTTTGACAGGACCAGCCGCAGTCTCTGCGGCTCCCCGGCCGCGCGGGTACGGACCAGCTTCCCTGAGGCGTCGCGCTCCTCGAAGCCGGAGGTCTCGACGACGGCGGTGACGGCCGCTTCGCCGTCGCGCGGAGGACTGGACACGCGGATGTCCTTCAGGACGGTGGTGAACCCCGCCAGGACGACGCCCGCCTTTTCCATCTGGGCCCGGATTTTCGCATCGGCGGCGGCCGCGGGAGAACGGTGGGCGTTGACCTCGGCCAGGAGGTCGAACTTTCCGGTGCGCAGGGCGGTGTCGCGGAGGGCGGACAGGCCTTTGATGGCTTCCTCGGGCCGTTCGGAGCGCAGTTGGGCGCGGACCGTTTCGCTGATGCCGTGACCCGTGCCGCCGGGCTTGGTGCCGGCGGCGGCCGCGCTCCCTGGAGTCGTCCCAGGGACCTGGACACCCGCGGGCCCAGGCGCGCCGGCGCTTGGGGCTTCTGTGCCGGGCTTCGGCGGCGCCGCGGACCACCAGATGCCACCGGCGACCAGAAGCGCAACGGCCAGTGCGCCGACAACCCGGCCCTGGACCTTCCGCCGGGCCCGCGCCGAGGGCCGTTGCCCGGCCCCGGCGACGGAAGCCCTGCCTGGAAGCCTGGACGCAAACCTGCCCAGCCCGCCCGCCAGGCGTTTGGCACGCAGGCCCTTGCCCGGCGCGGGCCGGCGCCGGGTCAGCAGTTCCGGAACAACCGTGCTGTCCACCGCGTCGGAGAGATCCACGGGAGCCGCCGCCGCGCTCCGGTAGACGGCAGCCCCGAAGGCCATCGCCGGCGGGCGGGCTGCGGCGTCCTCCTGGAGCCCCGCCTCGATCGCGGCGGCCAGCGCCGGCGGCACCTCGGGCACGAGCAGGGTGAGCGGCGGGCGCCTCGATGCGGTCTCGGGTGGCATCCCGGTGAGGCAGTACCAGGCAAGGGCGGCCAGGGAAAAGCAGTCCCGCTCGGGGCGGAGGACGCCTGACGCGCCGCCTACTGCCGGATCATTGAATCCGGGCGTCCCCTCGGCCGGTGCCGTCCCGGGGTCCCCGAGCATCCGTGCCGTGCCAAGGTCCGCCAGCAGCGGCTTGCCGTGCGCGGTGAACAGCACGTTCCCCGGGGACACATCGGAGTGCACCACGCCTTCCTGGTGGAGGAACGCCAGCAGGCGTGCCAATGGCGTGATGACGGTGACCGTCTCGCCCACGCTGAGCCTTTTCCGCGTGCTGACCAGGTGTCCCAGGGAACCGCCGGCGGCATAGTCCATCACCAGCCCGGGCTGGCCGTCGAAGCTGCCGCCGAGCCGGACGACGTCGTGCAGCCGCAGCAGGTGCTCGTGCTGGAGGCGGGAGAGGATCCTGACTTCCCGTTGCAGGCCTGCCATGGACTGCGGGTCGGCCATCGTGGCTGTTCCGATAAAGCACTTGACGGCGACCTGGCGGCCGTCGTTCTTCGCGGTGGCAAGCCACACCGAGGCACTAGCGCCGCGTCCCAGTTCACGGACCGCCTCGTGCCCGGGAATCAGCGGGGCATTGGGAATTTCCATGCTTCAAGGATTACCTGAAACCCGGAAACCCCGCAGAAGTTATCCACAGGCAGCCAATTCACCGGTGATGACTGAGAGCTTGGCCACAAAATCATGGCCTGGCACGCACGGGGTCTAAGCTTGAACGCATGACTCTTGAGTTTTCACAACTGGGTCTTGCCCCCGATTTCGTTGATTACATGCACGGCTGGGACGCGCAGCGCGAAATCCACAACAAAGTTGTTGCCGGCGAGGGACCCAACACCGTCTTGCTCCTGGAGCACGCCGCTGTCTACACGGCAGGCAAGCTGACGGAAGACCACGAGCGTCCCTTCGACGGAACCCCCGTGGTTCCCGTCGACCGCGGCGGCAAGCTCACCTGGCATGGCCCGGGCCAGTTGATCGCGTATCCGATCATCAAACTGAAGAACCGAGCCGGCATCCGCGACTATGTTGAACGGCTGGAAGCCACCATGATCGCCGTGATGGCGGACTACGGCATCAAGGCCGAGCGCATCAAGGGCCGGGCCGGGGTTTGGATCAAGGCCGACAGCAAGGGCCCGGACCGGAAGATCGCCGCGATCGGCATCCGGGTCCTCGACGGCGTGACCATGCACGGCGTCGCCATCAACTGCAGCAATGACCTCGCCCCTTATGCGCAGATCATCGCCTGCGGCATCACGGACGCCGGGGTCACCACCATGTCCCTGGAGACGGGCCGCACCATCAACCCCGCGGACATCGTCGACCGCTTCGTGGAAGAATTCCGCAAGCACGAAGAAGCACTCGTCCTCAGCCCCGAAGGAGCTATCCAGTGACCCTGGCACCTGAAGGCCGTAAATTGCTGCGTGTTGAGCAGCGCAACAAGGCGGTCCCGGTCGAACGCAAGCCCGAGTGGATCAAGGCCAAGGTCCAGATGGGGCCCGAGTTCGTGGGCCTGAAGAACCTCGTGAAGCAGGAAGGCCTGCACACCGTGTGCGAGGAAGCCGGCTGCCCGAACATCTTCGAATGCTGGGAAGAC